>NZ_LDQA01000056.1 GCF_001475935.1 Aureimonas ureilytica
GCGCGGCCCTTGCCATCCCTTTCGAAAAGCCGTATTGGCGGTCTCGTCGTCACGACGATATGCGGTTGTAGCTCAGTTGGTTAGAGCGTCGGATTGTGGCTCCGAAGGTCGGTGGTTCGAACCCACTCAACCGTACCATCTCAAAATCTCCAAACGATCATCGCTGGCGACTGCGCATTGAGCTGAGGCCATTGCGCCGAGTATGCCTCATGTCCAAGCCCATGGGACGGCACGTGATGGCGCGGAGTGTTGATTTCAGCCGGTAGTGTCTTCTGTTTCAGCGCTTTTGGTGGCCGATCGGCGGAACAAGCGCGCCATGCGATCGCTCGCCATCTGTCTTCGGCGAGAGCGTCCCTGTGTCGCCTCGTGCGGGGTGGTCCGTGGATGGGGCCGGGATTTCGCCGCGTGAGTCCGGCTACAAAGCCGCGTTGCGGTTGACAAGCGACGGGCCCGCCGGGACATGTGCGGGCGGATCGGTTCCGATCCGTTGAGCGAGTGGCACGTAGCCTCCCGCGCTCGGCCACCAGCCTGCCCGGAGACGTCTTTGGAAACCGTCACGATCACGCTCGTGCTTCTTCTGGCCGTCGTCGCCAGCGGCATTTTCCTGCGCGTCCTGCCGTTTCCCGTGCCGCGTCCCCTGTTTCAGATCGTACTGGGGGCCGCCATCGGCCTGTTCGCGGACCTGCGCGTCAGCCTCGACCCTGAAATCTTCTTTCTTCTCTTCCTGCCCCCGCTTCTGTTTCTGGATGGCTGGCGCATTCCACGCGAGGAACTGTTCAAGGACCGGATCATCATCGTTGAACTGGCCTTGGGTCTCGTGGTCGTCACGGTCGCGGGCATGGGCCTGTTCATTCACTGGCTGGTGCCGGCCATGCCCTTGGCTGTGGCCTTCGCGCTGGCAGCCATCGTCTCGCCCACCGATCCGATCGCGGTGTCCGCCATCGCCAACCGCGTGCCGATCCCCAAGCGGATGCTGCATATCCTGGAGGGCGAGTCGCTGTTGAACGACGCGTCGGGCCTCGTCTGCTTCCGCTTTGCGGTCGCCGCCGCGCTGACGGGCACGTTCTCGTTGGGCGACGCGGTGCTGAATTTCGTCTGGGTGGCGCTGGGCGGGCTGGCGGTCGGGACCTTTGTCACGCTCGCCATCACGCGGGCCAAGGATTGGGTGTCCGAGCGCTTTGGCGAGGACACGGGCTCGCAGATCCTGATCAGCCTGCTGATCCCCTTTGCCTGCTATCTTCTGGCGGAGCATCTCGAATGTTCCGGCATTCTCGCCGCCGTCGCGGCGGGCGTCACGATGAGCTTCGCCGAAAGCCGGGGCCGCGTCATGGCCGTCACGCGCGTTCGCCGCAGCACGGTCTGGGACACGATCCAATATGCCGCCAACGGCATCATCTTCGTGCTTCTGGGCGAGCAATTGCCGGCCATCGTCTCGCGCGCGGCCGAGACGGTCGGCCAGCCCGGCCAACACGAGATCACCTGGCTGATTCTCTATGCGGTCGCCATCACGGCCGGGCTCGCCGCCCTGCGCTTCACCTGGGTCTGGCTGTCGCTGCAACTGACGCTTCTGCGGCGGCGCGACCGTACGACCTCGCCGAGCTGGCGCATCGTGGCGGCCATGTCCTGCGCGGGCGTTCGCGGCGCGGTGACGCTGGCCGGCGTCCTGACCTTGCCGCTGACGCTGAGCGACGGCTCGCCCTTTCCGGCACGCGATCTCGCCATCTCGCTGGCGATGGGCGTCATTATCGTGTCGCTTCTGGTCGCGACCTTCGGATTGCCGCTGCTCCTGCGCGGCCTCGAACTGCCCCCCGAGCCCTCGCAGCAGGCGGAAGAGGATGCCGCCCGCATCGCGGCGGCCGAGGCGGCGATTGCCGAGATCGGCCGACTCCTCAGCCAGACCGCCGATCAGGGCAAGGACGCCGATCTTTATGTCGCGGCCGCCTCGCAGCTCACCGATCTCTACCATCGGCGCATCGAGCGCCGTTCGGCGGAGGGCGACAGTGCCGAGACGGCGCAGCGCTCGGACCGGATCGAACGCGAGATGCGGTTGGCGGCCTTGAACGCCGAGCGGGCCGAAATCTTTCGCAAGGTGCGCCGCCGGCAGCTGGGCTCCGAAACGGCGCGCCGGCTGGTGCGCGAAATCGACCTGTTGGAAACGCGCTACGCCGGGTGAGGGCGCAGACGCGTCTCAAGCCACCGTCCCGGCCACAGCCTCCAGCGAGCGCCGGTCCACGATCTCCACCAGATGCGCGTCGGGCAGGCGAATGAGGCCCTGGTTGCGCAGCTTGGTGAAGGAGCGGGACACGGTTTCGATGGTGAGGCCGAGATAGTCCGCAATATCGGCACGCGTCATGGCGAGCGGCACGGGATTGTCGGCCAGCTTGTTTTCCGCCATCCGGCGCGACAGGGCGAGAAGAAAGGCCGCGAGCTTTTCCACCGGGGCCAGCCGGCCGAGAATGACCTGATTTTCCCGCGCCTGACGCAGCGCCGCTCGCGTGAAGCGGAACAGGCGGTCCTTCAGCCGGGGATAGGTTTCGATCAGGGCATCCATTTCCCGCACCGGGAAGGAGCAGAGCGCGGCCGGCACCACCGCTTCGACGCTGGCCGTATAAACCTCGTCGTCGGCCAGGCCGAGATAGTCGCCGGGCAGCAGGAAGCCTGTGATCTGGCGGCGACCGTCCGGCAGGGCGATCGACAGGCGCAACATGCCCTCCGTCAGGCTGTAGACGCGCTTGCGGGTTTCGCCTTCCACCACCAGCGTTTCATCCGCGCCCAGCCGGCGCGCGGTCATGATCCGCTCCAGCGCGCTGATCTCGTCATCCGCCAGGGCCGCGCAGACCGCCATGGTCCGCACACCGCACTCGGCGCATGCGCCGCAGGGCGGACGATGGGCGCGCTCGGGCAGGGGTGAGACGGCGGGGTGGAGGGCGACGGGCCGCGACACGGATCTTCTCCGGAAAGCCGATTGCGAAGGCTTCCATACTGGTGCGCCCGCCGCGACGAAGGGTCAACCCTCGCAGGGACGGGCGCAGCCATGCTCCTAAGTTATGGCATAAGGATCAATCGTCTTCGACGAAGACCTCCTTGCGCTTGGCGCGAATGGAGGGCAGCAGCGCGACGATGACGGCGGCAAGACCAAGGGCGAGCAGCGTGGCCGAGATCGGGCGCTCCAGGAACACCATGGCATTGCCGCGCGAGATGATCATGGCGCGGCGCAGATGCTCTTCGAGCAGCGGGCCGAGCACGAAGCCGAGCAGCAGAGGCGCGGGCTCGCATCCCAGGCGGATCAGCACGTAGCCCAGAAGGCCGAATACGCCGATCGCGTAGACGTCGAACGGGTTGTTGTTGATCGAGTAGCAGCCGATGGCCGCGAAGAGGACGATGGCGGGAAACAGCACGCGGTAGGGAATGGTCAGCATCTTCACCCAGAGCCCGATCAGCGGCAGGTTCAGGATGACGAGCAGCACATTGCCGATCCACATGGAGGCGATGATGCCCCAGAAGAGCGCGGGCTGGGTGTTGATGACGTTCGGGCCGGGCGTAATGCCCTGGAGGATGAACGCGCCGACGATCAGTGCCATGACCGGGTGAGCCGGGATGCCGAGCGTCAGAAGCGGGATGAACGAGGTCTGCGCGGCGGCGTTGTTGGCGCTCTCGGGGCCGGCGACGCCCTGGATCGCGCCATGGCCGAACTCGGACTTGTTCTTGGCGAGGTTCTTCTCCAGCGAATAGGAGGCGAAGGAGGAGAGGACGTGGCCACCGCCCGGCAGAACGCCGAGAATGGAGCCGAGCACCGTGCCGCGCACGACAGGGGCGGCGATGCGCTTGAAATCGTCCTTGGTGAGCCAGAGGCCCGAGACCTTCTTGACGCCGACCTCACGCGTCGTCTCGTTTTCGAGATTGCGGAAGATTTCCGCCACGCCGAACACGCCGACGGCGATCGAGACGAAGTTGATGCCCTGGTAGAGTTCGAGCTGGCCAAGCGTGAAGCGCGGCGTGCCGGTGTAGATGTCCTGGCCGACCGTGCCGAGCAGGAGGCCCAGAAAGATCATCGCCAGCGCCTTGATCACCGAGCCATGGGCGAGCGAAATCGAGACGAGAAGGCCGAGCACGATCAGCGCGAAATATTCCGGCGCGCCGAACTGGAGCGCGACGCGCGACAGAGGCGGGGCGGCGACGGCCAGAAGCAGGGTGGCGACCGAGCCGGCGAAGAAGGAGCCGAGCGCGGCGGTGGCGAGCGCCTTACCCGCATGGCCCTTGCGGGCCATCTGATAGCCGTCGATGGCCGTCACCGCCGAGGAGCTTTCGCCGGGCAGGTTGATCAGGATGGCGGTGGTGGAGCCGCCATATTGCGCGCCGTAATAGATGCCCGACAGCATAATGAGGGCGGTGACGGGCGAGAAGGTGAAGGTGATCGGCAGCAGCATGGCGATGGTCGCCGTCGGCCCGATGCCGGGCAGGACGCCGACAAGCGTGCCGAGCAACACGCCGATGAAGCACCAGAAGATATTGGTGACCGTGAAGGCCGTCTCGAAGCCGAGCGCGAGATTGGACAGGAGTTCCATGCGCTGCTCCGTCAGGAAAAGAGGGGGCCGAAGGTCGGCAGGGTGATGCCGAGCCCGATCTTGAAGACGAGCCAGCACAGCGCCGACATGCAGGCGGCGATGGCGAGCGAGGAGAGGATGGTGTTGCGCGCGGATGCCAGTGCGACGATCGCGGTGCCGACGAACACCACGGGCACGAGGCCGAGCAGGGCGCCGAACTCGCCGAAGATCACCAGCGCCAGAACCACGAGGGCGATGCCCTTCCAGGGTATGGGCGAGGGTTGAATCCGCTCATGCTTGCGCAGGCCGGTAAAGCCGATAATCACGCCGAGAAGGGCGAGAACGACCGCCAGAACCAGTGGAATGAAGCCCGGCCCCATGCGCAGCGCGCTGCCGAGCGGATAGTTCAGCGACTCCAGCCCGAAGGCGAGCGCCACGGTGACGAAGATGAGGGCGGCGAAAAAATCGCGGCGTGAGCGAATATCGGCGCTCGAAGACATCTGGCGCGGGGTTCCCTTCTCTCGATAGTCAAAGATCCCCGTCCGCGCCGGGCCGCTAGGCGGGCGCGCATCGGGCAGGGGCGGGCCCAGCCAGTTCGATCGAACGGCGGGGCCCTGCCGCTCGTCAGTTGGCGTAGACGCCGGCCGCCTCGATGATCGGCTTCCACTGTGCGATCTGCGAGGAAAGCTCCTTGCCCAGAGCCTCGGGGCTGGCCTCGTCGGCCGAAACCGGCGCGGTGCCGAGTTCTGCGAAGCGCGCCTTCACGGTCTCGTTGGTTAGGGCCTTCTTCAGGGATTCCTGAAGGCGGGCGACGATGGCCGGGTCCATGCCCGCCGGCCCGTAGATGCCGTGCCAGACGCCGATGTCGAGCTTTTCGAGGCCCGCTTCCTTGGTGGTCGGCAGGTCGGGCAGGGAAGCCAGACGCTCAGGCGAGGTCACGGCATAGGCCTTCACTTCGCCGGCCTTGATCTGGTTGGTGGTGTTGGTGGTCTGGTCGCAGATCAGATCGACCTGACCGCCCACGATATCGGTCATGGCCGGGGCCGCGCCCTGATAGGGCACCGTCACCATCTGCACGCCCAGCGTTTCCTGAAGCAACATGCCACAGAGATGCGAGGCGGAGCCGATGCCGGCATTGGCATAGGTCACGTTGGTGCCATCCTTCTTGAGATGGGCGACCAGCGCGGCCATATCCGCGGGCTCGAAATCCTTGCGCGCCACGATGGTCATGGGAACCGAGGTGACGAGGCCGACGGGGGAGAAGTCCTTGACGGGGTCGAAGCCGAGATTGCGATAGAGGGTCGGCGCGGTGGACATGCCGATATGGTGGAGAAGCAGCGTGTAGCCGTCCGGCTTGGCCTTGGCGACCTGACCCGCGCCGAGCGTGCCGCCCGCCCCGCCGACATTCTGCACCAGCACCTGCTGCCCGAGATCGCTCGACATGGACTGCGCGATCAGGCGCGTCACCGTATCGGTCGGGCCGCCGGCGGAGAAGGGAACCACGATGGTGATGGGCTGCGTGGGATAGGTGCTTTGTGCTGCGGCCGGCAGTGTCAATGCGGAGGCCAGCGCGAAGGACGCGATCAAGCCCTTGAGTGAGAACGACATGGTTCCTCCCAGAAATGTCGGTTCCGCCTTTCGGCATGACGATATGAGGGACCGAAGGGAGAAGGCTTGTCCAGTCGAGGAAGAGGCAGGTCGGATACGAAGTATGGCTGACAGGTGATGAGGCGACGACGACCGGAGCGTGCCTTCTCCCATGTTTCGAGCGATTTTGATCGATTGAAGCGCGAAAGGGGATTGGCATTTGCTCCTTCATCTCCATAGGCGACGTCACGCTCGTTCACGGCGATTTGATGGGTGGAAGGTCGGGCTTGCCACCGTCGCGTCATGCTTGAACGCAGCCTCGACGCTTGAAGGACGTTTCGGCCGCGAATCAAAAAGGAGACTGCGCCGAAATTTCGAGCGGAAAGCGGGGCGCGAAGGGAGGGCGGCGAGGGTCTCGGGACCTCAAAGGATGGCTCGCCGGGTCGTGTCTGTGTCGCGCAGTGCTGGAGGACGCCTATGCCTTCGGCGCGGACTGCGCATCGCTTCGCGTGGACGGGCGAAAACTCCATTTAAACTTCAGCGGAGAGGCGTTTGGCAACTGCTTGATAGCGCGGATACGGAGCGCTCGACAGACGTAGCTCGTCCTAGCCCTGATCGGAAAAAGCAAAACCCTGCGGCTCGGCAGAGCGCAGGGTTCGCAAAGGAATGGGATCTTGGGAATCGACCATCCCGCCGTCACTATCCCAGGCCGCCAGTACATCCGTGGTCGGCGTTGGGATGAGTGTTGCTGTTGTAACTGGTGGAGCTTGCGTGAAGCTGAACCAGCAGGTCTGGCTTAGAGAGCCTTGAGGCTGTCGGCTGCCATCTTGCCCGTGCGGCGATCGGCCACGAGCTCGAAGCTGACCTTCTGACCGTCCTGCAGGGTCTGCAGGCCGGCGCGCTGCACAGCGCTGATATGAACGAAGGCGTCCTGGCCGCCGTTGTCCGGGGCGATGAAACCAAAGCCCTTTTCGGTGTTAAACCACTTAACGGTTCCCGTAGCCATGGGATACCTTTCTGAATAGTCGTGTGCCCTGAAGGCGCAAAAATTGCGCCCAACTGCATCGAAGTCTGCGAAGAAATGGATTGATCATGCGCTGGGCCGCAGCGCGTCGACAAACTTTCCGGCCATCATTCGATGGGTAATACTATGAGCAGGCCCCATCTCTTTTTCAAGGCGGGCATCCGCATTATTTTGCCGCCCGGCCATCAGCTTCAGGCAAGGATTCGTGACCGATCAAAAGCGGCTGTCCCGCAAGGGGTGGACGCCTTTTCGCCAAAACCTGGGCTGATGTGGCAAGGGGAACACAGCAGGAACAATGTCCGAATTCGGCCATCGTTCCTAACCAATCCTCAACCGAATCGAACCAATTTCGGACGGGCCAGCAAGGATTGGATGACCATGCTTCTCGACCGTTTCATGACCTTTGTCGTCGATATGACCGCTCTCGCCCTGACAGCGGCCGGAATCTTCGCTGCCGCCTGTCTGGCCTTCCCGCCCCTGCCGCAGTTCGTGCTGCGCATGGTGGGCTGAACGCTTCCGCGAATGCGCCGTGCTCTCGGCTTTCGAGCCTATGGCCCCGGCGCTACGACGGATGCGCTTCCACTTCGGCTTCGCCGTCCTCCCCGAGCAGCGTCTTGCGAAGGCGCTGTTCGTCTTGCGGGCTGATATCGAGCGGCTTGGCGCCGTCGTCCGGGAGGCCTGTACCGCTTTGGGCGATGCCATCATGAAGCGGGCGGGAATTCATCCCGTTCGAGATCGCGTCGCGTTCCGTTGAAGAGCTCATGGGAACCTGCCGTGTTAAAGTGTCGGTTCCTTTTCAACGCGCCAAGGCTGGAAAAGTCTCATGCCGGTTTGGCGGATCGCGCGGCCTTCCAGCGAGGATAGAGCAAGCCGATCACCAAGCCGCTCATGACGAGCAGAGCCGCCACGATCTTCCAGACTGGCAGCGGCTCGCCCAGCCAGAAGGCCGAGGCTCCCATTCCGAAGAGTGGCACGAGCAGCGCCAGCGGCGTCACCAGCGCGGCCGGGTGGCGCGACAGGAGCCAGCCCCAGGCGGCGTAACCAAACATCGTGTTGCCGATCGTCTGCCAGAGCACGGCCGCCCAGGTCGCGGCATCCGCCGAGACCAATCCTTGGCGGATGGCCGGCCAGCCTTCCAGGGCAAAGGACAGGATAAAAAGCGGGGGCGCCGAGAACAGGCTGGCCCAGACGACATAGGGAAGCATGTCCGTCGTCTTGCTGGCACGCGACACGATGTTGCCGCCCGCCCAGGCGAGGGCCGCCAGAAGCACGAGCACGAGACCGAGAGGCGTCGCCGATCCGTCCGTATGCGTCAGGATGACGCCGAGGCCGGCGATGCCGAAGAGAAGCGCCACCCATTGATAGGACTGCACCCGCTCGCCCGACAGGCGCATGGACAGGCCGATGGTGAAGAAGACCTGCGCCTGGACCACGAGCGAGGCGAGGCCGGGCGAGATCGATCCGCGCAGCGCCATGAAAAGCAGCCCGAACTGGCCCGCGCCGATCAGGACGCCATAGGCGGCGAGATGGCTCCAGGGCACGTTCGGCCGCTTGAGAAAGAACACGCCGGGAAGCGCCGCAAAGAGAAAGCGCAGGGCCGCGAAGAGAAGCGGGGGTAGATGTTCGAGACCCATATGGATCACGACGAAATTCGTGCCCCAGACGGCGACCACGGCCAGACCCAGCAGAAAATGCCGGAAGGGGAGGAGGGACGTGTCCATGGCCAGCCTTTCGCGATCGGGAAAGCGCCGGGAGAACAAGGCTCCGCCGAAAGCGCTCTCACGTCCTGTCTTGCGCAGTCTCCATGCGGAGGGCGGATGCCGTTCTCGCCGGGAATGCTCGGGTGCAAGGCTGAGAACGATCGGCCTTGCCGGACGCTGGGCAGCGCCCGTCGGCGTCTCGCTTGGGGAGAGCGCAAGGCATCGAGCTTGGGGCGGGAGAAGAACGGGAAACTGCCTGGAGGCAGGATCACCTTTTGTCGCCTCGCGCCGCCCTGTCGGGCCTCGGTCTCGCTCCTGCGAAACACCGCGAGGCAAGCTCTTAGGCTTTTCACATGCGCTTGAACAGCGCCGTCAGCCGAGCGGCAAGCGGGAAGGGCGGCGTGCGCCCTTCCGCGTCATGAAGGGTTAGGCTGCCGGGCGGCGGCGCACATAGCCGGCCGAAACGGTGCGGCTGAGTTCCATTTCCAGTTCGCGCTGGCGCATGACGAGATTGCGCAGGGCCTGAAGCGTGTCGCCATCGACCTCGGCCAAGGCCAGTTCGATGGTGCGGTCGAGTTCGTCCGGGTTCTGTAGGGCGGGATGCGCCATGGCTCGATCTCCGATTCTGATCGGGTCCAGCATCGCATGGAGCTCTCTTGTGAAATCTTGCGTCTCGCTGGATTTCCCCTGCAAAATCAGCACGAAGCGCGTTTTAAATGTCTGGAAAACTCCGGTTTCGGCCTTGCCTTGCGAGGGCGGCGCACCAGGCTTTCTGGGGAATCACTTAACGCGTCGGCGCGTGGAAGTCGGGCGGCTTGCGCGCGATCCAGCTGAGGAACCGCTCCAGCTTGGGATGGGCTGCCAGCGCCACGCCATCGGCCTCGAAGCGCGCCAGTTCGGCGTTGGTGAAGCTCGCATGAATGGTGCGATGGCAGATCGGGTGAACCGGCACCGTGTCGCGCCCGCCCCGGCTTTTGGGCTTGGGGTGGTGCCACTCGACCTTTCGGCCGAGCGGGCGGCGGCAGAGCCAGCATTCGGATGGAAGAGCGCTCATCGCCAAGAGATGAGTCCTCGCCGCCCCGCCTCGCAAGAGCCTGCGGCCAAAGGGATCAGTCGTCGCCCTCGGCTGAGGGAGGATAGGCATGGCGCGCACCGGAGGGATCTTCCACCTGCCAGCCGTCGCCGTCCCCTTCCAGATAGGACGGTCCCACCGGAACCTTGCCGTAGCCGCCGGGAATGTCGAGCACATAGGTCGGCTGGCACAGGCCCGAGACGCGCCCGCGTAACGCGCGCATCAGCGCTTGGCCCTCATGAAGGCTGGTGCGCAGATGGCCGGTGCCCGGCGCGAAATCGCCCTGATGAAGATAATAGGGCTTGATCCGGTTCTCCACGAAGCGGCGCATCAATTGCCCCAAAGTGTCCGCATCGTCGTTGACCCCGCGCAGGAGCACGCTCTGGCTCACCATCGGAAGGCCCGCATCCACCAGCCGCGCGATGGCAGCCTCGGCCTCGGGCGTGAACTCAAGTGGGTGGTTGGCATGAAGCGCGACGAAGACCGCGCCGGGAAAGCGCTTCAGCGCGGCCACCAACTCGGCTGAAACGCGGGACGGCTCCACCACGGGCACGCGCGTGTGAAAACGCAGAACCTTGATGTGCGGGATCGCGCCGAGCCGGTCGCTCAAATGGGCCAGCCGGCGCGGCGACAGGGCGAAGGGATCGCCGCCCGTCACCACGACTTCCCAGATCTCGGGATGGGCCGCGATATAGGCGAAGGCCGCGTCCAGCTCCGCGTCGGACAGGGTGCCGAGCCCTTCCGGGCCAACCATCTCGCGCCGGAAGCAGAAGCGGCAATAAACGGGGCAGACATGTAGCGGCTTCAGAAGCACGCGGTCGGGATAGCGATGGACGATGCCGGTGAGGGGCGAATGCGCGTCGTCACCGATCGGATCGGCCTCGTCTTCCGGCGCGTGGATCAGTTCCCTGATATCAGGCACGAATTGCAGGCCGATCGGATCGTCCGGCGCCTCGATCAAGGCCGCCATCTCGGCCGTGATCGACACGGCATAGCGGGAGGCGACCGCCGACAGGGCCTCCAGCCGCTCCTCCGGGGCAAGGCCCGCCTCCACCAGCGCCGCCGCGCTGCGAACCGGCCGGCTCACGGCGCGAACTCCGCAACCGGCGTCCAGATCACATCGTCCACCCGGCTCGCTCCGAGCGCCAGCATGACGAGACGATCGAAGCCGAGCGCGATGCCGCTCGCCTCCGGCATGACGGCGAGGGCTTCGAGGAAATCTTCGTCCAGCGGATAGCGCTCGCCATAGACACGCTCCTTCTCGTCCATCTCGGCCAGAAGCCGGCGGCGCTGCTCGGCCGCATCCGTCAGCTCGCCGAAAGCGTTGGCAAGCTCGACGCCGCAGGCATAAAGTTCGAAACGCTCCGACACGCGCGGGTCGCGCGCCGAGCGGCGGGCGAGCGCGGCTTCGGCGGCCGGGTATTCGTCCAGGATCGTCGCGCGGCCATTGCCGATCATCGGCTCGACGCGCTCCACCAGCGCGCGGCTGAAGAGGTCGGCCCATGTATCGTCGGGCGTGGCGCGCAGCCCCGCGCCGCGCATGGCCTCGGCCAGCGCATCCCGGTCCGTGCCGCCAGCCTCGTCCACGCTGTCCAGAATGTCGAAGCCGACGAAGCGGCGGAAGGCCTCCGACACGCTCACCCGCTCAGGCTCGGCGAACGGGTCCGCCTCGCGCCCCCGGAAGCGGAAGCGCCCGATATCGGCCACCTCTGCGGCAAGGCGTAGGAGCGCCGCACTGTCCTCCATCAACCGGTCATAGGTCTCGCCGGCGCGATACCATTCCAGCATGGTGAATTCGGGCGAATGCAGCGCGCCCCGCTCGCGGTTGCGATAGACCGGGGCGAAGGTGAAGAGTCTCTGCTCGCCGGCGGCCAGCAGTTTCTTGCAGGCAAATTCCGGTGATGTGTGGAGATAGAGCAGCTGGCGCTCGCCGTCGATGCGCAGCATTTCGGTGGCGAAGGCGGCAAGATGCGCCTCGTTTCCGGGCGAGACCTGAAGCGCCGCCGTCTCGACCTCCACGAAGTCCTGCGCCTCGAAAGCCGCGCGGAAGGCGGCCTTGATCCGGCCCCGAGCCAGAAGGCGCGGGCGGCGGTCGGCATGGACGTGAGGGGTCCACCAGGGGGATCGGTCGGTCATATCGGCTGAAACTCGGAAAGTCCGTGGCGGCTGGCGGATGGGCCGAAGATGGGTTAGGCCGCTCCCCAGCCATATCCAAGGCCATTCATAAGGAACAAGACCCGTGAAGGTGATCGCCAGCTCGCTCCGCAAGGGGAACGTCGTCGAACGCGAAGACGGCAAGCTCTATGTCATTCTCTTTGCCGAGAACATTCATCCTGGCAAGGGCACGCCCGTCACCCAGCTCGACATGCGCCGCATTTCGGACGGCACCAAAGTGTCGGAGCGCTACCGCACGACCGAACAGGTGGAGCGCGCCTTCGTGGAAGAGCGCGACCACACGTTCCTCTACACGGACGGCGAAGGCTTCCACTTCATGAACCCGGAAAGCTTCGAGCAGCTGGCCGTGCCTGAATCGGTGATCGGCGATGCCGCGCCCTATCTTCAGGAAGGCATGACGGTTCAACTCTCGGTCTATGACAACAGCGCCATCGCGATCGAGCTGCCGCAGCGCGCGATCTACGAAGTGGTCGAGACCGAGCCCACCACCAAGGGCCAGACGGCCTCCTCGTCCTACAAGCCGGCTGTCCTGTCGAACGGCGTGCGCACGCTCGTTCCCCCGCATATCGCGACCGGTACCCGCATCGTCGTCATGACGGCGGACGGCTCCTATGTCGAGCGCGCCAAGGACTGATATCGAAGGTGGCGGGTCGCAATCGCCTGGCGCCCTGCTTTCCCCTCGCTTCGAGCGCCGCCTGGTGAGGCGGCGTTAACCCTCCTGCGCGACAGTCGTCCCAGTGCCGAAGACGGGTCTTCGGCGGGCGTCGTCGCGCGAGGGAATTCGTGGATATGTCTTCGTTCGCAGCTTGGGGCAGGGGATCGCGGCCCGCCAGGCCCAAGGGGCTGAGCGCGCGATGAGCGATCTCGCCCTAGCCTCGCCTTCGCAAACGGCGTCCGCCGAAGCGGTCTATGCCCTGCGCACGGTGCTGGCGACACTGATCCTCACGGTCGGCTTCGTCAGCCTCACGCCCTATGCCTCGATCTATACGGGCGATGCGGGCGGCAATATCCTGAACCAGCTCGGCTACGGGCTGCTCGCTCTGATCGTCATGGTCGGCCATCTCGTCTTCACCGAGCGGCGCGTGGCGCGCGCGCTCCTGCGCCCGAGTTGGGTGCTTCTTCTGGGATGGTTAGCACTCTCCTCCCTCCAGACGGCGGACCCGGCCGACACGTTTCGCGGCGTCGTGTTTGCCGGCATCTCCATGCTCGCCGTCACCGGGGCGCTCTGCCTGCCGCCGGACGGGCGCTCCCTGCGTATCGCGCTCGGGTTCGCGGTCATGACGGCGCTGGTCATGTCCTATGCCGGCGTCTTCATCTGGCCGAGCCTCGGCCGGCATGTCGGCGATGTCCATGCCGGGCTCTGGCGTGGCATCTACAGCCACAAGAACGTCGCGGGCGCGGCCATGGCGGTGTTCTTCTTCGCGGGCGTCTATCTCTTCCGCATGAAGAGCCACATGATCGGACTCCTGATCATGCTTCTGTCGGCCGTCTTCATCCTGCGAACGGGGTCGAAGACCTCGCTCGGCCTCACCATTATCGTCTTCGTCGTGGTCATGTCCGCCCATGTTTCGAAGGTGCGGGCCGCGCCGGTGATCGTGGCGCTGCTGGCGCTTCTGGGCGCGGCTTATTTCACCATCGGCACCGTCCTGTTTTCCTTTTCCCGCGAGATCGTACAGGCCATCGCGCCCGGCACGAGCTTCACCGGGCGTCTCGAGCTTTGGCGCATGGCGCTCGGCGCGATGGAAGGGCATGGCTGGACGGGCTATGGGCACGGCGCCTTCTGGACGCTCGCCAATCTGATCCATCAGGAGATCCCGATGGAATTCTCCTGGGACCCGCGCGGCGCCGTGAACGCGCATGAGGGCTATCTCGACATTGCCCTGTCGGTCGGCTGGCCGGGGCTGATCCTGGCGCTCTGGGTGCTCGTCGGCGCGCCGCTGAAATCCTATCTCCATGTGGCGCCAGGGCGCGAAAGCACACGACTGGCCGATTTCTTCCTGATGTCGCTTCTGTTTCTGCTGCTGAACGCCATGCTCGAAAGCTTCTTCTTCGAACGCGCCAACTCGCTCTGGGTCATGACCTTCTTCGTCGTGGCCGGGCTCAATCTCCTCGGCCGCTTCCGCACGGACTGAGCCGCGCGACCTCAAGCAAAAGGCGCCGAGCCCGTGCGGGCCCGACGCCTTTCTTGTTTTTGCCGTCGCAGATCGTTCAGCGATGCCCGCCGGAGGCCTCGCCGCCCTTGCGCCCGGCCTCGGCCGCGCGTTCGGGGTCGTTCTTGAAATTGCCGCCCGAGGCTTCACCGCCCTTGTGGCCGGCTTCTGCCGCGCGCTCCGGGTCGTTCTTGAAATTGCCGCCCGAAACTTGACCGCCCTTGTGCCCGGCCTCGGCCGCGCGTTCGGGATCGTTCTTGAAATTGCCGCCGGAGTTCTGTCCTCCCTTGTGGCCGGCTTCGGACGCCTTCTCACGGTCGTTGGCGAAATTTCCTGGATTCTGATTCTGCGTTGCCATGATGGCACTCCCTGTTCGTGTGGCTGAAAAACGGGAATACTCGTCGCGCGTTCCGAATGAACTGTTTTCGTATGACGTATTGAGCCGGGTATATTGTCTTCTTAAGTTGCTTCGACGGCTATATAGAATTCTGCAAGTTTTAATCTTTCAAAGCCCTGTGTCGCATCTTCCGTAAGGTCATTGGCGCGCGACAGACTTACGGGCGAAATTTCATCGTGAAGTTTTCATAACGCTTGGCGTGCCGCGCAAGCCACGGTTTCCGCTGATGTCTTTCCCAAGAGGTGTTTTTCGCAAGCGCTGCTCGAGAGAAAACTGCGCGCAATTTTCAGGATGGGATTGAGCCTCTGATAAGAACGGCCGCCCCAATTGTCCGCCGAAAGCCCTCCAGAAGGCCGTTCGGGCGAACGGACATACTCGCATGAAACTGACCATCCGTACCAAACTCGCAGCCACGTTCGGTGCCGTCCTGCTTCTGACCGGCGGGGTCGGCTTTTCCAGCCTCCTCGCGCTGGAGGCCGGTCGCCAAACCATGGACGAGTTCACGCATCGGCCCTTCCAGATGGTGCAGGCGACCATCGGACTTTCGGGTGATCTGGAGCGCATCCATCGCATCGTGCGCGCGGCCTATTCCACCGTGAAGCCGGCCGATCTCAGCGCCGATTATGCCCAGGCCTGGCGGGCGCTGGACGAGCACATGACGCGCTACGAGGCCGCGCGCTCGCAAGGGGCAACAGGGCAGGGAACCGACCTTGCCGAACTCGTACGCGCCCTGCGGCCGGTCTCCGACCAGGCCTTCGCCCATGCCTCGAAAGCCGATCTCTGGGCCGTGGCCGGCGCGCGCAGCGCACTCGCTCCCATCGAAAAGGATTTGACGGGCAAGTTGCGCATGGTGCGCAGCCAACTGGCTGGCAAGGGCGATACGGGTTTCGCCGCGCGCCAGACGCTTTCGGATATCGAGACCAATATGATCGAGGCCCGCCTGTCGCTGGTGGACCTTCTCGCCACTGCCGATCCCATAGCGCGGCAGGCCGCGTTCGAGCGGTTCGAGGCGCTGAAGAAACTGGTGAGTCGCAAATTCGGCGATCTCAATGCCATGGCGCCGATCGGAACGGAGCGCATGATCGGCCAGCTTCTGGACACCTGGAACCGCGCCTATGACGAGATGGTCCCGCTGGTGCAGGAGGGGATGAAGGCGCGTGCGACCGAGGCGACGCACTATCTCGAAACCGTGCAGCGGCCTGCCGCCGAGCGGGTGCAGGCCCGGCTGGACGAGTTGACCGGTGAGGCGCAGGAGGCCGCGCGGGGCTTTGCCGCACAGGCCGAACAAAGCTACGAACACACGCGCAACACGCTTCTGGCGCTGATCGGCGCGGCCCTCCTTTTGGGCGTCGGCATGATGCTGTGGCTCACCCATTCGATCGCGGTTCGCCTGCGCCGCACGCTGCGCTGCGTATCCGCCATCGGCGGGGGAGATTTGACGCAGCGGCTGGAGGCCGCCGGCTCGGACGAGATCGCCGATCTGCAACGTGCCATGGCGGAGATGACGGAGAACCTGTCGCGAATCGTCTCGAACGTGCGCGCCTCGTCGGATCTGGTGGCCGCTGGGTCGGTGCGCTCGGCGCGAACATCCGGCACGCTCTCAGCGGGCTCCAGCGAGCAGGCCTCGGCGAGCGAACAGGCGTCCAGCGCCATCGAGGAGATGAGCGCCAACATCCGCCAGACGGCGGAGAATGCGGCGCACACCGAAACCATCGCCCGTCTCGTGCGCGAGCACGCGGCGTCGACCCAAGAGGCCGTATTGCAATCCGTCGAAGCCATGAAGACGATCGCGCAGTCGGTCGGCGCGATCGGCGAGATCGCGCGCCAGACCGATCTTCTGGCGCTCAACGCCGCGATCGAGGCCGCGCGCGCCGGCTCGTCCGGCAGGGGCTTCGCCGTGGTGGCGGCCGAGGTTCGTAAGCTTGCGGAGCGCTCGCAGATGGCGGCCCGGCAGGCCGCCAGCGTGTCCGCCGATACGCTCGGCATCGCCGAAGGGGCCGGGGCGCGGCTGGCCCGGTTGATGCCCGAGATCAGCCGAACCAGCGAGCTTGTGTCGGAAATCTCGGCGGCCTGCCGTGAGCAGGCGATCGGCACGCAGCAGATCGCCGAGGCGATCCAGCTACTGGATCAGGTGACCCAGGCCAATGCCGCCGCCGCCGGCGACATGTCCCACACCGCCGCCAACCTGTCGGACGAGGCGGGCCAGTTGGCCCACACGATGGAATTCTTCCGCATCGGCTGCGAGAGCGAACAGGCGGAGCCGGCGTCACCCGACGACTCGCCCGCCCCACTCGAAGGGACCGGCGAGAAGGACGCTTTCGACCCTCGGCTGCGCCACGCGGCCTGACAGGCCCGCAGGAGAGGTTGACGGCGCGGCACCCGCTCATCCGTTCGGCGCGTGTTCGGTGTTCCGCTCGCAGCGAGCCCAAGCGTCTGCGCTTGGGCACCCGGCCTTCAGCCGACCCAGCCGCGCAATTCGCGCCGCACCATATGCTCGATCACGTCCATTCCCGGCCCCGAATCGTTGAGGCAGGGGATATGGGCAAAATGCGTGCCGCCGTTTTCGTGGAAGATTTCGCCGGCTTCCCCCGCGATTTCTTCCAGCGTTTCCAGGCAGTCCGACACGAAGCCGGGGTTGAGCACGGCGATCTTCTTGATCCCCTGTTTGGCCAGCGCCTCCACGGTCTTGTCGGTGTAGGGCTGGAGCCATTCTTCCGGCCCGAAGCGCGACTGGAAGGTCGTCATCAGCCGCCCCTTGGCCCAGCCGAGGCGCTCCTCCAGAAGCCGCGAGGTCTTCTGGCAATGGCAGTGATAGGGATCGCCCTTGCGGAAATAGCTCTGCGGAATGCCGTGATAGGAGGTGATGACGCGCTCGGGCTCGAAGTCGAGTGTGGCGAGATGCGTCTCGATCGAGCGCGCCAGGGCGTCGATGTAGATCGGCTCGTCGTGATAGGCGGGCACCGTGCGCGAAGCCGGCATCCAGCGCTTCGACATGAGGTGCTCGAAGAACTTGTCGTTCACCGTCGCCGTGGTCGAAGCCGAATATTGCGGGTAGAGCGGGAAGCAGAGAATGCGCTCGCAGCCCTGTGCCATCAGCGCGTCCACCCGCTCGGCGATGGAGGGATTGCCGTAGCGCATCGCCCAGTCCACCACGATGGTAGCCTCGCCCGACAGGCGCTCGGCGAGCTTCTCCCCTTGCGCGCGCGTGAAGGTGCGCAGCGGGCTTTCGTTGCGCTCCTTGTTCCAGATCTGCTCATAGGCATGGCCGGATTTCTTCGGCCGCGTGTTGAGGACGATGCCGTAGAGGATCGGATACCAGGCGGCGCGCGGCCATTCGATCACGCGCTTGTCCGACAGGAACTCCTTGAGATAACGCCGCATCGGCTTGAAATCGGTGCCATCGGGCGTGCCCAGATTGACGAGAAGCACGCCGACCTTCTTCGCCTTGACCGGAGGATGGCCGACAGGAAGCGGGCCGATGGCAGTGCTGGCGAGCGTGGGGGCGTGAGCGTTCATGACAGGTCCGGGACGTGAGCGATGCGAGGGCCGACGAAAGCAAAGCGGCGGCGCCCTCTCGCGAGGGCGCCGCCGGGCATATGGGAGCCGGATCGGCAGCTGGCAATGGAGGCGGTCAGGCGCGCCGGGTCAGTTCGAAGCGCGCGCCTGCCGAATTGACGCAAGCCATGCGATCGGCAGCCATGAGGTTGCAGTTCACCGACTCGCGCGTGTTGCGCGTGGTGGAGGTGAAGATGATGCTCACCTGCGTCGGGTTGGTCTTGGTGTAGGACCCATCGGCCAGAACCCGCGCGCCATCGGCGGTCTTGGACGTGAAGCGGCCGGCCGAGAAGTTGGAGACATAGGCGACCGGGCCGCCGACCGAATTCCACTGACCCTCGATCGTCGCCGGCTTGGGCGCGACGGCGATCTGTCTCTGTGGTTCGAGCTGGCAGCCCGAAAGCGCGGTGGCGGCGCCAAGAAGGCTGGCAAGGGCGAGGGCGGGGCGCATGGTGGAAAGCTCCGTCGAGAAGAATGTCAGAGAAAAGAAGGCGGCATTTGCTCACCCAACGTCAAGTGACCGAGGCGTCGTTGCGCCGCGCCGAAATGACGGAGTGAATGGAAGCGATGGTTTCGATGGAGCGGATGCGCCCGTCGCTGGTGAAGCCGAACCAGTACATGGTCGTTCCCGTGACAAGAGAGCCGCTGTCGTCCTGCCGCGTCCAGTCGCAGCGGCTGGCGGCTTCGTCGTCTTCAACCACCGTCCCACGCGCCTTGTAGGAAATGTAGCTGGCGCGGCGCAGCAGTTCGTTCAGGAAGGACTTGGCCTCATCTTCCCCGGTCAGCTTGTATTCGCCCTCCATCCGGTCGAACCAGGGAGCGTCGATCACGCCGGCATTGTTTTTGTTGGAGAAGATGGCGCCGGGCGCAAAATGTTGGGCAACGGACCCTGCGGCGCCGGACATGACGGCGTCCATGATGTCCTTGACGACCATACGCTTGCGCTGGGCATCGTCCGAAGTCTCGCCCACTTACCAACTCCCAAGCGCTATCAAGCAGTTAACAGGCTCTAGGTTAGCGCACGCGAAACGTTTGACCAGCAACCAACGAAAAAGCCGCGGGATTTCCGCGGCTTTTTCACTGTTTTTTTCGTTTGCCGGGATCAGCGAACGAGAATGTTGCGGAACTGCCAGGGATCCTTCTCGTCCAGGTCCTCCGGGAAGAGGCCGGGGCGATCGGTCAGCGGCGTCCAGTCGGTGTAGTAACCCTTCACCGGGCCGAGATACGGGCGCTGCACTTCGAGGCAGCGGCGATAGTCCATCTCGTCGGCTTCCACGATGCCGGCTTCCGGATTCTCCAGCGCCCAGACCATGCCCGCGAGCACGGCCGAGGTCACCTGAAGGCCCGTCGCATTCTGGTAGGGAGCGATGCGGCGCGTCTCTTCCAGCGAAAGCTGCGAGCCGTACCAGTAGGCATTCTTCTCGTGGCCGTAGAGCAGGACGCCCAGTTCGTCGATGCCTTCCACCAGCTCGTTCTCGTCCAGAACGTGGTGCTCCGGCTGGATCTTGCCGGCAGCGCCGAACAGTTCGTGCAGCGAGAGCACGGCGTCGTTGGCCGGATGGTACGCATAGTGGCAGGTCGGACGGAAGGTGACTTCGTCCTCCTTGTTGCGATGCGTGTAGTAGTCGGCGATCGAGATGGACTCGTTATGCGTCACCAGGAAGCCGTACTGCGCGCCGGGCGTCGGGCACCAGGTGCGAACGCGCGTGTTGGCGCCCGGCTGGTCCAGATAGATCGCGGCCTTGCAGCCCTTCTCGTGGTCCTTGGCGTTCTTCGGGCGCCACTTCTCGTGCGTGCCCCAACCGAGTTCGGCCGGCTGCATCCCTTCCGACAGGAAGCCCTCGACCGACCACGTGTTCCAGAACACGTTGCGGGGCTTGGGCTTGGCGGCGACCTGTGTGTCGCGCTCGGCGATGTGGATGCCCTTGACGCCGACCTTCTTCATCAGCTTGGCCCAGCCTTCGCGGTCGTTCGGACCGGGCTCGGAGAAGTCGAGATTGGTGTCGCGCGCGATGTCCACCAGCGCCTGCTTCACGAACCAGGAGACCATGCCGGGGTTGGCGCCGCAGGTGGAGACGGCCGTGGTGCCGCCGGGGTTCTTGCGCTTCTCCTTGCGCAGGGTCTCGCGCAGCGCGTAGTTCGTGCGGTCGGAATTGGAGAGCTTGTCGTCGAAATAGAAGCCGAGCCAGGGCTCGATCACCGTGTCGATATAGAGAACGCCGAGTTCGCGGCACAGGCGCATGAGATCGACCGAGCCGGTATCGACCGAAAGATTGACGCAGAAGCCCTGGCCGCCGCCTTCCGTCAGGAGCGGGGTGAGCAGGTCGCGGTAGTTCGACTTGGTGACGGCTTCCTGGCGGAAGCGGATGCCGCGCTCGTCGAGCAGGTGCCGATGCGTGTCGCGCGGGTCGATGACCGTGAAGCGCGACTTGTCATAGTTGAAGTGACGTTCGATGAGCGGAAGCGTGCCACGCCCGATGGAGCCGAAGCCGATCATCACGATCGGGCCAGTAATCTCGGCATGGATCGGGTGGTTCTCGTTCGTCATTCGACGGTCCTTTCGATCTGGACTGATTTCTAGTCGCCGGGCTAGAGCAGATTGCTGTCAAATAAAAGGGGCTGACGGCCGGCTGGCAGCGATGCAGGCCGGCAAGGGCTTCGTTTTCTGCGCAGCGGCCTCCTTTACCGCCCCTCCACCGTCTCCCGAAAGGACATCTGGATGGAACTGCCGCGCCCCTTGCGCGCCGCGATCGACGCCGAGCTGGACGGCGTGCCGGGTGAGGCGCTGCGCAAGGCCTCCGATATCCTGTCGGGTCGCTACCGCGCCGAGACGCGCGACGGGCGGCTGCATCTCTCCGACGATCTCTTCGCCAAG
Source organism: Aureimonas ureilytica (assembly GCF_001475935.1). Classification (GTDB taxonomy): domain Bacteria; phylum Pseudomonadota; class Alphaproteobacteria; order Rhizobiales; family Rhizobiaceae; genus Aureimonas; species Aureimonas ureilytica_A. The sequence continues at coordinate 21,080 of NZ_LDQA01000056.1, forward strand.
GCCTATGTCGCCGCCCGAATGCCCGCGACCTTCGCGGCGCTGTCGAGCGCGCTCGGCGAAGCCGCCGAAGCGCTGCCCGAGTTCTCGCCGCGCACGCTTCTCGATGTGGGCGCAGGGCCAGGAACCGCGCTTTGGGCCGCCACCGAGCGCTTCGACACGCTGGAGGGCGCGACGCTTCTGGAAGCCAGCAAGCCGATCCGCGCGATGGGCGAACGGCTAAGCAAAGGGGCCTTCGCCTTTCGGCCGGACTGGCGCGAGGGGCAGGTCGAGCGGGACATGGACGCCGCGCCCTCCGCCGATCTCGTGACGCTCTCCTATGTTCTGGACGAGTTGCCGCCCGCGCGCCTGCGCCCCCTCGTGGAAGCGCTCTGGGCGCGCACGCAAGGCCTGCTTCTGATCGTCGAGCCCGGCACGCCGGCCGGCTACGGGCGCATTCTGGACGCGCGCCGCGCTTTGATCGAAAGCGGCGCGACGATCGCCGCGCCGTGTCCGCATGAAGCGGCCTGCCCGCTGGAAGCGCCGGACTGGTGCCATTTCGCGCGCCGCGTGGCGCGCTCGCGCATTCACCTGCGCACCAAATCGGCCGAAGTGCCCTGGGAGGACGAGAAGTTCAGCTATGTCGCGGCGACGCGGCTCGCCCCCGCCATGCGCGCGGCCCGCATCCTGGCGCCGCCGGAAGCCGGCAGCGGCAAGGTGCATCTGAAGCTCTGCGAAGGCGACGGGCAGATGCGCCGCCGCCTCCTGACCAAGCGGGACGGCGAAGCCTTCCGCCGCGCCCGCCGGGCCGATTGGGGCGCGGCCATCGACCTCGCCTGAGCGCTCAGTTCGTGGCTCGGTCCATCGCCTCCAACTCGTCGATGAAGCCGGAGATCATCGACAGGCCACGCTGCCAGAAGGCGGGGTCCGAAGCGTCGAGGCCGAAGGGTTTCAACAATTCGGAATGATGCTTCGTGCCGCCCGCGCGCAGCATGGCGAAATATTTCTCCTGGAAGCCCTGATCGGCCTGTTCGTAGACCGAATAGAGCGAGTTCACGAGGCAGTCGCCGAAGGCATAGGCGTAGACATAGAAGGGCGAGTGGATGAAGTGCGGGACATAGGTCCAGAAGCTTTCATAGCCCGGTCCGAGCCGCACGGCGGGCCCGAGCGAGCGCGCCTGCACCTCGACCCAGATCTGGCCGATCCGCTCGGCCGTTAGCTCGCCCTTGCGCCGCTCGGTGTGGATTTCGCGTTCGAACAGATAGAAGGCGATCTGGCGGATCACCGTGTTGATCATGTCCTCCACCTTGGACGCGAGCAGCGTGCGCCGCTCGGCCTTGTCAGTGGCCTTTTCCAGAAGCGAGCGGAAGGTCAGCATCTCGCCGAAGACCGAGGCCGTCTCGGCGAGCGTCAGCGGCGTCGAGGCCATGAGCGCGCCTTGCGGCCCGGCCAGAACCTGATGCACGCCGTGGCCCAGCTCGTGCGCGAGGGTCATTACATCACGCGGCTTGCCGAGATAGTTCATCAGGACATAGGGATGCGCGGAGGGCACGGTCGGGTGCGAGAAGGCGCCCGGCGCCTTGCCCGGCCGCACGCCCGCGTCGATCCAGCGATGCTCGAAGAAGCGGCCGGCGATCTCGGCCATTTCCGGGTCGAAGCCGCGATAGGCCGAGAGCACGGTTTCGCGCGCTTCCGTCCAGGGGATGGTGCGGCGCGAGGCACCCGGAAGCGGCGCGTTGCGGTCGTAGAATTCCAGTGCGTCCAGCCCCAGCCACTTGGCCTTCAGGCTGTAATAACGATGCGAGATCGAGCCGTAGCTGTCGGACACGGCCTTTGCCAGCGCATCAACCACGTCGCGCTCGACGCGGTTGGCGAGGTGGCGGGAATCGGCGACATCCTCGAAGCCGCGCCAGCGGTCGGAGATTTCCTTGTCCTTGGCGAGTGTGTTGGTGATCAGCGCGAAAGTGCGCACGTTCTCGCCGAAGACCTTGGCCAGCGCTTCCGCGCCCTTGCGTCTGATATCGCGGTCGGCATCCTGCAGGAGGTTCAGCGTTTCTTCGAGCGCCAGCGTCTCTCCATCCACCTCGAAGCGCAGCGAGGTCATGGTCTCGTCGAACAGGCGGTTCCACGCACCATGGCCGGTGACGGATTTCTCGTGGAAGAGTTCCTCCACACGATCCTCCAGCTGGTAGGGCTTGTCCTGCCTGAGATCCACGATCCAGGGCCGGTAGCGACCGAGCGCCGGATTGGCATCCATGGCGCGGTCCATCGCCGCGTCGTCCACGCGGTTCAGTTCCAGCCCGAAGAACAGAAGCGCGGAGGAAATATCCGTCACCTCGCCCTGGATGTCGCCGTAGAACTTGGCGTTGGTAGGGTCGGACGTGTCGCCGGAATAGACGAGCCCGGCATAGGAGACGAGCCGGCCGAGAATTTCCTCGATCTCTTCGAACTCCACGATGGCGGCCGCCAACTCGCCGCCGCCGGGCTTCCGCGCCTCTTCGGCCAAGCGGCCGCGCCAGCGCTCGTTGAAGGCCTTGGCGCGCGAGCGCGAGCGCTCGATATCGGTCGCGATCTGCGGGCTGTCGATCGAGGCGTAGAGATCGGCCAGATTCCAGCGGGGCAGGGCGCCCAGATCCTCCTCTCCGGCCCGTGCGGAGGATGTGGGGGAAACGGACGAACGGATCATGGACACCTCGCAAATCGGGAAAGGAGCGGCCCGACGCGCCGCCCCGCTCGTGTGGCAGAAAACTCTTCATCCCTGCCGTGTCAAATAGGGGCGATGAGCGCGAAAAGCGAACCCATGACAAGCGAACCCATGGCCGGGCCGCCCTTCCACGTTCTGATCGTGGATGACGACGGCGTGCAATGCCGCCTGAGCGAGGCGCATGTGGCGCGGGCCGGCGGGCGGGCCGAGATCGCGGGGACGCTCGCCGCCGCGCGCGCCATGCTGGCGGCGGCACCTAGCCGCTTCGCAGCCCTCTTCCTCGATCTCGGCCTGCCCGACGGGAGCGGGCTGGAGCTTCTGCGCGAGTTGCGCGCGGGCGGCCATTCCGTGCCCGTCATCGTGCAGACGGGGGAGGGGCGGCTCGACCGCGCCGTGGAGGCCATGCGCGCCGGCGCGACGGACTTCCTCGTCAAACCCGTCTCGCCCACCCGTGTCCGCGCCGCCCTGGAGGCCGCCATCCGGTTGGGGGCCGACGAGGAGAGCAAAGGGATACGTCCGGGCCTGTCGGCCAGCCAGGACGAAGACGACCCCAGCCCCGCCATGCGCCCGGTTCTGAATGCGGCCACGCGCGTGGCCCGTTCCATGGTGCCGGTGCTGCTGCTCGGCGAAACGGGTACCGGCAAGGAATGGCTGGCACGGCGCATCGTGGCCTCCGGCGCGCGAGCTGCCCGGCCTTTCGTTCCCATCAATTGCGGGGCGCTGCCGCGCGATCTCACCGAGAGCATCCTATTCGGCTTCGAGCGTGGGGCCTTCACGGGAGCCGAGCGCCGCAGCCTCGGCAAGTTCGGCGAAGCCGATGGCGGCACGCTGTTTCTGGACGAGGTGGGCGAACTGGCCCCCGAGGCGCAGGTCAAGCTTCTGCGCGCGCTTCAGGAGGGCGAGATCGATCCGATCGGCGCGGCGCGGCCCGTGCGCGTGGACATCCGCATCATTGCCGCCACGCATCGCGACCTTCGGGCCGATGTCGAGGCCGGACGGTTTCGCGAAGACCTGTTCTATCGGCTTCATGTCGTGCCGATCGAGCTGCCGCCGCTGCGCGAGCGGCGCGAGGACATTCCGAGCCTCGCCCGCGCCTTTGCCGCGCGAAACGTGCCGGGCCGCGCGCTCCTGCCGGCTGCGCTGGCGCGCCTGCAAGCGCATCGTTGGCCCGGCAATATTCGTGAACTGGAAAACGCGATCCGGCGCGCCTGCGTCATGGCCGATGGTGAGGGCCTGCGCGCGGAGGATTTCCAGCTTGCCGACGCGTGGCAGCCGATACCGAGGACGCAAGTAATTGAGCCGAGACGCGAGCCTGCCGCCGCAGCGATGGGCGTGCCGCCAGCCTCGGCCGCGTTCCCCACCCTCGCGCAAGTCGAGCGTGAGCATATCCTGCGTGCGCTGCAAGAATGCGGCGGGCAGCCGACCAAGGCGGCCAAGCTTTTGGGGATCGGTCGTACGACCCTTTATCGTAAGCTCAAGGAATACGGGCTTTTCGCGCCTGATTCGGCCGCAGAGACGCCCAAGGTTTAATCCTTAGTCCGAATTTTCACTGGTCGTTAACCATTTTCGCGTGTAGTGCCAAAGAAATTGGAGCTGTGTCATTTTCGTGCCGCACTCTCCTGTGATTGGATCCCTCTGTTGGGGGACTGGTCGCACGAGCCGTGGGCACGGGCGTCGACACGACACACCGGGGGAATGGTTCCGCATGTTCGGATGGACCGAATGCGTATCGCGCGCGGCCTTGAGGCGCGCTGCGGTCTTCCTGGCAGGCTTCGTGGTGATGAGTTCCGTGGGGGCCGCCGCGGCTCGCGCCGAAACCCGAACCCTCAAGCTCTACCACGTCCATCTCAACGAGAAGACGGAAATCACCTACAAGAAGGACGGCAAGTTCCTTCCCGAGGGCCTCAAGAAGGCCAACTGGGCCCTGCGCGACTGGCGCGAGAACAAGCCCACGAACATGGATCCGAACCTTCTCGACGTGCTCTGGGAAGCCTATCGTCAGTCGGGTTCGCGCAGCTACATCCACATCATCGGCGGCTACCGCTCGTCCGGCACCAATGCGATGCTGCGCTCGCGCTCGTCGGGCGTCGCCGGCAACAGTCTCCACATGGCCGGCAAGGCCGTGGACTGGTATCTGCCCGACGTTCCCCTGAAGAAGCTGCGCGACATCGGCCTGCGGATGCAGATCGGCGGCGTCGGTTATTATCCGCGCTCGGGATCGCCCTTCGTCCATTACGACACGGGCAAGGGCCGCTATTGGCCGCGCATGAGCCGCAGCGAACTCGCGGCCGTGTTCCCCAAGGGCAATACGATCCACCTGCCGGCCGACGGCAAGCCTCTGCCGGGCTACGAGACCGCGCTGGCCTCCTATAACAAGCGCAAGGGCTCCAACGACATCCAGATCGCTTCGTCGCGCTCCAGCGGCGGCCGCTCGCTTCTGGCCATGCTGTTTGGCGGAGGCAACGAGGAGGCCGAGGACGAGGCCGAGGCGTCCGCCGCTCCGGTCGGCAAGCCGAGCCGCGCTCCGGCGCCCGCTCGCGCCGCGCCTAAGCCCGAGCCGGAGGTCCAGGTCGCGAGCGCCTTGCCCACGCGCCCCGCGCCGCCGCCGGCCTTGCCCGCCGGGGTGCCCATGGCCGAGCGTGACGTGTTCGACAGTTCCGCTCCCCGCCGATCCGCGCCGCCCGCCGCCATTCCCGCCGCGCCGCCGCCGCGCCGCGAGGAGGAGGAAGAAACGGAAGTCGCAGCCCTTGCGCCGTCCCGCGTCCCGCTGCCCTCCAGCGCGCCCGATCGTCCGTCCGTTCAAGCGCTGGATCAGACTCTCGTCGCCGCGCTCGAAGAGGCGGAGCCGCCGCCCGCAGCGCCGGCCCAACTGGCCTATGCCGTGCCCATGCCCCGCGAGCGCCCACCGTTCGAGGCCGTTCTGCGCGGCGATCAGGCCGCGCTGCCGACCCAGAAGCCCGAGTTGGCCGAGGAGGAGGGCCTGACGCCCGAGGCCATCATCGCCGCCGCCATGCCCGAGGTGCCGCCCGCCGCCGCCGCACAGGCCGCCGCGACCACCCCAACGCCCGCTGTTGCTTTGGCCGGTGCCGCGCCACATGTCGCAACGCCGTCCGCCCGCCCGCAATCGGCTATTGCCGCCGCAATGACGCGGCCGTCCGAAACGCCGGACGCGAAGCCGGGAGCAGGCGTGCAGGTCGCCTCGCTCGGCAACGAGCCGACGCCGGCCCGCTCCAGCGTCGCGGCTGCCGTCGCCGCTGCGCCCGTGCCGGCCAAGGGGGTGTCCAGGACCGCTACCAAAGCTCCGGCAAAACTCGCCAAGGGCGGCCGAGTGGTCGGCGACGCGCCAGCGGCCAGCAAGGCGGCGCGCAAGGTCAGCCCGGATGCGATCGAACAGCGAATCGCCATCGCTTCGCTGATCACCAGCCCGGAGCGCCGCGCCATCGAAAGCAAGCTCGCGCGTCCGGTGGCCGATAATTTGATCGGGCAGATGCCGAGCGCGGTGTTCGCCCGTGGCTTCTCCCGCAAAGGCTCGTCGCCCGCCGCTGCGCAGCATTTCGAGGGAACGGCGGTGAATTTCCTGCCGGTTCACAAGCTGGACTGAAACATTCGGCGGATCGGCAAAGCCGCACACGCTTCGATTCGGGAAAGGGCGCCTTCGAGCGCCCTTTTTCGTGACGCTAATCCAACGGTTCGTGTCGGCGATCGCCCGGCTGATGATCGAGGGTTCGATCACGTTGAAAGTGTAAAGGTGCCCCAACGTCACCGGCGAATATTTTGGATGCGCTTCATGCTGCGTTGCGGCATAATGCCTCGCGATTGAACCTGCCTGCGTCAAAGCGATTTGTGCTTTGATCCTCAACACATGGCTGACATCGCAGACGTCTGGGATTGAACTTCCGTATCGGAAATAGAAAGCTGATAAAGCCAAACGTTCGAAGGCGAAACGGGCCTAAAGATTGGGTGAAAGAAGCGTTTGGCGAGCCCTGTCGCTTGGTGAGTGCGCCTCGCAGACGAGCAAATTCTGCCAAGCCTACACCGATAGGTTCACTCTTACCCGCTTGGGCTGAGTTTCCTCCTGTTCAACCATGTGGGTTGCAAGCTAGTCTTCTCAAGAGCGTTCGGGAAGTTCTTGCAGCAGCTCCTGCGACGTGTTGACAAGGAGGTGTTTTTCCCAGAATACGACTGGAGTGTTTCGAAGGTTGAGTGCCGCACCGAGATGTTTTCTGCCATGCGGGACTCGTCAAACTGGAACAACTGGGTAATTCTTTATCGGGTCTTTCAGTTCGGCACCGCGAACGATCAGCAGTAAACGCACGCCGTGCCCGGCGTGATTGTTTGTCTCAAGCCAGGTTGGAACGATGAGCGAGATCGACGAGGTCGACAACTCGGATATGCTGATGGAATTGACGGCCGAAGTGGTCGCCGCCTATGTCAGCAAGAATTCTTTGCCGGTCGGCGACCTGCCCGGTCTGATCCACGATGTCCACAATGCCCTGAGCCAGGCCGGCGCCGCAGCCCCGCCGGTTCAGGTGGAAAAGCCCAAGCCCGCGATTTCCGTGAAGCGCTCGGTGACGGACGATTACATCGTGTGTCTGGAAGACGGCAAGAAATTCAAGTCGTTGAAGCGTCACCTGATGACGCATTACAACATGTCCCCCGAAGAATACCGCGAGAAGTGGGATCTTCCGGCGGATTATCCGATGGTGGCACCGAACTACGCCGCCGCGCGCTCGCGCCTCGCCAAGCAGATGGGCCTGGGTTACACGCGCCGCCGCGCGCGAGGCTGAGCCCCGCCTACCTCCGGCGCGAGGCATAGAACGCCATCGACCTCCGTATGAAAAAAGGGGCGCCCGATACGGGTCGCCCCTTTTTCTACGCCGTCCGCCTGCCGGGGAGGGGGCGGCGCATCGGATCAAAGGCTGGCGGCCATGCCCAGCGCCTGAAGATAGAGGTCCAGAATGGCCTCCTGCTCCTGCCGCTCCTGCGCGTCCTGCTTGCGAAGCGAAATGACTTTGCGCAAGACCTTGGTGTCGAAGCCATTGCCCTTGGCTTCGGCGTAGACATCCTTGATGTCGTCCGAAATCGTCTTCTTTTCTTCTTCCAGGCGTTCGATCCGTTCCACGAAGGAGCGGAGCTGGTCCTGTGCGACCTCGTCGGTGGCGTTCGACATGGGAGCCTCTTCTCAAGCAGGGCCAAGGCGCCGGTCAGGCCGGACGCGTTTATCAACTCTTCGATGACGCGGAATGGTTACTCAAGCGTTACCGCGAGGCCGCGACAGGGTTTTGCGCTTCATCTCAACGCGGTTCACTCTCGTCTTTCGGGCGGTTCTGCTCGAACGCAGCAAGCTTGTCGTCGCCCGCTTCCTTCTGGTGCAGGGCGCGCCATTCGTCATAGGGCATACCGTAGACGATCTCGCGCGACGCTTCCTTGCTCATCGTCTCGCCGCTGGCCTCGGCCGCGTCGCGATACCAGTTGGACAGGCAGTTGCGGCAGAAACCCGCCAGATTCATCAGGTCGATATTCTGCACGTCGCCGCGCGCGCGCAAATGATCGCGCAGGCGCCGGAAGACGGCGGCTTCGATCTCGATTTCCTGTTCGCGGCTGAGGCTCATGGGACACCTTGGAAACGGGCGGCGAGGCGACCGGGCCTCGCGCGGGAAGGATATCACTGGATATTGCGCGCCCGCTCCCGCGTCGCAAGGCCGGCGAAGCTTGCGCGAGGCCGGTCCTGCGCGGGCGGCCCTTGCTTTGCCGGCTTGTTCGCTTATGCCAGAACGGAACCGCTCGAACCCTTCCCCTCAAGGATCGCCCATGCCGTTCCGTTCGATCAGGGGGCCGCGTGCTCCGGCCGTGGCCTTTTGTCTGGCCCTCGGCGCCTCCACTCTTGGCGCACCGGCGCTGTCTCGCCCCGCCCATGCCGATTTTCGCGTTTGCAACGGAACCCAGACCCTGGTCGGCGTCGCCGTCGGCCAGCGCACGCCCGAGGGCTGGGTCAGCGAGGGCTGGTGGCGCATTCCGGCGACCACCTGTCGCTCCGTCGTGGAGGGCGAGCTGCACTCGCGCTACTATTATCTCTATGCCGAAGACGCCGAGGGGCTGGGCCGCTGGGCCGGCAAGGTCGATATGTGCATCGCCGAAAACGAATTCCGTATCGTCGGTGTGAAGGATTGCTTCGCTCGCGGGTTCCAGAAGATGGGGTTCCGGGAGTATGACACCGGCGGACAAGGAAGCTGGATGGTTCAGCTCACCGAATCGCCTCGTGGGGAGACTCCCAAGCCATGAAACGCAACCGTCGAGTCAAGATTCTCGCCACCCTCGGGCCGGCCTCGTCCGACGAGGCCATGATCCGCAAGCTGTTCGATGCAGGCGCGGACGTGTTCCGCATCAATATGAGCCATACCGAACATGACGCGATGCGCGAGCTGGTGCGCCGCATTCGCAACGTCGAGGCAAGTGTCGGCCGCCCGATCGGCATTCTGGCCGACTTGCAGGGGCCGAAGCTGCGCGTCGGCAAGTTCAAGGACGGCAAGGTCGATCTCGCCCCCGGCGACATCATCACGCTGGACGACAACCCGGAGCCGGGCGACGCGACGCGCGTGTATCTGCCCCATCCCGATATTCTCGAATCGGTGCGCCCCGGCCATCGCCTCCTGATCGATGACGGTCGCCTCCATCTCGTGGCGCTGGAATGCGACGGGCGCTCGATCCGCTGCATGGTCGTCGCCGGCACGCGCATTTCCGACAAGAAGGGCGTCAGCCTGCCCGACACGCTGCTGACCTCCGGCGCGCTGACCGACAAGGACCGGCGCGACCTCGACGCGGTTCTGGCCGAAAATGTCGACTGGCTGGCGCTGAGCTTCATTCAGAGGCCCGAAGACCTGGCCGAGGCGCGCAAGCTTTCGCGTGGCCGCGTCGGCCTCCTTTCCAAGATCGAGAAGCCGCAGGCCGTCGAGCGGCTGGACGAGATCATCGAGATGTCGGACGCCATCATGGTGGCGCGCGGCGATCTCGGCGTCGAGATGCCGCTGGAGCAGGTGCCGGGCATTCAGAAGCGCATCACGCGCGCCGCGCGCCGCGCCGGCAAGCCCGTCGTGGTCGCGACCCAGATGCTGGAATCGATGATCACCGCGCCGGTGCCGACGCGCGCCGAAGTGTCCGACGTGTCGATCGCCGTGTTCGAAGGTGCGGACGCGGTCATGCTGTCGGCCGAATCGGCGGCCGGCCAGTATCCGGTCGAGGCCGTCGCCACCATGGATCGCATCGCGGTCGAGGTGGAGAAGGACCCGCTTTATTCCGGCATCATCTTCGCCCAGCGCCCGACCGCCGAGCCGACGGGCGCGGACGCCGTGTCGCTCGCCGCGCGCCAGATCGCCGAAACGCTGAAAGTGGCGGCCATCGTCACCTATACCGGCTCGGGCGCTTCGGGCCTGCGCATGTCGCGCGAGCGCCCGCAGATTCCGATCCTGCCGCTGTCGCCGATCGAGAGCACCGTGCGCCGCCTCAGCCTCGGCTGGGGTCTCCATTGCATCATTTCCGAAGATGCGAAGGACATGGAAGACATGGTCGACAAGGCGTGCCGCCTCGCCGTCGAGCACGGCTTCGCCCAGCCCGGCGAGCGCATCATCGTGACTGCGGGCGTGCCGCTCGGCACACCGGGCGCGACCAATATGATCCGCATTGCCTATGTCGGCTCGGACGGCGCGCACGCGGCCTGACCGGCCCTATCCCTCAGAATTCAGAAAGGCCGCGTTCGTTGCGGCCTTTTTTATGGGTGGTGCCGGCGGGCACGGGATGCGTGTCAGGCGCGTTCGCCGGCGAGAGCGTCGGAGAGCTTGAGCGCGGCGTCCTGCGCGTCCTTGAGGGCAGGGTAGATGTCGAGAACCCGCAGATAGGTTTGCAGGGCTTGGCGATCCCGGCCCATTTCCTCCTGCATGGCGGCGAGCCCCATGAGCGATGCGAAATGCCGCGGCTCGCGCCTGAGTGTTTCCTCCACATCCGCCGTCGCCAGCCCGTAGCGATCCTGCGCGTAATGGACGGTCGCGCGGCGGTTCCAGGCTTCGGGGAAGGTCGGCTGGAGCACGATGGCCTGATCCAGAAGATCGAGCGCGGCTGCCATGTTCTTGGCGGCGACGGCGCTGGCGGCGCGCTGCATCAGAAGATCGGTCGTCGCGCTGCCGCTGGCCTGCCATTCGGCCTGGATCTGGTTTGCCAGCGTCTCGGCGCGCGCGGGGTCCTGTTCGCGTTTCAGCCGCGCGAACAGCGCATCCAGCCGGCCCGCATGGTCGCTGGGAAGTGCCTCGGCCGCCGGCTGGGGCGCGGGCGGGGCTGGCGGCGTCGCCTCCCCTTGCGCCCAGGCGGGCAGGGCGGCGAGTGCGAGAAGGGCGAGAGGATAAGCAAAGGCGCGCATGGGACGAGCTTAGTCTTCGCCTGCGCGTCGTCAATCGTCCATGTGCGAGGTCGAGGCCTGCGCTCGTCGCGCGGATCGGACGTCTGGGGATGTGGAGCGCGCCGGGGAATGTCGTAAGGCGCTTGACCCTTGAGCGTCGGGCGGGTGGGGAGGTGGGAGTCGGCCTTCCCCAAAGAGCGCGACCAGCCGCACCCCGCCGGAAACAGCCCAAACGAAAAAGGCCGGCTTGAAAGCCGGCCTTGATCTCGTCAGCCCTGACGCGCCTTGAAGCGCGGAGCCTGCTTGTTGATGATGTAGATGCGGCCCTTGCGACGAACCAGGCGGTTGGCGCGGTGGCGGCCCTTGAGCGACTTCAGCGAGTTCTTGATCTTCATGGGTTTGACCGTCGGTGTGGATGGCGACGATCGGATGGTCCGCTCTGCCGCACAATGAAAAACGCGCCCAAGGGGCGCGTCTGCCTGGGGGGTTCGATAGCGTCCGCGGCGGTTTCTGTCAACCATGTGACCGTCGCGGACCCTTAATGTCAGGGCGCGGATCGCGGAGAAACCCGCGTGAAATGGCCCATTTTTCGCCCCGGACGGGCTTCCGCCTTGCCATAGAGCGTCAGCATCACGTCAGCTTCGCGCAGCAGCGGCAAGGCGCGCTCCACATCCTGGCCGATGAGATTCTCCATCACGCAGTCGCTGTGGCGCTTGGGATCGCCGAGCGGCAGGCCGGCCACGGCGCGGATATGCTGCTCGAACTGCGAGACCGTGCAGGCCGCTTCCGTCCAGTGGCCGGAATTGTGAACGCGCGGCGCGATCTCGTTGACCAGAAGCTCGCCGTCCCGGCCGACGAAGAACTCGACGCCGATGACGCCGACATAGTTCAACTTGTCGAGAATCGCACGGGCGATCGCGCTGGCGGCCTCCGCCTGCTCGGGGCGCACGCTCGCGGGCACGGTGGAGCTTTTGAGGATGCCGAGGCCATGAACGTTCTCGGCCGGATCGTAGGCGGCGAAGCTGCCGTCCTGCCCCCGCGCGGCGATCACGGAAATCTCACGCTCGAAGGCGATCTTCTTTTCGAGAATCGAGGGAACGCCGCCCAGACTGTCGAACGCCTCGCCATGCGTGCCGTTCTCTCGCAGCACCGCCTGACCCTTGCCGTCATAGCCGAGGCGGCGGGTCTTCAGGATGCAGTCGCCGCCGAGATCCAGAAAGGCGTGGTCGAGTTCAGGCGCGTCGTCCACCGCCCGCCAGGGTGCGGTGCGAATGCCCGTGCCGTTCAGGAAGGCCTTTTCGACCACGCGGTCCTGCGCGACTTCCAACGCTTCCGGCGGCGGAAAGACGGGCACGATATGGCTGAGCGCGCGCACGGGCGCGACGGGCACGTTCTCGAACTCGTAGGTGACGACCGCGACGCTGGCGGCCAGACGCTCCAGCGCCTCCCGGTCGTCATAGGCGGCTGTTATCGTCTCGTTCGCCAACTGTGCGGCCGGGCAGGCGGCATCGGGATCGAGCACGATCGTGCGATAGCCGAGGCGGGCTGCGGCCGACACCATCATGCGGCCAAGCTGGCCGCCGCCGATCATGCCGATCGTGGCGCCGGGCGGAAGCGGGAAGGACGTCTTCAATGGCTGGCTCCCGCTTTCGGCTCTGCCGCGGGCTCGTCGCTCGGACGCTCGGCCACGGCGTCGGTCTGGCGCTGGCGCCACTGGTCGAGCCGCTCGGCGAGACCTGAATCATGCAGCGCGAGCACGCTGGCCGCCAGAAGCGCGGCGTTCACCGCGCCGGCGCGGCCGATGGCGAGCGTGCCGACGGGAATGCCGGCGGGCATCTGGACGATCGACAGGAGGCTGTCCTCGCCCGACAAGGCGCGGCTTTCCACCGGCACGCCAAATACGGGGAGCGGGGTCATGGAGGCGGTCATGCCCGGCAGATGCGCCGCGCCGCCCGCGCCCGCGATCACGACCTGAAAGCCGGCCGCCTTCGCGCCCTTGGCAAACGCCACGAGCCGGTCGGGCGTGCGATGGGCGGAGACGATGCGCGCGTCATAGGCGATGCCGAGCGCGTCCAGCGTGTCGGCGGCATGTTTCATGGTCGCCCAGTCGGACTGGCTGCCCATGATGATGGCGACGGGGGAAGGGGCTGACGTCACGCGGTCAGATCCGGGATGACCTGATCTTCGATGTCCTGAAGCCGGTCCTTGATGACGAGCTTCTTCTTCTTCATGCGCTGGACCGCGAGCCGGTCGCAGCCCGTGGCTTCCATCGCGTTGATGGCCAAGTCGAAATCCATATGCTCCTGCCGGAGCCGCGCCAATTGCAGTCTGAGTTCGGCCTGTTCCTGATCCGCCACTCCGGTCCCCTCGAACGCTTCCCACGGCCGCTCGCCCGGCCGGAGCCGGGCACGCGGACAGCGCCCGGTTCAGGCCGGGCATATCCTATTCACGAAATCTCGTACCAGTCTCGCTCAAAAATCGAAACCCGGCACTTGATCCTCATTCGACAGTGCAAAGCTTATGTGACACTTTCCTATCGTCCACAGCGGTTCCCTTCGGGTGCCGGTGGGAGGAAAGCAGTCAGAAGGAGCCTCAGGAATGCCTTTGGATGCCCATCTTGCGACTTTGCAGCAGCGCCACTCGGCGCTTGAGCAGGAACTGGCGGCCGCTAAGACCAAGCCCGCTATCAGTGACAACGAGTTGCAGGACCTCAAGCGGCGCAAGCTGCTTCTGAAGGATGAGATGGAGCGCCTGCGCGCCTCCGCTCACTGACGTGACCCCCCTGTTTGGCTAGGTGGAAGGGCGTGGCCATGGCTGCGCCCTTTCTCTTGAAAGCGCCCCGGCAAGGGCCGCTAGGCGGGCAAATCTCTTGTAGTGTTGCCGCAATGCGTATTTACAGAACTCGAAACCGGGCCACACCGCTCGGGCCACCATGAGTTCGACATGACCGACGACGCGCCGATCCGCCCCCGACTGGTTCTCGCCACGACCCTTTTGCCCGATGGCCCCGAGGGGCTGGAGCGCCTGCGCGAGGCCTTGTCCGCCGGAGATGTCGCCTCCGTGTTTCTCGACCCGGCGGGCCGGGCCGACGCGGCGTTTCAAGATTTCTGCGAAGCCGCGGTTCCGATCGTGCAGGAGGCGGGCGCTGCCGCCATCGTCGCCGAGGACACGCGCTGCGCCGGCCGCGTGAAGGCCGACGGATTCCACACATCAGGCGGCTCGATCGAAGCTTTGGGCGAGGCCATGGCCCGCTTTTCGCCGCGCCTCATCGTCGGCGCCTCGGGCTTCAACACGCGACATGACGCGCTGGAAGCGGGCGAGCGGATGCCCGACTACGTCCTGTTCGGCAAGCTCGGCGCCGATGGCGACGCCGAGCCGCATCGCCGCAACGTCGAGTTGGGCGGCTGGTGGTCCTCGATCGTCGAGATCCCCTGCATCGTTCAGGGCGGCGGCGATCTGGCGACGCTTCCCCAGGCCATCGCCACGGGTGCCGAGTTCATTCTCCTGTCGCGCGCCATTTTCGGCGAGGCCGAGGGCGTCGCCGCCCGCGTCACGGAGGCCAACCGCCTGTTCGACGAGGCGGCGGCGGTGGAGGCCGCCTGATCATGCGCGCGCGGCCCTCTGCCCTGTGCCTCGTCTCGGTTTTGGCCCTTTTAGCGAGCCCCGCTTTGGCGCAGGAGAGCGCCGGTGGGGGCGTTCCGGGCGTGGCCGTTCCGCCCAGCACGCTTCTGCCCCTCCAGGCCGCGCCGACGCCCTTCGAGCTGCCGGGCGAGGCCGAGGCGCTGCAAGGCCCGCTCGACGTGCCGCCCGCCGCCGCAGCGCTCGCTCCGCCGCGCTTTCTGCCGACGCCGCTCGGCCCCGCCCCAGGGGAGGGCAAGGCGCTGGCCGGCGTGTCGCTGTCGGATGCGCCCGCCGTGCCCGGCGACATGGAGCCCGCGTCGCCCACGGCCGAGGCCTATGGCGCGTTCCAGCGCGGCTATTATCTTTCGGCCATGCGCTTGGCCGAGCCGCTCGCCAATCTCGGCGATCCGGCGGCGCAGACGCTGCTGGGTGAAATCTACGCGCGCGGCCTCGGCGTGCCGCGCGACGAAAAGGAATCGGCGCGCTGGTACGCCATCGCCGCCAAGGCGGGCGTCGCCGAAGCCCAGTTCCGCTATGCGCTGATCCTGCTCGAGGGCAAGGCGGCCGAGCGGGACGACGCGACCGCGCGCGACTTAATGAAGGCGGCGGCCGACTCGGGCAATCCGCTGGCGGCCTTCAATTATGGCCAGATGCTGATCCAGTCCGCGCCGACGGGCGGCTTCGGCGATGCGATCACCTATTTCCGCATGGCCGCCGACAAGGGCGTGCCGGACGCCGAATATGCGCTGTCGCAGCTCTATGCCTATGGCAAGGGCGTCGAGAAAAAGGACGACGCGCAGGCGCGCCACTGGTTGCAGGAAGCGGCTCGTTCTGGCCACGACCTCGCGCAGATCGAACTCGGCATCTGGCTCATCAACGGGCGCGGCGGCCCGGCCGACCCGACTGAGGGCTTTCTTTGGCTGAAAGGCGCGGCCGAGCGAGGCAATCCGATCGCGGTCAACCGAATCGCCCATCTCTACAAGGACGGGGTCGGTACGCCACGCGACCGTGTCCAGGCCGCCAAATGGGTGGTGCTCGCCCGCCGCGCGTCGAATTCCGACTCCGGCCTCGACATCTGGTTCCGGGGCCTGCCCGAGGCCGAGCAGAAGTCCGCGCTGGAGGCGGCGAACCGTTTTCGCGCGGGATGACGGCTTTGAAGCTTGTGCGGACTTGAACAAATCGGGCTTTTGTGGTTCCAAGCCCGCTTGCATCCCCTGACAATTTCCGAAAGCCGTCCCGTTTCATGAAGATCAACGGAAGCGAAATCCGTCCCGGCTATGTCATCGAACATGCCGGTGGCCTCTGGGCCGCCGTGAAGACGGCCCATGTGAAGCCGGGCAAGGGCGGCGCGTTCAACCAGGTCGAGCTGAAGAACCTGATCGACGGCACCAAGCTGAACGAGCGCTTCCGCGCTTCCGAGTCGGTCGAGCGCATCCATCTCGATCTCAACGACTATCAGTTCCTCTATGCCGAGGGCGAGAACCTCGTCTTTATGGACAATGAGAGCTACGAGCAGCTCGAACTCCAGAAGGATTTCGTGGGCGACCGCGCCGCCTTTCTGCAGGACGGCATGAAGGTGACGGTGCAGAGCCACGAGGGCCGCCCCATCGGCATTTCGCTGCCCGATCAGGTCGTGCTCGCGGTGGCGGAAGCCGATCCCGTCGTGCGCGGGCAGACGGCCGCGTCCTCCTACAAACCGGCCATCACGGAAAACGGGTTGCGTGTGATGGTGCCGCCCTTCGTGGAAGCGGGCGAGCGCATCGTGGTCGACACCAACGAGATCACCTACGTCCGCCGCGCGGACTGACCGAACCCGTTCAACCGGGCGGGCCGCCTTGAAAGGCCCGGCCGGTTTCGCATCTCCGCAGCGTGCCCTTTGGTGCGCGCCGCGTGTTCTTTGTCACGATTGAAGAAAGTTGTCCCAAGCCATGGCCCGTTCGGCATTGATGAACGTCATGACGCAGGCCGCCATGAAGGCTGGCCGCTCGCTGACCCGCGATTTCGGCGAAGTCCAGAACCTTCAGGTGTCCATGAAGGGCCCGGCGGACTTCGTGTCCAATGCCGACCGCAAGGCCGAAGAGATCGTTTTCCAGGAACTCTCGCGCGCCCGCCCCGAATGGGGTTTCCTTATGGAAGAGCGCGGCACCGTCGAAGGGCGCGACCCGCAGCACCGCTGGATCGTCGATCCCCTGGACGGCACGACCAACTTTCTTCACGGCATTCCGATGTTCGCCATTTCGATCGCGCTGGAGCGCGACGGGCAGATCGTGGCGGGCGTCATCTTCAACCCGGCGCTGGACGAGCTTTACACAGCGGAGAAGGGCGGCGGCGCCTTCCTGAACGATCGCCGCCTGCGCGTCGCTGCCCGTGCCAAGCTGCCTGAATCCGTGATCGCGACGGGCATGCCCTTCCTCGGCCATGGCGATCATGCGCGCTTCCTGTTCGAATCGCGCCAGATCATGGCGGAGACGGCCGGCATCCGGCGCATGGGCGCGGCTTCGCTCGATCTCGGCTATGTCGCGGCCGGGCGCTTCGACGGCTTCTGGGAGCATGAGCTGAAGCCCTGGGACATCGCGGCCGGTTCGCTTCTGGTGCGCGAGGCCGGCGGCTTCGTCACCGACACGGAGGGCGCGAAGTTCGACGTCATGCAGGGCGATATCTGCTGCGGCAACGAGCTGATCCACCGCCAGCTTCTCGCCGAACTCAAGAAGGCCAACACGGCCCATCGCGGCGGCGGGGAGCCGGTGGCCGCCAAGGGCTGAGCCGAGCGCGCGTTGGCAAGCTCCGATTCACCAAGTGCTTGACAACACGCGACATTGGCTGGCGCTGGCCGGCGCGGCGGGTTAGAAGAACATTCCACCGTTCCGGCCCGGCCGCGCGGCGTCCAGCTGTCGGCGATGCGGATGAGGCGTCATGCAGGTCTTTTCTCCCACGCCCGAAGCGCCGCCTCCTGCGGCTTCCGCCCCGGCGGAGCCGCTGAGCAGCCCGCTCGTCTATCTCGGCGTGATGCTGGTGTTTCTGGCGCTGGCTGGCTTCGTCGCGCTGATTCTCGGCCGGCAGGTCCAACAGGCCTTCTTCACCAATCCCGGCCTCAACGGCTTGATCCTCGGTGTTCTGGCCATCGGCATTCTCCTGTCGCTCGGGCAGATCCTCAAGCTCTCGCGCGAGGTGCGCTGGGTCAACGGCCTGCGCGAGGGCGATGCGACGGCGCGGGGCGGGCGCACGCGCCATCCCGTTCTCTTGTCGCCCATGGAGGCGATGATGCAGGGCCGGCGCGGCCGGCCACGCCTGCCGCTGGCCGCCGGTCGCTCGCTACTGGAATCGGTCGCCACGCGGCTGGACGAGGCGCGCGATACCTCCCGCTATCTGATCGGCCTCCTCGTCTTCCTCGGCCTTCTCGGCACGTTCTGGGGCCTTCTCACCACGATCGGCTCGATCTCGGCCACCATCCAGTCGCTCGATCCCACGGCCGGCGATGCCGCGACGGTCTTGGATTCCGTCAAGAACGGCCTGTCCGCGCCTTTGTCGGGCATGGGCACGGCCTTTTCCTCCTCGCTCTTTGGCCTCAGCGGCTCGATGGTGCTGGGCTTTCTCGATCTTCAGGTCGGCCGTGCGCAGAATCGCTTCTACACCGAGCTGGAAGACCTCCTGTCCTTCGAGGCGGAGACGCCGTCCTCGTTGGCGCTGATCCCCAATGTGCCGAACGGGGCGGAAGAGTTCCGCGTTCTGGCCGACCGGATCAACCGGCTCGTGCTGGAGCAGAGCAACGCGCCGCGCACCAGCGCCGCCATGGCGAGTCTGGCTGAAAGCATTCAGGGCCTCGTTCAGCATATGCGCGGTGAGCAGCAGCTTCTGCGAGACTTCGTGGAAGCGCAGGCGGGCGAGCAGCGCGAGATGCGCCGGGCGCTGGAGCGGCTGAACAATTCCCTCTCCGAGATCGAGCGGAACTGAATCGATGGCCCTTTCGCGCCGCCGCCAGCGCCGGGATATCGATTACTGGCCGGGCTTCGTCGACGCGCTGTCGACGCTGCTTCTGGCCATCATGTTTCTCCTGTCGGTCTTCGTGATCGCGCAGTTTCTCTTGAGCCGCGATCTCTCGGGCCGTGACACCGTGCTCGGCCGCCTCAACGCGCAGATCGCCGAACTGACCCAGCTTCTGGCGCTGGAGCGCTCCAACTCGGGCGAGTTTCAGGATCAGATCGCGGCGCTCCAGGCCTCTCTCGCCGGCGCGGAAGGCGAGCGCAGCCGGCTCCAGGCCGCGCTGGATGCCGGGCGCACGAGCGCGCCTGCGCCCGGCGCGACGGTCGGCGATCTCCAGGCGCGGGTGGAAAGCGAGCAGCGTGTGTCCGCGCAGGCGAGAGCGCAGATCGATCTCCTGAACCAGCAGCTTTCGGCCCTGCGCCAGCAGATCGCGGCGCTGGAGGACACGCTCGGCGCCTCCGAACAGCGCGACCGCGAATCGCAGACCCAGATCGCCGATCTCGGCCGCCGGCTGAACGTGGCGCTGGCGCAGCGTGTGCAGGAACTCGCGCGCTATCGCTCGGACTTCTTCGGCCGGCTGCGCGAGATTCTGGCCGATCGCGACAATATCCGCATCGTCGGCGACCGATTCGTCTTCCAGTCGGAAGTCCTCTTCCCCTCCGGCTCGGACGTGCTCCAGCCGCAAGGGCAGGACGAGATGCGCAAGCTCGCCGACGCCATCATTCAGCTCAACCGCGAGATTCCCTCGGATATCAACTGGATCATCCGCGTGGACGGGCACACCGACAATGTGCCGGTCAGCAGCGGCCGCTTTGCCGACAATTGGCAATTGTCCACCGCGCGCGCGGCGGCCGTTGTGCGCTTTCTCGTGGCGGCCGGCGTTCCCGCGCAGCGTCTTGCTGCCACCGGCTTCGGCGAGTTCCAGCCGCTGACGCCCGGCGATGACGCCGCCTCCCGCGCCCGCAACCGCCGCATCGAGCTGAAGCTGACCGAGCGCTAAGGCGCGGTTGTTGCACGTGTGATAACAAGCTCGGGCCGGACGTAAGCGAGCGCGCCTGTTATTTTTTCAGCTCACGGTGCGGCCGAGCCCTTCCGGGGAATGATCGCTGCACAGACACCCGGAAGGCGTCCCACCAGGACGCCTTCGGAGCTTCCGTTCGTGCCTTACTCCGCCGCCGTCGAGGCTAGAGCCTCGCGGCCGGCGTCGAACTGAAGGCGCGCGAGGCGCGAATACAGCCCGCCGCGTGCGATCAGCGCGGCATGGGTGCCTTCTTCCACGATGCGTCCCCCATCCATGACCAGGATGCGGTCGGCCTTCAGGATCGTGGCCAGACGGTGCGCGATGACGAGCGTCGTGCGCTGGCCCATCAGCCCTTCTAGCGCGCGCTGCACCAGCACCTCGCTTTCGGCATCCAGCGCCGAGGTCGCCTCGTCCAGAAGTAGGACCGGCGCGTCGCGCAAGATGGCGCGGGCGATCGCGATGCGCTGGCGTTGGCCGCCCGAGAGCGTGACGCCGCGCTCGCCGATCACGGTGTCGTAGCCCTCCGGCAGGGCCTGAACGAACCCGTCCGCCTGTGCGGCGCGGGCCGCCGCGATGATCGCCTCGCGCGGCGCGTCGTCGGCCCCGAAGGCGATGTTGTCGGCGACGCTCCCGGCGAAGATGCTGGCATCCTGCGGCACGAAGGCGATGCGCGCCCGAAGCTCGCGCAGATCGGCCTCTCGGATATCCACGCCGTCCAGCAGCACGCGGCCTTCGCTCGGATCGTAGAAGCGCTCGATCAGCGCGAAGACGGTGGACTTGCCCGCGCCCGACGAGCCGACCAGCGCCACGGTCTCGCCGGGGCGAATGTCGAAATCGACCTCGCTGAGCGTTGGCCGCTCCGGCGCGCCCGGATAGCGGAAGGACACGGCGTCGAACTGCAGGCGCCCCCGCGCCGGGGAGGGGAGGGGCGTTGGCACCGCCGGGGAGGCGATGGCGGGTTCCTCTTCCAGAAGCTCGGACAGGCGCTCCGTCGCGCCGGAGGCCGCCGTCAACTCGCCCCAGACTTCCGAAAGCTGCCCAAGGCTGGAAGCGGCGAAGACGGCATAGAGCAGGAACTGGCCGAGCGTGCCGGCCGTCATCGCGCCCGCGACGACGCGATGCGCGCCGATCCATAGCACGATGATGATCGAGACCGTGATGAGGAAGATGGCGAAAGCGGTGAGAAAGGCGCGCGCCGTGACTGAGCGGCGGGCAGCCTCGAAGGCTTCGTCCACCGCCTGGCCGAAGCGGCGGCGGGCGGCGGGCTCGGCGGTGAAGGCTTGCACGGCACGCACCGCGCCGATGGCCTCGCCCGCATAGGCGCTGGCGCTCGCCAGCCGATCCTGCGCTGCGCGCGAACGGCGGCGCACGGAGCGCCCGAAGGCCACCAGCGGCAGAACGATCAGGGGAATGGCCGATATCACCACCAGCGACAGGCTGGGGCTCGTATAGGCCATCATGGCGATGGCCCCGAGAAACAGGATGATGTTGCGCAGCGCCAGCGAGGCCGTGGCCCCGACGGCGGATTTGATCTGCACCGTGTCGGCCGTCAGCCGCGAGACGATCTCGCCCGAAAGATTGCGGTCATAGAAGCCCGGCGACAGGCGCATGACATGGGAGAACACGTCCTTGCGCAGCTCCGCCACGATGCGCTCGCCGATCGTGATCACGAAATAATAGCGCCCGGCGCTGGCCAGCGCGAGCACGAGGCTGAGCACGGCGAGGGTGGCGAAATACGTGTCCACGAAGCCCGTGTCGCCCGACATGAAACCGTGATCCACCACGCGGCGCACCGCGAGCGGGAAGGACAAGGTCGTGACGGAGGCCAGTGTCAGAAAGAACAGCGCGCCGGCCACCAGCTTTCGGTGGCGTCTGACATAGGGCCAAAGACGGGCGAGGGGCTTTAGCGTGCGGGGCCTTTTTTCGCCCCCGCTCTTCTCGTCGGATCGTGCCAAGATGGGATCGCCTTTGCGGCCTTGTGCGCTAACCCCCCCTCATGTATAGGCTCGCCCTTGAATTTGAAAGCGATCGCGCTCCTCATTCCAGTTCGCTTGGCCCGATTCCCTCGGGGCGGCCAGACGGGCTTGGTGAGTGCGAGCGCGTATCGGCTGTGAGGGCATCATGAAGCAGAACATTCACCCCGACTACCACAACATCACCGTCGTCATGACGAACGGCACCGAGTACCAGACCCGCTCGACCTACGGCGCGGCTGGCGACAAGCTGAACCTCGACATCGACCCGACCAGCCACCCGGCCTGGACCGGCGGCAACCAGCAGATGCTGGATCGCGGTGGCCGCGTGTCGCGCTTCAAGAAGCGCTACGAAGGCCTCGGCATCTAATCTGCCGACCCTTGTGTTTCGAAAAAGCCCGGCCATCGCGCCGGGTTTTTTTGTGCCTGCGCGCTTCTCTCACCAGTTCGGCGCATACGAAAACGCCGCCGAACCCGAAGGCGCGGCGGCGTGAAACTGGCCAGCTTTGCGGCGTGGCGGAATTACATGGCGAAGGCGGTGCGCAGAAGGTCGATCTGCTGGCCGACCGGATTGTGAACCGCGTCCGGTTCCGGCGCGGGCGAGCCGTAGATTTCGCGATCGAGCATGGCGATGCGCCGCTCCAGAAGCAGGGCGCGCTCGACGAGGCCACGGAAGGAGACCGGCAGTTCGTCATAGAACGGCGAATCCACGCCCTCCGCTTCGCTGTCGAGCCGAACCTTGCCCTTCTCGGCCTCGACCTGCGAGCGCGACATGTCGCCCTGGTTGGCGGCGCGCTGGAGCAGCAGCCAGGAGGCAACCTGCATGAGGCGCGTGGTCAGGCGCATAGACTCGGCGGCGTAAAGGGTCGCGGCACCCCTCGAGAGGGATTTGGCGTCCCGGCGCCCATCTCCGTCGAGATAGGCCGCAGTCTCATCGACCAGATTCATGCCCGTATCGAAGATCGGCTGGAACGACGCCGAAAAGGCGAGGCGCTCCGCGATGCGAACGGTCTGGAATGAGGTCTGATCGGACGGCTTTTGTGTCATCAGGGGAAAACCAGCCTCGGGAGGAATCGTTGCATGGTTCGTGCGGTCATCTGCCGGACGAACTCGTTACGCAAAACCCTCTACCCAAGCTCCCTCAGGCGCAACCCCATTCGCTGCGAATTGGTTAACGGCCGAGCGGGCGCGCCTGCTGAATCGCGGAAAAAAAGAGAGCCGCACGGAGCGGCTCTATCAAGTTTCAACAGGGAGACGTCGACAACCATCAGGGTCGCCATCCAACGAATTGGACAATCACAGCTTTATCCAGACAGGGTAAATGCTTGGTTAGCGCGGCTCGCGATTCTCGACACAAACCCTATCTTTCCTGCTCACCATGTTGGGCAGCGCAACCGCGCCGCCCATTCATGCCCTTTGAAAGGCACCGAGCCCATGATCCTGCCGCGCACCATGACGATCGTCGCCCTCGATGGCCACGGAGAGCCCGAGGTTCTGGTGCCGCGCGAAGTCGACGTGCCTCGTCCGGGCGCGGGGCAAATCCTGATCGAGGTTCATGCAAGCGGCGTGAACCGGCCCGACATTCTCCAGCGCAAGGGCTATTATCCCGCGCCAGAAGGCGCACCGGACTGGCCGGGGCTGGAGGTCGCCGGTCGCGTGGCCGCCGTCGGGCCGGGCGTCTCGAATTTTCGCGAGGGCGACACGGCCATGGCGCTTCTGCCGGGCGGGGGCTATGCCGAATTCGCACTGGCGGATGCGGGCAGCGCGCTGCCGATCCCCGGCGCTTTGAGCTTCAGCGAAGCCGCCGCCATTCCCGAAACCTTCCTGACCGTCTGGCACAACGTGTTCCAGCGCGGGCGGCTCGTGGCGGGCGAGACGTTCCTCGTGCATGGCGGAACATCCGGTATCGGCACCACGGCGATCCAACTGGCCCACGCCTTCGGCGCGCATGTGGCGACGACGGTGGGCAGCCCGGAAAAGCTTGAAGCCGCGCGCGCGCTGGGCGCCGATCTCGCAGTCGACTATCGCCGTGAGGATTTCGTGGCGGCGCTGAAGAACTGGCGGGATGGGCATGGCGTCGATCTGACGCTCGACATGGTGGGCGGCGACTATACGAACCGCAATCTTCAGGCTGCGGCGGTCGATGGGCGCATCGTGCAGATCGCCTTTCTGCAAGGAGCGAAGGTGGAGATCGATCTGAACCTCGTCATGCAGAAGCGCCTCGTACTCACCGGCTCGACCCTGCGGGCGCGCGACCATGCTTTCAAAGCGGCGCTGGCGGCGGATCTGCGCGAGAAGGTCTGGCCGCATCTCGAATCGGGCCGCGTGCGCCCGTTGATCGAGGCGACCTATCCGCTGGTGGAGGCCGCCGAAGCGCATCGGCACATGGAGCGCGATCATATCGGCAAGATCGTGCTCGTGACCGGCCGGCAATAGATCGCCGGACTTCCTTGCGATTGCGGCTGGCACCCCCTATAGTTCGCGTTAATTCCCGCATTCGTGGCATGACCACAGCCCGCCTTCCCGGGGGGCCACTAGGAGACTATTACCCATGGCTCAGCAGCTCCTGATGCCGAAGGCCACGGCCGTCTGGCTGGTGGACAACACCTCGCTGTCCTTCGAGCAGATCGCCGAATTCTGCACCCTGCACCCGCTCGAGGTGAAGGCGATCGCGGATGGCGAAGCGGCGCAGGGCATCAAGGGCATGGACCCCATCATCACGGGGCAGCTGACGCGCGACGAGATCGTGCGCGCGGAAAAGGACCCGCGCCACAGGCTGAAGATCGCGCCGCCCAAGGTTCGCGTGCCGGAGGCCAAGCGCAAGGGACCGCGCTACACGCCCGTTTCCAAGCGGCAGGACCGTCCGAACGCGATCCTCTGGCTGGTGCGCAACCATCCCGAGCTGAAGGACAACGCGATCTCGCGCCTCGTCGGCACGACCAAGCACACGATCGAGCAGATCCGCGAGCGCACGCACTGGAACTCGGCCAATCTCCAGCCGATGGACCCGGTGACGCTCGGCCTCTGCTCGCAGATAGACCTCGATCTGGAAGTCGAGAAGGCCTCGCGCGGAATGCCCCGCCCGGAGGAACTCGCCGAGGAAGAGCGCCTCCTGTCGGCCGCACAGACGCAGAACTACCGTCCCGCCCCGCGCGAGGACGACGGAGAGCTGGACGCGGCCGCCGTCTTCGCCAAGCTCTCCTCCATGCGCCGCACCGAGCCCGAGGAAAGCGAAGACGAAGCCTATTGAGGCGCGTCGGCATCGCGGAATGAAAAAAGGCGGCCTATGGGGCCGCCTTTCTCGTTTCAGCCGTTGCCGCGAAACTCGGGATAGAGCGTCATGCCGCCATCGGTGAACAGCGTCTGGCCGGTGATGTAGTCGGCCGCGTCCGACACGAGAAAGGCCGCGACGCGCCCGATATCGGCGGGCTCGCCGATGCGCCCATAGGGAATGAGCTTGAGCATGGCGTCCAAGCCGCCCGGCTTCTCGCGCTCCGACTGATTGATGGCGGTCGCGATGGCACCGGGAGCGACGGCGTTGACGCGGATTTTCTCGTGCGCGACCTCCTGCGCCAGCGATTCCATCAACAGCCGCAAGCCGCCCTTGGAGGCCGCGTAATTGACGCGGAAGGCCCAGGGAATGCGCTGGTGCACCGAGTTGTCAAAGAGGAGCTTGCCGAGCGAGCGGCTGACATCCTCGCGCAGTCCCTTCTTGCGAAAGCGCCGGATCGCCTCGCGCCCGACCAGGAAGCCGCCCGTCAGATTGGTGGAGATCACCGTGTTCCAGTCGTCCAGCGACATGTCGGCGATGGCCGAGTCCCGCTGCAAGCCGGCATTCGACACGACGATGTCGAGCGGCCCCAGCGCCGCTTCCGCCTGATCGAACATGGCGATGACATCGGCCTCGACCGAAACGTCGGCTTGCACCGCGACGGCGCGCCGGCCCAGCGCCTCGACACTGTCCACCGTGCCCTTCGCGCTGTCGGCCGAGCCGCGATAGTTCACGATGATATCCGCGCCAGCGCGGGCGAGTTCCACCGCGATCGCCTCGCCGATGCCGGAGGAGGAGCCGGTCACGAGCGCGGTCTGGCCGTGAAGGGAATGAAGATCAGTAGATGCCATCGGGGTCCTCGATCATCTGATGGGAGGCGTTCACGGGGTCGTCGGAATGCGACGACAGCGCCCGGTCGAGCCAGATCGCGGCCGAGATCAGCGACAGGTGCGTCAGCCCCTGCGGGAAATTGCCGAGATGGTCGCCGGATGTGGAGAGTTCCTCGGAATAAAGGCCGAGGTGATTGGCGTAGGAATGCAGTTTCTCGAACAGAAGTCGGGCCTCCGCAACGAAGCCGGAGCGCGCCAAGGCCTCGACATACCAGAAGGAGCAGATGGTGAAGAAGCCTTCTTCGCCTTCCAGCCCGTCATGGTTCTCGTCGGTGTTGATGTAGCGCCGGACAAGGCAGTCATGGACGAGATTGGCCTGCACGGCCTTCAGCGTCGAGGTCCACATCTGGTCGCGCGGGTTGATGAACTTCACGAGCGGCATCAGGAGAACCACGGCGTCGAGCGTTGAGGAGCCCTTGAACTGGGTGAAGGCGCCCAGGTCCTTGTTCCAGAACTCCTCCAGAATGCTGCGCTGGATCGCGTCGCGCTCGGAACGCCAGCGCAGGATGTCGGCCGGTAGGGATTCCTGCTCGGCGATCTTCATGCCGCGATCGAGCGCCACCCAGCACATGAGGCGCGAGGACAGATATTCGCGGTCCTCGCCCCGGCTTTCCCAGATGCCCTTGTCGGGCAGGTGCCAGTGGTCGCAGAGCCAGTCCATCAGCCGCGACAGCTTGGCCCAGACCGCATAGGCCGGCTTCCCGCGCGCCTTGGTCGCGATATAGACCGCGTCCATGAACTCGCCGAAAATGTCCATCTGGCGCTGGCGATAGGCGGCGTTGCCGACGCGCACCGGGCGCGAGCCGAGATAGCCGCTCAAATGGTCAAGCGAAACTTCGGGCAGCTTCTCCGCGCCGTCCATCGCGTACATGATCTGGAGGCCGGACTCGACATCCTCATGCGGCTCGACGATGCGCTCCATCAGGAAATGGATGAAGGCTTCCGCCTCGTCGAAATAGTTCAGCCGCGACAGGGCGTAGAGCGTAAAGGCGCTGTCGCGCACCCAGCAGAAGCGATAGTCCCAGTTGCGCTCGCCGCCCACGACCTCCGGTAGGCCGAACGTCGCGGCGGCCGCGATCGAGCCATGGCGCGCCGAGGTGAGAAGCTTGAGCGTCAGCGCCGAGCGCACCACCAGCTCGCGCCAGAAGGTGGGATAGCGCCCTTGTTTCACCCAGCGGTGCCAGAATTCGCGCGTCTGCCCGAAGGCGGCGCGCGCGTATCCGGGCTCGATCTTCGGTGCGTCCTTCCGGCCGGGGCAGAAGATCACATAGACCGACTCGTCCTCCTTCAGGTCCACCTCGCCGGAGATCGTGCCGTTCTCGACCTGCAAGGGGATCGAGGAATAGAAGAAGACCTCTTCGCGCCCGCCATCCGACGCGCGGTCCCAGGACACGGCGAAGCCGCCTGGAATGGCTCGGAAGTCCGGGTGGATCGAGCCATATTCGGGGCGCGGGCGAATCTGTACGCGAAAGCGCACCGGGCCCATGATCGCCTTGCCCCGGCGCACGATGCGCCCCGAGCCATCGATCGGCATGAAATCGGTGATCTCGCCGATCCCGTTCGCGCCCAGAAAGCGTGTGAGGAGAATATTGGTGTCGGGCAGATAGATTTGCCGACAGGCCAGCGCGTCACCTTCGGCCCAGAGCCGGAACTCGCCGCCCTTGTCGGTGTCGAGCAGCCCGGCGAACAGACTGGGTGAGTCGACATTGGGATGACAGAAGAAATCGATCCGCCCGTCCTGCGCCACGAGGGCGATGGTGTTCATGTCGCCGATCACGCCATGGGCGGAAATCGGGTTCGGCAGCGCGGGGGCGGAAACGGACTGCATCACAAAAACCTGTTGGTCGGGCAGGCGTGACACATTGGTCGTTTGGCCGGGAAGTAAAGTCAGCTCGGGGGTCTCGCGCGGCGGAAGGCCCGTGGGGAAGGCGGCTGACCTTTTACGTAAAAAGGCAAGACGAACGGGATGCGCGCCTTTCAATTGCTCCATCCGCCTGCTTTCAGTATCCACGACGTTCGAAGCAGCGGAGGTAAGCGTACCTTACCCCCGCTGGCTGACGCAGTTCGGAGTGACTATGAGCGCCATGGAAGACAGCCTGCGACGAGCCCTCGAAGGCGGCGACGCGCGCGATCCCGCCTTTCGGGAGAGCATCTATGCCGCCTCCGAACGGGCCTTGGAGCGGATGCTGGAGGCGCGCGGCGCGGAGGAGGGGATCGCCCACGAGCAGCGCTCGCGCCTGGCCGAAACGATCAACCGCGTCGAGGCCGACTTCGCGCCGCAAAGCTTTGCTCCGCAGAGCTATTCCGCCGAACCCCATCCTGATGAGCACGAGCCGGAGCCCTACGAGGAACGGCTGACGGATGAAGCTCATCCGCACGCCGCGCCGGACGGTGACGAGCGGGACGAGCGGGGCGAGGATGGCGGCTGGACGCCGGGCCGACCGCGCGCATCCGACGAAAAGACCCGCGCTTTGCCAAGCTGGAAGGTGCCTGCCTTGGCCGCTCTTCTGGCGCTCGGGCTGGGGCTTCTCGCCTATGCCATCACGGGCGCGCTGCGCGGCCGCGACACCCCGGAGGTCACGGGCTCGACGGAAGCGGTCGATACGCTTCCCAAACTCGCCTGGATCGACGTGTTCGACGGCAACGACCTCGAACGTCTCTCGACTCCCGCGGGCGGGCGCATCGAGGCGGTGAAGAAGGACAGTGCGCGCGAGGCCGTGCGCATTTCGGCGCCGGCCGGCAGCCCGAACGAGGCGCTTCTGGCGGTCGGGCCGGGGACGCTGCATCAGATCGCCGGGCGAAACGTGCGCATCGAAATCGTCGCCGGTTCGCCCGATGGCACGCCGCGCGAATTCTCCGTTCGCTGCCTCGTCGGCAGCCGAAGCTTCTGCGACAGCCAGCGCTTCACCACCGACATGCCGGAAGAGGCCTTCGTCTTCGATGTCACCGTTCCGGCCGTGGCCAGCAACGATACCAGCATCGCCATTGCGCCGGGTGTCGCGGGGCAGACCAACGATGTGGACATCTATTCCCTGCGGCTGCGCCAGCTCGGCTGAGCTGCCGCGACGTCGCTGAAACTTGCTCTCGATTTTTCGTGAGAAATGACCGCTTCGTGTCATCTGATTGACGATCGAACATGCGAATCGTGTCGCTTGTTCGATCGGGATGCGCAAGCGGAGCGATGATGTCCATTGGCATGACCGAGACAGGCTTACCCGGCGGCGGTGCGCGTCGTGGCAGTTTTATCTCGCTTTCCACGCTGGTTCTGGTCGGGGCGCTCGTCTGGGCGGCTTGGGTGATTCCGCAGTTGCGCCCCGTCGTCGCCGGGGTTCTGGTGCTGAGCGCCTTGGTCGAGCTGATTCAGCGCAGCGCGCGCGCATCGCTCCGCGCCAAAGCCGGCAAGGTCGGCGAGGTCGCGCCGCTCTGGCCCAATGCCAGCGTCAAGAGCGTGGTGAACGCGATGCGCGAGCCGGCCTTCGTTCTGGACCGCGATCTCGCGCTGCGCTTCTCCAACGCCGTTGGCATTCAGACCTTCGGCAACATGGTGCTGGGCGATCCGATCGCCATGCGCTTTCGCGCGCCCGAATTCATCGCCGCCATGGCCGAGGCGATCGAGGCGGACGAGCCGCAGCTGACCGAATATGCCGAGCGCGCCCCCTCCGACCGCGCCTGGGCCGTTGATATCCTGCCCATGCCCATGCCGGGCGAAGCGCAGACGCATTTCTTTCTGGCGCTGTTTCGCGACCGCACGCAGATGCGCCGGATCGAGAAGATCCGGACGGATTTCGTCGCCAATGCCAGCCACGAATTGCGCACGCCCCTGGCCTCGCTGTCGGGCTTCATCGAAACGCTGAAAGGCCCGGCGCGAGACGACCCCAAGGCGCGCGCGCAGTTTCTCGACATCATGCAGGATCAGGCCCGGCGCATGTCGCGCCTGATCGACGATCTCCTGTCTCTGTCGCGTATCGAGATGCGCCGCCGGCTGGAGCCGGGCGAGCGAGCCGACATCGCCTCCGTTCTGCGCGTCGTGGCGCAGCAATCGGCGCCGACCGCAGCGGAGAAGGAGCTGGCGCTGGAACTCGTCGGGCTGGACGAGGGCGAAGCGCTGGTCAATGGCGACCATGACGAACTGGTTCAGGTCTTCGGCAATCTCGCCGAAAACGCCATGAAATACGGCGACGGGGGCGGGCGCATCCAGATCGGCCTGACGCGCGGCCCCGACACGGTCGAGGCCTTCGTGCGCGATTTCGGCCGGGGCATCGCGCCCGAACACGTGCCGCGTCTGACCGAGCGCTTCTACCGGGTGGAGGACGGAAGCGCGCGGGCGCGGGGCACGGGCCTCGGCCTCAGCATCGTGCGAAACGTGTTGATACGCCACAACACACGGCTATCGATCGCCTCGATTCCCGGGCAAGGCTCGACATTCTCGGTGCGCTTCCGGCTGGCTTCTGTGAGGTCGTCCGGCAAGGCTGCGTGAAATCAATAGCTTAGACTGTCATAAATCGGATATGGCTTTGTCATAGACAGGTTGCGTCGGCCGGCTAGACCGGCCTCGAACAACGCCGCGTCCTTTGATCTTGTCCGGCGGTTCGCATTCGAAACGTTTCGATGGAGAAACGCCTGTGATCAAGTCCCTCTTCGCCACGCTCGCTCTCGGCGCGGCCGTCATGACGACCGGCGCGGCTTTCGCGCAGAGCACGCAGCCGGTTCATGCGGCCGGTTCCTCGACCGTTCTGCCCTACGCGCAGATCGTGGCGCAGAATTTCGGCGAAATCTTCCCGGACTTCCCGACCCCGGTCGTGGAGTCGGGCGGCACGTCGGGCGGCTTCCGCCAGTTCTGCGCGGGCGTCGGCCCGGAGACGGTCGACATCGCCAATGCCTCGCGCCCGATCTCGGACTCCGAGAAGAAGGCTTGCAAGGATTCCGGCGTTACCGAAATTCAGCAGGTTCGCTTCGGCTATGACGGCATCGTCTTCGCCTCCTCGGCGTCCGGCCCGAGCTTCGTCCTGACGCCGGAGACGATCTTCAAGGCGCTGGCCGCCAAGGTCGTCAAGGACGGCAAGGTCGTGGACAACGCCGCCGCCAAGTGGTCGGATGTCGACGCCTCGCTGCCGAACCAGGACATCATCGCCTTCATCCCGGCCGAGAACCACGGCACGCGCGAAGTCTTCGAAGAGAAGACGGTCGTCGCCGGCTGCAAGTCCTCCGGCGCGCTCGAAGCCTTCAAGAAGTCCGGCATGGACGACAAGGCCGCCGAGAAGCAGTGCCACCAGATCCGCAACGACGGCAAGGCCGTGGACGTTGCCGGCGACTACACCGAGACCCTGGCGCGCATCGCCGCCAACCCGCAGGGCGTCG
The DNA here is from genome assembly GCF_001475935.1 of Aureimonas ureilytica. GTDB lineage: Bacteria > Pseudomonadota > Alphaproteobacteria > Rhizobiales > Rhizobiaceae > Aureimonas > Aureimonas ureilytica_A. Next base: position 52,261 of record NZ_LDQA01000056.1, read on the forward strand.
GCGTCTTCGGCCTGGCCTTCTACGACCAGAACCAGGACAAGCTCAAGGTCGCGACCGTCTCGGGCGTCACGCCTTCGGTCGAGACCGTGGCGTCCGGCCAGTATCCGGTGTCGCGTCCGCTGTTCTTCTACGTCAAGAAGGCGCATCTCGGCGTCGTTCCGGGCCTCAAGGAGTTCGTGACCTTCTGGCTCGACGATCAGATGATCGGCCCCGACGGCCCGCTCGCCCAGTACGGCCTCGTGCCGGCCCCTGAGGCGCAGCGCGAAGAAGCCCGCAAGGCTTTCGAAGCCGGCACCACGATCGCCGAATAATCCATCTTCTTCGATGGGAGGCCGGCCCAAGGGTCGGCCTCTTCACTTTCACCGCCAGCCGTCCGCGACCTGAGAGGGGAAGCGCGAGGCTGATGATCCTTCGGGGGACGGCGAACGGTGTCCGTATTTGCTCTCATTCTGATTGTTCTGGCGATTGGCCTTGTGGGCTTCGTGCTGGGACGCCGCAAAGGCGCGGCGCTGCCCGACGCGCCCGGCGCCAAAATCCATTCCCGCCCGGTCTATCACGGGTCCTATGTCTTCTCCTGGGCCGTGGTCCCGGCCTTTCTCCTGATGGCCGCCTGGCTCGCGATTTCGCCCATTGTCGTCTTCTCCACCGTCGAGCGCCGTATCGAAGCCGATACGCAGAGCGCCTCCTCCTCGCTCGGCCGCAGCCTCGTGCGCTCGCTGGGTCAAGGCATTCGCGCGCTTCCCGCCGATGAGCAGGTGGGCCTCGAGACAGCCGGCATCGCCCAGATCAAGCCCTTGTTCGAGCGTCGCGGCATTCCGCTTCCGGGCGGCGCGACGGACGCGATGGTTCCGATCGCCGTCGAGAAGAACCACATGGAGGACGTGAGCCGTCTGGCCATGACGGGCGCCGTTCTGGTGGTTGCGGTCGCCGGGCTCTTCCTGTCCCTGTCCCGCATCGCGGTTCGTCTGCGCGCGCGCAACAAGGTCGAGCGGATCGTCAAGGTCTTCCTGATCCTCTGCTCCTCGATCGCCATTCTGACGACGGTCGGCATCGTCTGCTCGATGCTGTTCGAGAGCATCGATTTCTTCAGCCGTATCTCGCCCTCGAGCTTCTTCTTCGGAACGGTGTGGGAGCCACGCTTTGCCGCCGCCGGGTCGCAGGCGGCCGGGCAGTTCGGCATCATCCCGCTTCTGGCGGGCACTCTCTATATCGCCTTCGTCGCCATGCTCTTCGCCGTGCCGGTCGGCCTGTTCGCCGCCATCTACATGGCCGAATATGCGTCCAGCCGCGTGCGCTCCATCGTCAAGCCGCTGCTCGAAGTGCTGGCCGGCATTCCGACGATCGTCTACGGCTTCTTCGCGCTGATCACGGTCGGCCCGTTCCTGCGCGACATCTCGGCCGACATCAACGGGCTGCTGACGGGCAATTTCACCGGCTTTATCCAGGCGCAGTCGATCCTGACCGCCGGTCTCGTGATGGGCATCATGCTGATCCCCTTCGTCTCGTCCCTCTCGGACGACATCATCACCGCCGTGCCGCGCTCGCTGCGTGACGGCTCGATGGGGCTGGGCGCGACGCCCTCCGAAACGGTGAAGAAGGTCGTGCTGCCGGCGGCGCTGCCCGGCATCGTCTCGGCGCTGCTGCTCACCGCTTCGCGCGCCATCGGCGAGACCATGATCGTGGTTCTGGCGGCCGGCATCGCGGCCAACATCACACTCAACCCGTTCGAGGCCATGACCACCGTGACGGTCAAGATCGTCTCGCAGCTGACGGGCGATCTCGACTTCACCTCGCCGCAAAGCCTCGTGGCCTTCGCGCTCGGCATCACGCTCTTCGTGATGACGCTGATCCTCAACATCATCGCCCTTGCCATCGTGCGCAAGTACCGGGAGCAGTACGACTGATGAGCGATACGACGATTTCCCGCTCGGACGCCGTTCCGACCTCCGCGCGCCCCGCGCGGCGCGACATCGGCCTGCGCCGTCGCTATGCCGCCGAACGTCGCTTCCGCTTCTATGGTCAGGGTGCGATCGCCATCGGCATGATCTTCCTCGCCATCCTTCTTTGGACGGTGATCGGGCAGGGCTACACGGCCTTCTTCCAGACCCAGATCCGCCTGCCGGTCACCTTCTCCAAGAGCATCATCGATCCGAACGACAAGGCCAAAGCCGACCCGACGATCCTGCGCACGGTGAATTACCCGCGCCTCGTGCAGGACGCGCTGGTGAAGGAACTCGGCATCGACCCGAACAACCGGGCCGCCGTCGCCTCGGCCATGCAGCTCGTGTCGCAGGGCGTGCGTGCCCAGCTCGCCAACATGGTGCTGGACGATCTCTCGATCATCGGCACGACGCAGGATGTCTGGGTCTACGCCAACTCGACGGTCGACTCGGCCGTGAAGGGGCAGTTCGATCTGTCGATCCCGGAAGCGCGCCGTCCGATCAAGGACCAGCAGCTCGCCTGGATTCACGATCTCGAAGCCAAGGGCGCGATGGAGCAGCGCTTCAACACCGGGCTCTTCACCTTCGGCGCTTCCGCCCGCGCCGAGACGGCGGGCGTCGGCGTCGCCCTGATCGGCTCGCTCTACATGATGGGCATCGTTCTGGTGCTGGCTCTGCCGATCGGCGTCGCGGCGTCGATCTATCTGGAAGAGTTCGCGCCCAAGAACCGCTTCACCGACCTCATCGAGGTGAACATCAACAATCTCGCGGCTGTGCCTTCGATCGTCTACGGCCTCTTGGGTCTCGCCGTCTTCATCAACTGGATGGGCCTACCGCGCTCGGCCTCGCTGGTCGGCGGCCTCGTCCTGACGCTGATGACGCTGCCCACGATCATCATCGCGACCCGCGCCGCGTTGAAGGCCGTGCCGCCCTCGATCCGCGCCGCCGCCCTGGGGCTCGGCGCATCCAAGATGCAGACCGTGTTCCAGCATGTGCTGCCGCTGGCCATGCCCGGCATTCTGACGGGCACGATCATCGGTCTCGCCCATGCGCTGGGCGAAACCGCGCCGCTCCTCCTGATCGGCATGGTGGCCTTCGTCGCCAACTATCCCGCAACGCCCATGGACCCCGCGACCGCTCTTCCGGTGCAGATCTACATGTGGGCCAACGAGGCCGAGCGCGCCTTCGTGGAGCGCACCTCGGGCGCCATCATCGTGCTTCTTCTCTTCCTGGCGGTCATGAACGTCACCGCCATTCTGCTTCGTCGTCGCTTCGAGCGTCGCTGGTAGGAACGATCGGATTTTATATGATGGAAAATCTTCATTTGACCGCCGCCCCGAAGACCAGCGCGCCCGCCTTCGCCAGCAAGATGAAGGGCGAGAGCGTCTCGGTCTTCTACGGCGCGAAACAGGCGCTGTTCGAGGTCAATCTCGACGTCTACGAACGTCAGGTGACGGCGCTGATCGGCCCTTCGGGCTGCGGCAAGTCCACCTTCCTGCGCTCGCTCAACCGCATGAACGACACGGTCGAGGGCGCCAAGGTCAAGGGCCTGATCACGCTGGACGGCGAGGACATCTACAACCCGCAGATCGACGTGGTGGAACTGCGCGCCCGCGTCGGCATGGTGTTCCAAAAGCCCAACCCGTTCCCGAAGTCGATCTTCGAGAACGTCGCCTATGGGCCGAAAATCCACGGGCTCGCCAAGTCGAAGACCGATCTGGAAGAGATCGTGGTCACCTCGCTGCGCAAGGCCGGCCTGTTTCAGGAGGTGAAGGACCGCCTTCATGACGCCGGCACGGGCCTGTCGGGCGGCCAGCAGCAGCGCCTGTGCATCGCGCGCGCCATCGCGGTGTCGCCCGAGGTGATCCTGATGGACGAGCCCTGCTCGGCGCTCGACCCGATCGCGACCGCCACGGTCGAGGAACTGATCGACGAGCTGAAGCAGAACTTCACGATCGTGATCGTGACGCACTCGATGCAGCAGGCCGCCCGCGTGTCGCAGCGCACGGCCATGTTCCATCTGGGCAAGATCGTCGAGGTCGGACCGACCGAGAAGATGTTCCAGAACCCGGACGACAAGCGTACGCAGGACTACATCACCGGCCGCTTCGGCTAACCTCGCGCCCGGCCGCGCCGCCGCGCGCGGCTGACCCCGCCAGAACAGGGAGTTCGCATCATGGAACACATCGTTTCCTCCTATGATGACGAGTTGAAATTCATCCTGCGCCGCATCTCCGAAATGGGTGGCCAGGCCGAGCGCATGGTGGAACAGGCCGTGTCGGCGCTGATCCGCTCCGACTGGGGCCTCGCCCAGTCCGTCGTCGCCGACGACATCCTTCTCGACACGCTCCAGCGCGAGGTGGACGAGCGCGCCGTGATGACGATCGGCAAGCGCCAGCCCATGGCGCAGGATCTGCGCGAGATCGTCGGCGCGATCCGTATCTCCAGCGATCTGGAGCGGATCGGCGATCTGGGCAAGAACATCGCCAAGCGCGTCATCGCGGTGAACGATCACAAGCAGCCGGTTCAGCTGGTGCGCGGGATCGAGCACATGTCGGAGCTGGCGCTGGAGCAGCTGAAGAACGTTCTCGACGTCTACGCCACGCGCGACGCCGTGCGTGCGCTGGAAATCCGTGCCCACGACGCCGAGATCGACGCGCTCTACACCTCGCTGTTCCGCGAACTCCTGACCTATATGATGGAAGATCCGCGCAACATCACGGCCTGCACGCATCTCCTCTTCTCGGCCAAGAATATCGAGCGGATCGGCGACCACGCGACCAACATCGCCGAGACGGTCTACTACATCAAGACCGGCACGCAGATGGAGGCCGAGCGTCCCAAGAGCGACTCGACGCCCTCGATCGCCGCGCCCATGCCCGGCGCGAACGGGTAAGCGCCATGGGGCCGAGGATCACGGTCGTCGAGGACGAGGACGCGCTGGGCGTTCTTCTGCGCTACAATCTGGAGGCCGAGGGCTACGAGGTCGATGTGATCGCCCGCGGCGACGAGGCGGATCTGCGGCTCAAGGAAGCCGTGCCGGACCTGCTCCTGCTCGACTGGATGCTGCCGGGCCTGTCGGGCGTCGAGCTGTGCCGGCGTCTTCGCACGCGGCCGGAGACCGAGCGCCTGCCGATCATCATGCTGACGGCGCGCGGCGAGGAGTCGGAGCGGGTGCGCGGCCTGTCGGTCGGCGCGGACGATTACGTCGTGAAGCCGTTCTCGACGCCCGAGCTGATGGCCCGCGTGCGAGCCATGCTGCGGCGCGTGAAGCCGGAACGCATTTCCAGCCAGCTCGTCGCCGGAGATCTCGATCTCGACCGCGAAACGCACCGCGTTCGCCGGGCCGGGCGGGAGGTCAAGCTCGGACCCACCGAGTTCCGCCTTCTGGAATTCCTGATGCAGTCGCCCGGCCGCGTCTTCTCGCGCGAGCAATTGCTCGACGGCGTCTGGGGGCGGGACATCTATGTCGACGAGCGCACGGTGGATGTGCATGTCGGCCGTTTGCGCAAGGCGATCAATCGCGGGCGACAGCGCGATCCGATCCGCACCGTTCGCGGCGCGGGCTATTCGTTGGACGAGAATTTCACCAGCCCGCGTCCGGCCTCGGCGCAGCGCGCGGAAGCCAGCTGACGGCTTCCCCGCAAGCGGGTTCGAAACGAAAACGGCGCGGCAAGCAGGGGCTTGTCGCGCCGTTGTTGTTTCAGGAGTGAGAAGCGCCCTCGGGCACCGATCCCGCCCGCTCGACCGCTTGGGCTCAGCCCTCGGCCGCGTCGTCCTTGATATAGGGCTCGACCGTGCCCTTCAGCTTCATCAGAAGCGGCTTGCCCTGGCGGTCCTTCGCCTTGCCGGCGGCCACGCGCACCCAGCCTTCGCTGACGCAATATTCCTCGACATTGGTCTTTTCCGCGCCGTTGAAGCGGATGCCGACGCCGCGCGCCAGAAGCGCCTCGTCGTAATGCGGGCTGTCCGGGTCGATCGCGAGGCGGTCGGGCAAGGTCGGTGTATCGGTCATGGCATGGCCTTCTGACGTAGGGACAAGGGATGCGAAACGGCTCTGGGCTGCACGCCTTCGCGCGCCGGGCCTTCGCCCTCCGATGTGCATCCGGTGCCCCTCCATAGAGCATGACGGCGCGCAGCGGGAGACGGTTTCTCGGTGGCGAGGAGATGGGCGCGGCGCTCGCGAGCGAGGAGCAAAAAGAAACCCGGCCGCTGGCGCTGCCGGGTCTCACATCAGGGTCTGAGAAAGCCCACCGTTGAGTTAGCGAACGCGGCGGCGCTCCGAGACGGGCTGGAAGGCGATGCGCGCGTGGTGCTTGCAGTAGGGCGAGGAGTCCTGCGAGTGGTTGCCGCAAAAGCGGAAATCCGGGCTCAGCGGATCACCGAGCGGCCATTTGCAGGTGCGCTCCGACAGCTGCACCAGCGTCAGATTGCGCGACATCGGCACCACTTCGCCGCCTTCGGAATGGCCGAAGATCTGCGCGTCCTCGAACGCTTCCGTCTCCGGAGACATCTTCAGCGCGGTCGCGCCGATGGAATGCACCATCGGCTGGCGCTGCGGCATGGGTGCGCGCAACGGCGGCGTCGAAGGCAAGGTCGGCGTCAGGATGCGCGGTGCGGCCGGGGCAGGCGCGGCCGCTGGCGCGATGGATGGGGCCGGCGTTGGCCTCTGCGGCACGGGGGCGGCCTCCGGCTCCGGGCGCGGCGCGGGGGCCTGCGCCACGACGACGACGGGCTCGGGCACCGGGGCCGGCGAGGGTGCGGCGACGGCCACCGGAATGGCGGCGGGGGTGATCTCGGCGACGCTCTCGTCCGATCCGCCCTTGGGGCGGTTGTCCAGCTTCAGCCGGTGAACCTTGCCGATTACGGCGTTGCGGGTGACACCGCCCAGTTCCGCCGCGATCTGGCTGGCGCTGCGGCCTTCGCCCCAAAGACGCGTGAGCAGCTCGATGCGCTCCTCGGTCCAACTCATGAACAGACTCCTCGTACTCAAGTCGCTGCGGGCGGGCGGCGCGGTCGCCAACATCCAAGGCACCCATCGATCCCTTGCGGATCGGCGGGGCTTCCCACACGAAATCTGGTGTCCGAGACGTTTCTAGAACGCAAGCGCGAAGGGCGGCAAGAGACCTCGCCGTCGCCCGAATCATTTCATCCGCTTTTCAACAGCTTATGGCGGAAGAATGACGCGCGCGGAAGTCCTTGCTGGGCCCAAGTGCCGAAACTTCGGCTTTCGTTGACAATTCGCGTCGTCCCCATGGTATAGGCTGGCCCTTGCGAGGCACTTCGATTTCGCCCGCTCCGGCCGCCTGTCGGGCCGCCGTCATCGCCAATGTCCATGCCAACGAGAAGTATCGCCATGGCCGAGTTCCACGATAATCCGCTGTTTGCCACATTCGCGCGCGCGGACATTCGCGTGGAGCGAGGGGAGGGCGTCTGGCTGCACACGAGCGACGGGCGGACCTTCCTCGACTTCACCGGCGGCATCGCCGTGAACTCGCTCGGCCATGCCCATCCCCATCTCGTGGCGGCCCTTACCGAGCAGGCCGGCAAACTCTGGCACACGTCCAACCTGTTCCACGTGCCGGGACAGGAGACGCTGGGTCAGCGGCTGGTCGAGGCGTCCTTCGCCGACAAGGTGTTCTTCACCAATTCGGGTGCGGAAGCGCTGGAATGCGCCATCAAGACGGCGCGGCGCTATCAATATGTTTCGGGCCATCCGGAGCGGTTCCGCATCGTCACCTTCGAGGGCGCGTTCCACGGGCGCACGCTGGCGACCATCGCCGCCGGCGGTCAGGCCAAATATCTGGAAGGCTTCGGCCCCAAGGTCGAGGGCTTCGATCAGGTGCCCTTCGGTGACGAGGCGGCGCTGCGCGCGGCCATCGGCCCGGAGACGGCCGCGATCCTGATCGAGCCGATCCAGGGCGAGGGCGGTATTCGCACCGTCGAGACGGGCTTCCTGAAGCTCCTGCGCCAGCTCTGCGACGAGCATGGCCTGCTTCTCGTCTATGACGAAGTGCAAACCGGCGTTGGCCGCACCGGGCGCTTCTATGCCTATGAGAATTCCGGCGTCGCGCCCGACATCCTGGCCTCGGCCAAGGGCATTGGTGGCGGCTTCCCGCTCGGCGCGTGCCTTGCCACGGCCGAGGCCGCCAAGGGCATGACGCCGGGCACCCATGGTACGACCTTCGGCGGCAATCCGCTCGCCATGGCCGTGGGCAATGCCGTGCTCGACGTGGTTCTGGCCGATGGCTTCCTGGAAGAGGTTCGCCGCAACGCGCTTCTCTTCAAGCAGAGCCTCGCCTCGCTGGCGGATCGCTATCCCGATGTCGTCGCCGAAGTGCGCGGCGAGGGGCTTCTGATCGGTCTCAAGATGGTGGTGCCGAACACGCAGTTGATCGAGGCGCTGCGCAAACACGCCATGCTCGCTGCGCCTGCCGGCGACAACGTCGTGCGCTTCCTGCCGCCGCTCAATGTCAAGGAAGCGGAAATCCGCGAGGCGATGGGCCGGCTGGAAGCCGCCGTCGCCGATCTGTCCCAGTCCCAGTCCGAAAGCAGCGCGGCATGAGTTCCCTTTCCGCGGCCATCGCATCGCCCGCCGACGCCTCGTCGGTGCGGCATTTCATCGATCTCTCCTGCACCACGCCGGGCGATCTGCGCGCCATCCTCAAGGATGCGCGCGAGCGCAAGGCGCAGGGCCGCAAGGGCGCGCGTCCGCTCGAAGGGCGGATGCTCGCCATGATCTTCGAGAAGCCCTCGACGCGCACCCGCGTCTCCTTCGACGTCGCCATGCGCCAGCTCGGCGGCGAGACGCTGTTCCTGTCGGGCTCGGAGATGCAGCTCGGCCGCGCTGAGACGATCGCCGACACGGCGCGCGTCCTGTCGCGCTATGTCGACGCGATCATGATCCGCACGACCGAGCATTCGCGGCTTCTCGAAATGGCCGAGGCGGCGACCGTGCCCGTCATCAACGCGCTGACCGACGACACGCATCCCTGCCAGATCATGGCCGATCTCCTCACCTTCGAGGAGCATCGCGGGCCGGTGCAGGGCAAGACCTTCGCCTGGTCGGGCGACGGCAACAACGTCCTGAACTCGCTGATCGAGGCGGCCGGCCGCTTCGATTTCTCGCTTCGCATTGCCACGCCCGAAGGCTCCGAGCCCGATCCGCGCTATGTCGCGGCGGCGCGCGAAGCGGGTACGCGGCTCCATCTGACGCATGATCCGGTGGAGGCCGTGTCGGGCGCCGATTGCGTCGTCACCGACACCTGGGTGTCCATGGGCCGCGAGGATCAGGCGCGTGGGCACAATGTGTTCCTGCCCTATCAGGTGAACGAGCGGCTCATGTCGCACGCCAACCCGCAAGCGCTCTTCATGCATTGCCTCCCCGCCCATCGCGGCGAGGAAGTGACGGATGCGGTGATCGACGGGCCGCAATCGGTGGTCTTCGACGAGGCCGAGAACCGGCTTCATGCCCAGAAGTCGATCCTCGCCTGGGTCTTCGGGGATGTCGCATCGCATGGCTGATTCCTCGCTCGAGCTTGGCGACATCGGCTTTGCCGGCGACGACGCGGTGGTTCCCTTCGCGGTCGAGGCCCTGGACGCGCGCGGTCGCGCCGTCCAACTCGGCGCGATGGTGGATCAGATTCTGGCGCGGCACGACTATCCCGCGCCGGTCTCGCAGCTTCTGGCCGAGATGATCGTGCTCACCGTCCTGCTCGGTACCTCGCTGAAGTTCGACGGCAAGTTCATCGCGCAGACGCAGACCGACGGTCCGGTGGACCTTCTCGTCGTGGACTACAGCGCGCCCTCCAGCGTGCGCGCCTATGCCCGCTTCGACGCCGAGCGTCTGGCCGAGGCCGTGGCCGAGCATCGCGCCGATCCGCCTTCGCTTCTGGGCGTCGGCATTCTGGCGCTGACGATCGATCAAGGCCCACATACGCAGCGCTACCAGGGCATCGTGGAACTGAACGGCGTCTCGCTGGAAGCGGTGGCGGAGAACTATTTCCGCCAGTCCGAGCAGATCCCGACCACCGTGCGCCTGGCGGTTGCCAAGATCGCGCGGCGTGCCGAAACCGGCGGCTTCAAGGAAAGCTGGCGCGCGGGCGGGCTGATCGCGCAGTTCCTGCCGAACGCGCCGGAGCGGATGCGGATGCCCGATCTGCCGGGCGGCGACGCGCCGGAAGGCGCCGAGGAGCACGTGTTCGAGGAAGACGATGCCTGGACGGAAGTTCAGGCACTGGTTGGCACGATCGAGGCTTCGGAACTGGCCGATCCGGAAGTCGGCGTGGAGCGGCTTCTGTTTCGCCTCTTCCACGAGCGGGGCGTGCGCGTCTTTCCGCCGACGCCGGTGCGAGACAATTGCTCCTGCACCCGCGAGAAGATCAAGGGCGTTCTCGAGAACTTCTCGCAAGAGGACATTGCCGAGAGCGTCGAGGACGGCAAGATCAACGTGACCTGCGAGTTCTGCGGCGAAGCCTACAGCTTCTCGCCCGACGAATTCACGCATGATCACGCTGATACTCAGGACGAGACGCCGAAGAACTGACGAGGCTTCAGGAGCGGCGAGGGGCTTTCCCTTTCGCCGCTCCCTTTAGGTCAGCTTCAGTTCAGGACGCGAAGGGTCTCCGGCGCGTCCAGCGAGAAGGCCGGCACTTCGATATCGAAACCGCGCCCATCGGCGGTTTCCATGCGGAACGAGCCGCGCATGATGCCGGACGGCGTGCCGAGCGGGCAGCCGGACGTGTAGGTGAAACTATCGCCGGGCGAGAGGATCGGCTCCTCGCCGACGACGCCGGGACCGCGCACTTCCTCGACCTGACCCCTGCCATTGGTGATGTGCCAATAGCGCGAGCGCAGCTGAACCGTCTCGCGCGAGCCGTTCTCGATTTCGATGCGATAGGCAAAGACCCAGCGCCCTTCCGCCGGGTCGGATTGCTCGGGAAGGAAGCTCGGGCTTACCGATACGGTGATATGCCGGGTCGTCGCCTTGTACATGACGGGTCGGGCCTGATGCAGGGTGGGCCACACGGGCGGCCCACCGTTGGAACTCATGCCTTGTGTGCCCGCCGATGAGGGCGGGCGCAAGGCAGTAGCGCCTGAGGTCAGGCTGCGGCGAGCGCCCGCGCGATATCCTCCACCAGATCCTCGACATCCTCGATGCCGACCGACAGGCGCAGGAGGCCGGGGCCGATGCCGAGTTCGGCGCGGGCCTCGTCGGTCAGGCTCTTGTGCGTCGTCGTCGCCGGATGGGTGATGAGGCTCTTGGCGTCGCCGAGATTGTTCGAGATCTTGACGATCTGAAGGGCGTTGGAGAAGCGGAAGGCCGCCTCCTTGCCGCCCGCCAGATCGATCGCGAGAAGGGTCGAGCCGCCGCTCATCTGCCGCTTGACGAGTTCCGCCTGCGGATGGTCGGCCCGGCCGGGATAGATGACGCTGGCGACCTTGGGCGAGGCCGCGAACACATCGGCTAGCCGCGCGGCGTTGGAGGTCTGCTGCGCCACGCGCAGCGGCAGGGTCTCTAAGCCCTTGAGCAACGTCCAGGCATTGAAGGGCGAAAGCGAGGGGCCGGTATGGCGGAAGAAGTCCTGAACGTTCTTCTCGATCCACTCCTTGGAGGAGAGGATGACGCCGCCGAGGCACCGGCCCTGGCCGTCGATATGCTTGGTGGCCGAATAGACGACGACGTCGGCACCGAGCTCCAGCGGCTTCTGCTGCAGGGGCGTGGCGAAGACATTGTCCACCACCAGCACCGCGCCCGCCGCATGGGCGATGTCCGCGACGGCGCGGATGTCCACCAGTTCCAGCGTCGGGTTGGTCGGGCTCTCCAGAAAGAAGAGTTTGGTTTCCGGGCGGACGGCGGCGCGCCACTGGTCGAGATCGCGCCCGTCCACCAGCGTACAGGCGACGCCCGCGCGGCCGAGCACGGTCTCGATGATGTAGCGGCAGGAGCCGAACAGGGCGCGCGCGGCGACCACATGATCGCCCGCCTTCACGGCGCATTGCAGCGCGGTCGAGATCGCGGCCATGCCGGAGGCGGTGGCGCGCGCGTCCTCGGCGCCTTCCAGCGCCATCATCCGCTCTTCGAACATGCGCGTCGTCGGGTTGGCGTAGCGCGAATAGACATAGCCGGGCTCTTCGCCCTTGAAGCGCGCTTCGGCGGCCTCGGCCGTCGGATAGACGAAGCCCTGCGTGAGAAAGAGCGCCTCGGATGTCTCGCCGAAGCCGGAGCGCATCGTGCCCCCGTGCACCATCTGCGTGGCGGGCCGAAGGCGCGAGGTCTCGTCAGGCTTGGACATGAGGATCACTCCGAGGGGCCGGCTTGGAAGAAGCTACGCCTTCGGGACCGCTCGGGAGAACTCGAGAAACGGCCCTTTAGCGAGTTGTTTAACGTGGCTGCAAGCCGGCCGGCAAAATCACCACAGCCTCACGCATAATCCGCCGCTTCCGACAAATCAATCGGGCGAGAGCTCCGATTTTTACAATGCTGAACGGTTGCTGGCGGCCGATCTCGCTTTTTGGCCCATATCGCTGTATGGCCCGCTCATGAGCGGCGGTATTCTTCCTGATCGAGACATTGCGAGGCTTTTCGAGGCGGGCGGCATTCGGGCCGAACGCGCCTTCGACGCCGACCAGATCCAGCCGGCCAGCCTCGACCTCCGTCTGGGATCGCGGGCCTACCGCGTGCGCGCGAGCTTCCTGCCGGGGCGCGGCGTCAGCGTCGCCGACAAGCTCGCCCGCTTTTCCATGCACGAGATCGACCTGACGGGCGGGGCGGTTCTGGAAACGGGCTGCGTCTATGTCGTGCCGCTTCAGGAAGCGCTGGCCCTGCCGGCCGAGATCCGCGCCGCCGCCAATCCGAAGTCCTCGACCGGCCGCCTCGATATCTTCACCCGCGTCCTTGTCGATGGTGCGCAGGAGTTCGACAAGGTGCCGGCCGGCTATCACGGCCCGCTCTTCATCGAGATCAGCCCGCGCACCTTCCCGATCGTGGTGCGCCCCGGCTCGCGCCTCAGCCAGATTCGCTTCCGCACCGGCGACGCGCAACTCGGCGAGGCAGAACTGGCCGCGCTTCATGCTGAGGCGCGCCTCACCAGCGCGCCGGATGCCAACATCTCGGGCGGCGGCATCGCGCTGTCGATCGATCTCAAGGGCGATGCCGGCGGGCTCGTCGGCTATCGGGGCAAGCGCCACACGGGCGTCGTCGATGTCGACAAGCGCGCCGCGCAGCCGGTGCTCGACTTCTGGGAGCCGATCCACCGCTCGGGAACGGGCGAACTCGTGCTCGACCCCGACGAATTCTATATCCTCGTTTCCAAGGAAGCCGTGCATGTGCCCCCCGCCTATGCGGCGGAGATGACGCCCTTCGACCCGCTGGTCGGCGAGTTCCGGGTGCATTACGCCGGCTTCTTCGACCCCGGCTTCGGCCACAGCCCGGCGGGCGGCACCGGCAGCCGCGCGGTTCTGGAAGTGCGCAGCCATGACGTGCCCTTCATTCTGGAAGACGGGCAGATCGTCGGCCGCCTCGTCTACGAGCGCATGGCCTCGCTGCCGGACCGGCTCTACGGCCTCGATCTCAACTCCAACTATCAGGCGCAGGGGTTGAAGCTGTCGAAGCATTTCGTCTGAGCGGCGTCTTCCTCTCCGGCGGACTGCGGACGGACCTTGCCCTCGGCGCCATCGTTCTGGCGCTGGCGCTTTGGGCCTTCTGGCGCGGCCGGCGCGCAGCCTCTCTGGCGCGCGAGCTCAAAGCCCTGCGGGCGGACGAAGCGCGCCGTCGCCAGTTTGCCGAAGAGAACGATCTCTCCAGCGCGGACAATCAGCTTCGCTTCATCGCGGCGGCAAACCTGCGCGCCGTGCGCCCGGTGAACAAGGAAGCCCAGCGCGTCTTGGGCAGTCTGGATGCCTGGATCGCGAAGTATCGGCCCGATTGGCGCGTCTCCTTCGAGGTCGCGATGGGCGCTTTCGTGCGCACCGCCTATGACCCGCGAGATTGGAGACAGCGCGCCGCCTTTCGCTCCTATAACAGCAAGCGCGTGGACTTTCTTGTCGTGGACGGAGCCGGCGAGCCTCGGCTTGTGGTGGAATATCACGGCACGGGTCATGATCTTTCGGGCGACGCGGCAGAGCGAATGCTTGTCAAACGCACCGTCTTGGAGCGCGTTGGCATCCCCTTGGCGGAAGTCCCGGCCAAGGCCGGGCGCGCTGCAACCTGGGCGCTGATCGACGCCGCGCTGAGCGACGTCGAGCCGGGCCGGGGCGCACGTTCCGGGCATGCTGGTCGGGTCTGAACCGTCCTCCTTTTTCCTCAGGTTCACCCGCTTTGATCCGCTTGCGTCGGCACGGTGCTTGCGCTACGTCTTTGTCAGACGCGGGCGTAGTTCAGCGGTAGAACGCCAGCTTCCCAAGCTGGATGTCGTGGGTTCGATCCCCATCGCCCGCTCCAATCCTTTTCCAAAACTTTGGTTCTGTTTGGCCTCTGGGGAGGCCGTTTTGCGTGGTGTGACCGCTGTCGGGGTTGGTCTCGAAAGTTTCGTGTTTTCTTCACAAAGCCGCTTGCCAACGGCAACGGGATGGAGCATAAGCCGCTCATCGGCAGCGGCCCAGCGGGCAGCGGCGGAATGACAGAGCGGGCGGGCGTAG
>NZ_LDQA01000057.1 GCF_001475935.1 Aureimonas ureilytica
TCGCGCGGCCGCCTCGCTCACCGCCGCGCCGTCGCTGCCGAGCAGGCCGACGGAGAGTTCGCGCTCGCCCCGGTCGTTGACGAAGAAGGAGCGCAGGTCCGGGATCGCCGCGAGCTTGGCGGCGATGACGGGCTCGAGCTGGGCCTGGCTGCGGTGGCGGTCGAACTTGCGCACGAGATTGACCGTGAGCGCGGCGCGGCGCACCTCCAGCGTGCCGGTGGGTGATGAGCCGCCGATGGCGAGCACGGAGCGCACCTCGGGCAGTTCGCGGATGCTGGCCGCCGCCAGGTCCACCGCGCGGCGGGTCGAGTCCAGCGTCGTGCCCGGCGGCAGCTCGACGGAGACCACGATGCGCGAGGCGTCTTCCTTGGGGATGAAGCCGGTCGGCAGATGTTTCGTGGCGTCCATCGACAGGAAGAAGAGCCCGATGCCGACCGCGAGCGTCAGCCAGCGCCAGCGCACGGTGAAGCCCAGAAAGCCCGTATAGGCCCGCATCAGCGGCCCGTCGCGCTGCTCGGCGGGATGCGGGCGGTTGAGGAAGGCGAGGAGCACGGCGGCCACCGCCGCGCCAATGGCGATGCGCAGCGACAGCGCGCCGGCCTGATCCCAGGTGACGGCGGGGGCATGGAGCTTCAGCCAGTCCACCGCCGCGTTGCCGCCGGCTGTTTCCGGCAGGGCGGCCAGCGCGAAGAGCGCGCCGATGGCGAGACCCGCCAACGGGGCGATGCGCAGGACATAGCGGCGCAGGAGCGGGGCGAAGCCCGGTCCTTCATGTGTTTGCGGGCGGAAGAAATAGGCCGCCAGCATGGGCGTGATGAGGCGCGCGACGAGCAGCGAGAAGAACACCGCCACCGCGACCGTCAGGCCGAACTGCTTGAAATACTGGCCGGCGACGCCGCCCATGAAGGAGACTGGCGCGAACACGGCCATGATGGTGAGCGTGATGGCGATGACGGCGAGGCCGATCTCGTCCGCCGCTTCCATCGCCGCCTGATAGGGCGGCTTGCCCATGCCCATGTGGCGTTCGATGTTTTCGATCTCGACGATCGCATCGTCCACCAGAATGCCGGTCACGAGCGTGATGGCCAGAAGGCTGACGAGGTTCAGCGAGAACCCCATCATGCTCATGGCCCAGAAGGTCGGGATCGCGGCGAGCGGCAGGGTGATGGCGGCCACCAAGGTCGCGCGCCAGTCTCGCAGAAAGAGCAGCACGACCACGACGGCGAGGAACGCGCCCTCGGCGAGCGTTTCCATCGCCGATTCGAAATTGCCGTAGGTATAGGTCACGCTGTCGTCGATGCGCGTGAAGCGCACGTCGGGATGCGCCTTGGCAAGCTCCGCGATGCGCTCGGCGGCGAGACCCGCGACGGTCGTGTCGCTCGCGCCCTTGGAGCGGTAGATCGAGAAGGCGACGACGGGCTGGCCGTCGAGCCGGGCAAACGAGCGCGGCTCCTGCACCGTGTCGGTGACGGTGCCCAGCTCCGACAGGCGCACCTGACGCCCGCCCGACAGCGCGATGCGCGTATCGGCCAAGGCGCGGACGGTGCCGGCGGAGGAGAGGGTGCGGATCGCCTGTTCCTGGCCGCCGAACTGGCCCCGGCCGCCCGACATATCCACATTGGTGGCGCGCAGCTGCGCGTTCACCTCGGCCGCCGTGATGCCGAGCGCGCCGAGCCGGTCCGGGTCGAGCCGCACTTGGATCTCGCGCTTGACGCCGCCCATGCGATCGACCTTGCCGACGCCCTTGATGCCCTGAAGCGCGCGGATCACCGTGTCGTCCACGAACCAGGAGAGCTGCTCGGGCGTCATGCCCGGCGAGGTCGCGGCATAGGTGACGATCGACTGGTTCTCGACCTCGATACGCTGGACGATCGGCTCCTCGATCGTGCGGGGAAGATTGCCCCGGATCTTGGCGAGCGCGTCCTTCACGTCGTTGAGGGCGCGGTCGGTGTTGACCTCCAGCCGGAACTCGGCCGCCGTCACGGACTGGCCGTCCGTCACGGTGGAGGTGATGTGCTTGATGCCGGAAACGCCGGCGACGGCGTCCTCGACGAGCTTGGTCACCTGCGTTTCCAGCTCGGCGGGTGCGGCGCCCGACTGGGTGACGGTGACGGAGATCACCGGCACGTCGATATTGGGAAAGCGCGTGATCGGCAGATTCATGAAGCTGACGATGCCGATGGCCACCAGCACCACGAAGAGAAGGATGGGCGGAACCGGATTGCGGATCGCCCAGGCCGAGATGTTCCAGTTCATCGCTTGGCCTCCGCCGTTTCGAGCGTCTCGGCCGGCACGGGCGTGACCTTGTCGCCATCGCGCACGAAGGTGCCGGCGACCGCGACGACGCTCTCGCCCGCCTGGAGGCCGGAGCGGATTTCCACCGCGCTGCCGGTGGAAACGCCCGTGGTGACGGTGCGCGTCGCCACGACGCCGTTCGACACGACCTGCACGAAATCGCCCGTCGGCCCGGTGTTGACGGCGGTGCGCGGCACGGTGACGCCGGTGCTGCGATCGGTCTCGATCACGGCGCGAGCAAACGCCCCGACGCGCAGGGTGGCCTCCTTGGGCAGGGCGATACGCACGCGCCCGAGGCGCGAGGCCTGCTCGACGCGCGGCGAGACCAGGCGCACTTCGCCATGGGTCTTGATGCCGCCCGCCGCCGTCACTTGAGCCGGCTCACCCTTGCGAATCGTGCCGAGCGCGGTTTCAGACACGTCGGCGTCGAGTTCCACCAGCCCGTCGCGCGCGATCTCGAACAGGCCGCCGCCGGCCGCCGAGACGATCTGCCCGAGCTGGGCGACACGGCGCAGGACGAGCCCGTCCGTCGGCGCGCGGATTTCAGCCTTGGAGCGGCGAAGCTCCAGCTCGGCGCGTTCGGCGCGCGTGGCGGCGAGGTCCGCTTCCGAGAGGGCCACGTTCTGGCGTGCGGAGGCAAGGCGGGCCGCAGCCGTCGCGGCGGCCGAGACGCGCGTGTCCAAGACGTCCTGGCCGACAATGCCCTTGTCGTTCAGCGCCCTCGTGCGCTTCAGCGAGGCGTCCGCCTCCACCGAGGCCGGCTCGGCTTCGGTGATCGCGGCCTTGGCCTGCTGTATCGCGGCTTCGGCACGCGCGACCTGCGAGGCGGAGCGCGCCAGATTGACGTCGATCATGTCGGTTTCGAGCCGGGCCAGAACCTGACCGGCCTTCACTTCGTCGCCCTCGTCCACCAGAAGCTCGCGAACGCGCAGGCCATCGACATCCGCGCCGACCGTCACGGTCTCGCGCGGGGTCAGCGTGCCGGTGACGGTGACGCTCGCCACCAGTTCGCGCGGCTCGGCCGTCAGCACCGAGATGTTGGGCGGCGGGGGCGCGGCGACTGGTGCGGCCGGTTCGGCGGCCCATGTGGGAGCGGTCAGGCCGCTCAGCGCGACCGAAGCGGCAAGGGAGAGGGCCAGGCACCGAAGCATGGGAACACTCCGAAAGAAGCGAGGGAGGGGAGAGAGAGGAGCGCGCGCGATCATGCGGGGTCGGCCCCCAGAAGGCTGGCGATCATACGGTGAAGGTAGGGGCGCAGCGTTTCGGCTGGGCGCTCGGGCTCAAGGCGAAGCCGCATGACGAGGCCGTCGCCCATACCCATGAGAAAGGTCAGCGCGAGGTCGAGATCGAGATCGGCGGCGATCTCGCCACGCGAGCGCGCCTCCTCCAGAACCACCTGAAACCGTTGGCGCACTTCGGCCTCGATCGCCTGGAAGCGCTCGCCGACAGCCGTGTTGCGCAGCGATTCCGAGCAGATCTCCACCATCAGATTGCCGGTCTCCGGGTCGCGGGCCTGCGCGAGATAGGTCAGCGCGACATCGGTGATGCGGCGGGCGATCGGGCCGGGCGCGGCGAGTTGGGCGAGGCAGGCGCTCGCGGCCAGCCGCTCCTCCTCGGCGATCGCCTCGATGATCGCGTCCTTGGAGGGATAATAGCGATAGAGCGCGCCCGGGCTCATCTTCGCTTCGGCGCAGATTTCGCTCATCGACGCGCGATGAAAGCCCGAGCGCGAGAAGCAAAGCCGCGCGGCGCGAAGGATGTGGTCCTTGCGCGAGAGGGGCGCGCTCGCCGCCTCCGGCAATTCGGCAGTATCGGTGAAGGTCATGGAATCAGCAGAATGAGAGCGAACGATCGTTCTCATATCATTCGCAACTTATCAGGTCCAGATACGATCAACTTTCCGTTGGCTTGAAACTGATGTCGGGCTGGCGAAGGTTCAGGGGTCGAGCGGCCGCATCTGGTCGAGAATGTCGCGCGCGGCGTCGTTGCGTGCGAGCAGCAGTTCGATAGAGGAACGCTGGAACATCGTGACCGCCATCAGCAGTCGCAATTCGGGCTGATGCGGACTGGAGAGAATCATCGGCGCGGGCTGGAGCGGCGGGTCCCGGTCGTCGACGTCGGTTTCCGCGCGCACGTCTTCGCCGGAAAGCCGATGGGGCTCTCCCTGCGAGCGGACGTTGGGGAAGCGCAGAATGTTCATGGTTCCAGCGGGCGTCGGAATGGTCTGACCGAAGAGTAACTTCGGACGTTTAAGAAAGTGGCGACAGGAATGCGTAGGACGTGGAATGCAGCGTGTCTTCGCGCCAAAACTCTGAGAAAGCGTGAAGAGGGACCGGTTTTGCACCGGATGAGGCCGTGGCTCTTGACTTTCGAGCCCCGAGCAGCCTTAAAGACCCAAACCTTGCGACCGTTCCGACCGCAATCCGCCGACCATGTCCCTCGTTTGCCGAGCCGCATGGAGGTCCCCATCCGCCAGCGAGATTCGCCCGCGGATGCGATCCGCTTTGGCGCTGCGGCTTGGAAGGGGCGCTTCCGGTTCCCATTCTTCCGCTGGTCGGAAGAACAAGGACGATGCGATGTTTGAATCCCTCCAGGACCGCCTCGGGTCCATCCTGAACGGCCTCACCGGCCGCGGCGCGCTGTCGGACTCCGACGTGTCGGCCGCGCTGCGCGAGGTTCGTCGGGCGCTTCTGGAAGCGGACGTGTCGCTGGAAGTGGTGCGCTCCTTCACCGACCGCGTGCGTTCCAAGGCCGTGGGCGCCGAGATCGTCAAGTCGATCAAGCCCGGCCAGATGGTGGTCAAGCTCGTTCATGACGAGCTGGTCGCGACGCTCGGCTCCGATCAGGTGGCGATCGATCTGAACGCGCCTTCGCCGGTCACGATCATGATGGTCGGCCTGCAGGGCTCGGGCAAGACCACCACCACGGGCAAGATCGCCAAGCGCCTGACGGAGCGCCAGAAGAAGCGCGTCCTCATGGCCTCGCTCGACACGCGCCGCCCGGCTGCGCAGGAGCAGCTGCGCATTCTGGGCGAGCAGACGGGCGTCGCCACCCTGCCGATCATCGCGGGCCAGGACCCTGTCGAGATCGCGGCCCGCGCCGCGCAGGCCGCCCGCCTCGGCGGTTACGACGTTCTCATCCTCGACACCGCCGGCCGCACGCATATCGACGAGCCGCTGATGGTGGAAATGGCCGAGATCAAGGCCAAGTCCGCCCCGCATGAAATCCTGCTCGTCGCCGATTCGCTGACCGGTCAGGACGCGGTGAATCTGGCTCGCTCCTTCGACGAACGCGTCGGCATCTCGGGCATCGTCCTGACCCGCGTCGATGGCGACGGGCGCGGCGGCGCCGCGCTCTCCATGCGCGCCGTTACCGGCAAGCCGATCAAGCTGATCGGCACGGGCGAGAAGATGGACGCGCTGGAGGATTTCCATCCCGCGCGCATCGCCGACCGCATCCTTGGCATGGGCGACATCGTTTCGCTGGTCGAGCGGGCCGCCGAAAACATCGACGCGGAAAAAGCCGCGGCGATGGCCAAGAAGATGCAGTCCGGCAAGTTCGATCTGAACGATCTGGCCGACCAGATCGGCCAGATGCAGAAGCTCGGCGGCATGGGCGGCGTCATGGGCATGATGCCCGGCATGGCCAAGATGAAGGACCAGATCTCGGCCGCCGGTCTCGACGACAAGTTGCTCAAGCGCCAGCTCGCGATCATCTCGTCCATGACGAAGTGGGAGCGCGAGAACCCGGACCTGCTCAAGCACTCGCGCAAGAAGCGCATCGCGGCGGGCTCGGGCACGGATTCGGCCGACATCAACAAGCTTCTCAAGATGCACCGTCAGATGGCGGACATGATGAAGGCGATGGGCGGCAAGGGCGGCAAGGGCGCCGGCATCATGGGCAAGCTCATGGGCGGCCTCGGCTCCAAGATGGGTCTTCCGCCCGGTCTCGGCGGCGGTATGCCGGACCTCTCCAAGATGGACCCCAAGAAGCTCGAAGAGATGGCCAAGTCCCTTCAGAAGGGTGGCCTCGGGGGAATGGGCGGCTTGCCCGGCGGCCTGCCTCCCGGCCTTGGCGGCGGTGGGCTTCCCGGCCTGCCTGGCCTTCCCAAGCTTCCCGGTCTTCCGGGCAAGAAACGATAGAGGCCGGCGCGCCGGCTTCTCCTTCGCAACACCAACTTAACTGTCAGACACCACGGCGCGGCCTCAAAAGGCGCCGGGATCAAGAACAAAGGACAAACCCATGCCTCTCAAGATGCGCCTCGCCCGTGCCGGCTCCAAGAAGCGCCCCTACTACCACATCGTCGTCGCCGACGCCCGTTCGCCGCGCGACGGCCGCTTCGTTGAGGCGGTCGGCGCTTGGAACCCGATGCTGCCGAAGGACGCCGAGCGCGTCACCCTTCAGGAAGACCGCATCAAGCATTGGCTCGGTGAAGGCGCTCAGCCGACCGACCGTGTGCTGCGCTTCCTCGACAAGGCCGGCATCGTGAACCGTCCGTCGCGCGAGAACCTCAAGAAGGGCCTGCCGGGCAAGAAGGCCCAGGAGCGCGAAGCCGAGCGCAAGCAGCGCGAGGAAGACGCCCGCGCCGCCGCCGAGCAGGCCGCTGCCGAAGCTTCGGCCGAGTAAGGTTTCGGAGCGGTCACTTGACCGATCTCTTAACATCTCGACTGTAAAAGTAAGGCGCGCTGGCTTTCCAGCGCGCCTTTTTCGTGGGGCAGCGAGTCGGCTTGGCCATGGCCGGGAGCGGCGCGCATCGGACTTTCGGCGAACACCCTTCGCCCGAAGTATGTCTTTGCCGTTCGATCCGCGCTTCGTTGGGAGACTGATGCCGATGGACCTGTTCGCCCTTGCCCCGATCCCTCTCTGGCTGGAGGACTGGAGCGGCATCCGCCGGCTCGTGGACCAATGGCGGGCGGAAGGGATGGACGATCCCCGCGCTTTTCTCTCAGCCGATCTCACCCGGGTTCGCGCCTCGGCCCAAGCGATCCGCATCATCGACGTGAACCCCGCGACCCTGCGCCTGTTCGAAGCGCGCGACACGGCCGAACTCGTCAACCGGCTGGGCGAAGTGTTCCAGGGCGCGATGCTGGAAAACCATCTGGAGGAGATCGTTCAGATCGCCGGCGGCTCGCCCGAGTTCACCAGTTCCGCCGTGAACCATACGTTGAGCGGCCGCCCGCTCGACATCCAGCTCAAGGGCCGCATCCTGCCCGGCCACGAAGACACTTGGGACCGGGTTCTGGTCGCGACCGAAGACGTGAGCGAGCGCGAGGGCGCGCGGCGGCAACTCGCCGAAAGCGAGGTCTATGCCACGGCGCTTTTCGAGAACTCGCCGGTTTCGCTCTGGGTGGAAGATTTCTCGGCCATCCGTGAACTTCTGGAAGACGTGCGCGCGACCGGCGTGTCCGACTTTCGCACCTTTCTCGAAGTGCATCCCGATTTCGTCACGCGCTGCGCCAGCGAAATCCGCGTTCTTTCGGTCAACCGGCAGACGCTCCAGCTCTTCCGCGCGCCCGATCTCGACACGCTCCTGTCGCGCCTGGGCGACGTGTTCCGCGACCGGATGCTGCATCCCTTTCAGGAGCAGCTCATCGATCTCTGGAACGGCAAGCTCTTCCAGAGCCGCGAGGTCGTGAACTACTCGCTGGAGGGCGAGGAGATGCATTTCGTCCTTCAGTTCGACGTCCTGCCGGGGCATGAGAGGGATTGGTCGCTCGTTCAGATCGCGCTGACCGACATCACCGCGCGCAAGAAGGCGGAGGCCTATCTCGAATATCTCGGCAAGCACGATGTTCTGACCAAGCTCTACAACCGCTCCTTCTTCAACGACGAGATGAACCGCATCGAACGCCGGCGCACGGAAACGGTGAGCGTGCTGGTGGCCGATCTCAACGGGCTGAAGGCGCTGAACGACCAACTCGGCCATGCCGCCGGCGACACGCTTCTGCGCCGGGCAGGAGAGGTCTTTACAGAGGCCGTAAGCCGTCCCTGGACCGCCGCGCGCATCGGCGGGGACGAGTTCGCCGTGCTGATGCCGGGCGCGGGAGCCGCCGAGGCGGAGATGCTGATGGCTTCGATCGAGGAACTCTGCGAGGTCAACAACCAGTTCTATCCCGGCGAAGCCCTGTCGCTGTCCATGGGCATTGCGACCATGCGGGCGGGCGAGCGGCTGGAGGAGGTGGCGCGCCGGGCCGATCTTCTGATGTATCAGGTGAAGCGGCGCTTCTATGAACGGACCCATCAGGATCGGCGTGGGGCGATGTCCTGACGGGTTTTCGGCCGGACGATTCGCGGCCCGTGGTTGACGAAGCTCGCGCGCGCGGTCAAACGATCTCTGGAGTTTTTTGAACTGGCCAGTTCCAATGCCCTCGGGCAGGCTGGCCGCTCTTCCGTTCCTTCGCGAGTTCGCTGCCCCGTGTCCGATCCCCAAGCGCCGTCCGATCCCGTTCTTCTCGGCACCGTGGGAGGCGCGCATGGCATCAAGGGCGAAGTGCGCGTCAAATCCTTCACGCAGGACCCCGAGGATCTGGGCGCCTATGGCCCGCTCTTCGACAGCACCGGACGCCGGTTCACCGTCCAGTCGGCGCGCGTGCAGAAGAACGTCGTGGTGGTTCGCTTTGCCGAGGTGAAGGACCGCAACGCCGCCGAGCGGTTGAACGGTACCGACCTCTTCGTGGATCGCAGCGCCTTGCCGGACGAAGAGGATGACGAGTTCTATCAGGCCGATCTCGTCGGCCTCGTCGCGCGCACGACGGACGGAACCGTGATCGGCGAAGTCGTTGCCTTCCACGATTTCGGTGCAGGCGACATTCTGGAAATCGCTCCCGACGGCGGCGCCAGCGTGATGATCCCCTTCACCGAGACGGCCGTGCCGGAGGTCGATCTCGATCTCGGCTTCATCCTGGTCGAGCCCGTCGCCGCCGGCTTGTCGGGCGCCGTCGAGGCGCGCGAGGGCGAAGGCGACGAGGATGGCGAGACCGAGGACAAGCCCACCGAGGCGTAAGCCCGGCCGCACGGCGCATCCCCTCGCGCGTTGCCATCCCCCGCGTCGCGCATTATCGCTGACCCGCCCAGGAGGGCGAGGGAGGATTCATCATGATCATCGTGTCCGGTACGCTGAAAACCACGGATCAGGCGCTCGACGCGCTCATCGAACCCATGCGCCGCCTGATCGAGGCGACGCGCCAGGAGGCCGGCTGCAAGGTCTATGCCTTCGCGCGGGATGTCTCGGAGCCCGGTCTCGTGCGCATCTACGAGGAATGGGACAGCCGCGAAACACTGACCGCCCATACCAAGGCCGCTCACGTCGGCGCATGGCATGAAGCGCTGGACGCAGCCGGCGGTGCCGCCGTGACACTTCAGATCGTCAACGTCGCCTCCGTCGAAGCGTTCGGCTGAGCGTCATGGTCTTTCGTGCGTCCATCCTCACGCTTTACCCCGAGATGTTTCCCGGGCCGCTCGGCACGTCGCTCGCCGGCCGTGCCTTGCAGCGTGGGGACTGGACGCTGGAGACGACCTTCATCCGCGAATTCGGTGAGGGGCGGCATCGTCTGGTGGACGATACGCCCGCCGGCGGTTCGCCCGGCATGGTGCTGCGGGCCGATGTTCTGGCCCGCGCCATCGATGCGGCGAGCCCCGAGGACGATCCGCGCCCTAGGCTCCTGATGAGCCCGCGCGGCCGGCCGCTGACGCAGGGCTTCGTGCGCGACCTCGCTGGAGGGGAGGGGGCCGTAATCGTCTGCGGACGGTTCGAAGGCGTGGACGAGCGCGTGATCGAAGGGCGTGGCCTGATCGAAGTCTCGATCGGCGATTATATTCTCTCGGGCGGCGAGATGGCGGCGCTCGTGCTGCTCGACGCCGTGGTGCGCCTTCTGCCCGGCGTCATGGGCAACAGTTCCTCCGGCGAAACCGAAAGCTTCGAGAACGGGCTGCTGGAGCATCCCCATTATACGCGCCCGGCCCTATGGGAGGGGCGGACCATTCCTCCCGTCCTTACCTCCGGCGATCATGGCGCGGTGGAGCGCTGGCGGCGCGCCGAGGCCGAGCGCCTGACGCGCGAGCGCCGGCCCGATCTCTGGAGCCGGTTTTCCAACCGGGACGACTGACGGCCAGTTCCTGGCTGCGTCGGGCGCTTCGGGCAGCCAGGAAGGGGCGGTCCCGCCGTCTCTGTTCCCATCCCTTGCCGTGGCGCGTGTCAGCCCAGGCTGATTTGGCATAGCCGGCGAGAAGCCGAACAGGCTCTCAGCAATTTGGAACGAGACCGGAACGCTGACGCGAGCGCACGGCTTGGCTGTCGCAACCCTTGTTTTGCCCCGAACCATAAAGGCCGTTTTCGCGATAGCGGCCGGTTCGCGGCGCGAGCGTGCCGTCGCTCCCTTGGCGCAGCGCGCGCGAGGCCGGGCGCGGCGCGGAAACACCGCCCGAATTCGTCCGGCGCGCGTTCTGCCGGCAGGCGGTATCGCCGGCTTCGCATTGGCGCACGGCTTGGGCGTGAGGCTGGCCGACGGGAAAGATCGTGAGCAGTGCGAGCACTGCAGGCAGGAGTGCGACATACCTCATGATGATCCTTTCGCCGGCTCGGCTCGAAGGTCGGGCCACGTCACGGGAGATAAGAACCGGGGACAGAACCCTTCGGGTCGGCGGACCGTGTCTTGTTCCCGCCGCGCATCGTTGCCGGTGCTCGCTCATGCGCTGCACGGCCTGCGCCCGGCACCTTGCCGGCAGAAACAATCGCTCGCTCGCCCTCCGCCGAATGGTCCTGTCCCCGGTTCTAGCCCGCTGTCGCGGCGCCGCTGGGGTGATATAAAGGTCAGCGAACTCCAAACGAAAGAGCGCATCCCTCTTGTTCGAGACCTTTCGCGCCTTACGGGACTCGGCCGCGGGCGCCATGTTCGTGCGGCTTCTGGTTTTGGTAGCGCTTCTGGGCGGCGCACTCGCCGCGCTCCAGCTTTGGCATCGCAACCGCGAGGCCTCCGGTCCTGTCGTGTCGCATAGCGTTCGCGCGCCGGTGCTGATCCCGGTGGCCACACCGTCTCCGCCGCCCGCGCCTGGGCCTAGCCTGACGCTCGCGGAGCAGCGGCGCTGGTTTCGTCCGCTGGAACTGGCTCGGATGACCTTCACCTTCCAGCCGAGGCAGGGCATCGCGCCCGGCGAAATCTGCGCTCGCTTGAAAGAGCTGGGATGGAAAACGGATCGCGCTGGGGCTGCGCCCCGCAGCGGGCGCGAGGAATGCGCGATGGAGCGAACCTATCCGCGCCCCGGCGACGGGCCGCCGACACGTCTTTTTGCCATGGCCCGCAGCGCGAGGGACGACGATGACAATGCGCTCGACTTCCGTGTGAAGGCCAATCTCCATGACGAAGCGAAAGCCGCAGATGCCGGGCGCGACGTCGCTGTCGTTCTTGCGGATCTGATGTCGCGGGTCGGGCGCGCGCCGGGCGAGGCGCTGCTGGCCAAGGTCGCCGCGTTCGAGACCTTCGAGGCGGAGGTCGCAGGCGCAAAACTCTCGCTCAAACCCGAGCGCGCCGATATCCGTCGCTTCAATCTCAGCGTTCTTCTTCCCCGTCCGTTCGAGGCGGGCGACTCTTCACGCTTCGCGCCCATCCCGCCCGAAGAGAAGCGCTTGATCGGGCGGCAGGGTCTTGTGCCTCAGGGCCTGTCCGCCGACGCCGGGCCGGCGGACAGGCCGTAAGCCAAGCGTCAGCGCGCGTTGCGACGCGACAGATTCTCTTCCCAGGACAGGGCATCGGCGACGATCCGGTCGAGATCGTCGAAGCGCGGCGTCCAGCCGAAGCGCTCGCGCGCGATCGACGCGTCGGCCACGATCGAGGTCGCATCGCCCGGCCGGCGTCCCGCGAAGCGCACGTCGAACTCCTTGCCCACCACGCGGCGCACCGTATCGAGAACCTGAAGCACGGAATAGCCGTGGCCATAGCCGCAATTGGCGATGAGCGACTCGCCTCCGCCGCGCAGATAGCGCAGGGCCTGCGCATGAGCGTCGGCGAGATCGCTCACATGGATATAGTCGCGCACGCAGGTGCCATCCGGCGTATCATAGTCCGTGCCGTAGACATCCATATGGGTCCGCTTGCCGAGCGCGGTCTCGCTCGCGACCTTGATCAGATGGGTCGCGCCCTTGGTGGACTGGCCGGTGCGGCCCTTGGGATCGGCGCCCGCCACGTTGAAATAGCGCAGCGCCGCGAAGGTCAGCGGATGAGCCGCGGCTGTGTCGCGCAGCATCAGCTCCGTCATCCATTTGGACGTGCCATAGGGCGATTCGGGCGCGGGTGGCTGCGTTTCCTGCACCGGCATCTGGCGCGGCGAGCCATAGACGGCGGCAGTCGAAGAGAAGATGAAATGCTTCACGCCGCAGCGCACGGCGCTTTCGATCAACGCACGGCTGGCCACCGTATTGTTGAGATAGTAGCCGAGCGGATCGGAGACGGATTCCGGCACCACGATCGAACCGGCGAAATGAATGATCTCGGTGACGCCGAATTCGGCGATCACGCGCTCCACGAAGGGCTGGTCGTTGATGTCGCCGACCTGCAACCGCGCTTCCGTGGGCACCGCCCATTCGAAGCCGGTGGACAAGCGGTCGATCACCACCACGTCCTCGCCGGCATCGACGAGATTCCAGACCATGTGGCTGCCGATGTAACCGGCGCCGCCCGTTACGAGAACCGTCATGCTTGTCGCCTTTCCCCAGCCACGCTGGCGCCAGAGCTAGAGGCTTTGCCGCAGCGCGGCAAGCAGGGCGTGCATTTTGGGTTAAGAGCCGAGGGCAGAACCCTGCGGCGGATCGACCCGCAGGGTTTTGCCCCCGGCTCTAAGCGAACACCCGCGACGCCGCTGCGAAGCGCGCGGGAGCGTCGTCAGGTTTCGCGGAAGGCGCGGCTGAAACTGTCCTCGAGAGGCTTCAGGAGATATTCGAGGAAGGTGCGCTCGCCGGTCTTGATATAGGTCTCGACCGGCATGCCGGGATAGATCTGCGCGATGGCGACGCCGGGCGGCAAATGGTCCGACAGACGCAGGCGTGCGACGTAGTAGGGCTGCTCTGTGCGTGGATCCACCAGCCGGTCGGGCGAAACGAAGGTGACGGTGGCGTCCACGGTCGGCGTCAGACGGTTCAGCGCGGTGAATCGCAGGTCGGCATGCTGGTTGACATGAACCGCGTCGATGTCCTGCGGGGTCAGCCGCGCTTCCACGATCATGTTTTCGCCGGTCGGCAGAATTTCGGCCATGGGCTGGCCGGGCGAGACCACCGCGCCCTTGGCGTTGTAATTGACCTTGACCACGACGCCCGCGCTCGGCGAGCGCACGGTGACGCGCTCCAAGACGGCCTCGGCGGCCTGCAACTGCTCGTCCACGTCGGCGATGCGCGCGCGCGTCTCGTTCAGCTCGGCGGCAGCGGTTTCCACGCGCTTGCTCTGGAGGCGGGCGATCTGCTCCTTCTTTTCCTCGACCTGGGTCTTGGCCGACAGAACGCTGGAGCCGAACTCGCCGATCTGGCCGGTGAGCTGCGCCTGCGACAGGAGAAAGTCGGTATATTCGCGCCGGTTGGCGAGGCCCTTGTCGAGCAGAGCCTTGCGGCGCTTCAGCTCTTCCTTGACCACGGCCAGTTGTTCCTGTGCGGCGCTTTTCTGCTCGCCAAGGCCCTGGATCTGCTCGCTCAGCGCGGCGATCTGCTGGCCGATGATCGCAACTTCGCGCCGATGGCCTTCGAGCTTGGTGGTGAATTCCTTCATCTGCTCGGACAGGACATTGGCGAGCGGCGCGTCGTCCGGCTGCTGGCGGAGCTTGGCCGGGAACACGAGGTCCGGCGCGCCGTCGCGCTCGGCCGAGAGACGCGCGGCGCGTGCTTCCAGCGACAGAAGCTGATTGCGCAGCCGGTTGCGCTGCGCCCCGGCCGAGGAGGATTCGAAGCGGAAGAGCGGCTGCTCGGCCGCGATCCGATCGCCCTCGCGCACCAGGATTTCGGAGACGATGCCCCCTTCCAGATGCTGGATCTGGAGGTTGCGCCCGGCCGCGACCACGAAGCCGTGGGCGATCGCCGCGCCCGAGAGGGGAGCCGTGGTGGCCCAGACGCCGAAGCCGCAGAGGAACAAGCCCGACAGGGCAAGGCCGGCCAGCGTCAGCTTGCGCGACTGGGTGGGCACCGCATCGGCCCAATGGGCACGCGGCGGACGGGCGCGCTGGGCGCTGGGGCCGGATATCCGGGGCGCCAAACGGTCCTCGCTCATTGCATCCCTCCCTGCGCGCTGGTCGGCGCTTGACCCTGGCCGAACTGACCCTTCACCACCATGGATTCGATGCGGCGGCGCGCTTCGCCCTCGCGCTGGTCGGCCTCCGCCTTTCGGCGGGCAGCCTGCCTTGCATAGACATCGGCCTTGGGGCCGACATCGTCGATCGCTCCGTCGCGCAGGATCATGATGCTGTCGGCCAGTTCCGCGACATTGCGCCGCTGGGTGACGAGCAGAACGGTCACGCCGTCGCTTTGCGCGTTGCGCAGCGCCTGTTCGAGGGCCATGTCGCCCTCGTTGTCGAGATGGGCGTTCGGCTCGTCCAGGATCAGAAGACGCGGGCCGCCGAAAAAGGCGCGGGCCAGCCCGACACGCTGGCGCTGGCCGCCGGACAATTGATGTCCCGCAGGCCCGAGCAGTGTGTCGTAGCCTTTGGGCAAGCGCTGGATCAGGTCGTGGACCTGCGCCTTTTTGGCCGCTTCCACGATCTCCGCATCGGCGGCGTCCGGTTCGAAGCGGGCGATGTTCTGGGCCACGGTGCCCGGCAGCATTTCGACGTCCTGCGCGAGATAGCCGACGCGCCGGCCGAGCTGTTCGGGGTCCCAGTTGCGGATATCGGCGCCGTCCACCCTGACGGAGCCTGCATGGATGGGCATGGCGCCGATCAGCGTGCGTGCGAAGGTCGATTTGCCGGCACCCGACGGGCCGACCACGACCATGCAGGTGCCGGCCGGAATCTGCACCGAGACGCGCTTCAGCAGTGGTTCGGCGACGGGATTATGCGGGGCGAGCACGACAAGCTGTTGGATCGTCACCAGGCCGGTCGGCTCGGGAAGCTCGGTGGCCTTGGGGCGGGGAGTTGCGCTGGACAGCGCCTTTTGCAGACGCTCCCAAGCCTTGCGCGTTTCCACGAACTGCTTCCAGCCGGCGATCACCTGATCGATCGGCTGAAGGCCGCGCCCGGAAATCAGCGAGGAGGCGAAGATCATGCCGCCCGACATTTCGCGCTGGAGTACGAGATAGCCGCCCGTGCCGAGAATGGCGATCTGCAGTCCCAGGCGAAACGCCTTGGAGGCCCCCGCGAACCAGGCATTGGTGCGGTTCATGCGATCCTGAGCGGCGAGCGAGCGCGCTTCGGACGCGCCCCAGGCGTCGATCGTGTTCTCCATCATGCCCATGGCGCGGATGCTTTCGGCATTGCGCACGAAGCTCTGGGCCGACAGCATCGCGGCCATCGAGTTCTCGCTCGCCACGGTCGCGGCACGGGCCGAGGCCTGCTGGTTGCAATAGGCGAGGATGGCCAGAACCACGGCGCCGAACAGGGTCAGGAAGAACAGGGCCGGGTGGAGAAACCACAAAAGCCCGATGAAGAGGGGCGAGAAGGGCAGATCGAGATAGCCGAAGATCGAGCGCCCGCCGACGAAACCGCGCACGGTCTGGAGATCGCGCAGCGGCTGCGTGTCGCCGACGCCCGCGCGCGGCCCGTTCATGGAGGCGATCATCGCCTCGTTGGCGGCCGCCACCTCGATCCGCGCGCCGAGGCGGCTGGCGATAGCGTTGCGCACCGCGTCGAGAACGCCGAGCAGGGCCAGCGCCAAGGCGGCCATGATCGAGATATAGATCAGCGTATCGACCGAGCCGGACGAGAGAACGCGGTCATAGACTTGAAGCATGTAGACGGGCTGGGTCAAAAGCAGGAGGTTCACCACGAAGGTGAAGCCCATCAGTCCCGCCAACCCGGCCCAGACCGTGCTGCGCACGCGCTCGATCGCATTCATGGAAAGCCGCAATCCCGATCGACCCGAGCCCAAGCGCGCCGGGTCGCCCTCATTCTCGCCGTAGGGCTGTTGGGGTAACCTTAAATGGCGTGAAAGGCTAGTATTATAGTTAAAATTTTCCGAACGGAAGCAGCCCTGACGGAAGAGGTCAAGCCTGTTCTTCCTCGGTTGGTCCGATGGCGTTTACCGCAAAAGACTAAGACCGCGCTAATAATGGCTCAGTCTGTTGCGTTGCGGAAGCAGGTCGCGCACAAGAAGCACCACATAACCCTATCGGTAGCCGGTGATCATCACCCGAAAGGAAATTTATGAGCACCCTTGTGCATCCTATCATCATTGCCGGCGGCTCCGGGACGCGCCTCTGGCCCGTGTCGCGCGACACGATGCCCAAGCAGTTCGTTTCCCTCCTGGGCGAAGGGCGCACGACGTTCGAGGAGACGATGCTGCGCGTCGTCGGCCCGCGTTTTGCGAAGCCCATCGTCGTCACTCACTCCGACTTCCGCTTCACGGTCGCCGAGCAACTGGCGCGCAACGGCATTGAGGCTGACATCGTGCTGGAGCCCGAGCGGCGGGACTCTGCGATGGCCATTGCTGTCGCTACCGTTGTTGCCAATCTGCGCGATGGCGATGCCGTCTGCCTCGTTCTGGCCGCCGACCATGTGATCAGCGACGGCGAAGCCTTCACGCGCGACTGCCTGACGGCAGCCGAGGCGGCACGCGGCGGGCGCATCATGATGCTCGGCATTCAGCCGAGCTGGCCCGCGACCGGCTATGGCTATATCGCGCCGGGCGCTCCGCTGGACGACAGCGGCCGCCTGTTCGAGGTGGCGCGCTTTGCCGAAAAGCCCAATGCCGAGACGGCCGAGCACTATATTCGCGAAGGCTACAGCTGGAACAGCGGCAATTTCGTTTTCCCGGCCTCGCTCATGGTCGAAGAACTGACCGCCAACGCACCCGACACGCTGAAGGCGGCGGAAGGGGCGGTGGATGGCGCGCAGCGCGATCTCGACTTCCTGCGCCTCGACGCCGAGCGTTTCGCGAGCGCCCCGCGCATCTCGATCGACTATGCGGTGATGGAAAAGACCGCGCGCGCGGGCGTCCTGAAAGCCTCCTTCGGCTGGTCGGATGTCGGCTCCTGGGACGCGCTCTACGACATCAAGTCGCAGGATGGCGACCGCAACGTGCTGGAAGGCCCGGTCTCGGTGCTCGGCACGACGGGCAGCTTCGTGCGCTCCGACGAGGTGCTGACGACGGTGGTCGGCCTCGACAATGTCGTCGTCGTCTCGACGCCCGACGCCGTGCTCGTCGCCTCCAAGGACAAGGCGGCCGAGGTCAAGACGCTGGTGGCCAAGCTCCATAGCGAAGGCCGGCCGGAAGCCGGACAGCATCACAAGATCCACCGCCCTTGGGGCTGGTATCAGCGCATCGACATCGGCGAGCGCTTCCAGGTCAAGCATATCTGTGTGAAGCCGGGCGGTATCCTCAGCCTCCAGCGCCACTACCACCGCGCCGAGCACTGGGTCGTCGTGCGCGGCACGGCCGAAGTGACGGTGGACGGCACGGTGAAGCTGTTCCACGAGAACGAGGCCGCCTATCTGCCGATCGGCTGCACGCATCGCCTGCACAATCCCGGTAAGATCGACCTGAAGCTCATCGAAGTGCAGGTCGGCTCCTATACGGGCGAAGACGACATCGTGCGCATCGAGGACATCTACGCCCGCAACTGAGCGGCGCGTCCTCTCCCAAAAGAAAGGGCCTCCCGTGGGAGGCCCTTTTTCGTTTGCGAAGGAGAAAGCTCAGAGCGCGCGGGCCGCGCGCTCCAGACCCTCGTTCACCAGCGCCTTGGCGGCGTCGGGCGTCGCGGCCTCGGCATAGCAGCGCAGCTCGGGCGCGTTGCCCGAGGCGCGGAAATGCATGGTCTCGCCGCCCGACAGCGTGACATGAACACCGTCCAGACGGTTGACCGCGCCGGGCTGGCCCAGCCCTTCGAAGAAGCTCGCGCGGAAGCCATCGTCCTCGGCGAGCCGCGCCAGAAACGCGCTGCTCTTCTCGCCCGGCACGTTCTGAAGCCGGTGCGAGGCGGCGGGCTTGGCGCCGACGCGCTCCACCAGAATCGAGAGCGGAACGCCCGCCTTGCGGCTCGCCACCAGCGCGCAGAGGAGCGGAAGCAGCGCGTCGCGCGTCGGCAGGGCGGGGATGGTGCGCCCGTCCACGATCGCGTCCGTGCCCTGAATGAAGCCGCCATTGGCCTCAAACCCGGCGACGCCCTTGCGCCCCTCTGCCAAGGCTTCCTCGATGCCGGCGATCACATAGGGCGAGCCGACGCGGGTGCGCAGAACCTTGTCCACGAGGCCTGAGCTTTCCAACGCCGAGCCCGAGGTGACGGG
Source organism: Aureimonas ureilytica (assembly GCF_001475935.1). Taxonomy (GTDB): domain Bacteria; phylum Pseudomonadota; class Alphaproteobacteria; order Rhizobiales; family Rhizobiaceae; genus Aureimonas; species Aureimonas ureilytica_A. The sequence goes on from NZ_LDQA01000057.1 coordinate 18,703, forward strand.
CGTCACGATCGTGTCGAAGCCGAGAGTGCCGGCGGCGATCAGGCCGAGCACATCGCCCCGGATCACCTCGCCGCGCTCGTCCGCCATAAGAGGCCGGTCGGCATCGCCATCGGTGGAGAGGATCGCGTCGAAACCGCCGGCCGCCGCGTCGCTGAGGATCTGGAGGTCTTCCGGGCGATGGGCCTCGGTGTCCACGGGGATGAAGTGATCGGCGCGCCCGAAGGGCACGGCCTCGCCGCCCAGCGCCTCGACCGCCTCGGCCAGGACATCGCGCGCAACCGAACTGTGCTGATAGATGCCGATGCGCGCGCCCTTGAGCGCTTCCGAGCCGAAGGCATCGACCGCGCGCTGGAGATAGCGCGCGCGCGCGTCCGAACTCGCGATTCCGGCCGGGGGCGTCAGGCTTTCGCTTGCCACGGGGCCGAGCGCTTCGAAGGCGGAGAGAATGTCCGTCTCGTCGGCCTTGGTGATCTCACCCTTGAGCCCATAGAATTTCAGGCCGTTGCGGTCTTCCGGGATATGGCTGCCCGTCACCATGACGGCGGGCAGGCCGAGCCGGGCCGCTTCCAAAGCGAGCGCCGGTGTCGGCACCGCGCCCGCGTCAATCGGCTCGAAGCCCGCGTCCCGCGCGGCCGCGGCGGCAAGCCCCGCGATCTCGGGGCTGCTCGCGCGCAGGTCGCGGCCGATCACGACGCGCTTCGGCGCGCCGCGCTCGCTCATCACCCGCAGAAAGGCGAGCGTATAGCGATAGCTGGGTTCGCCGACGAGATCGGTGACGAGACCGCGCAGGCCGCTGGTTCCGAACTTCAGGCTCATGAAGACCTATCCTGCCGTTGAGTTGGGTGAAGAATGAATGCGGCTCAGCCTTTGCGCCAGAGGGCACGGAGCCGTTTTGTGAGGGCGTCGAGAAGGGGAGGGATCAGTGCTGCGACCGATCGCCCGAGCTGCCCGGCGGCTCGTCCATCGGCTGATAGGTGATGAAGAAGATCCAGATCCCGTAGGCGCCGATCGCCGCCGTGATCAGCGCCCAGGTTTGGCTGCCGGCATAAAGCTCGACCCCCGCCCAGACGAAGCAGACCGCGACGGTGACGACGCGCCGCCATAGCGGGCGAAAGAAGGGGTGGTGCTGGTCCTTCATGCTCGGCCTTTCCCGAAGGTCGGTTTGGCCGCCCTTATAGCCTATCCCCCGCAAAAGACGACCGCGCCGAGCACCTGTCTTTCGCGCATTCGCGTGAGCGCTCAGCCGGCCCGGCCGAGCGAGGCGGGCGGCGCGACGGGGTCCGCCACTGCAGGGCGCGCCGGCGCTGGCGCCTTGGCCTTGCCCGTCTGGCTGACGCCGCGCCACCATTCGAGAAACAGGGCGAGCGCGTAGTGAAGCGCAAGGCCGGTTGCGATCAGCAGCGTGTCGAAGAGAAACGAGGGCTCGCGATGCAGGCGCAGGATCTGCGCAAGCAGCGACAGGATCGTGCCGGTCGCGAAGATCGGCAGAGAATGGCGGCCGATCAGGCAGAGTGGGTTCGCGGCTCCGATGCGCCGGAAGACCGAGCCATAGGGCGCGTGGACGAAGACATAGACCAGAGCGGCCAGATGCATGAGGCGCGGCAGCGTCACGAAGGTCTTGTCGAAGCCCGTCATCAGGAAGGGGCCGGGCACCATGGCCGACCAGTGCCAGAGCTGGAACTCCACGAACAGGAAGGACAGGAAGAGATAGACGAGCGCGACGGCGTAGAGCGTCGGATGATAGGCGACGAGCGCCCGCCCGCCGGCTTTGGCGAGGCCCGCCGCCAGCCCGATGGCGAAGACCATCTGCCAGGCGAAAGGGTTGAACTGCCAGCCGCCGGGATTGGGATGGTTCGGCAGGTTGAAGCCCGTCGTACCGGCCACGGCCCAGAGCGTCGCGGAGACGATCAGAAGGCCATAAACGCCGAAGCGGCGCACCAGCGCCAGCATGAGAGGCAGCATCAGAAGGATGACGCAGTACATCGGCAGGATGTTGAGATAGGCGAGCTGATGCATGAGCGTCGCAACGCCGGCCAGCGTCTCGATCGGCTGGGTGACGAAATAACCGATGCCAAGCTCCATGAGATAGCGCCCGTCGCCGGTGGTCATCGCGGCGATCGCGAAGAGCGCGACGGTGATCATCGTCAGCGTGATATGAACGAGATAGAGCGTGCCGGCGCGGCGCAGCGCCTTGAGGCTCGCCACGAGCGCCGAGCCTTGGAGGAACGATCGCCCGTAGGCGAAGGCCGAGGCGAAGCCGGCCAGGAACACGAAAAGCTCGGCCGAGTCCGAAAAGCCGTAATTGCGCGAGGTCAGGTGCTCCCACATCACGCCCGGCACGTGGTTGATGAAGATCGTCAACAGGGCGAAGCCGCGAAAGAAATCGACGCGATGATCGCGTGCCGTGCCCGATGCTCCAACCCTTGCCGATGTCATGCCCTGCCATTCCATTCTCTGCGTGGCGAAGCCGTCGCCGCGCTTCAAGCCTGGCCAGCGAACGATCCGCCGTCATGCCTGCGGCAGGCTGTTCGCCGGTCGCTTCGCGTGCCGCCTTCGTCCAAGGCCAGACAGCTCTTTCGCTCGGGGAGCTTTCCCGCAGCTTCCGGCTGCACCCGCGAGCGACCCGGCCTTCCAGCTGTTCACTCGCTTCATGCGACGATGCGATGGGTGGGTGAGACCCATCAGTCATATAGACTTAGGATTAAGGTCGGCCAGCTGAACCGTTTCTGAACGTCATCTTCCCGCAGTCAACCAAACAAAGCGGGCAAGACGGCGTGCGGGGGCGCCGTGGGTTTGGCGCAGGCCCAAACGAAAACGCCGGACGGGGAGGGCCCCGCCCGGCGCGCGATCCTCGATAAGGCTTCGATCAGGCCGTGGCGATGGCCGCCGGCGGCAAGGGCGAAGCGCTGGAGTCCTTCGTGATGTTCGGTTCGCGCCCGATGGTCTCGTCGGTCAAGCGGCGGCGCCATTTCTCCGACGAACGGATGACCGGCTCCGGGTCGAGTTCGAAGGGCGTTGCGAAGACACTTGTCTTGCGCACGAAATCACCCAACGCGGGGTCGCCCGAAAGCGAGATGAAGAGCGGCGCGATCAGCAGCGGAATGGCGATCGGGCAGACCCAGAAGAACAGCTCGAACGCGTAGAAGAAGGTGAGGAACAAGAGCACCGCACCGGCGATCACCATCCACCAGGACGCCTGGAAGGCGGTTTTCAGCGGCAGGCCCTCGTCGTCGCGGTCGGTGGACGGCCAGCCGCTGTCGAGGCCGAGCAGGATTTCCGCCACCGCCTTGGACTGGAACATCATCATGATCGGGGCGAGCGCGCTGGTCAGCACAAGCTCGACGCCGCCGCCGAGCAGCACGGTGAACAGGCCGCCGAAGGCCGTCGAGCGGCGCGTGAAGGCCGTGTAGCAGGCGATCAGGGTCTTGGGCAGAAGAAGCAGGAGCACGATGCCGAGCAGCAGGAGCAGCGCCTTGCCGGTTTCAGGCTGCGGGAAGACGGGGAACAGCGAATCGGCCGGGAAATAGTTCGGCGCGGGGCTGAGGATCGGGTCGAGAAGGCTGACGATCAGGAACAGGAGCCAGATCGGCGAGGCCGCATAGGCCATGATGCCGGAGATCATCGACACCCGGCTCCAGAAGCGGATGTTGGGCGCGGGGACAAGACGCCCGTGCTGAAGATTGCCCTGGCACCAGCGCCGGTCGCGCTTGGCATATTCGATCAGATTGGTCGGCGCTTCCTCGAAGGAGCCCTGAAGATCGGGGTCCACGCGGACCTTGAAGCCGGAGCGCGCGAGAAGCGCGGCTTCCACAAAGTCGTGGGAGAGGATGTGCCCGCCGAAAGGCGGCTTGCCCGAGAGATTGGGCAGGCCGCAATGATCGGCGAAGGCGCGGGTGCGGATGATCGCGTTATGACCCCAGAACGGACCTTCGCGCCCCTGCAGCGAGGCGATGCCGCGCGAGAAGACGGGCGAATAGAGCGCTGCCGAAAATTGCAGCGCGCGGCCGAACAGGGTGCGACGGCCGATGATGAGCGGCTGCGTCTGCAAAAGGGCGAGCTCGGGATCGGCGTCCATGCGCGCGACCATTTCGAGCATGGTCTCGGGCCGCATCAGCGAGTCGGCGTCGAGGATCAGCATATAGTCGTAAGCGCCGCCGCAATTGGTGACGAAGTCCGCGATATTGCCGGCCTTGCGGCCGATATTCTTCTTGCGGTTGCGATAATAGAGATGGCTGCCCGCTTCCAGCGCGGCCGCGACGGAGAAGGTCGCGCGGCGCTCGGCCGCCACGGCCTCGGCCTTGGTGGAATCCGAAAGGATATGGACGTCGAAATTGTCGAGCCGGCGGATCGCCTGGAGGCCCTCGATCATGGCCGCGACGCGCGCCAGAACGGCGTCGGCGTCTTCGTTGTAGACCGGCATGAGAATGGCCGTGCGGCTTTGCGAGCGCCGCCCGTCGGGCGCTGCCGTCCAGCGCCGGCCCCGGCGCGAGAAGATGCCGACCACCGCCGTGTTGAAGCCCCAGGCGAGCCAGAGGCAGCAGACGATCAGCAGCAACACCTGCACCACATGGAGCCAGGTCGTGCCATTGGCCGTGATCACCACGGCGAACAGGACGCCGGCCACGACGGCCAGGAGCAGCGCGAACAGCGCGAAGAAGAATCTACCCAATACGATCACGGACGCGCTCGCTGACAAGGATCTCGTGCGGGCGGCGACATCATCACGAGACCTTGACGGAATCATGAGAGGCGCGCCGGCCCGTCTCCGGCGCCAGGACGGATACAACATCCGCCCGTGACGCCATGGTCTGATGAAATGGCTCGGCCGGGAGGTTGGTCCCGGCCGTCATGCGTTCAATGGCCTTCGCCGACCCCGTGGGTCAGGTGCTCGCGCAGGATGGGCCGCACGGGCATGGCGAGCGGCGAGCGGGGCTGCGGCAGCACCAGCTTGCGCAGAAAGGCCAGCGCCTTGCGCTTGCCCAGCCGCGCCGCCTCGATCACCACCTGCGGCTCCGGCCCGGTGCGCCCGTCGAAGGCCAGCCGCTCGGCGATGGCGGCCAGAACCTCCTCCTCCGAAAGGTCCGGCCGGCCGACGAGATAGCCGACGGGGCGGGAGTCGAAGAACCGCTCGGCCTCGCCCGGAGGCGCAAGGGACGGGTTGCGCGAGATCACGGACGGCCCGTCCATTGGTACAACCATGTTTCGGAGATGATGCGCTGGTTAAAGGAGAGCTTGGCGCGCAGCTCCACCGGACTGGCGTTCAGCTTCTCCAGTTCGATCGACAGGCGCCAGCCGCCGCCCGGCAGGCGCGACACGCCGCTATGAACGAGGCGCGCCCCATCGGCCGGCACATCGACGATCGGCACGACCATCGCGTCGAGCGGCAGGTTCTGCGCCGTGCCGGCCTCGAAATTGATTTCGAAGCGCCAGAGATTGGTGTCCGCCGTGTCGGCACCGTTGCCGCCGACGCCCGCATAGGTGCCGCCGACCACGGCGACATGGCTCTGCATCTCGGTCATCGAGCCCCAATGCATCCGGTAGCGGAACTCGAACTGCGAGCCGGCCTTGGGCTTTTCTTCCGGCACCCAGAAGGCGACGATATTGTCGTTCACTTCGGAATTGGTCGGGATCTCCACGAGCTGGATGCTGCCCCGACCCCAGTCGCCGAGCGGCTCGATCAGGAGCGAGGGGCGAAGCTCGTAATGGGCCTCGACATCCTCGTAATGGGAGAAGTCGCGATCGCGCTGCAGCAGGCCGAACATTTTCGGCGAGGCTTCGGTGAAATAGGACAGGGCGAGATCGTCCGGGTTCTTGAGCGGACGCCACAGGCGTTCGCCGTTCGGACGCAGGATGAACAAGCCGTCGCTGTCATGCACCTGCGGGCGGAAATCCTCGCGCTTGCTGTGGTCGTTCTCCCCGAAATAGAACATCGAGGTCAGCGGCGCGACGCCCAGCCGCTCCACCTCGCCGCGGAAGAACAGACGCGCGGTGACGTCGATCACCGTCTGCGGGCCGGGCTTGAGTAGGAAGGCGTAAGCGCCTGTCAGGCTGGGGCCTTCCAACTCGGCGAAGATCTGCACCGTCTCGTCGGTGGGCTGAGGCTTCACGATGAAGAAGGAAGTGAAGCGCGGGAACTCTTCCGCCGTGGTGGTCGCCGTGTTGATGGCGAGACCACGGGCCGACAGACCGTACCGGTTGTTCATGCCGAGCGCGCGGAAATAGGACGCGCCGAGGAACGAGACCAGTTCGTCGAAGAGATCGGGCCGGTCGAGCGGATAGTTCAGGCGGAAACCCGCCACGCCAGGAAGCTGGATGGTCTGAAAGAGCGAGGGATCGAGCGGAGCCAGGAATTCGAAATCGGCGCCCGAGAAGACCTGCGGCTGGAAATGCGTGCCGTCGCCCACATAAATGCGGGTGATCGCCTTGTAGAGGAAGCCCGGGAAATAGGCCTGCATCTGGAAGTTCAGCGGCTCGTTCGCCCAGACGGTCCGGTCCCGCCGGTACAGGATGCGCCGGTAATGGTCGTAGTCGAGATCCTGGATCACCTGGGGCAGTTCGTTGCCGGGATCCTGATAGGGCTGGGCCGCGCGATTGCGCATCGCCGCCGACAGATTGTCGAAGGAGAAGGCGTTCAGATCGACATGAATCGGGGGGGAAGCCGGCGCGGCGGCCGGTTGCGGCTCACCCTGCGGCGCGGGCGCTGCCGGCTGGGCTTGCGGGTCCTGGGCCCGAGCCTGCGTCCAGAGCAGCGTGATCACGCCGCCCAGACCGTATTTCAGAGCCGTGCGTCGGGAAAGATGCGAGGGTCTCGTCACGGGAATGGCGATCTTCTTCTCGTTGAATGCGCACGCCTTTGAGCATATGCGAAAAGCCGTGAATAGCCTAGCTTTCGCGAGAGGCTTCAACAAGTTCGCCGGCTTTCGCTTGGGTTAGGCGTCCACAAGTCCGCGTCGGGCCTGCCGCAACGGGGCCGCAAGCCATGCCAAGGCCCGCTGAACCCCGTTTGGGGCGGAAGTGAGGAAGAGCCTCGACGCCAACCGCGAGCGCCGTGTCGCTTGAGGTCGGCCGCCGCCGCGCTCAGCGCAGGCGGCGCAGTCTCACGCTCAGGAGCTGGTCCACCTGCTGGAGCGAACTCAGGAGCGCCGAGCGTTCGCGCTCCTCCATCGCGTTGCCAAGCTCGGTTTCCAGCCGCATCCACAGGGCGAGCACGCGCTCCTTGGCCGCTTCCCCCGCGCTGGTCAGCGTCACCATGGTGCGGCGCGCATCGCGGCTATTGGATTCGCGCAGCACGAGATTCTTCTCGATCAGGCGATCCAGCATCTTCGAGACGGTGGACGGGCGCACGGCGAGTTGGTCGGCCAGCATGGATACGCTGACGGACTCGCCGGGCGTCAGGCGCACGAGGAGCTGATCCTGGCCAGGATGCAGATCGATCTGCGCCAGAAGCAGCGCCAGAAAGGCGCGGGTTGATTTGGCGATCGAAAGAAGGGTCGCGACCAGCTGCGCGTCTTCGTTCGTCGACTCGGAAGGTGAGGCCGTCATCGTGTCCGGCACGCCTGAGCCTCGCAGACTGATACGCTCGTTCATGCGAAACGATATGCAAGAACGCATTTCGTTTCGCATTTAAGTAATTATAAGCTGGCTTACGAAAGCGAAAGATGGTCGGGCGCGGATTGTCTCGCTTTTCGAAGGACTTGCGCCGGAAGTGGGGCTAACCCGTTGGTCTGCCTTATTATTGACGTGCGTACCTCGCGCTGGCGGGAGGTCGCCTCTCGTTTCAAACTCGTTTCCGGCCAATCAATGTCCTGAAATTGCCCAGAATCAGGAGGCCATCGGGCGTAAGGACTGATTCGGGGTGGAACTGAATCCCGAAGGTCGGATGCTCGCGGTGACGAAGCGCCATGATCTCGTTTTCTTCCGACCAGGCAGTAACGCGCAGATTCGTCTCCATTTCAACCGTAGATCGAACGATCAAGGAATGATAGCGCCCGACCTCCAAAGGGTCGGCAAGACCGGCGAAGAGATCGGATGCTTCGTGGCGCACGGGCGAGGACAGTCCGTGCATGGGGCGCAGTGCGCGCCCGATCTCGCCGCCGAAGGCCGCGCCGATCACCTGATGCCCGAGGCAGACCCCCAGAATCGGAACGCGGCCCGAAAAGGCGCGCACGCAGTCGAGGCTGACGCCCGCTTCCATCGGGCCGCAGGGACCGGGCGAGATGACGATGGCCTCGGGTTGAAGCGTCTCGATCCCAGCGAGCGTGATCCGGTCGCTGCGGATGCTGGTGACGCTGAGATCCAGCCGTTCGAGATAGCGGCCGAGATTGGCCGAGAAACTGTCGTAATTGTCGAGAAGCAGGATCACGTCCGCGCCTTCGCCCCATTCGCATAGGCCTCGAAAGCCGCCAGGATGCGCGCGGCCTTGGTGCAGGTTTCGCGGTATTCGTCGGCACCTTCCGACAGGATGGTGACGCCGCCGCCTGCGCCGAAGCGCGCTTGAGTGCCTTCGAACTCCACCGTGCGAATGGCGATCGACAGATCGGCTGCGCCGTCGAATCCCAGATGCGCGATCGAGCCGCAATAAACGTCCCGCCGCCGCCCTTCCAACTCGGCGATGATGTCGCAGGCCCGGATTTTCGGCGCGCCGGTGATGGAGCCGCCGGGAAAGGTGGCGCGCAGAAGGCCGCCGGGGCCATGCTCCGGCTTCAATCGCGCGCGCACTTGCGAGACGAGATGATGCACGCCGGCAAAGCTCTCCAGCGCGCACAGCGCGGGAACCTCGACACTGTCAGGCTCGGCGACGCGCGAGAGGTCGTTGCGCAGGAGATCGACGATCATGACATTCTCGGCCCGATCCTTGCGTGAGGCGAGAAGCGCGGCGGCGGCGGCGGCATCCTCGGCCGGGTCGCTCGCGCGCCGCGCCGTGCCCTTGATGGGCCGCGTCTCGACCTCGTGGCCATGGAGGCGCAGGAACAGTTCGGGTGAGGCGGAGGCGATGGTGCGGTCCTCGGCTTCCAGATAGGCCGCGAAGGGGGCAGGGTTGATGCGCCGCAACACGCGGTAGAAGCCGAACGGATCGAAGCCGTCGGGCAGCGCGGCTGTGAGACGGCGCGCCACATTGGCCTGATAGATGTCGCCCGCGCGGATGAAGTCGCGCACCCGCTCCACCATGGCGCCGTACGCGGCTTCATCGAAGTCGGAGCGCCAGACGGGCGCGACCGGCGACGGGGGCGGCAGGGCGGGGGCGAGGCGGTTCAGCGCCGCGCGGAAATAGGCGATGCGCGCGCGCGCCTCGGCCTCTCGCGCCGCGTGGGGGGAGGCCGCGTCCAGCGCGGCGGAAAAGCCGGCGGAGACGAGATCGGCGCGGCCGGTCTCATGATCGAAGACCAGCGCCGTGTCGTAGAGTCCGAGCGCGATCAGCGGCCGGTCCGGGGCCAAGTCCGGCACGACGCGCAGGCGCTCCACGAAATGCCCCGCTTCGAAGGCGAGAAAGCCGGCAAGGCCCGGGCCGAGGCGCGCAGCGCCCGTCGCCTCCGCGCGGTAGCGCCCGAGCAGAGCATCCAGCGCCGCAAAGGGCTCTTCCTGGATTCGCGCGCCGGCAAGGCGCGTCTCCTGCAGCGAGGCGGTGAATTCGGCGAAGGGCGCGGCGAGGATGGCCGATCGACGCCCGTTCGGCCCGCCCGGCGCGGCGCTGTCGAGAAAGGCGAGCCGGCCGAGCGGGCGCAGGCGCGCGGCCGCTTCGATCGGATCGCAGCCCTCGAAGGGTTCGGACCACATGGCGGAGCCTTTCCGTTTCAGCCGATACGCCGGCCTCTGCCGCGATACCCGCGTAGCGAGGCCGGAAAGCAGGCGCGCCGTATAAAGACAAAGCTCTGCCTTGTCAGCGCCGACCGGCGATCAATCCTCGATCAGGAAGATGTGCAGCGTCGCCGGGCCGTGAACGCCGATCACGAGACTGCCTTCGATGTCGGTCGTACCGCTCGGGCCGGTGACCACCACGAGATTGCGGCTGCGCGCGAGGTCGAAGCGCGCCACTGCCTCTTCCAGATGCGGCACGATATCGGCGGTGCGCACGGCCACGAGGTGATGCAGCGGCAGAAAAGCGTCGAGAACGGCCATATCGGGGCCGGAGCGAATCAGAAGGCTCGCGGTTTCGGCAACGGCGCATTCGGCGATCGACAGGGCGATCTGGTCGTCCACCTCCTCACGCAAGGCCACGCCGGCCTCAGCGAAGGGCAGAGCCAGAAGCGCGGGCGTCGGCTGGAGTTTCAGCGCCGGCTCTCGGCCGCGCGTGGCGAGATGCGCCGCCACAGCGGCGGGCAGGGCGGCCCAGTTCGCCACGCGTTCCGACGAGGCGCCCGGCGGCAGGCGCGTCATCGCCGCTTCGAACAGGGTCGTGAGATCGCCATCGGGCAGGCGCGGGCGCACCCGCTCGGGCTCCACGAGAAGCGCATCGGCCTCGGCGCGAATGCGGTCCTGCGCGCGGGCGGGACCGATCGCGTGTCGGATGGCGGCGAAGATGCGCTCGCGGGCGTCGCTCATCGCGCGCCCTCCCGCTGGCGCTTGGCCTCGGCCTGAAGGAAGGTCGGCCCGCTCGGCGGCGCGGGCATCTCGCGATGGCGCGTCCAGGCCCCGCCGACGAGCGGCAGGGACGAAATGCGCCCGCGCGCGCCGCCCATGAGATGCAGCGCCTTGGAGCCGAGCCCCATGGCCAGACGGTAAAGCGGGGGATGGGTCGCAAGCCAGCGCCAGAGCCCGATTCCGATCCGCATCGTGCGCGGCTCCAGTCCCTCGCGCCAGCTCGCCGTGCGCCAGCCCTTGAGCAGGGTCGGGAGCGGAATATCGACCGGGCAGACTTCGCGGCAGCGCCCGTTCAGCGTGCAGGCATGGGCAAGGTCGCGCGTCTTCTCGTTCAGCCCGTCGAAGATCGGCGTCAGCACCGCCCCCATCGGGCCGGGATAGGTGCCACCATAGGCGTGGCCGCCGATCTGGTTGAAGACGGGGCAATGGTTCATGCAGGCGCCGCAGCGGATGCAGCGCAGCATCTCGCGCATCTCCTCGCCCGCCAGCATCTTGGTGCGTCCGTTGTCCACCAGTACGATATGGAACTCGTCCGGCCCATCGAGATCGCCGGCCCGTTTCGGCCCGGTGTGAAAGGTCGTGTATTGCGTCAGCGCCGCGCCCGTGGCCGAGCGCACGAGAAGGCGCAGCATCATCGCGGCATGGGCGGCCGAGGGCGCGAGCTTTTCGATGCCGGCCGTCGCGATATGAATGCGCGGCGGCGTGGTGGTCATCTCGGCATTGCCCTCATTGGTCACGGTGCAGACGCTGCCCGTGTCGGCGATGAGGAAGTTCGCGCCCGATATGCCGACATCGGCGTCGAGAAAGCGCTGGCGCAGATGCCGGCGCGCCGACGCCGCCATGGCCTCGGCGGTTTCCTCCCGGTGCGGGTCGGCATGGGAGGCGCGGAACAATTCGGAAATCTGCTCGCGCGTCTTGTGCATGGCGGGCCAGATGATGTGGCTCGGCCGCTCGCCGGCGAGCTGCACGATATGTTCGGCGAGATCCGTCTCGACCCGCTCGATGCCGGCGTCCTCCAGCGCGTGCGGCAGGCCGATCTCCTCGCCGAGCATCGACTTGGAGCGCGTCACGCTCTTGGCGCCGGCCTTGCGACAGATGTCCACGACGATACGGCAGGCCTCGTCGGAGGTCTCGGCATAATGGACCACCGCGCCATTGGCGCGCGCGTTGCGCTCGAACTCGGCGAGGTAATGGCCGAGATTCTCGACCACGTGGTCCTTGATCGCCTTGCCGCGCTCGCGCGCCACCGCGAAGTCCGGCCATTGGCCGACGATCGCCGCGCGCTTGGTGCGCGCCGTGCCCGTGGTGCGGTCGATCGCCGTCTTCAGCCAGCGGTCGGCCAGCGCGCCGTCGGCGCGTTGCAGAAAGTCCGGGGTGGGCGTCGGGGCCGGGGCGCTCATGGCTTCTCTCCGGTGGGCGTTTCGCCGATGGCAGGGGTGCCCAGTCGGCCGGCAATGGCCTCCACCGTGTGGAACACGCGCACCGGGGAGCCGCGCCGTTGCAGCTTGCCGGCCATGTTCATGAGGCAGCCGAGATCGCCGCCGAGCAGAATGTCAGCCCCCGTCGATTCCACGGCCACGGCCTTTTCCTCCACCACGGCATTGGCGATGGCGGGATATTTCACGCAGAACGTGCCGCCAAAGCCGCAGCAGACATTGTTGCCGGGCAGGGGCACGAGATCGAGCCCCTCGACGCTGCCCACGAGGCGGCGGGGCTGGTCGTGAACGCCGAGTTCGCGCAGGCCCGAGCAGGTGTCGTGATAGGTGGCCTTCCCCTCGAAGCGCGTGGGCGCGGGGTGGAAGTCCATGACATCGACCAGGAAGCTGGTGATCTCATGGGTGCGGGCCGCCAGGTCTTCGGCGCGGCGCAGCCAGGCGGGATCGTCGCGAAACGTGTGGGGATAGTCGTGGCGGATCGTCCCGGCGCAGGAGCCCGAGGGCGCGACGACATAGGGGTACGACTCCAGAACCTCGATCTGGTGCCGGGCCATGGCGCGCCCGCTGGCCTCGTCGCCCGAATTGAAGGCCGGCTGGCCGCAGCAGGTCTGATCCAGCGGCACCTCGACATCGCAGCCCGCCGCCACCAGAAGATCGCGCGTCGCCTCGGCGATGCCGGGCCGCATGACATTCACGAGGCAGGTCACGAAGAGGGCGACCCTCGGCCGCTGGGATTCGGATTGGGCTTGCATGAAGGCCTCCGCCGCCTTGCCATTCCCTTTCCTATTGGAACTCCCGGCGCGCCGAAGCAAGGCTTCGAACGCTTCTAAAACATGGGGAGAAAAGACTCGCTTGGCAGAGCGAGGAACTCGTGCTTAACTTTTCAACAATTCGAACGGAGGCCTCAAAAATGTACGTCGTGCGAATTGACTGCGATGATGCCCGCAAGTTCCAGGCCTTTTCGAAGCTGCGCGATGCGCGCATCTTCGCCCGTGAGGCCGGCGATTCCGAAGACCTCGAGGAAATGCCCGTTCTGTTCGAGGTGCCCGATACCAACGATGCCGAGATCGCTGTGATGGCGGTGCGCGATGGCATGGGCGTTCCGGTGATCGAGCCCGAGCCGGACGCGGCCGTGATTCTGGCCTCCATGGGCCTGGGAACGGGCCTTCGTATCTGAGGGCTGCCAAGCGCGCCGTCTCTGCCGCTTCCTGAGCGGACACGGTGGTCCCGTGTCGTGGCGCTCAAGCCGCGAGCGCGAGGCCGAGAAGGAGAAGGCATTCCACGATCTGCTGGGCGGCGCCGAGCGTGTCGCCCGTCGTGCCGCCGAGCCTCTGCGCGATGAAGCGGCGAAACAACCAGAGCCCGCAGAGAGCGAGGGCGGTTGGTGCGAGCGCGCCGGTCCAGCCGCCGATCGCCGCCCCGCCCGCGACCGCGAGGCCGAGAGCTGCAAGCGCGACCTGACGCCCTTCATGCGGGAAGGGCGCTTCCATCCGATTCGACAGGCCCCCAAGCCGCGCCGAGGGCAGGCTGGACCAGAGCCAGGCCATCGCGCCCCGGCTCGCGCCCGCTACGACCAGCATCGCCAGCGCGCCGAGCGCGGGCGCATGGGCCGTGAGATCGGCCAGAAGCGCGGCGCGCAAGCAAAACGCGCCGATCAGCGCCAGCGCGCCATAGGTGCCGATCCGGCTGTCCTTCATGATTTCCAGCGCGCGCTCGCGCGTGGCGTGGCCGAAGAGCCCGTCCGCCGTATCGGCCAGACCGTCCTCGTGCAGCGCGCCGGTCAGTCCGATGAGAAGAAGAAGAGCGATCAAGGCGCAGGCGAAGGGCTGGAGCCCGAGCGCGGCGAGGCCGAGAAGGACAAGGGCCGGAGGCAGCGCCACGGCCAAACCGACGAACGGGAAGGCGAGGGCATCGCGCCCCAGCGGATGCGGGCCGCCCTCGAAGGCGCTCGTGCGCGCGGGGAAGCGCGTCAGAAAGGCGCTCGCGCGAAAGAAGCGATGGGCGGCGCGCTGCATGGATGAAGCCTTTTCCCCTCTGTGTTCCGGCGCTTCTAACAGAGTTTTGCTGCGATGCTGGCCCCTGCGAAAGGTTGCCACCCTGCGGGTCGCCTCGGTGGATGTGGCTCGTCGCTCGCAGAGCCTGTTCGACAACTCGGCTCTACGTATCCCTTTCGCCCCTGCTTGAGCGTCGATCTCAGCCGATGCTGCTGGCATCGGCGGCGGCGGGGGCTTGTTGGGGCCTGCCATCCTGTCACCGCCCTTCCACCTGCGGATTTTCAAACCCGTTCGGAATGCGTTCTCGCTCCGACGAGGGGCACTGGATCTTCGGGCCGGGAAACGCTGGGGCTTTGGCATGCGCAACGGTTTGCGCGCTGGGGGCTTCTTGCCTATGGAGCTTGGCGTCGAACCCAACGCGCTCGCGCGGGCGTCTGCCTGCTGCGAGGCACGTCGGTCCGGCGCCGGACGCGGGCCCAGCTGTTCCGCCCGGTCCGCATTTCTTCGAGGAACCTCATCCCATGTCCGCCACCGGCCGCCCCTTCGATGACATCCGCGCGCTGCTTGCCCAGATGCCGGGACCCGACATTCGCGCCCGCCACGACGCGCGCCACCGGCAGGAGGAGCTGACCAAGCCCTCCGGCAGTCTCGGTCGGCTGGAGGACATCGCCGAATGGATGGCGGCGTGGCAGGGCCGCGCGCCGAGCGTCAATCGGCCGACGGTCGCGATCTTCGCGGGCAATCACGGCGTCGCCGCGCGCGGCGTCTCGGCCTATCCGACGGCGGTGACGCAGGCCATGGTCGAGAATTTCGCGGCCGGGGGCGCGGCGATCAACCAGATCTGCGCGACGTTCGACCTGGGCCTCAAGGTCTTCGACCTCGCGCTCGATTATCCCACGGCCGACATGTCCAAGGAGCCCGCGCTCAGCGAAAAGGACTGCGCGGCGACCATGGCCTTCGGCATGGAGTGTCTGGCGGGCGAGCCCGATCTCCTGTGCATCGGTGAAATGGGCATCGGCAACACGGCGGTCGCCGCCGCGATGTTCGCGGCCCTGTTCGGCGGCGAGGCGGCGGACTGGGTCGGCCCCGGCACGGGGCATGACGCGGCCGGTATGGAGCGCAAGCGCGCCATCGTGCAGGAGGCGATCGACCTGCATCGCCCGCATTTCGGCAATCCGCTCGAAATCCTGCGCCGGCTCGGCGGGCGCGAACTCGCCGCCATGTCGGGCGCGATCCTCGCCGCGCGCCTCCAGCGCGTGCCCGTGATCGTGGACGGCTATGTCGCGACGGCCTCGGCGGCCATTCTCCAGGCGCTGGACCCGACCGCGATCGACCATTGCCTTTTCGGCCATGTCTCGGCCGAGCCGGGCCATCAGGCGGCCTTGGCGCGCATGGGCAAGGTGCCGCTTCTGGCGCTGGGGATGCGCCTTGGCGAAGGCACGGGCGCCGCGCTCGCCGCCGCCATGGTGAAGGCGGCCGTCGCCTGCCACAACGGCATGGCGACCTTCGCACAGGCCGGCGTTCCCGACCGGCAGTAAGCTCTTCCCGCAACACGACGGCATGGCTGGTGCGGCGGCCGCCAGCCACTGCGGCACGCCGGGCTTGCGATCGAAAAGCAGGCGCCACGAGGCAACTCATGGGCCTCTCGCGATGGTGAAGGGCGAAGGGCAATGGCACGCCCTGCGCCCTTCACCATCGCGAGAGGCCTTTTCGGCCGGCCTCTGCCGCTTGTCCGGGAGCCCGGATGTTAGTCCCATCACGAGCCATCATGCCGAGCCGCCGGCTCGCTCTTGGGCCGGCGTCGCGAGCCGTGCCCAGCCGCCGAGCCGTGCCCGGCGGGTGAAGGTCTGTGCCGCCCTCCGCCATGGGCCGAACTCGCCGGGAAGGGATTGTCGCGAAGAGCGCTTACATCCTATCGCAGAGCGCGACTGTTCACCGCACCAGCGTGTCATCCTCGTGGGTCAGACGAAGTTCGAGAAGGCGTTCCATGCCTTCCAGTTTCAGAGCGATTGCGGCCGGGTCGCGAGAGCGCTCGCACCGTTCGAGAGGATCGTCGACGAGATCGAAGAGGACCGGCGGCAGACCGGCGAAATGGACGTATTTGAAGCGCTCCGTGCGAACCACGTGGAGGCTGAGGCGGTTAGCCGGCAGGGCGAAGGCGTTCTGCGTCTGGCCTCGGGCGGGATCGCGGAAGTCGAAGCTCCAATGGGCGGCGTCCCGCCAGTTCTCCGGTCGCTCGCCACGGCAGAAGGGCAGCAGGCTGCGGCCATCGACATTGGGCGAGGGAGCGACACCGACGAGGTCGAGGATCGTCGGCAGGATGTCGATGGACTGGCTGAAATCCCGAATGCGACGCCCCCGCGCCGCATCGGCCTCGGGGCGGGGATCGCGCAGGATCAGCGGGATGTGCGCGGACTGGTCGAAATAGCCGAGCTTGCCGAGAAGCCCGTGGTCGAAGAGCTGCTCGCCATGGTCGCCCGACAGGACGATCAACGTCCGATCCCAGCGCCCGGCCGCCTTCAGCGCGGCGACGATCCGCCCGAGATGATGGTCCACCTCGGCGACCAAGCCCGCATAGGTGGCCCGCAGCCGGCGCGCCAGACGCTCGTCGGCCGCCGCTGCGAGACCGCAGAGGCCGGGTGCGAAGCCGGCGAGATCGACGGTGCGCTGGTGGAAGGCGATCAGCGGATGCTGGGCGGCGTCCCGCTCGAAATCGCCCCAGCCGATCGGAAGGGCGATGTCGGCCGGGTCGAGCCGCGAATGGAACGGCTCGGCGACGGCGAAGGGCGGATGCGGCGCGATGAAGGAGATATGGGCGAAAAAGGGCTCGGGGCCGGTGACGGACAGCCAGTCGAGGAAACGGTCGGTCAGGAAAGCCGTCTCGGAATCCTCCGCCGCGAAGACGGCGGGCGCGCCGAAGGGCCTTTGCGCGAAGATCGCCTCGCGCCCGCGCTCGGGGTTGGGTACGTCGTAGCCGCGCTTCTTCAGGTGTGCGAGCCAAGGCCCGGCGCGCTCGGTGAGCAGCGTGTCGGCCTCGATCCCGGGCGCGAGGCCTTCGTAATCGCCGCATGCGGGGTCGCCGGGTTGGAGCGTGCGAGGGTCGGCCGTGGTGTCGGTATAGCCGAAGAGAACAGGCCGATAGCCGGCCCGTCGCGCCTCGGAAAAGACGGTGGGGTGGCGCGCGTCGAGCGGGGTGCCGTTCTGGATCGAGCGATGCTTGTGGGGATAAAGGCCGGTGTGCAGCCCCGCCCGCGCCGGACCGCAGGGATAGGCCTGCGTGAAATGGCGCTCGAAGGTGACGCCGTCCTGCGCGAGCGCCTCGATATGCGGGAGCGGCAAGGGCGCGCGGCCGGGGCCGTGATCGGCGCGCCATTGGTCGGCGGTGACGAACAGGATGTCGTAGCCTCGGGCGGCTTCCGGGCGTGAGGGGGCCTCAGATGGGGAAGACATGGGCGTCCTTCGGGTCGATCGCGACATGGACGCGGGCGCCGGGCGCAAGGTCCGCGCAGTCGCGGCTCGGCCAGTCGACGCGCAGGCGCAGCGGCCCTTCCTCGCCCTTCAGCTGGAGGTAGAAGCGCGTCGTCTGGCCCTGAAACAATCGCGCCTCGACTTCGGCGGGCTCGCCGACCCCCGAGGCATTCCGGTGGATGTCCTCGGCGCGCAGGAAGATGCCGGCGCGCTCGGGGCTGCCGGCCACCTCGAACTCGATCGCGCCGAGCCGGGCGCGCCCGCCCCGCACGGGCAGTTCGAGCCGGTTGCGACCGCCGATGAAGCCGGCGGTGAAGGCGCTGCCGGGGCGTTCATACAGCGCGTCGGGGCTCGCCACCTCCTCGAGCCGCCCCGCGCGCATGACGGCGATCCGGTCCGCCATGGCGAGCGCCTCGGACTGGTCGTGGGTCACGATGATCGCGGTGGTGCCGACCCGCTGCTGGATGCGGCGGATTTCGTCGCGCAGGTGGTCGCGCACCACGGCGTCGAGCGCCGAGAGCGGCTCGTCGAGAAGCAGGACGTCCGGGTCCGAGGCCAGCGCGCGGGCGAGCGCGGTGCGCTGCTGCTGGCCGCCCGAGAGCTGGTTGGGATAATGGCCGGCGCGCTCGGACAGGCCCACGAGCTCGATAAGTTCGCCCGCGCGGGCGCGGATCTTGGCGGCGTCCGCGCCCCGCACCTTCAGGGGGAAGCCGATATTCTCGGTGACCGTCATGTTGGGAAAGAGCGCATAGGCCTGGAAGACCATGCCGATCGGGCGCTTCTGCGTCGGCATATGCGTGATGTCCCGGCCGCCGAAGAGAATGCGCCCTTCGTCGGGCGAGGCGAGGCCCGCGATGCAGCGCAGGAGCGTGGTCTTGCCGCAGCCCGACGCGCCGAGCAGAGCGATCATCTCGCCCGCCGCGATGCTGAGGTTCACGTCCTGAAGCGCCGGCTTGCCGTGATAGTGCTTGCCCAGCCTCTGAATGTCGATCGTGGCGCTCACGGCTTGGCTCCCTTCCCGGCGCCGGCGGGCGCCGAGGCGCTGCGTCCGGCGTTGAAGTAGACGACGGCGACCGACAGGAGAAGCGTCACCGCGAAGTTGATCATGGTCATGACGGCGAGCACGTTGAAGTCGGCGTCAGCGCTTTTGAGCATGTTGAGGAGATAGAGCTGCACCGTCTCGAAGCGGCTGCCCGTCGTGATCTGGACGATCGCGATCTCGTTGAAGGAGACGGCGAAGGCGAGGATCGCGCCGCTGGCAAGGCCCGGTCCGATGCTGGGCAGGATCACATGGCGCAGGGTCTGCCCGGTCGAGGCGCCGCAGGTGCGCGCGGCTTCCGTCAGGTCCTCGACCTTGGCCGCCGCCATGGCACCGTCGATCGACCAGTAGACGAAGGAGAAGGCGACCGCGACATGGGCTGCCAGAAGCAGGCCGAGCGTGCCCTGAGCCTGCGGCACATAATCGCCCGTCGCGCGCAGGAGCCCGAAGGCGATCACGAGCAGCGGCATGGCGAAGGGGATCGCCGCCAGCGTTTCCAGAACGGGGCGGATCGCCGGGTTGCGCACGCGCTGCCAGTAGACGGCGGGCGCGACGAGCGAGAGGTCGATCACCGCCACCGCCACTGCGAGGCCCAGCGAACGCAACAGGACGGCGCGGAAGCGCTCGTCGGAAAAGGCGTTGATCCAATGGGCCAGCGTGTAGCCGTCCGGCAGGACTTCGCTCGTCCAGCGCGTGGCGAGACTGTAGAGAAGGACGGCCGCGATGGGCAGCAGGATGTAGAGCGCGGCGAGGATCAGGAGCGGCAGGGCGCTCCAGCCCGCGCGCACCGGGCCTTCCCGGTGGCGGCGAAAGGTGCGCGCGCGGCCGGGCGCGGTTTCGAGCGTCACGTCAGCCATTTCAGACCTCGGCGGGTGAAGAGGCGGAACAGGAGAAGGCTGACCATCGCGAAGATCATCAGGATCACCGCCATGACGGGCATACGCTGGCTGCCGAACAGCGAGCCTTGCAGCGTGCGGCTCATGTCGATCGTGATCAGCGGATAGGCGGCGGGCGATCCGCCCATCAGCGCGACGGGCGTTCCGTACATGCCGACCGACCAGGTGAAGATCAGCAGCCAGGAGGCCAGAAGAAAGGGACGCAGCACGGGCCAGCCGACATGGCGCCAGAACTGGAGGAGGGTCGCCGAGCAGCATTGCGCGGCCTCCCACCACTCCTCGCGCAGGAGCGCCATTGAGGGGAGCGAGAAGAGCACGAACATGGGGACGTTGGTGTATTCATAGGCCAGCACCAGCCCCCAGAAGGAGTTGGCGGCGGGCGGCACCATGTCCAGCCCGGCGGCGCGAACCATCAGCGTCACCATGCCATAGGTGCCGAGCGCGGCCACGAAGGCGAAGCCGATGCCGATGCCGCTGAAATTGGCCGCGACGTTGAGGAGGCCGAGATACAGCGAGCGGCTGCCGCGCGCCATGCGCGACAGAACCCAGGCGAGCGGCGCGCCGATGAGAAGCGCGATCGTCGCCACGCTGAAGCCGAGAAGCAGACTGTTGAGAATGGCGGCCCGTGCGGTGCGCGAGCCCAGGACACCGATCCAGTTGCCGAGCGTGAAGCCGGTGCCGGTGGCATCGGCGAAGCTCGCCCGCAGCATGACGAAGCAGGGCGCGAGCAGAAGAGCGCCGGCCACGAGGATCAGCGGAAGCGCCGGCAGCCAGTCGCCGACGAGCCGCGCGGCGCGAGACGGGCGGGCCGCCTCGGGCGGCGGGGGGACGACGGGCGTGCCGGCGCTCATGGCCGTCAGCCTCCCGCGACCTGTTCCTGCCAGACGCCCGCGATCGCGGCGACGTCGAGATCGGCCCAGTTCTTGATGACGTGGACACCTTCATACTGCGCGTCGGGCAGCCAGCCCGCCTTGGCGTCGGCCGGCAGGTCGAGATCGCCGAGCACCCAGCGGATCGGACGCGCGCCGAACTTGGCGAAGGCGATCTGCGCCTCGTCGGACAGAACGAAGTCGAGCAGCAGCTTGCCCGCGTCCATCTTGGCTGTGTTGTAGCGGTTGATCATCAGCGCCGAGGGCGCATAGATCGTGCCCTTCGGGATCACGACCTCGGCGTTGACGCCCTTGGCCTTCACCTGGGCGGCGGCGGCGATGCAGTTGAAGTCGTACTTGATCTGGATCGGCACCTCGCCGCGCTCCAGCGTCTGGGCGTTCTTGGCGGCCGTCGAGAATTGCGGCAGCATCTTCCTGGCGAACTCGGCGCCCGGCGCGAGGTCGGTCTCGCTGCCGCCATGAGCATAGGCCCAGGCAATGAAAACGGCGAGATCGGTGCCGCCCGAGCCACCGGCATCGATCGAGCCGATGAGGCCCTTGTATTCCGGCTTCAGGAGATCGTCCCAAGAGCGCGGCACGTTCTTGACGACGTCGGTGTTGACCACGAAGGCGGGAACGCCCGTATAGGTCGCGACCCAACCGCCTTGCTTGCCCTTGAGACCGGCGGGCAGCTTCGCGGCCAGCGGCGGCATGAAGGGCGGCACCACGCCGCGCGCGTCGGCCACGGGGCCGAAGAGAATGCCGATATCGGCCGAGATGGCGACCGGGTTGTTCTTCTCGGCGTCGAACTTGGTGATCTCTTCCAAGGAGCTCATGTCGGTATCGACATGGTTGATGGTGAAGCCGTACTTGGCCGCCATCTTCTGGAGGACTTCGCCGTAATTGGCCCAGGAGTCCGGCATGCCGTAGCTCACGAACTCGGCGGCCTCGATCTTGGCCTTGCTGATATCGACCGGCGCGGACCAGTCGCTTTCGGCGGCGAAGGCGGCAAGGCTCCGGGGCCGGCCGAGGCCGAAGGCGGCGGCGAGGCCGAGCGCGCCGGTGCCGACCAGGAAGCGGCGACGGTCAACCGCCGCGCGCAGAAGCTTGGATGTCGTCATGGGAGATGTCCTTGGTTTGGGCGATCCGCCCGACGTTTCGGGCCGGAAGGAAGGGGAAAGGGGTCAGGGCCGTTCGCCGCGGGTGATGCGCGCCTCGATCTCGTCGATCACGGGCAGAAGGTCGGCGACGCTGTCGATGACGACATGCGCGCCATGGGCTTGGAGGGCGGCGCGGGCGCGCTGGCGCAAGGCGGCGCGCTCGTCCTGCGACAGCGCGGCCAGCTCGGCGAGGGACAGGCCCGCCTCGTTGCCGCTGAGCGCGACGCCGACCGTCCAGCAGCCGGCATGGACACCTTCCTCGATGCCGACGCCGGTGTCGTCCACCTTGACGGTGCGCCACGCCGGCCAGACGCCGAGTTCGAGAAAGGTGCGATACATGTTCATCGGGCTCGGGCGGCCCTCGGGCAGGTCGCCGGCGCAGACGAGATTGTCCGGCGAAAAGCCTTGAGCGGCCGCCAGCGGCAGGAGCCGCTCCATGATCGAGCGCGTGTAACCGGTGGTGGAGCCGATGCGGCAGCCGCGCTCGCGCAGCGCCGCCACCGCCTCGGCCGCGCCGGGCACGAGCTCGGCATAGTCGGCAACGGCCGCCTCGTTCATTGGCACGAAGATCTCGTAGATCCGGTCCACGGCCGCGCCGTCCGCCGCCGTCCCCTGCGCCGCTTCCCAGGCCTTCGCGACGCGCGGCTCGGCGAGCATGGCAGCGATATGGTCCCATTTCGGCCGGCCCATCGGCCCGCGCGCTTCCGCCACGGAGACGGCGACGCCGAAGCTCGCGAAGGCTTCCACGAAGACGCCCATCGGGGCTCGCGAGCCGAAGTCGATCACGGTGCCGGCCCAGTCGAAGACGACGGCCTTGATCTCGCTCATCGCGCGATCTCCTTGTGTTGGAACAGGTCGGCTCCGAGGCCGAAAAGCTCGCCGACGACCTCCTCGCCGAGCGCGAAGGCGGTGGAAGCGCCCGTGCCGCCGGTGACGATGGCAAGGCGCACGTTGGGCTCGGGCGCCTCCACCAGAACGGTGCGGTCGGTGGCCGAGGCGTAGGTGCCGATCCAGCGCTCGGCGACATGGCGGTTCGGCAGATCGAGCACCGCGTCGAGTTCCGACAGGATCAGCGCGTCGAAGCGCTCGCTGGCGAAGGGCGCGGGGTGGTCGCCATAGACATGGCTGTCGCCGACCACGAGCGAGCCGTCGGCCGACTGAACGGCGATCAGATGAATGCCGGCCGCCCGCTGTTCGGCGGCGTCCCGGTCCAGTCGTCGGCCCAGCGACGCGGCCTCGGGGAGATCGGCAAAGCCCTCGTAGCGGGCAAAGGACAGATCCGACATCACGGCCGCGCCGAGCCGCACGGGATGCGCTGGGGCGACGCGCAGCATCTGGAGCGTGCAGATGCGGATGCCGGCGGAGCGGATGCGCTCGGGATAAAGCGTGGCAAGATCGTCGCCGGGGCAGACGACGACGCGCGCGGCGCGCACGAGACCCGCCGAGGTCGCGAGTCCCTCCGGCACGACCGCCTGAACGGCAGTGCGCCAATGGAAGGTGACGCCGTGCGCTTCCGCCAGCCAGTCGGCCAGTCGGGGCACCGCTTCGCGGGATTCGACGCGCAGCTCGTGCGGGCTGTGCAGCACGGCGCGCGCCTTATCGAGGCGGAGCGCGGGAACGAGAGTGGCGGCCTCGCTCACCCCGATCATCCGACACCCTTCGCCCATGTCGGTGCGCAGGAAGGCGTGGAGAACCTCGGCCGCTTCCTCGCGGTATGCCGGCATGACGAGCCCGTGATGCAGGACGGGAATGCCCGCGAGGGGGGCGATTTCGGCCCAGACGTCGCGGCTGCGGCGCGCCCGCGCCCAATGCGGGCCGGCCTTTTGCCCCGTCACGGTGACGAAGCCGAAATTGCGGATCGAGGCGCCGGTGGCCGCCGCGCCGCGATCGACGACCGCCACGCTGAGGCCTTGCCGCACGGCCGCCAGAGCCATTCCGAGGCCGACAATGCCGGCGCCCACGATGGCAAGATCATAAGAACGGGTCATAGCGATGTCGAAAAGAAGCCAAAGGGCAGCACCATCTGCCGGTGCCGCCCTTCTAATCCTCCGATATGACGCTTCTATGAATGCTAAGTAAGTATAGATTTTATATATATATGGCGATCTTGGTCGATACTCGGTTTCAGAATCGGGCGGGCGCCGATCCCTGCACTTTCTCCCCCGCTATGGCCAGAAAGGCCGCGACGGCGGAGTGGCCGACATATTCGGGAAGGGTCACGAGATAGTGGCCGATATCCGCGCCGGCCCCCTCCAGAATGGCGACATCGATATGCTCGTCGGCCTCGACCTCGCCTTCCACGGCGATGGCCAGCCCGATGCCGACGGCGGCAGCGGCATAGGCGACGTCCAGTGTCGCGACTTCCATGACCGGATCGAGCTGGACGCCTGCGTCGCGGGCGAGCGTATCGAGCAGCGCGCGCGTGCCCGACAGCTTGTTCCACAGGACCATCTTCTGCCTGTCGAGGTCCCGGAGGGAAAGAATTCCCGCTTGCAGAAGCGGATGCCCCTTGCGGCCATAGACGAGGATGCGGCAGCGGACCAGTTCGAAGCAGGCAAAGCGCGGATCGGGCGCGGGGCGGGAGATGGCGGCGACGTCCAGCTCTCCCTTCAGAACCGCCTCCATCAGTTCGGCCGAAGGCCCGCCTCTCGTCACCACGCGAATGTTGCCGTGGCGGCTGACAAAGGCGGAGAGCATCGGCATGATCAACCGATGGGCACTGAAGCCGATCGACAAACGCCGCTCCGCCGACCCGCCCGCCGCCGCCATGTCACGCTCGATCTCGTCGAGACAGGCCAGCGCGATGCGGATCTTGGCGATCAGCGGCTCGGCATCGGCCGCCACACGCACCGAATGCCCCTCACGGTTGAAGATGCGGAACGGCGCGGCCGCTTCGAACGCCTGAACCTGCGTCGAGACGGTCGGCTGGCTGACGCCGATCTCGCGCGCTGCCTTGGAGAATTGCCCAGTGCGGGCCAGGGCATCGACGGCCCGAAGCTGGGCAAGAGTGGGCGCCATGCAGATGTCTCCGAGTTCGGCAGGGGTCCTTCCTTAACATTGGTTCGCGCGCACGCGGAGGCGTTGCCCCCATCCGCCGTCAGGTCCGATCCGCTTGTGGGGCTGAGGCCGTCACGGACCATGGGCAAGGACCGTGATCGGCCTACCCCGTTTGACGGCTTGCTTCGCCTCCCGTCAGCCGCTTGTCATCTCCATCGCCTAGGAATCCATCGTCCCCAACCGATCGGCAAAGGCCCCGGCATGGATTCTGCTTGTCAGCCCGAACTGGTGATCTTCGATTGCGATGGCGTTTTGATCGACAGCGAAGCGATCCAGTGCCGGATCGATGCGCAGGAACTGACGAAACTTGGATTTCCGGCCAGTCCCCATGACTTCGCGCGAGCCTTCGTCGGCCGAACCACAAGAGACATGATCGAGCATGTCGAGCGGTCGCTCGGGCGGGCGCTGCCCGATCGTTTCGAAGCCGACCGGGATCACCTGCTGGAACAGGCCTACCGCACCGAGCTGCGGGCCATCGAGGGCGTCGTGGAGGTGTTGGAGGTCGTCGGTATCCCGACCTGCGTGGCATCGAACGCCGCGATGGGGCACCTACGATATGTCCTGGAGTCGACCCGTCTTTTGCCTCATTTCGAGGGACGATTGTTCGGTGTCGATCTGGTACCCCGTCCCAAGCCCGCGCCGGACCTCTTTCTCCTGGCCGCCAGAACCATGAATGTCGCGCCGGCCAGATGCCTCGTTATCGAAGACAGCGAAACCGGCGTTCGGGCCGCGGTCGCGGCAGGTATGCCGGTCTTCGGCTTTCACGGGGGAGGGCACTGCTACCCCGGCTATGAGGCGCGGCTGATGGATGCCGGGGCGATGCGGGTCTTTTCGGACATGAGAGAACTGCCGGCCCTTTTGCGGCTTTAGGGCACGCGACGTCACGCCGTTCCCCTCGTCGCGCCGAGGGATCCGGCCGCTATCGCGCCTCTGTCATATGGGCGCGCTACGATCTCTCGTTCACAACTTCGAGAGGGATCATGACGATCACCGCTGAACGAACCGCCGCAGACGTCGCAGTAAGACGCCCCGATCTCGATCGCGGTCTGGGAGCCGCCGGACGATGGGGCTTCGTGGTGGCGACAGGGGCCGCCATCGCCTATGTCGCCTATAGCATCTACGCCGACGCCAGCGCCGCCGGAGTCCAGCCGACCACCTATCTGCCCTTCATTCTCCTGTTCGTCTCGCTGCTGATCGCATTGGGCTTCGAGTTCGTGAACGGCTTCCACGACACGGCCAACGCGGTCGCAACCGTGATCTACACCCATTCGCTGCCCGCCCATGTCGCGGTCGTCTGGTCCGGGGTCTTCAACTTCCTGGGCGTGCTCGTGTCGAGCGGTGCGGTGGCCTATTCGATCATCTCGCTCCTGCCGGTCGAACTCATCCTGCGCGTCGGGTCGCAGGCCGGGTTCGCGATGGTCTTCGCGCTCCTGATCGCCGCCATCGTCTGGAATCTCGCCACCTGGTATTTCGGCCTGCCATCGTCCTCGTCGCACACTTTGGTGGGCTCGATCATCGGCGTCGGCGTCGCCAACGCGGTCTTGAGCGGTCACGGCGGCACCGCCGGGGTCGAGTGGGGCGAGGCGGCCAAGGTCGGCTATTCCCTGCTTCTTTCGCCGATTCTTGGTTTTGCCCTGGCCGCCATCCTGTTCAAGGTCATGCGCGTCCTCGTGCGCAACGAGGCGCTCTATCGCGAGCCGAGCGCGAACACGCCGCCTCCGGCCTGGATTCGCGGACTTCTGATCTTCACCTGCACGGGCGTGAGCTTCCTGCACGGCTCCAACGACGGGCAGAAGGGCATGGGTCTCATCATGCTCATCCTCATCGGAACGGTGCCGACCGCCTATGCCCTGAACCGGGCCGTGCCCGAAAGCTACATGCCTGAGTTCCACCAGCGCGCCGAGGCCGTCGTCTCCGCGCTGGCCCCGCGCGGCCCCTACCGCGTCGACGCCGCGGTGACGGCCGAGGCGGCCTTGCAGCGCTATATCTCGCAGAAGACCCTTCAGCCCGACACGCTGCCGGCGCTTGCCTCGCTCGCCACCGATATCGACAACGAGGTCTCGCGCTACGGCTCGCTTCAGGCCGTGCCGGCGGCCGTCACGAAGAACGTGCGCAACGCCATGTATCTCGCGTCGGAAGCGATCAAGCGTCTTCAGGCCGACGAGACGGTTTCCCTGACTCCCGACGAGACCTCGGCCCTGTCGGCCTTCAAGGCCTCGCTGGATGCCGGCACGCGCTTCATCCCGACCTGGGTCAAGGTCGCCGTGGCCTTTGCGCTCGGCCTCGGCACGATGGTTGGCTGGAAGCGCATCGTCGTGACGGTGGGCGAGAAGATCGGCAAGCAGCACCTCACCTATGGACAGGGCGCATCCGCCGAGCTGGTCGCCATGGCGACGATCGGGCTGGCGGACCGGTTCGGCCTGCCGGTTTCGACGACGCATGTGCTGTCGTCGGGCGTCGCAGGCACGATGGTCGCCAACGGCACCGGCCTGCAGATGAGCACGGTGCGCAATCTCGGCGCGGCCTGGCTCCTGACCCTGCCGATCTCGATGCTGCTGTCGGCGGGCCTCTACGCCCTGTTCCTGCAACTGGCCTGATCCCCGCGGGCCCGGCGGGTCGTCAAGGCCGATCGTGCCGCAGCACTGCCGGGCCAGCCCCTGATCGATATCGGCCTTTCACGCCATGCGGGCTTTCTGGCCCAAGAAAGCCGGAGCATTTCCCGCGAAAGCCGGGTCGGTTTTCGCGCCGGGACACTGCGAGAAACGAGCGCCGCGACTCAGAACCGGAAACAGAACACTCGGCCGATCCGAAGTGTTCTGTCCCCGGTCCCCAGACCCGTCTCAGGCAAACACGTGGTGATCCGTCAGATCCTTGATCGTCTCGTTCAGGATCGTCACCTTGTCGCCGCCGTCGAAGAGCAGCACGACCGAGCTGCCGGACTGGATCATGCTTGGCAACTGCGCGCCATGGCCATAGGCGGACCAATCGATCCGGTCTTCGGCGGCGTTGAAGTCGCTGATCGTGTCCTGACCGCCACCGGGGGCAAAGACGAAGAGATCGCGCCCTTCGCCGCCGGTCAGCCAGTCGTTGCCGCCTCCGCCCCGGATCGTGTCGTCGCCGGCCTTGCCGTCGATCACGTCGTTGCCCGCGCCCCCGGTCAGCACATTGCCGAGCCCGTTGCCGATCAGCGTCGCCGCTGTGGAGCCGGCCGTGGCGCGAATGGCCGAGCCGGTGAGGACGAGCTGTTCCACATTGGCGGGCAGCGTATAGTCGATCGAGGCATAGATCGTGTCGCGGCCTTCGCCGGCGTTTTCGATCACGCGGTCGCCGGGATTGTCGACATAATAGGTGTCGTCGCCCGTGCCGCCGATCATCGTGTCGGCCCCGGCCTTGCCGTCGAGAACGTCGTTGCCCGCCCCGCCCGACAGGATGTTGTCGAGGGCGTTGCCATAAAGCGTGTTGTTCAGGGCGTTGCCGGTGCCCCGGATGGCATTGCCTTCCAGAACCAGCATCTCGACATTGTCTGATAGCGTGTAGTCGATCGAGGCGCGCACGATGTCGTAGCCTTCGTTCGGAGCTTCCACCACCCTGTCTCCGGGATTGTCGACGTAATAGCTGTCATTGCCCGTACCGCCGATCATCGTGTCGGCCCCGGCCTTGCCGTCCAGAATATCGTTGCCCGCGCCGCCCGACAGGATATTGTCCATGGCGTTGCCCGTCAGCGCATTGTCCAGCTCGTTGCCGGTGCCCTGGATCGCCTTGCCTTCCAGCGTCAGGTACTCGACATTGTCGGGCAGGGTGTAGTCGACCGAGGAGCCGATGCCGTCGCGCCCTTCGCCGGCCTTCTCGATGACGACATCGCTCACATTGTCCACGGAATAGAAGTCGTTGCCGGTGCCCCCGATCATCGTGTCGGCGCCCGCCCCGCCGATGATCGTGTCGTTGCCGCCGCCGCCGATCAGCGTGTTGGCCTCCGCATTGCCGAACATCTGGTTGGCGAGATCATTGCCCGTGGCCTTCAGCGCGCCCGCCAGAAGCGTGATGTTCTCGACATGGTCGGGCAGCACGTAATCGACGCTGGCGCGCACCATGTCCTTGCCGCCATTGGCCTGCTCGACGATCGTGTCCTTCGAACTGGTGATCGTGTAGGTGTCGTCGCCCTGCGTGCCCACGAAGGCCTGAGCGACCGGCTCCTTGACGACCACGGCCTGCTCGGCGGCGGGGTGGGCGAGGGGGCTCGCGTCGAGACTGTAGGCCCTGATATAATCCACCTTCAGGTCCGCCGCCTTGAAGGTCGAGAGATCGGCCGTCTTATCGATCGCGAGATTCACCAGCATGTACATGGGGCCGTGCATGTCGGCCGGGGTCGCGATGGACTTCACCGCCGCGCCGTCGAGATACCAGGTGACGGTGGAGGCCGTCCACATCACGCCATAGGTGTGAAAGCCGGAGGTGAGGTCGGGCGTGAAGATCGTGCTCGACAGCGGCACGTCCTTGCCGGTGGAATAATCGTGGGTGGTGGCTCCCCAGGCGTCGGTGCCGTGGCTTTCCATCACGTCCAGCTCGGAGCCGTTCTTGCCGGTCGTGTAGAGCCAGAAGGCGGGCCAGACGCCCTGGCCGGCGGGCACTTCCATGCGCGCTTCGAAATAGCCGTAGGTCTGGGTGAAGCTGTTGCGCGTCGTCAGAAGGCCCGACGTATACTGATAGCCGTAGAGCGCGCCGAGCTGCGCATCGGGCGTCTTGTCGGCATGGATGCTGAGAATGCCGTCCTTGACGCTGAACGGGTTGGTCGTGACGGCCTGCCCATTCTTATCGAGCATCGCGGTGTCGACATAGAGCTGCTTCTCGCCATTGCCCGGCAGCGTGCGCGCCATCACGGCGTTTCGATCGCCGCCCCAGCCATAGTCGGTGCGCCAGGTGCCGCTGTCCTTGCCGTTCCACAGATTCAGCGAGTTGAAGTCGTCGTTGAAGGTCTGCTTGAACTGCGAGGTGTCGAGCTTGAGGTGGAAGTTGTCGGCGGTGAAATCCTTCACCTGCGTGTTCAGGATCTTGACCGCGTCCGTCTCGGTCAGTTTCAGGATCACGTCCGACCCGACCTGGGTCATCGCCGCCTTCACCTGCGCGAAGGACTTGAAGTCGTAGCCGCTCAGCCGGATCGTGTCCGGGATGATCGAAGGGCCGGACGTGCCACCGGGATGGAAGTCGGTGATGACATCGTAGCCCGACTTGGCGCTGAAATCGAAAATGTCGCCGCCGCCGCCGCCCGTCAGGACGTCGTTGCCCATGCCGCCATTGATGATCTGGAAGCGGGCATTGCCGACGATATAGTTGGCGAGCGCGTTGCCGAACACGCCATCGGCATAGCCGACCACGGCGTTCTCGACATGATCGGCCATGACATAGCTGCCGACGAGGTTGACCGTGTCGATGCCGCCCGTCGCGGTTTCCACGATCTTGGTTCTTTGATCGACCTGATAATATCGGTCGTCGCCGTCTCCGCCGATCAGCGTGTAACGACCCATGCCGACCGAGAAGGCGTCGTTCTCGGCCGTTCCCGTCGCAACTCCATTGATCAGCTTGGAGCTGTTGTAGGCATTGGCCGTCTTAACGTATCCGCCGCTGAGCTTGACGGGATTTCCGAAGAAGTCCTGAAGCGCCATGATGCATCCCCTTGATTTATCAGGATGCTACGCGGCGAGTTCCTAACTCCCGTAGAGGTTGATCTTTATGATTTTAATGAAGATCGCTTTCGCACGATCTGTCGCAGCTTTGTGATCGGTGAATGGTGAATCATGAGATGCTGCAACAAAGACAGTTCTTTTAGCTGGGCGTTGTTGTGCCGCCCGGCTCGACCGTGTTCAGCCGCCGGGCCGCAGCGCCCGCGCCAGCACATCCGATAGCGCCAGCGCGCCGCTTCGGCTGAGATGGTTGTCGTCGGCATAGAGCACCACGCCCCCACGCTGCATCGGGCAGCCCTGCGCCACCGAGCACAGGCTCGCGCCGACATCCACGAGCTGAAAGGACTGCGTGCGCGCCAGATCGGCGAAAGCCGCGCGCAGCGGGGCCTGGCGGGCTTCGTGCAGGGCCAGCGGCAGGCTGGCCTGCGCGGGATGGCCGTAGAGATCATGCAGCATCAGGGCGCGGGGCACATCGTATCGCTGCTCGGGAATGAAGGCGACGAGGCTCACCTGCATCGGCGCCAACCCGTCCATCAGGCGGGCGAGGCCGCGCCGGAACACCGCGCGGTTTTCCGCAAGGCTCGGCGCCGGCGAGGCTTCGTCCGTGATGAGCCAGTTTTCGCCCTTGCTCTGGCCGAAACGATTGCCGAGGAGCGCGCTGGTCCAGCGGGCGGTGAGAACCGCTTGTTTCAATTCGGAATGGCGCTTGGCAAAAGCCAGCGCCGCGTCCACGAACGGACGGCAGTCCGGGTCGGGCTGATCGACACCGGCCAGCGCGAAGCAGCCGCTATGAACCAGCGCATAGCCCTTGCGCCCCATCCGGCGCGCCGCTTCGCTCATGCCGGGGAGACTGGCGTCGGCGAAACTGTCGCCCATGAAGAGGAAGTCCGCCTCGGCGGCATTGGGATCGCCGATCACGCAGGCCTCGCCGGCCTGAAGGCGGTCGGGCGCGAGGCGGTCGCATGCGGCGCGGCGCGGATTGGTGTCGAGCGCGGCGGCGGCATCGGCGCGGGCGCGTTCCGGCAAGCGTCCGGGAAAGCCCGCCGTGACCTGCCCGAGGCCCGCGAACAGAACCACCAGCGCGCCGAGCGCGGCCGTGCCGAGAAACAGACGCCCGCGCGTTTCGGGCCGCTCATGGCGTAAGGGCCGTTCCACGAAGCGCCAGGAGAGAACTGCGCAGGCGAACATGGCGACGAGCGCCAAACCTGTCTCGATACCCTCCGGCTCGCGCATCAGGACATATCGCAGCGCGACGATGATCGGCCAGTGCCAGAGATAGAGCGAATAGGAGATGAGCCCGACGAAGACCAGCGGACGGAGCGACAGAAGGGCGCTGACCCGATGGCGCTCGCCCCGTCCGCCATAGAGGATCAGGGCCGCGCCGATCACCGGCGGCAAGGCGCTTTCGCCGGGAAACAGCATCCCCTCGTGATACAAGGCGAGCGAGCCTGCCAGCAGCGCAAGACCGAGAAGGCTCGAGGCTTCGGCGCGCGCGCGCGAAGGCGGCGCGCGCGGGGCCAGCGCCACCAAGGCCCCCGCCAGGATTTCCCAGAAGCGCGTGAAGGGCAGGTAGAAGGCGAGCGTCGCATCGACCCGCACCAGCCAGATCGACAGCGCCAGGGACAGGACGAAGCCGATCAGCACGACCGCGCGGCGGCGAGAGGCCCCAGCGCCCCCGATCGCCATCGCGACCAGCGGAAACAGGAGATAATACTGCTCTTCCACCGCCAGCGACCATGTGTGCAGAAGAGGCGCGAGTTCGCTGGACGGGTCGAAATAGCCGGTCTTGGTGAGGAAGTAGATGTTGGAGAGGAAGGCCACGGTCGCGGCCATGCTCTGGCCCAGCGATTTGAAATCCACCGGCGTCAGCACGAAGGCGAAGCCGATCACTGTGGCCAGCATCACCACTGTGAGCGCGGGAACGATGCGCCGGATGCGCCGCTCGTAGAAGCGCGCGATCGAGAACGTGCCCGCGTCCACTTCCGAGAAGATGATGCGCGAGATCAGAAAACCGGAGATGACGAAGAAAATGTCGACCCCGACGAAGCCGCCGGGCAGAAGGCCGAGATGGAAGAAGACGACGGCCAGAACCGCGATCGCGCGCAGTCCGTCGATATCGGCGCGGTAGCTCGGACGAGCGTTCACCTGCGCCTGCGAAGCGCCTGCGCGCCGCGCGATCTGATCAAGCATGGCGAACCGAATGTCGATCGAGGGCGCTGAAACAGGTCTGCATGGCTGTGTCGTCGCCTTTAAAGCAGTGAAACACATGCCGTATAAGGCTTCGACGCCCCCAAACCAAGTGCTTCATACTTTATAGGAATGGACGGTCGGCTGGCAATTCGGAAGCGGCTGCGCGGCTGCGGTGTCGCGCAATCCAAGCAACGGGCCGATTTCTAGACCGACAGAATTCTCACCCCATCGGCCGCGATGCGCGCCACGCTGAGTTTGCCGCCCCGGCAGGCATTGGTGTCGAGGCCGATGCGATAGCGCGAGACGAAAGGCTTCTTGCTCGGCGTGTGCCCGTGGATGATGGTGCGCTCGAAGGGCGCCCCCTTGTGCTCCAGAAAGGGCGCGCGCACCCAGAGGAGATCCTCGTCGCTCTGCTCCTCCAGCGAAACGCCGGGGCGCACGCCGGCATGGCAGAAGAAGTAGCGCGGCGTGGTCAGCGCGGCCGGCAAGCGCTTCAGGAAAGCCAGATGCGTGGGCGGCATCTCGCGCGCGAAGCGGCGGATGATGTCCGACACTGCCCGGCGCCGGTCGCCGGCCAGATGCTGGAGGTCGTAGCCGTAGGAAAACAGCGTTTCCGCGCCGCCGAATTCCAGCCACCATTCGGGATCGACCGTGCCTTCCACGAGGCGCAGGAGCATGTCGTCGTGATTGCCGCGCAGGCACAGCCGCCGGAAGCCGTCGGGCGCGGGCGCGATCAGGTGATCCAGCACGCCCGCGCTGTTCGGACCCCGGTCCACATAATCGCCCAGCATCACGATCAGCTTGAGGCCGGGCGTCAGGCGACCGTCCGCGACGATGCGCTGTTCCAGAAGGCGCAGATGGTCGATGCAGCCATGCACGTCGCCGATCGCGTAGATCAGCGTCGGCTCGCCCGGCAGTGTCAGGCGGGGAAAGGGGGCTTCGTTCGGAGCCAGCCGCGAGGGCTTGCCGCGTGCGCCGGACAAGGGGCCCAGCGCCTTTTCGATCCAACCCGTCATTCCCTGTTTCATGCCGCTCGCCAAAGGCCTGTTCCCTCCGTTCGAGGGTGTTATAGGCAAGAGCGGGGGAGCGTGCGACGAATTTGGGGCGCGATCCTCGACGAAGGACGCGACACATGATCCCTCCTGCCTTCAAGTGCCTGTTTCGAAAGCGCGTCGGCTCGGCTCGGCGGTTCTTGTCCGGCTCCCGAGGGCGAGCCACTTGTCTCGCCCGTCCGCATGGACTTTGGTCCATGTCAGCCGATGCCGCCGGCATCGACGGCGCTTCGCTCCCCGCGTGCGAACGAAAATCTCTCGATCATGCTCCGCGCGGAGGTTTCGTCTCCGGTTTCCAGCCCGCCCGGCGGGCCCTGTCTGCCGACCGGAGCCATTGGTGATCGGCGCGCTGGGGCAGGGGAGCCGCCCGGTTGTCGCCGCCCGTCTCGCGCTGATGGGCGTGCTGGTCTTCGCCTTCGTCTGGAAGGCGGCGACGCCGCCGATTCCCGCGCTTCTGACCGCTCTCGGCTTCGGCCTGATCGGGATCGCCGCCGCCTTTCGCCGCCCGGCCGACCGGCGCGTCGCCCGCTGGTTCGACACGGCGATGGGGCTGGCCGGCGCGCTGGCGCTACTGGCGCTCGCGCAGGCGCTGCGGCTTGGCCATCATCCGCTCGCCAACCCCGCATGGGAGGAGGCTGCCGCGCTGCTCGGACCCTTGCCCGGCGCGATCTCCGTCGCCCCCTTCGACACGCTTCAGGCGCTACCCGCCGTGATCGCGCCGTTTCTGGCCTTTGCCGGCACGCTCGCCTTTTTCGACGAAGATCGCTCGGCCACGGCCTTGATCCGATGCCTCGCGCTGCTCGGCGGTGCTTTCGCGCTGTTCGGGCTGGTACAGGTGACGCTCCTGCCGGGCAGCCTGTTTCTGTTCGAAAAAGCCTATTACATCGACAGTCTCACCGGTTTCTGGGTCAACCGGAACGTGGCCGGTGCGCTTTTGGGCGTCGCAAGCTTCGCCGCTCTGGTCTGGCTTCTGGACGTGGTGAAGGGGATCGACCGGCCGCGCCGGGTCGCGCTTCTCTTGCGTGAGGACGATACGGGGCTTTCCTCGGCGCAGCTTCTGCCCGCCGCGCTTCTGGCGCTCTGTCTTCTGGCGCTGTTCCTTACCAAGTCTCGCGGCGCGCTGGTGGCAACCGGGGCGGCCTATGGCGTGGTGCTGCCGCTTCTGATGCAGGATGCGGCGGGGCGTCTTTGGCGAGGCCGAGGGGCAGGCATGGGCCGCCGCACCGTCTGGCTTCGGATCGCCGCCGTCGTGGCGGGGCTTCTCAGCGTCGGCCTCGTCGTTCTTCTGTTCGGCGGGTTGGCCAGCGCGCGCCTGATGCAGGAGGGCGTGGACGAGGGCCGCCTGTGTTTCTATCGCGCCGCTTGGGCCGCTTTCCGCGCGCAGCCTTGGCTCGGCTGGGGCCTCGGCACGTTCGACAGCGTGTTTCCGCTGTTTCGCGAGCCTGATTGCGGCGCGCTGTCCATATCGGTTTCCCGCGCCCACAATGCGTATCTGCAAGGGCTGGTGGAACTCGGCCTGCCCTTCGCGCTCTTCGTGGTGGCGCTGGTCGGCTCGCTTCTGGTCCTGATCCGCTCGGGCGCGCGCAATCGCATCCGCCGCCGCCATGTGCCGATCGCCGGGCTCGGCGTCGTGATTCTGCTGGCCTGCCACGGGCTGGTGGATTTCTCACCGCAGATTCCGGGAATGGCGATCTATACTGCCATCTTTCTGGGCGCGGTCGCGACCATCGGCCTGCGCCGTCGCAGGGCAGCGCCCCAGCGCCCCCGGCCCGTCGATCAGGATGGAGCCTGGGCGGACGCCTGAAGAAAGCGCACGGGCCGCAGCGGCGGTGGTGTCAGCTCATGGCGCTCGGTGAAGCCGCAATCCTCGACCGGACGCGGCGGCGCGGCGTCGGCGGCCTGCAGAAGCTCGGCGATCGCGGCCGGGCGCTCGGGCGCGGCGGTCGGCTTCCCGCCATTCCGGTTGATCCAGGCGTCGCGCCGATCCTGCGGCACGGCGCGCAACACGTCCTGAAGTGCCCCTCGCGTCTGCGGCCGATCCAGCGCCGCCAGAAGCGTCAGCGCGTCATCGGGCGCGCTCCCGGCCAGAAACCGGCAGAGGTCGATCCGCAGCGCCGGCTCGCCCAGCCGAGCCGGCAGGTCGGGGGTCTGCGACAGCGACACCCAGCGCACCGCCATGGCCGCGCCCTCGAAGGGCGACTGGCGGGCGGAGAGGGCCATCATCGCGCCGTAGCGTGTGGGTTCGAAGGCGGCGAGGCGGTCGAGCGCGGCAAGTCGCGCCCAGACGCCTCCGTCCAGCGGAGCGCAGCGCAGGAGGGCGGTGGCCGCGCCTTGCGCTGCCGCGAAACGATCGAGCCGCTCGGCCAGCGGCGTTCCATCCGCGACGTCGCGATCCAAAAGAAATAGCGCGGCGCTCAGCCGCGCCCGAAGCGGGCGCGTGGCGCAATCCGGCCCGGCCGTCCCGGCCGCCTCCAGCATGGCGCGCGAGGCCGGCGCGATCCGGGGCAGGGCCTTGGCCACCTCCAGCGCCTCGGCCGTGCGCGTCAGCGGCAGAGCGGCGATCTCGGCGCGCAGGAACGCCAGCGAAAGCCCCGCCGCGAAGGCTCCCAGAGCCAGCGCGGGAAAGCTGATACGGCGGCGGGGCCGCGCGGCTGCGGGGCGGGGCGTCGCGCGGCGCATCGTGAGGCGCTCAGTTCTGATAATAGGCTTCGTAGCGCGAGGCGTAGAATTCCGACGATCCGTAGGCGCGATAGAGCTTCATCTTGGACGAATCGGACTTGGTGAGGATGATGCCGAGGCACTTGGCGCGCACGCTCGGATTGTCGCGCAGGATGCTGCGCACGACATGGCGCGCCGTGCGGCCCCATTCCACCACGAAGACAAAGGCATCGACCCGGTGCGCGAAGGCCTTGGCGTCCACGATGGCGCCGAGCGGGGGCAGATCCACCAGCACATAGTGGAAGTGCGGGCGCACGGCGTTCATCAGCGCGCCCATGCTGGCCGAGCTCAGCAACTCGCTCGAATGCGACACGCGCTGGCGCATCACGGCCGGCAGCACCGCGAGTTGACCCGAAGCGTCCCACAGGAGGTGCGGCTTGGCATCGCCATTTCCATCCAGAAGGGCCTCGATCAGCCCGGTTTGCGGGCGCACGGCGAGGCTGCGCGTCAGGCCGGGATTGCGCAGGTCCGCGTCGATCAAGAGCGTGCGCCGCTCGGGCGTGCTGAGCAGCATGGCGAGGTTGGAGGCCGTGGTCGACTTGCCCTCGGAGGGCAGGCAGGAGACCACGCCGATCACCTTGGTGGTCTCATTGGCGAGGCTGACATCGGCCGCGATGCGCGTGTTGCGCAGCGTTTCGGCGAACGACGACATCGGATGGTCGCGCCCATAGGCGGCGATGGCGCCGGGCGCCCAAAGGCCGGTGCCCGCCATGAGCGGCGCGGCGGCCGTCGCCTTGCCGACGTCGCCTTCGCCCGGCCGCACGAGCGGGAGATAGCCCAGGAACTCGAGCCCGGTTTCGCGCCCGATCTGGTCGGCCACGCGGAAGAAGCGGTCGCGGAACTCGCGCCAGGCACCCGCGCCGGCTCCGGCGCCGACACCCAGCATCATGAAGAGGGCGAGCATCAGCGGCTTCTTGGGCGCGCTGGGGGCGGTGGGCGCTTCGGCGCGCGTGATGATGCGCGCCTGCGTCACCGGGAAGGATTGCTGCTGGATGGTTTCCTGATAGCGCTTCAGGAAGCTCTCGTAGAGCGTCTTGAAGGCCTCGGCCTGCCGCTCCAGCTCGCGCAGTCGAACCTGCGTGGTGTTGGCGTCGGCGCTGACCGCCAGTGACTGCGTGAGATTGGCTTCCAGCGACTGCTCGCGGCTGAGCGCCACCTTGTAGGCGTTCTGGTAGCTGTCGGCGATGCGGCCGAGCTCGGCGAAGATCAGCCGTTCGTATTCGGCCATCTGGTCGCGCAGGCGCACGGCTTGAATATGGGTGGAGCCGAGCTTGGCCGAGATTTCGGCTTCGCGGCGTGAGGCGGAGAGATATTGCTCGCGCAGATTGTTGATCGTGGAGCTGACCAGCGCGTCGTTCACCACGGCGTCGGTCCGGCCGCTGTCGATCAGCTGCCGGATCTGATCGTAGCGCGCCTTGGCCTGCGCCGTTTCGGCCTTGGCCGTGACGAGCTGGGCGCTGACGCCCGTCAACTGCTGCTCGCTGACGAGCTGGCCGTTGGTGGCGATCAGATTGTTTTCGGTGCGGAACTTCTCGACGGCGAGATCGGCGTCGAAGGATTGTTTCTGCAACTCGGCGATGCGGTCCTGCAGCCAGCTTCCGGCGCGCTTGGTGGCGTCGTATTTGGCCTCCAGCTGGTCGTCCAGATAGGCTTCGGCATAGCCCTGCGCGATCTGCTGGGCCAGAACCGGCGTGCCGGCCTTATAGGAAATGCTGAGCACATAGGTGCGCCCGACGCGCTCCACCGCGACATTGCGCGCCAGAATGGCGGCGGCGGCCGCGATGCGATCGGTCTCGTTCGTGTCGTCGATCTCGGGCGACCAGAACAGGCTGGGGACGAAGGCTATGAGGCTCTTCACGCCGCCCACCAAGCGCCCCACCAGGGACGGTGAGGCACTCATGAAGGCCTCGTTCTGATCGAGCTTGAGACGACGCGCGACGGCTTCGGCCAGATTGGTGGACTTGAGCACCTCCACCTGGCTCAGCATCTGCACCTCGTCCTGCAAAAGGGCGGTCGGCTCGCTGTATTCGCTCATGACCTGGGGCGCGCCCTTGTCGATGAAGATGTCGGCCGAGGCGGTGTAAACGGGAACCGCCGTCAGGACATAGAGCATCCCCAGAACGAGGCCGCCCAGCGCGCCCGCCAGAACCAGCCGGTACTGGCGGCGGGCGATCGCCAGAATACGCTCGAAATCGATCAACCCGTTGGCCTGATGGGGCTCCCCCGCTTCGGGAACGCGAGAATCGACGGCGCGGGGCTCGGGAAAATGCAGCACGTGGCAATCCTGTTCGAAGCGGCCAGATCGACCCTAGCCGTTTTGGGCGCATTCGCACATGCGATAGAGTTTAAAATATGGAGGATTTGAACGATCCATTGATGATCGCTCAAATCCGAAGGGGGCTCGTTCTACGAAGTGGGCGTTTCTATTCGGCGGGACTGCACAGGGGCACCGCTCCGGCCGCCATCATACCCGCCGATGGGTGGTTTGATTGCCGCCCATCAGCCATTCAACCTTCCAGGATCGAAAGCCCACATCGCGGCCGGCCGCATCGTCCGCTCATGTGCGGCCAAGGCGCGAAGGCTTCTCGCCTTAGCGTGCCGGGCTCGCGTCGCGGTTTTCCGTCACGGACGGCAGCGTGGTCGTGTTGGTGGTGATGAAGTTATTCGTCACCGAATTGGTGACGAAGAAATTGCTCGTGCCGGCCGCGCCGTTTCCGTCCGTCACGGACAGCGAGGTGCCGCCGCGCGACACGCCCGGGACGGCCTCGCCATTGGCAAAGGCGCTCGGGCTGTCGGTGGCCGCCCTGTTGGTGCCGCCCGTGCCGCCGCCCGACAGCGAGCCGGCACCGCCACCCGCCGCGCCGCCTGCTGCTCCGCCGCCGGCACCACCGCCACCGCCCGCCGCGCCCAAGGCGGCCGTGGCCGGCTGGGCCAGAGCGGCGGTGTAGGCGCTGATCACGGCCGGATTGTTCGAGGCGGCGACCGCTTCCTGGATAAAGGCGGCATAGGTCGGCGCGACGCCCTGGCCGGCCTGCGCGGCGCGCGCCAGACCCGCGCCGATGGCGGCGCGCTGCACCGCGCTCGTCGCGTCCTGCGAGGCAAGCGACAGAAGCTGCGGCACGGCGCGGTTGTTGGAGGCCGCAAGCAGGCGAACCTGATTGGCGAGCGCCGCGCCCCCTTGCGGATAGGCGGACAGGAGTGCTGGAGGATTGGCGAGGAAGGCCAGCATGTCCGCTTCCGACACGCGGCTCGGGCCCGATAGATAGGCGGCGGGCGCTGTGAGGCCGCCCGTGCCGGGCGCGAGCGCCGCGACCTCCTGCGACGTGGGCGCGCTGGCGGGGGCCTGAGCCACTGGGGCCTGAGCCACCGGCTCTGGCGAAGCGGCGGGTGTCGCAACGGGGGGCGTAGCCTGCGGAGAGGCGGCGGGGGCTGTGGGGGCTGCCGCGTCCTGCGCTTGCGCGGCGGCGGCCAGCCCGAGCGACAGGGCGAGCGTGGTGGAGGCAGCCGTCAGAAGGGAGCGGAACATCGGGGCCATCGTCCTTGGAAGTTTAACAGAAGGCGGACCCGGCGCATCGGCGCCGGGCTGGCATGAGAGTGCGGGGCGAGGCCTCGCGAGCGCGGATGGTCCAGACGTTTCGCCCGTCGCCACGCCGCCCAGACCGCGCCATGCCATCGACATGAACCGGGCTTGGCGTGCTGCGACGTGACGACAACCGCTCGTCCATCCTGCGCCCGCAGGCTTCGTCAAAGGCTTTAGCCCCCGCACCTTGCCTGCGCCCGCTTTAGCGCAGCGTCCGCTCGGCGCTGCGGATCAGCGCGGCGTCGGTGGCGGGGCCTGCGACGCCCGAGGTGACGGAGTTGACGACGGCCAGGAACTTCGTCACCTCGGTCGAGTCCGAGTTCGAGACGTAGAGAATATCCTTGTCGTGCATCGCGAATTTCTGCGCGAGGAACAATCCGTCGGGCTTGCGCAGGTTGAGGCGGAAGATGACCGGATACTGACCGCCCGCCTTGCCTGCGTTGCCTTCGACCTGCACGCCCATGCGGGCCAGCGTGGCCGTGTCCACCAGGCGATACAGGAAGATCTGCGCGGCGTCGGCGCGGCTGTCGAGCAGGCCGCCGACCTTGCCCAGCGCTTCGGCGAGCGTCAGGTTCGATTCGTCGAAATCCACCCGGCCCGAAAGGCCCGACGCGCCGAAGGCGAGATAGGTGCGGCGCTCGCGGTTCACGTAGACCACGTCGCCCGGATAAAGGAAGATGTTCTCGCGCGGGTTGGACAGCAGCTCTTCGAAGGGCACGGTGGCCGTCGTGCTGCCGCGCTGGAGCGTGACATAGACTTCGCGACCCGGCGCACTGAGACCACCGGCC
The DNA here is from genome assembly GCF_001475935.1 of Aureimonas ureilytica. Classification (GTDB taxonomy): domain Bacteria; phylum Pseudomonadota; class Alphaproteobacteria; order Rhizobiales; family Rhizobiaceae; genus Aureimonas; species Aureimonas ureilytica_A. The sequence goes on from NZ_LDQA01000057.1 coordinate 59,206, forward strand.
GCCGAGATCGCGTCCAGAACGCGCTCGCCGCTCGGATTGATCTCGATCTTGGCGGCCGAGTTCACGTCGCCCAGAACCGAAATCTGGCTGGACCGGCTCTGCACGAGATTGATCACGACCTGCGGCTCGATGGCGCGGTCGGCGAGGCGTTGCTCGATATCGGCGCGAATTTCCTCGGGCAGGCGGCCGGCGGCGCGGATCGAGCCGGCATAGGGCACGTTGATCAGGCCGCGCGTGTCCACCGTCTGGTTCGGCAGGGTGATGAAATTGCCGGGGCGGCTGCCGGCGTCAGCCGGAATGAACAGGCCGCCGGCGGCCGATTCGAACAGCGTGATCGACACGACGTCGCCGACGCCCAAGGGCAGGGCCGGCGGGCCCTTCCGGCTCGGCCCGAAGCCCGAGCTGAGGCTCTTGCGGCTTTCCAGGGGGAAGAACGCCAGGACATTGGGCGTCAGATCGACCAGCGCATAGGGCGCCTGTTCCTGCTTCTGAGCGGCCAGATAGACGGAGGCCTGGCTCTCGATCGCGCGATTGTCCGGCCCGGAATGCGGCAGGGTGGAGCAGCCGCTCAACGCCAGCAAGGTTGCGGTAAGGCTTACAAGATAGGCTTTGCCGGAAGGCCGCATGTAAAATCCCTTGATCCTCGCGCGCCGCTCGGCACGGTCCATCGTGTTGCAGTGCGATGGACGATGGACACGCCGCGGGACGCCTCGATCCGCAATTTCGTCGGAGCCAGCCGGGATGGCATGGATCGCGAGCGGTTGCAGGGCAAGGGACCGACCTCACGTCGCGTCACTTTCGAGCTTTCGAGATACCTAAAAAACTGTCTTTAAGCGAATCTTCTCACCCGATGTGGTGAAGAAGCCTGTGGGTGATGCCGCATCGCAACAGATTTGATCAACGGAAAGAACGGCTTGCGCGTCCGAGCCCAGGCCTTTTCTCCCCAATCTATCCCCATCTTATCCCCGCCCGGCGTGGAGCGGTTAGGCATGAGCGTCCTTGTCTGGAGGTTCCCATGCGATCGTTCATCGAGAATTTTCCTCATAGTTCCAACCGCTTGGCTTTGGCGCCCCTGTTTCCCGACTATGTCGAGGAGATCAAGCTCGCGGCCGAGACCTCGACCCTCGTTCCCATCCCGGACGGAGCCCGATTCGCGCTGTTTTCCTTCGACGCCTCCGTGCGGGTGAAGCTGGGCACGAAAACCACGGTTCTGGCCGATCCGCGACAGACCACCGACGGATCGGGCGGGGAATGGAACCCGGCCGCGCGGCGCATTCCCGAATTTCTGCCCGATGGCGTCACGCGCCCGACGCATCTGTGCCTGCGCGCGCCAGCGGCCGCCCTCGGCTCGGTCTCGTTCTACGCATGAACGCGCTGTTCCGCTCCCCTTCGTCCCACGCCGGCTTTGGCGCGGGACTCTTGACGCGCCGCCCGCGCGCGCCTCTCGCCTCGCTGCCCGACGTGGCGGGCCTGCCGAGCTATACGTCCTACGGGTTCGGCTCGGCCAACCATCTGGAAGACGCCGACCAGCGCGGCCTTCTGTTCCCGGCGGGGGCGTCCGCGCTGCCTCTGGTGACGCAGGACTGGGTGCAGGGTTTCTTCTTCAGCGTCGACGAGATGCTGCGCCAGCAGGCCTCGACCTACGTCCTGGCGGCCAAGGGCGCGGGAACGGCGGCCGATACGTCCCGCATCACGCTGCGCGGCGGTTTCGACGTGTCCGGCATCACGCCGCTCAGCCTTCTCGTCTCGGCGCAGAATTCGGGAATGCGCTCCTGGGGCACGGGCCTGTCGCGCAGTCCCTCGCTGGAACGCGGCGCCGATTATCTCCTGGTCTACGGTCAGAAGGGCAATCTGCCCTTCCAATGTGTGATGCGCGTCGCCGCCGATGGCGAGGTCGCGCCCGAACTCGTGTCCAACCAGGTGGGCACGGCCAATGACGGGCCGACCTCCTGGCGCTATCTCGATCGAAACGCCAGCCAGCCAGCCTGGGGCAGCGCGGGCAGCTACGACTTCCTGTCGGGGCTCGGCGGCGTGGTGGACGCGGCCGACGGGGCGAACCGGCAGGCAGCCGGCGGCACGATGGCGGGCTTCTTCAATATCTGGGGCTCGTTCCCGTTTTCGGGCGGGGCGCCCGATGCGGCTCTTCTGATCGAGCTGGCCGAAGGGCTTCTCGATCCGGCGGGCCTTGCCGAGCGCCTGTCCGGACGGCTGCGCTTTGCCGCCGATCTGAAGGGACCCGGCGATGTCGGGGCCGATCCGCGCGGCGAGATCACCGCCGCCCTGAGCGAGATTGGGACGAATGCCTTCGCCCAGCCGTTTGCCGCCGCTCCGCTGCGCCGCCCGCCGGCCCTGCGGCTGCGGGCCTATGGCGACCGCTTCGTGCTGCCGCTTGGGGACAGGACGCGCCTCGGCTCCGTTCCCTTTGCCGGAACCTATACCGGCTCTGCGGGGGAGGAGAGTTTCGAGGTTCGGCTTCTGCGCGCCGACACAGGGGCCGAGCTCGTCGGCTGGACGCCGATCTCCGTGCAGATCGATGCCGGCGCGCGGCGCTTTTCGGGCGCGCTCGCCCAGGTGCCGGCCGGCATCGCCTTTCGCCGCGAGATCCGCCGCCGGGGACTCCCCGCCAGCGCGGTCAATGGTGGCGATCGGCTCGCCATCGGCTTGGTGATCGTGGATATCGGCCAGTCGCAGCTGGCCTATCAATCCTATGCGATGGACGATACGGCGGGCGGCGGCGGCGGGCGTCAGCTCGCGCCGGTGCAGGACCCCAACCTGTTCTTCTCCGTTCTCAAGCAGCCGTCCTTCGTCAACGCGCAATCGACCGGCTACGGCGGGCCGAAGGGCTCGGTTGCGCTGTTCCAGCCCTATCGCGCCGACCAGCATGGCGACGGCAATATCGTGAGCTTCGAGACGATCCGCCGTCTGGCCGGCTTGCCGGTGATGATCGTGGACACGGCGGTTCCCGGCAGCCATCCCAATGCCTGGAGCCTTGATCGCAAGCGCTTCAGCTACGCCTCGCTGTTCACGCCCGACGGAGCGACCAGCAGCTTCACCTTCACCCCCGTGGCGGCCGGCCTGTCCGGCGAGGGCTTCAATCCCGCCCCCGCCGTGGTGCCGGGCTCCTTCTCGATCAAGGTGGGAGAGGCCACGATCGCGGACGATGGCGCGGGCAATCTTGCGGGGGCGGGCGTCACCTCGGGCACGATCGACTATGCCTCGGGCAAGATTTCCAATCTGACCTTCGCCGCGCCCCCGGCGGCGGGCACGTCCGTGTCCGGCTCGTTCCGCTTCTTCGCCACGGCCCCCGAAACGTCGCAGGCCATCTCGGCCGGCCGCTGGTCGATTTGGGGCGAGGATGGGTTGCCGCTCGATCGCACCAACCGCAGCGGGCGACTGATGGTGCATCTGGCGCGCTTGCGCGGCCTCGCGCCCTCGCTCTATCGCCTGTACTGGTACACATCCATGGAAAGCCCCGCCGGTATGTCCGCCTTCGGCGCGATCATGGATCGCTTCAAGGCGCGGCTCGACGCCCTTTATCCCGCCGGCGCGGACGCGCCTTGGGCGCTCGCGCTGCCGGGCCGCTCGGCCGCGAGCGAAGAGCGTCTGACGTACCGACCGATGGGGCCGCGCCAGCGTCAATGGGCTGCTACCCGTCCCTTCGTGCGCCTCATCGGCGAAACGCTCGATCTGGAACTGGCGGACAATTTCGGCCCGCATCCTTCGGCCAAGATCGGCAGTCGCACGCTGGGCGAGCGGCTGGGCGTCGGCTGCGCCTCGCTCTTCACGCCCGGCCTCGTGGCGGAAGGGCCGGTGTTGCGTTCGGCGCGCTTCACCAGCGCCGGCCGGCAGGCGATCGAGCTGCGCTTCGATCTCGGTGCGGCGGCCAAGCTGGCGACGTCCGACGGTTCGACCTCGGGTCTGACGGGCTTTCGTGTCGCTCCGCCGGTCGGCGGTTCGGTCACGGTCGGCTCGGGCTGGCTGGACACCGGCTTCACCGCGTCGATCACCGGCACCGATCGCATCACCCTGACCTCCACCGGCGCAGCCTTCTCGGCCGGGCAGCGCGTCGCCTTCGGCAACGGCTCGACGGTTTTTACCGGCAAGGGATCGACGCAGGAGGCGATCGACAATACGGCGCTCCTCAAGATGCCGGGCGACGACGACCGGATGTTCGGCGACATCGACAAGTTCGCCCGCACGGGCCGGTGCGGCAATCTCCTGCGCGCCTTCGACGACGTGACCGTCTCCGAAGCTTGAACGCACGAGCGGGAGGGCACGTCAGCCCTCCCGCTTCGCCGCATTCGCTTTCAATTTAAGGTAAATGCCCGTTCGTTTTGAAATGAATTCGGGCCAAACCTAAGATAAATACATATGTCGAAGGTGTAGGTCTGTTGCTTATGCGGAGAGCAATACTTCGAGTTGGCGCAATTTAATCAAATGCCAATGTTCGTTTCAACCCGCTTAAGGGGGCGGGCGTGGTGCCATCGGGTCGATCCAAACGGAAGGACCCGACATGTCTCGCCCCTCGCTCGCAGCCCTGGCCGGTCTTGCGCTGCTGTGTGTTCCGGCTCTGTCCAGTCAAGCCACGGCCTTGGAGGCGCGGCCGATGCGCGTCTCGGAGCGCGCGTCCCATGTGCCGGCCGGCGCCGGCGCTTTGGCCCCGTTTCCCTATATCCAGTTCTGCCTCGCCAATGCCGCCGATTGCCAGACATCGAAAGGCCCGGCCGTGGTCGAGTGGACGCCCGCCAACCGTGCCTTGGTCCAGACCGTCAATCTCAGCGTCAATCGGGGCATTCGCCCGGTGAAGGACGCGGTGGACACTTGGCGCGCCGATGTCGCGCAGGGGGACTGCAACGATTACGCGCTGACCAAGCGCCGCGCGCTTCTACGAAAGGGCCTGCCGGCCGGGGCCCTGCGCATGGCGGTTGCCACGACGGCCGAGGGTGAGTGGCACGCCGTTCTGGTGGTCTCCACCAGCGCCGGCGATATGGTGCTCGACAACCGCTTCGGGCAGGTGAAGCTTTGGAGCCAGACCGACCTGCACTGGTCCACCATCGCCTCGGCCGCGGACCCGCGTGTGTGGCGCGCGGTGGCGCGCTAAGCATCTCGTGCGAAAGCTGCGTCTGCTTCCGCGGGCGGGTCTGAATCTCTTGGAACGCTTCAGCGCGGCACTCGTGCCTTAACGGCGGCGACCGCCGCCCGGCGCTCCTCGATCGGAATGGGATGGGTGGACTGGATGTGCAGCGCGACATGCTGGGGCTGCGTGCCGGCCGCGATCGCCTCGACATCGATCCGCTCGTCCGGCAGCCAGACCGAATTATAGAGCTTGCGATCGGCCGCGATATGGCCGCTCGGCTCGGCCAGCCCTTCCGCGACGAACTCACCATAGAGGATATATTCGGAGACGGTGGCCGCTTTTGCGATGGCGCGCTGCCAGCCCTGGCTCGTCTGCGCCTCGATCCGTTCGAGAAGACGCTCCAGCACCGGGCGCCGCCAGGTGACGAATTGGCCGATATAGTTGAAGGACTCGACACTGGGCTGCGTGACGCCCAACAGGCGGTGTGCGGTGGCGCGCCAGGTCCGATGCGTTTCGAGATCGCGCCCCTCCACATGCCGCTGGAGGTGCAGGCCGTCGCCGTTCTGGAGCATGTCGGCGGTGAAGGGGCGAAACAGAAGCACGTCGCTGTCGGCGAAGACGAAGACCTCCGCATCGCTGAACTCCGCCGCCGAGAGCTTTACGATCTGCTGCACCAGCCAGCCACTGACACGCCCGAGCCCCTTCAAGTGATACTGCTCGCGCAGCCGCATCGTCCGGCCGAAGGGGAGGGGGATCAGCGTCGGCACGGGAAGCCGGCGGAAACCGTGACGGCCGATGATCTCCTCGCGCACCAGAACGCGCCGTTTCGGCCCCGCGAGCGGGGCGAACAGCGCGCGGTCGCGCGCCGGCACGATCAGGATATGCTCGTGGTCGAAGCGGGCGAACTCGTCGAGGCTGCGGCAAAGGTCTCGCGCCAGCTCGAAATCGTTGCGATAGGACGGGGTGATGAGGGCGACGCGGGGGCTCGTCATGCAGGCAGGCTCTTCGTGTGCGGCATGGCGCGGCCTACCAAATCTTCTGGAACGTATAGTCGCCGTCCCCCTCGCGCGCCTTGATGACGCGAGCCGGCACGCCGCCGATCACGATATCGGTTTCAGTGAAGGACTTGGTGACCACCGAACCCAGAGCGACGATCGTGCGATCCGCCACGCCGCTGCCGGGCGCAAAGCGCACGGCCGAGCCGAGGAAACAGTCGCGGCCGATATGAATGTCGCGGTTCATCGTGCCCGCGCCGTGGGTCAGGAATTGCGAGGCGAAGCCCGCGAGCCACGAGCCGTCGCCGATCGAGACGAGGCCGAGCACGTCGATCAGGTGGCTGTCGTTGATGAGACAGTTGCGACCCGTCACGAAGCGTCGGCGATAGTTCATGCCCGCTTGCGAAGGGTCGGCGGCGGCATCGCCGCATTCGATCCGATTGGCGCGGCCGATGAACGTGCCATCGCCCAGCTCGACCTCGATCGGGCCGACGAAGCTCGTGCCACGACGGATCGTCACGCCGCTGCCGCAGGTGAAGCGATCCACCGCAATGAGGACGCGATGGCCGATCGAGGCGTCGCGCGCGATCTGGGTGCCGGGCAACAGCGAATAAAGCGCGCGGCGGATGGGCTTGCCCGGCAGGCTCGAAATCAGGAGAGCCAGGGCCAGTCGGAGCTTGCGGTTCATGGGGCGCGTCTGCTTGAGATCGATGAGGCGGGAAGCGAAGCGAGCGGCAGGGTCATGCCCGCCGGCTCCGTTCCGCGATCGCCTCGTCATACAGGCGACGGGTCGCCGCGCCAATCGCCGCCCAGCTTTCGCTGTTCGGCCGGGGCGGCGGGGCAGGGCGGCGTGTGAAGGCCTCGGCCATGGCCTCGCTCAGCGCTTTGGTGTCGCCGGGCGCGACGAGCGCTCCGTCCGCGCCCTCGCGCAGATCCTCGGCGAAGATGCCGACACGGCTGGCCACCATCCATTTGCCGAGCGGCTTCAGGAGGAAGTAGACGCCGCTCGCGTCGATCTGCCGATACGGGAAAACGAAGCCATCCGCCTCGTGAAACAGGTCCGCCATGGCCTGATGGTCGAGCCGGCCGAGGCGGAACTCGAGAGTCGGCCCGAGCCCGAGCGCCTCGGCCCGCGCCATCAAGGGGGCGATATCCATCATCGGCGCGCCGGCGACGATGACGCGGCCCTGCTCCCGCTCATGGGCGGGCATCTGCCCCAGCGCTTCTATGAGCAGATCGACACCCTTGTAGGGCTTGATCTGGCCGAACAGAACCAGCGTGAAGCGCTTCGACCTCGCCCGCGCCAGCGCTTCCGCGCTGGGCTTGGCCTTCAAGGGCAGCGGCCCATGGGGGATAAGATGGATTTTGTGCGCGTCGAGGCCGCGCGCCCGCAGCGTGTCGAGCGCGGCCCTCGTGTGGACGATGAGCCGATCGGCGGCGCGAAGCGGCAGGTCGAACCCCTTGTTTTGCAGAAGCGAAATGCGCTCGCCATTGAAGGGCACGGTGTCGTGCACCGTCATGACGACAGGGCAATGGCGGCGCATGGCGAGGATCGCCGCCGCGTCGAAGGCCGGCAGAACCGCCCATTGAAGATGCACCACATCCGCCTCGTTCCGGCCGAGACGGCGCAGGAGCGCTGCCAGATCCACGAGATGGGACGCGCCCTTGGCCACGGCGCGCAGACGCCGGCGCGCGGGCGCGATCGCTTCCACGCGTCGATAAAACGCGGCTTCGCATTCGGCCGGGTCGAGTTCGGCTTCCTCGCGCTCGCGCAAGGGGCGCGTTAGCCAGAGCGGCCGCACCCCGGCCTGCCGCAGGCCGCTGGACAGGCCGGCATCATAGGCGGGCGTGAAGAGCGAAGGGTCGAGGAGCAGCGCGAACAGTGTGGCCGGCGCATCATCATCCGCGACGGCACCGCCCGCCTGCGCCCATGTCATACAGCTTCCGCCTGGGCAGGCTGACGCTCGGGGCTCCAGCGCATGTCGCGCGCGCCGGCCAGCCCTAGAAGAAAGCCTGACGCCCAAGCTGTGTGCATGACCCCGGCAACCGGACCGGACAGAAGCCCGCAAGCGGTGCGATGGCGCAGCGCGATCTGACAGGAGGTCAGGGCGAGCGCGAAAAGGTAGAGAAACGGCACCACCAGGACATGGGGAAGAGCCGGCGCGATCGCGAGGCAGGCGAAAAAGACAACCATGAAGCTCGGCACCGCGAACTGACGCAGGCGCAGCGAGGTCGGATGCCGGCGCAAGGTGCGCGAGCGGCCCCTTCCATAGTTGAAATATTGCCGCCAGATGCCTTGGAAACTGTCGCGCGGATGATATTCGAGCCGCGTTTCGCCATCGAGATAGATCGTGCCAGCCAGCGCCCGCAGACGGCAGTCGAACTCGGCGTCCTCGTTATGGGTGAAGCTTTCCTCGTAGCCGCCCACGCGCTTGAACATGTCGAGGGCGATCAGCGCGTGGTGGCCGTGATCCACGAAGCCGCTTTTGCGCCCGCCCCGATGGGCCGATCCGCCCGAGCCGATCAGGCTGTCGGAGACCCAGGCGACGGCCTTCTGGAACGGAATGCAGCCGACCGAATCCATTGGAACCACGACGGAGGTGGCACCCGTGCGTCGCTGCGTGCGCAGCAGCGAGGCGATATAGCCACGCGGGTAGTTGGCATGGGCGTCGCAGCGCACGAGCCATTTTGCGCCCTCGCCATGGCGGGCGACCGCCAGATTGATCCCGGCGCTCTGGATGCGCCGTCCATTGTGCTCCAGAAAGACCTGAGAGCGGTGCCGGGCATAGGCGCGAACGAGTTCCACCGTTCCGTCCGTGCTGCCACCATCCACCACGCAGATGCGCAGATCGAACTCGCCATCCTGATCGGCGGTCAGCCGCTCCAGAACGGGAATGATGGTTCTGGCTTCGTTGAGGGTCGGTATCGCGAGCAAAACGACATCGCGACGCGGCGAATGGCCATGGGTCATCCGTACGCTCCGGCATGGGGAATTTGGGGGGGCTAAAGAAGACCGCGGCTCACATCACGGAGGCCGGCGGAAGAACCTCATTGGCGTCATGCCATGATCTGCTGTCTCATTTTTTCTTCACCCAAACATACGTAGGATATAAGACAAATGTCAACGGATTGCAGGAGCCTGATCTCAGTTTGACTCACTCTCGGCCTCCGACGTCCTCGCCTTTCGCGCTTGTTGCTGCGGCGCAACATGATCCCTAAGCTTCCGGAACGATGATCGCCCATGCCGACCTGCCCGCGCCTCCCGAACGCGACAACCGAAGTCCTTTCGGTCTTGCGCCGCTTTCCAGAGCGCTTTCCCGACGCCCTTCTTGAAGCGGAGCTTCGCCCATGACTGTCTCGTCTCCTCCCGGCTCCTCGCGGTCCGGGCTCGCCGTCGGCCTTTGCACCTACAAGCGTCTGCCCTCGCTTCTGCGCCTGCTCGACCACATCGCCGAAAGCGCAAAACCGCTGGCCGAGCCACCGGTGATCATCGTCGTGGACAATGACGGACAGGACCCCGCCGTGGGGCTGGCCGTTGGCGCGTTTGCCGCCCGCACGGGGCTGGAGCTGCGCTATCGCATCGAAAGTCATCCCGGCATTTCGGCCGCGCGCAACGCGGTCTTCGACGAAGCCGAAAAGCGCGGGGTCCGCTTCGTCGCGATGATCGACGACGACGAATGGCCCTCGCCCGTCTGGCTCGCCGAGCTCCTGGCCTGTCAGGCGCGGGAAGGGGCAGCCGTGGTCGGTGGGCCGGTGCGGCCCGTGTTTCCCGAGAAGGCCGCGCATCTGGAGCGCTACGCGCGCTATTGGTCCGTGCAGAAGCAGTTTCTGGAGGGGCGTCCCTTCGTCTTCTGCACCTGCAATTTCCTGATCGATCTGGAGGCCACGGGCTCGATCCCGCGCCCCTTCTTCGATGAAGCCTTCGGCCTCAGCGGCGGCGGCGATACGGTGTTCTTCCGCCGCCTCTTCTATGCCGGCCTGAAAATGGCTTGGGCCGAGGAAGCGTTCGTCTGGGAGGAGGTGCCCGATTCTCGCGCGTCGCTCGCATGGATGCGCCAGCGCCGCTTTCGTGTCGGCAATCATGCGGTGCGCTGGGAAAGCCTCGATGCGGGCGCGCGCAAAAGCTTGGCCAAGACGCTGGGCCTCACCGCGCGCCTGGCGATCTATCCGCTGTTCCGGCGCGAGCCCGAATCCCCCTTTCTCGGCTGGCTCTTGGAAATGGACAAGGTGCGCGGCCGCTATAAGGCGCATCTGGGCGGCGTCTTCGTGGAATATGCGCGGCCCAAACCCGCCGAGGCGGCCCCGGCGGGCCGGCGCGAGGACGATCATGTCTGTGGTTGAGGCAAGCGCGTCGTGAGCGGGCTACGTTCGCGAGCCGGGGCTTTCGCCCGGCATCTGGAGGCGCGCTTTCGGATCGTCACCTTCGCCGGAACGCTGGTGCCCACCGTCTCGGCGCTGGGCGTGCAACTCGTGGCCTTCGCCCTGACGGCGCGCGGGCTAGGGCTCGAAGCCTTCGGCATCTACACCGCGCTTCTGGCCGTCTCGGCCTTGAGCGTGGAACTGGTGGGGCTGGGCGGGGCCGATCTTCTGGTGCGCGGCGTGGCGCGAGAGCCGGAGCGCTTCGCGTCCTATTTCGGCAATCTCCTGATCCTGACGGGGCTGACGCTGCCGCTCGTGGTGCTCGGCGGCGTCTGGGTGGCCCATGGCGTCATGGAATCGCCGCTGCCGGTTCTGTTCGTCGCACTGGTGATCGGCGGCGAAATCCTGATCGGACGCGCGGCCGCCTCGCTCGAACTGGTCATGGTCGCCCATCGCCAGACGGTGCGCGCCGGGGCGGTGCGCTTTACCACCGCCTTCGTGCGCCTTCTGGCGGCGGCGATCTTTTTCGCAGCGCTGGGCCGCTCCGATCTCGAAGGCTGGATCGAAGTGGCCTTCCTCCAATCGGTGATCACCACCGCGCTCTACCTTGCCTTGTCGATCCGGCTCTATGGGCGGCCGCGCGCCGTGTTGCTGACACGCGATCTCTGGACCGGCCTGTCCTTCTGCCTCAATCAGGCGTCGCGCTCGTCGCAAGGAAGCCTCGATCGCATCGTGCTCAGTCGCTTCGCGGATGCGGCGAGCGTCGGCATCTACGGCGCGGCCTCGCGCGTTCTGACCCTGGGCCTGTTTCCGCTCCAGGTCGTCACGCGCATGACCTATCCGAATTTCTTCGTGCATGGCGGGCGCGGCGGCATCGCCGCCAGCCGGCGCTATGCGCTGAGCGTCGTGCCGGTCATGCTGGGCGTCGGTCTTGCGGCCTGCGGGGCCGTCAGCCTCGCGGGCTTCCTCGCACCCGCCGTTCTCGGCCGGGACTTCGAATCCATGGTGGGCGTGACGGCGGCGTTGTCCTTCAGCCTGCCTCTGATGGCGCTGCAATATCCCGCCGCCGATGCGCTGACCGGGGCGGGGTATCAGGGGCTGCGCGCGGTCCTGTCGGTGACCGCGGCCTTCGGCTTCGGCATCATTATGGCCTTTGGCGCGCGGCTGGACGGGATCGAAGGGCTGGTGATCGCCTTCCTCTCCTGCCACGCGCTGTTCGCTGCCGTTCTCTGGACGGCTGCATTCCGCGTGCGAGACAGGCCGGAGGGGCGCGAGATGGCGCCGGCCTGAACACGATCCGGCTTGCCGGGGAGGGCGGTCTCGTCAAGGAAAAGGTCGAGATGCTGTAAAAAGGACGGAACGCGCGTATTCCATCGCGTTCCGTCCTTTTTCTTTCACGGCGCCGCGAGCGCCGCTATCGGATGGGGTCAGGCCCCGCGGCCGTCGTTTTCTTCTTCGAAGGATACGGCGACGTCGCCATTGGCGGACAGACGCACCTTGTCTCCTTCGACCTCGGCCACGAGACCGCCGGGAATGAAGTGGTGATGACCCTGATGATGGCCTTCGCCGCTGTCCTTCTTGGTCAGCTTGATGCGGTCGCCCTCGACCCGGTCCACGGTGCCGATATGAACGCCGTCAGCGCCGATCACTTCCATATGTTCCTTGATCCGATCGAGCATGATGGTCTTCCCTGATGGTGATGAACGGGGAAACGCACATGTCCCGGCCGGGATGCACGGGCAGCGGAAAAAGCCCGCCGGCCCGCAGAGTTCGTCAGCGCACGAAGCGTGTCAGCGCGCCACGAAGCGGTTGCGCTGCTGAACCGTGGCGCAGGGCTGTTCCGTTTCGACCCGGCGCGCGGCTTCCGCCCAGAAGTCGTGCTCCTGTCCGCTGGGGCGTCCCGCCTTCTCCCACAGGAAATACGCCAGGTTGCGGATTTCCTGGTCCCTGTCATCGGAAATGATCATACCGTCCTCGACTTTCCTCCCGCCGATTCTTGTTGTCGGGTCCCACGAGCGGTTCCTTCGAGAACGGATCGTTCGCCTGACATAAAGGCAGGTTATAGGCTGTAGATACCGCTGCAAATGCGAAGGAAAAGCCACGAAGGGGGAGCCTTCGAAAATTTTCTTGAAACCGCTTCTAGCGCGCCCACCTTTCGCGAAAATTTTCTCGACGGTTGTGGCGGTGTGGCCGCGTGGCGGCTGCGGCAGGGGGTGGCCTTTGCCTCCCTCGCGTTCCGTGCTAGACGCTCGCGACTTTATCGCTGGGTTTCGGGCTCTTGGACCCGGAATTCGTCTTTCAAAAGACTATGGTTGTCGCTGATTCTGGGCGGCCATGGATTCGACGCTGCGCTTTTCTGCTCCATGATACCCATACCACCGGAGGCCTCGTCAGAGGAATGATCAGCGGCGAACACGCCCCCACGGCCGAGACGGCAACGTCCCCGCACGAGGGTCACCCGCGCAAGAGCCTTCCCGTTGTCGTCCTCGGCAGCATCGGCGTCGTTTACGGCGATATCGGGACAAGCCCGCTCTATGCCATGAAAGAATCCCTGCTGCATGTCGGGGGCATTCCCTCGGCCAGCGAAATCATCGGCATCGTCTCGCTGCTGGTCTGGTCGCTGGTGATCGTCGTCACGGTGAAATACGTGATGCTGGTGCTCAGGGCCGACAATCAGGGCGAGGGCGGCGCGCTGTCGCTCATGGCGCTGGCGCAGACCGCGCTGCAGCGGCCCAACCGCGTGATCCTGACGCTCGGCATGATCGGCGCGGCGCTGTTCTATGGCGACGCGATCCTGACGCCGGCGGTCTCGGTTCTCTCCGCTGTCGAAGGTCTCAAGGTCACGACGCCGGGGCTCGACCCTTATATCGTGCCCATCGCCATCGCCATCATCGTGGCGCTCTATGCCGTGCAGTCCTTCGGCACGGCCAAGGTCGCCGTGTTCTTCGGCCCGATCATGGCGCTCTGGTTCATCACGCTGGCGCTGATCGGCCTTTCGCATATCGGCGACGCGCCGCAGATCCTGCACGCGCTCAATCCCATCAACGGCTTCTGGTTCATGACGTCGCACGGGATTCTCGGCTTCACCGTTCTGGGGTCGGTCTTCCTCGCTGTGACGGGGGCCGAAGCGCTCTATGCCGATATGGGCCATTTCGGCAAACGGCCGATCCGCATCGCCTGGCTCGGCTTCGTCGGCCCGGCGCTGCTGCTCAACTATCTCGGCCAAGGTGCTTTCGCGCTCAACGACGCGTCGGCCCTGCCCAATCTCTTCTTCCTGTCGGCGCCCGAGTGGGGGCGTCTGCCGCTCGTGATTCTCGCCACGCTCGCCACGATCATCGCGGGACAGGCGGTCATCACCGGCGCCTTCTCGCTGACGCAGCAGGCCATCCAGCTGGGTCTCCTGCCGCGCCTTCAGATCGAGCATACGTCCGAGTCCGAGCGCGGGCAGATCTATCTGCCGACGGTCAACTGGCTGATGCTGATCGGCGTCGTCATGCTGATCATCTTCTTTCAGGATTCCTCCTCGCTCGCCGCCGCCTACGGAATCGCGGTCACCGGCACGATGATCATCACGAGCCTGCTCGGCATCGTCGTCTTCGCCTATGGCTGGGGCTGGGGTTTGGGGCTCGCGGTCGCGGTGGTCGCGCCGCTCATGGTAATCGACAGCGCGTTCCTGGCCGCCAATCTTCTGAAGCTCGCCGATGGCGGCTACCTGCCGCTGGTGATCGGCGGCTGCATCATGCTGCTGATGGCCGTCTGGGTCCGTGGCACGCGCCTTCTCAACACCAAGGCGCAGCAGCAGAACCTGTCGCTCGACACGTTCATCAAGGCGATGGAAACCTCCTCCGTTACCCATGTGTCGGGCACGGCGATGTATCTGACCTCGACGCCCGAGACCGTACCGTCGGCGCTTCTGCATAATCTCAAGCACAATCGCGTGCTGCACGAGAAGAACGTCATCGTGACGATCCGCACGGCGGACGTGCCCTATGTCTCGAACGCCAACCGCCTGACCTATCACCCCCTGTCGCCCGCCTTTGCGCGCGTCGAGCTGAACTACGGCTTCCTGGACGAGCCCAATCTGCTTCAGGCGCTGATCCAGCTGCGCGAGCTGGGCGTGAAGTTCGACGTCATGTCCACCACCTTCTTCGTCGGCCGGCGGCGGATCAAATCGGCCGCGCGCAGCGACATGCCGAGCTGGCAAAGCCAGATCTTCATCAAGATGGCTCGCCACTCCTACGACGCGATCGACTACTATCGCATCCCCGCCAACCGCGTCGTCGAACTCGGAACCTACGTGACGCTTTGATGATGTTGGCTTGAGACAGGTCGTCACACTCGCTTAACGTCACGCTCGCCCTAGTTTCTTCTTGGAAGCGGCCCGTTCGGGTCGCGCTGCCGGGCCTGGCCGATGCATGATGCGCCGGCCAGCCGGACTCGGCCAGCGGAGGGCGATTTCCATGGATGCGCACAATTCGACTGAACATCGCGAAAACGCGCGCCTCGGCGATATTGCCAATCGTTCCGAGAAGGGGACGGCTCTAACCTTGATTCGCGCCGAAACCCGCGCGCGCGACGAAAAAACCGCGCGGCTGAAGGCCCTTCGCCTGGCACAGGAAGCGGAAGGCGGCACGCCGAGCGAAGCCAAGACAGCGCTGCCTCTGCAGCGCGCGAGCCGCGCGACCGCCAAGAAACCGGCGGCTCGCAAGGCGCCCGCGAAAAAGGCGGCCCAGCTCAAGGCCTGATCAGGCTCTTCGGTCGGACACGGCGCGTCGGCGAAGGGGGCTTGAGTGGACCTTTCGTCGCGCCTTTCTGCGCTCAACCTCTAATTGGATGGTAAGTTTTGTGAAGTTATGCTGCATCGTTTCTTGGGGGAAGAGCCGATGCACATGCGTACCGATCTCGCTGAGCGTCTCCAGTTTCTGAAAATCGACGACGCCGCGCTGGAGCGGATCGCGCCGAAATGCGAAATGATCAGCCATGCGGTCGAGGGTGGCATCTCGGCCTTCTACGACCAACTCGCCAAAGTGCCCGAACTGCAATCCTTCTTTGCGTCCGAGACCATGCGCCAAAAGGCGGAGACGGCGCAGAACAAGCATTGGGCTCATCTGGCCGGCGGCCATATCGACGATAGCTATGTCAGCGAGGTCGAACGCATTGGGCGCACCCATGCGCGTATCGGACTGGAGCCCCGCTGGTATCTCGGCGGCTATGCCCTGATCCTCGAAGGCATGATCAAGGACCTTCTTCCACGGCTTCTCGGCCGGGGCCTGATGCGTGGCGCCAAGATCGACGAGGCTGCGGAGCTTCTCGGTATTCTGGTCAAGGTCGCCATCCTCGATATGGATTACGGCGTATCGACCTATCTGGACACGTTGGCGGCCGAAAAGACGCGCATGGAAACGGATCGCGCTCGGGTCGCGAGTGAGCAAGCGCGTTCGCTGGGCGACGCCTCGGCGGCCATGGAAGAGATGACCGCCAACATCCGCCAGAACGCCGAGAACGCCTCAACCACGGAGAAGATCGCGGACAAGGCGTCGATCAACGCCGATCGCGGTGGCGAGGCTGTGGAGAAGTCGGTGGAGGCCATGCGCTCCATCGCGACCAAGATTCAGGTCGTGCAGGAGATCGCGCGCCAGACCGACCTTCTGGCGCTGAACGCGGCCATCGAGGCGGCGCGCGCGGGCGCACATGGCAAGGGCTTTGCCGTGGTGGCGTCCGAAGTGCGCAAGCTCGCCGAGCGCGTGACCATTGCCGCGGGCGAGATCGGAGCCTTGTCGAACCGCTCCCTGTCCGTATCGGAAGAGGCGGGCCAAGCGCTGAAAGCGCTGGTGCCCGATATCCGGCGCACCGCCGAACTCGTGTCCGAAATCTCGGCCGCCTGCCGCGAACAGTCGATCGGCGTCGAACAGATCAGCGAGGCGATCAACCGTCTCGACCGGATGGGGCAGGAACTCGCCAGTTCCGCGAGCACGTCCCGCGCGCCGCACGGACTGCGCAACGCCGCTTGAACCCGGCCGAAGCGGGCGGAGCGCCAAACGAAGACGGGATGGCACGTGCCGGATCGGCCTTCGCCCACGTTTCGAGGCGACGGGCTGGCCTGCGGGTGTTGGGGTGGCCGGCGGCGATTCCTGAGTGAGGCGATGCTCCCTTCCTCAGCCTCAACCGCGCCCACGTGGGCAGCGATGCCTCGCGGGCGGAATGGCTCTTTATTCTCATCCGAAAGCGAAAAGCCGCGACGCGAGGGGGACTCGCGTCGCGGCTTTCGATGGAGCGCGGCCTGTAAGCGTGCTTATTTCGTCCAGGCGGCGACCTTGTCCGGGTTGGCGGCGACCCAGGCCTTGGCGTTCGCGGCCGGGTTGGCGCCCTTTTCCTCGTTCTGCAGCATCATCTTCTGCTCGTCATCGAGCGAAAGCTTGAAGTTCTTCAGGACTTT
Source organism: Aureimonas ureilytica (assembly GCF_001475935.1). GTDB lineage: Bacteria > Pseudomonadota > Alphaproteobacteria > Rhizobiales > Rhizobiaceae > Aureimonas > Aureimonas ureilytica_A. The sequence goes on from NZ_LDQA01000057.1 coordinate 76,073, forward strand.
GTAGACTTCGGGCATGTCCTTGTCCAAGCCCTTGCGGGCGACGGTGTTGACCGTTTCTTCGCCGCCGAAGGAGCCCTTGGGGTCGGCGAGATATTTCAGGTCCCAGCGCCCGAACATCCAGTGGGGGGTCCAGGTCGTCACCACGATGGGCTGCTTGCGGTCGATCGCGTCCTTCAGCGCGGCGGTCATGGTCGCGTCCGAACCGTCCACCAGATTGATGTTCGTCAGGCCATAATCCTTGATGGCCTTCTCGGAGGCCTGCATCAGGCCGGCGCCCGGATCGATGCCGATCACCTTCTTGCCGACTTCGGCTCCCTTGGTCTTCAGGTCCTCGACCGAGGTGAGATCGACATAGGTGGGTACGGCCCAGCCGATCTTGGCGCCGGAGACATTAGGGCCGACCAGATCGACCTTGTCCTTCAGCTTGGCGTAATAGGCGGCATGGGTCGCCGGAAGCCAGGCGGCCACCATGGCGTCGGCCTCGCCGGTCGCGACAGCCTGCCACATGGCGGCGGCCGGCAGCGGTGTCAGCGTGACGGCGTAGCCTTCCTTCTTCAAGGTCTCGGCCAGAAGATTGGTCGCCACCACGGCGTCGGACCATTCCACATAGGCCAAATTCACCTTCTTCTCGGCGGCCGAGGCAAGGCTCGTCATGAGGGTCGTGGCGAGAGCGGCGGCTGCAAGGACTTTCAGCATGGGTCTCGGAACTCCGTTGAGAGGAAAGGGAAGTGCTGGAAAGGGACGGATCAAGCCGAGCGCGCGCGGCGCGCCATGGCCTGGGTGACGCGGTCGAGCACGACCGCAAGGATGACGATGGCGATGCCCGCCTGGAAGCCGGAGCCCGCGTCGAGCCGCTGGATCGAGCGCCAGACCTCGCGGCCAAGGCCGCCCGCGCCGATCATCGAGGCGATCACCACCATGGAGAGGCCCAGCATGATGGTCTGGTTGATGCCGGCCATGATGGTCGGCAGGGCCAGGGGAAGCTGGACCTTCAGAAGCTTCTGGACCGGGGTCGTGCCGAAGGCATCGGCGGCCTCGGTCAGGTCATGCGGCACGCCGCGAATGCCGAGCGCCGTCAGGCGGATCACCGGCGGCATGGAGAAGATCACGGTGGCGAACACCGCCGAAACCGAACCGAGCCCGAAAAACGGGATGGCGGGAATGAGATACACGAAGCTCGGCATGGTCTGCATCATGTCGAGCGCGGGCGAGACGGTCTTCCAGGCCCGCTCCGACAGGGCACATCCGATGCCGATCGGCAGGCCGATCAGGAGCGCGGCAAGGGTGGACAGCGTCACCAGAACGAGGGTTTCCACCGTCGCGTCCCAAAGACGCAGGTTCCACAGGAACAGGAAGCCGAAGAGGGCCAGAAGCCCGACGCGGCGTCCGGCCAGGGCGAAGGCTCCGCCAGCCAGTGCGAGGATCAGCACCCAAGGCGGAATCTGAAGCAGAAACTCCGTTCCCGTCGAGATCCAACCCGCCACGAAGGCGGACAGGCCGCGCGTCAGTGATGCGAGATGGAGGGTGAGCCAATCGAGGGCGCTGCTGGCGTATTCGTCCAGAGGGAACTTGCGGATGCTGCCGTCGTCGTTGAGGAGCCATTCCATGCCATGTTCCTTTCCTCGTTGGGCTGCTTGCCCGCCAGTGCGCGCAGGGCGACTTCGCGGGTGAGAAGGCCGACGAAGCGGCCCGTCTCGTCCACTACGGCCAGGCCGTGAGGCTCGCTCGCCAGAAGCGGGAGCACGCTTTTCAGGACCGCTCCGGCCGGCGCGCGGGCGATCCCGCCGTCCATCAGCTTCTCGAGCCGCTGCCCGCGCGAGCCGGGGGCGGAGAGCCGGCCCCGGTCGATACGGCCCACCGGCATGTCGCGATCGCAGGTGACGACGAAGACCTCGTCGGCGCGGCTCTGCGCGGGTTCCACGAGGGGCCAGGCCTCCTCGGCCGCCGCGCCTTGGAAGAGGCGTGGCTGCGGGCGCACGAGGCGCCCGAGCGTGACGACCGACGACACGTCGATATTTTCCACGAAGCGGCGGACATAGTCGCCCTGCGGGTCGAGGAGGATTTCTTCGGCCGTGCCGCTTTGCGCGATGGCGCCGTCCTTCATGAGAACGATGCGCCCGCCCAGATGAATGGCCTCGTCGAGATCGTGGCTGACGAAGACGATGGTCTTGCGCAGCTTCTGCTGCAGCGAGCGCAGCTCGTTCTGCATGTCGCGCCGGATCAGCGGATCGAGCGCGGAGAAGGCTTCATCCATCAGGAGAATGTCGGCGTCGGCGCACAGGGCGCGGGCAAGGCCCGCCCGCTGCTGCATCCCGCCCGACAACTGGCGCGGGAACTTGGTGTCCCAGCCCTTGAGGCCGACCAGCTCGACCGCTTCCAGCGCCCGCTCGCGCCGCGTCTTGCGATCGACGCCCTGAACCTCCAGTCCGTATTCGACATTTTCCGCAATCGTGCGGTTGGGAAACAGGGCGAAGTGCTGGAACACCATGCCGAAGGTTTCGCGGCGGAACTCGCGCAGCGCCTTGGTGGACAACTCGGTCACTTCGGTTCCGCCGATGCGGATCGATCCGGCAGTGGGCTCCACAAGGCGGTTGAGGCAGCGCAGCATGGTCGACTTGCCCG
>NZ_LDQA01000058.1 GCF_001475935.1 Aureimonas ureilytica
TGTTCGAAGCGCAGCACCTCCACCCGTCACAGCAGCGAAAAACAGGGCGCCAAAGCCGAATACCCCATCTGTTGCGAACATCCATTTGGGATGCGCGTGAGCCGCACCGGGTTTGCTGAAGGCTCCAACTCCCGAATAGGGTGAAGCTATGACGAGCCGAACGACGAACAGGTTTTCGCCAGAGGTTCGCGACCGGGCGGTGCGGCTGGTTTTGGGCCACGAGGCGGACCATTCCTGTCGGTGAACCGCCTGCCAGTCGATCGCGACGAAGGTCGGTTGCCCGGCTCACACGTTGCTGGACTGCGTGAAGAAAACCGGGAAATCCGACAGGCCAACCAGATCCTGCGCAAGACATCGGGGTGTTTTGACACCCAATCGCCCAATGACAAGCATTCGGCGGCCGGGCAGGGGAAGTTCGATTGCCCGTTCAAGCGATGATCGCGCTCATCGGCGATCATCGCGGTGTCTCCGGGGTTGAGCCGATCTACCGGGTTTTGCCGATCGCCCCATCGCCCTGCCAGGCGCATGTCTCCCATCTGGCCGACCCGTTCCGGCTTCCGGTACGGACGAAGCGCGATGCCGGGCTGAACGGCGGTGCTCAGGGACGCAGAACGCCCTTGCGCAGGAGTACATTGCCGTAGAGCCGGCGCTCGCCGCTGGCTATCACGGCATAGGCTGCGCGCGTGCGCTCCACGAACACGGCCGGTTCGATCTCGGACACGGTGACCTTGCGCCCCTCCGCCCTGTCGGCGCTGGCCTGGAAGGCGTCGTACATCGGCCGCGTCTCGGGCGGTGCCGTCATCACCGCCATGGGCGAGTCGACGAAATCGTCCAGCGGGAAGACGGAGAGGATCGCATCCACGAGATCGGTCGCGGTCGTACCCGGGAGGTCGATCAGGCGTTGCGCGACATGGGCGGCGCCGAAATTGGCGTCGGCGATGACGATCTCGTTGCCATGGCCCATGTCGTCCAGGATGGCGAGGAGTTGGCCGTTGAGAAGAGGGTGGATGGATTTCAGCATGGGGTCTGTTCCTTGCGAGGCCCCCCGTCAGAGCGCGGGGATGAGGCCTTTTTCTTCGAGGCTGAGCCAGAGCGCGTCCGGGATCGGTTGCTCGAACCAGGCGACGTTCTGGTTCACCTGGGCGGCGCTCTTGGCGCCGATGACCACGTTGGCGGTGGCGGGATGGCGCATCGGGAACTGGATCGCGGCGGCGGGAAGCGGCACGCCGAAGGGCTCGCAGGCGGCCCGCAGGGCTTCGGCCTTCTCGACGATCTCGGCCGGGGCGTCAACATAGTTGAACTTCTTGCGCCCCGAGGCGGAGGCGAGAATGCCGGAATTGAAGACACCGCCCACCACCAGCGCCACGTCGCGTGCGGCGGCCTTGGGCAGAAGCGCCTCCGTGGCTGATCCGTCCAGCAGCGTGTAGCGGCCAGCGAGCAGGCAGACGTCGAGATCGGTCTCCTCCATCGCGTCGAGAATCGCTTGCGTCTCGTTCACGCCGAGCCCGAAACCAGCGATGAGCTTGGCCGCTCGCAGCTCTTCCAAAGCGCGGAAGCCCCCGCCCTTGGTGAGCGCCCCCCAGTGATGATCGTGCAGCGCGCCGTGCGTGACGCGGCCGATATCGTGGACGAAGAGGATGTCGAGCTTCGACAGGCCGGTGCGCTGGCGCGAGTCGTCGTAGGAGCGAAGGATGGCGTCGTAGGAATAGTCGAAGACCTCGCGAAACGAGAGGCCGTTGTTCCAGCCGGAATCGAACTCGTTCTTCGGCGGCTCGGGAGGCAGCTGGCGGCCGGGCCGCTCGAAGCTCATGAGGCGCCCAACCTTCGTGGAGATCGCGAAGCTGGAAGGCTCTTCCTCGCGCAGGAGCTCGCCGGTCAGGTGTTCGGAGCGGCCGAGGCCATACATGGGCGCGGTGTCGAAATGCCGGATGCCGGCGTCCCAGGCCGCCTGCAGCGCGGCGCGCGCGTCCGACAGGGGTACGGGGGCGTAGAGCCCGCCGAGCGGCGCCGTTCCCATGCCGAGTGCGGTGAGTTCGATCCCGGCGCGTTTGAGGGGCCGCTTGGTGGAAGCCTTCATGGTCATGCCTTTCACAACACGCACTAGATACGCACACGGTTCTTGCGGCGGGTCCACACCACCAGCGCGACGCCGGCGATGAGAAGCGCGGCGCGGACGATCTGACGCTGCGAGTCGGTCCAGCCTAGAAGCGCAGCGCCGCTCAGAAGGACGGCGAGCAGCAGGACGCCGGTCAAGGTGCCCACCATGTTCGGCTTGCCCATCTTCAGCGCCATGCCGCCGAGCAGAACCGCCGTCAGCCCGTCGATGAAATAGGACGAGCCGATATAGGGCTGACCCGAGGACAGGTCGGCGGCCAGAAGCACGCCCGCGACCGAGGACAGAACCGCCGAGACGACGTAGAGAAGAAACAGGAGCTTGCCAGCCGGAATACCGGCCTCCACCACCGCGTGGCGGTTCTGCTCCATGGCGTAGATGTAGTGGCCGAAGGTCGTGCGATCCTGAAGCATCCAGGCCCCCGCGTAGAGAAGCGCGACGAGAACCGTCAGAACCGGAAGGAGGCCGAGATTGGCATCCACCAGCGCGCCTGCAAAACCCGTCGTGGCCATCGGGATCGAGGTTCCCTTGCCGATCGCGGCGGCGATCGAACCGGCGAGGCCGCCTGTCGCGATGGTGATGACGAGCGCCGGCAGGCCCATCAGGGCGACGAGCAGGCCGTTCAGGAGCCCCACCAGAAGCCCCGCGAGAAGCGCCACGAGCGAGGCCAGCGGCCAGCCCGCGCCCGCCGAGACGAGCCCGGCGACGATCATGGTGGAGAGTGCGGCGACCGACATGAAGCTGACGTCGATCTCGCCCGCCGCGATGATCCAGGTGAGACCCAGAAACATGATGGCGGAGATCGAGGCCGAACGCAGCATGTCGTTGATGTTGCCCGCGCTGGCAAAGCTCGGGCGCAGCCAGGTGAAGACGATCACCAGGGCGGCAAGCAGGAAGAAGAGACCGAAGCGCACGAGGAAGCGGTTGATATCGAAACCGGCGGGAGCGCCGGCGCGCGAGGTCGGGGTCAGAACGGCGCTCATGAACGGGCCTCGCGAAGGGCGGGTTTGCCGCTGTCGCGGAAACGGCGGAACGCTTCCTCGATCCGGGGATCGAAAAGGGCGATGGCGGAAATCAGGACGATCGAGACGATGGCGTCCGAGTAGAAATAGGGTACGGCGAGCAGCGTGAACCCGTTCAGCATGGCCGACATGAGCAGCGTGCCGGCGACCGTGGCGGGCACCGAGGCCGCCCCGAACAGGGCCGCGCCGAGATAGACGGCGGCATAGGCCGGCATCAGCAGTTGGTTGCCCGCCGTGACATTGGCCGCGCCGGAAGAGGCGACGAGAAGCGTGATGGCAAGGCATGACAGCGCGCCGCAGATGGCGAAGGCGGCGCAGACATAGAGCCGGACACGGATACCGGAAAACACCGCCGAGGTGCGGTTCTCGCCCGTGGCGTAGAAGGCGCGGCCGAAGCGGGAGAAGTGCAGCACGATCCCGGCGAGAAGAGCGGCGGCGAGCAGGATGGCGACCGGCGCGTCGATGCCCAGATATTTGGCGTCGTTCAGGTCGAGAATGCCCGACATGAAGAAGTTCTTCGAGATCGAGGTGCCGTTGGAATAGAAGTAGGACAGGCCCACCGCGAGCCCTCCGGTGGCGATGGTCGCCACGATGTCGGGCAGGCGCATCCAGGCAACGGCGATGCCGTTGACGAGGCCGCAGGCGAGCCCGACCGCCAGCGCGCCCAGAACGCCGAGGCCGACGCCGTATCGCCCCGCGATCAGCCAGCCGAGCGTCATGGCGCCGAGCGAGGCGACGCCGGGAAAGGACAGGTCGAACTGGCGCACCACGATGACGAAGGTGAGGCCGAGCGCCGCCAGCCCCTGCACCGCCATGTGGCGCAGCAGGGCGTGGATGTTCTCGGACGAAAGATAGGCTGGCGTCAGCATCTGAAAGATACCGGCCACGAGCATGAGAAGCACGAGGAAGGCGACGATTCTCGGTACCAGGGGGTGGGTTCTCTTGGTCATCAGGCACGCGCTCCCATGATTCCGGCGCTGAGAAGTTGATCGCGCGAGGGCCTGACGCCGCCGGGATGACCTCCCCCGAGATGAACGGGGCGGCCCTTGTAGAGGGCGAGCACGCGGTCGGCGAGGCCGTGCACCTCATCGCAGTCCGAGGACATGACGATGACGCCCGCACGGCGCGAGAGATCGCGCATCAGGGCGTAGAGCTTGGCGCGCGCGCCGATGTCGACGCCGATCGTCGGCTCTGCGAAGATGTAGATGTCGGCGTTGCGATAAAGCCCCTTGGCGATCACGATCTTCTGCTGATTGCCGCCCGAAAAGGCGCTGACGGGCCGGTCGAGTTCGAAGGGCTGCAGGCCGACGTCGCGCGCCAGTTTCTCTGTGTCGCGTCGGTTGCCGGACAGTTTCAACAGGCCGCCGAGCCAGGAGGCGCGTCCGAGATGGGCGACCGTGGTGTTGAAGGTGACGTCCTTGGTCATGGTCAGCCCTTCGGTGCGCCGGTCGCCCGGCACGAGGAAGATGCCGGCCTCCAGCGCGTCGTGCGGGCCGCGAAAGCGTCGGGTCCGACCCTTCACCTTGAGCTCGCCCGCGTCCGGGCGCAGGGCGCCGAACAGGACCTTGCTCAATTCGTCCACGCCCGAGCCGACAAGGCCGAAGACACCGAGGATTTCGCCGCGCCGTAGTTCGAGATCGACGCCCGAGAAGGCCGCGCCGCATCCGAGCCCTTCGGCTGACAAGATCACGTCCCCGTTCCCGATCCCGTCACAGATCGGGTAGAGATCGCCCGCCGCCTCGTCCAGCATCAGCTCGGGAATGGAAATGTTGCGCTCGCGCGCCTCGCGCGAAGTGAAGGTCGCCACATTGCGCCCGCCCCGGAAGACGGTGAAGCGGTCGGCGATCTCGAAGACCTCTTCCAACCGGTGCGTGATATAGATGATGGCGATGCCGGCGGCCTGAAGCGTGCGCATGAGCTGGAAGAGCGAGGCTTTTTCGCGCTCGGTCAGGGTCGAGGTTGGCTCGTCCAGAATCAGGACCTTGATATGGTCGTGGCGCAGCGCATGGAGAATGGCGACGATCTCGCGGTCCACCGCTGGCATCTCGCCGACCGACGCGTCGAGGTCGATCTCGATGGGGAAGCGCTCCAGAAGCGTCTGGGCGCTTTGGCGCATGGCGCGCCGGTTCATGCGTCGGAACAGGCCGGGCGCGTGTCCCTCGTGCCCCAGAAAGATGTTCTCCACGCCCGTGCAGTCCGGCACGAGTTCGGGGTGTTGCTGGACGGTGGCGATGCCCGCCTCGATCGCCGCGCGGGGGCTGCCGAGCTCGACCGCCTGCCCGTCGATCTCGATCGCGCCTTCGTCCTTGGTGTAGACGCCCGACAGAATCTTGATCAGCGTCGACTTGCCGGCGCCGTTGATGCCGAGCAGCGCGTGGATCTCGCCGCGCTCCAGCGAGAAGTCGACCCCGCCCAGCGCCTGCACCGGCCCGAAGCGCTTGCGGATGCCCCGCATATCCAGAATCGTCGCCATGCCTTGTCCTCGCGCTGCCGGGAAGAAGGCAAGGGGCGCGCAACGCCGCCCCCTGCCGGAGCCGCCCCTTGTCGGAGCCATCGGAAGCCTGGGGTCAGAGCGCCCGGTTCCAGCCGATCTTCGCGGCTTCGCCCGGCTGATCGTAGGTGTCGGGGATTTCGATATTGGCGAGGCTTTCCTGCGTCACCGCGTAGGACGGCGTGATGACGAAGCGCGGCGCCTTGCGCCCGGCGATCACCTCGTGGGCGTAGAAGGCGTTCATATAGGCCATCTCGTAGAAGCTCTGGGCGAGCGTCAGCGCGAAAGGCGAACCGGCCTGGATGTACTCGAAGGACTGCTGGCCGCCGTCGATGCCGGTGATGAACACGTCGCGGCCGGACGCCTTGATGGCGAGCGTGCCCTCCGAGGCCGCGCCGTCCCAGGCGCACCAGATGGCGTTGAGGTCGGGATTGGCGGTGAGGATGTTGTCCACGACCTGGCGCGGCGTGGTGGTGCCGCCGAGCGCGAAGGCGATCTCGGAGACGACCTGGATGTCGGGATTGCGCAGGAAGACGGACTTGGCGCCCAGCGTGCGCTGGTCCCAGGATTCGTTGGAGGGCAGGGACACGAGCGCGACCTTGCCCTTCCCCTTCAGGCGATCGACGATGTACTGCGCGCCATAGGCGCCGAGACCGAAATTGTTGGACATGGCGGTGGAGGTCACCGTCGTGTTCGGCACGTAGCTGTCACCGCAGAAGATCGGAATGCCGGAGGCGACGGCGGCCTGCACGGCGGGCGCGATGGCGGCGGCGTCGGCGGGCGTGATGAAGATCGCGGCGGGCTTGGAGGCGACGAAGGCGGCGATCTGGTCGGCCTGCTTCTTCACGTCGTAATTGGCGTCGGCGATCGTCAGCGTGCCGCCGAGCTTCTTCACCGCATCCTCGTAGCCGGCGACGATGTGGCGGCCCGATTCCCAGACCGTCCAGCCCAGCGAAGCGCAGAATTGCGCATCCTGCGCGAAGGCGAAGTTCGGCCGGGCCAGCGCGGCGGCGACCGTCAGCGCGGCGGCGCCGCTCAGAAAGCCTCGGCGTGACAGGCGAAGGCCGGCGGCTTCGGGGCTGTTGTCGTGAAATTCGGTCATGTCGTGTCCTCCCTTTGAATGTTGAGTGGCGCCGGTCCGTCCTGGCCGGCGGTCGCGTCGATCTCCCGGTCAGCGCGACTGGTTCAAAAGCTCGCGGTATTCCTCGCGCGTCGGCACGCGCGGATTGGTGCCGTGGCAATGGTCCTTCAGCGCCTCGCCCGACACGCGCTCCATCATGGCCTCGGTCACGCCCATCTCGTCCAAGCCCGACGGCAGGCCGATGTCGCGCGAGAGATCGGCCATCACCTCGTCCGGCGCGCCGCCCAGAATGTCCGCCAGGACGTCCCATTTGCCGCCGATCGCCGGTCGGTTGAAGCGCAGCACAGCCGGTGTGAGCACGGCGTTGAGCGTGCCGTGATGCAGGTTCAGCTCGCGCACGGCGCCCAGCGGATGGGTCAGCGCGTGGACGGCGCCGAGCCCTTTCTGGAAGGCCATGGCGCCTTCCAGCGCGCACATCATCATCTCCCAGCGGGCCTGGCGGTCAGCGCCGTCGCGGACCGCGCGGCGGATCGCGCCAAAGCCCCGCTTCAGCCCATCGAGGGCGATGGCGTCCGCCGGCGGGTTCACGGAGGGGGCCATGTAGGTTTCCAGGCAGTGCGACAGGGCGTCCATGCCGGTGGCCGCCGTCAGCTTGGGCGGCAGGCCGTAGGTGAGTTCGGGATCGCACAGCGCCACGCTGGGCAGCATATGCGGGCTGACGATGCCGAGCTTGCGCCCTTCAGCCGTGATGATGACGGATGCGCGCCCGACCTCCGAGCCCGTGCCGGACGTGGTCGGCACTGCGATCAGCGGGCAGATGCGCCCGTGGATCTTCGCCGCGCCACCCTCGACGGCGGTGTATTGCGCAAGCGGCCCCGCGTGGCCGGACAGAAGCCGCACGGCCTTGGCCAGGTCGATCGAGGAGCCACCGCCAAGGCCTACGATCCCGTCACAGCCTTCCCGACCATAGAGCGCGAAGGCCGCTTCCACCGCTTCCTCGGTCGGGTTGGCGGGCGTGTCGGGGAAGACGGTCGGCGCGGCGTCGAAGAGCGTCAGCACGCGCTCGACGAGACCCGTGGCGACGAGGCCGCGATCCGTCACGATCAAGGGGCGCCGCACGCCCAGGCCTTCCAGAAGCGCCGGCAGCCGCGCGATAGCGCCTTCGTCGAACTCGATACGGGTCAGGTAGGTGATGAGAGCCATCGGGGGCGCGCTTCCAAGACGGGGGACGTCGTGCCTGTCCGGCGAATTCGGCTTCTCCGGACAGGCTACAAGTCTCTGTTTTCACTGCATCCTCCAACGACGGAGCCTATCCGCTCTGCCGGGAGATGCTTTGGGTCGAAGGCAGGCGTCGGCACGCATGGCGAAGCCTCGCCATGCCGCGACCAGGTTTTGCCGAAATGCGTCACGGCACCGCCCGTCGGCCAAGCGGCGTCGTTCGGCGGGCCCGGATCGGGCCGCCGGATGTCTCGTCTGACGTCTAGAATCCTCCTTCGGAACGAAGATGGCCTCCGGCCTCCTGTTCCGACTTCGGCGGCCTCCCGGCGCCGGCATTTCGTCTCTATCGGATTGCGCCTTGCGTCGTCAACCGATATATGAGTTATTGAAGCCAGACTGATGAAGCGAAGTCAACTCCCTCTCCTACACCACGGAAGAGCCCATGAATGCCGGGATCGGCGCCGAGGCTTTGGCGCGCGTGGCGGTTGAAAGACCGACCCAAAAGGCCGAACAGATATATGAGTTGCTGCGGCACTCCATTGTGCGCCTGCACATGGTTCCGGGATCGGTGATCTCGGAAAAGGAGCTCTGCCTGCAATACGGCGTGTCGCGCACCCCGGTGCGGGAGGCCTTGAAACGGCTGGCGGAAGAGGATCTGGTGGACGTGTTCCCCCATTCGGGAACCTATGTCTCGAAGATTTCCTTCGACGTGGCGGAGGAAGGCTTCGTGATCCGCCGCGCGCTGGAGATCGAGAGCATCCGCCGCGCCGTGCGCTTCGTCACCGATGCCGACGTGGCGCGGCTCGACGCGCTGATCGCCGACATGCGCGACATCCTGGCGCGCGAGGCGCTGCACGAATATATCGAGGTGGACGACGCCTTCCATTCGGCCATCGCCGGTATCAGTCACTATCCACGCATCTGGAAGTTCATCAACATGGTGAAGGCGCATCTCGACCGGATGCGCCAGCTCTCCGCGCCCGTGCCGGGGCATCTGGCGGAGGTCACCGAGCAGCACGCCTCGATCGTGCGGGCGCTCGCCCGGCGCAACGCCGACCAGGCCGAACTTGCCATGAAGATCCACCTGGAATCCTCCTTCGCGGTGATGAGCGCGATGTACGAGGAAGGCCGTTATTTCAAACGGAAGGACGTCTGATGCTGGATGTGCCCGCCGGCGCTCCGCGCCTTGCCGACGTCGAGAGCGCCAGCTTCCTCGGCTACAGCCGCGCGGACGGGCGCGTCGGCACGCGCAATTTCATCGCCATCGTCTCGTCGGTGAATTGCTCGGCCACCGTATCTCGGGGCGTGGCGGCGCATTTCGCCTCGCCGGCGGGGCGGCTCGAGCGCTTTCCCCATGTGGACGGCATCGTGGCGATGACGCATGGCGGCGGCTGCGCGGTCAACCTGCATACGGCGGGCTACGACTATCTGACCCGGGTTCTGGCGGGTTATGCCGCCCATCCCAATGTCGGGGCTGTCCTGATGATCGGCCTTGGCTGCGAGACCAACCAGATCCCGCTTCTCCTGCGCAAGCACGGGCTGAACGAAGGCCCGCTCCTGCGCACTCTGACCATTCAGGGAAGCGGCGGCACGCGGGCGACCATCGCCGCCGGTATCGAGGCGATCGAGGCCATGCTGCCTGAAGTCGACGCCGCGCGGCGCACGCCCCAACCGGCCGGGCATCTGACGCTCGCCTTGTCGGCCGAAGCCTCCGACGACCCGGCCGCCGAGGCCGCGCTCGGCCACGCGGTCGATCTGCTCCTGCGCCAGGGTGGCACGGCCGTGCTGGCGCAGACGCCCGATCTCCTCGACGCCGCTCCCTTGCTCGCCGGTCGCGCCGCCTCGCCCGCCGTGGCCGAACGGCTCGCCGCGCGGATCAAAGACTGGCGCGGCACGAGCGCGCGCGCCGATTTGCCGGACCGGGCTGCCCTTGAAGGCGGGACCGCTTCGGCTGTCTCGACGTCGGATCGGGCGCGGCCTTCTGCGCTCGCCAAGGCCGGCGCGTCGCGCTTGGAGGCGGTCTACGACTATGGCGAGCCGATCGCGGCCCGCGGTTTGGTCGTGATGGACACGCCCCGCTACGCGCCGGTGGCGCTCACGGGCCAGATCGCGGGCGGCTGCACCCTGGCCGTTCTGGCGACCGGACGCGGCGGCGCCTCGAGCTGCAAGCCGGTGCCGGTGCTGCGGCTCGCCACCAACACGCCCTTGTTCGAGCGTATGAACGAGGATCTCGATCTCGATGGCGGAACGGTCGCCTCCGGGCTGGAGACCGTGGAACAGGCCGGAACTCGCATCTTCCGGGCGCTGCTTGCCGCCGCCTCCGGCGAGCCGACCCGCAGCGAGCTCGGCGATTTCGGCGACAACGACTTCGCGCCCTGGCAGGTCGGCGCGGTGATGTAGGCCAGCGCGGGAGAGTCCCCGTCGGGGGATCCGCCTTTTCGAGAACAACAACCGACGGTGCGATGGCGGCAGGACAAGACGAGCCGCCGCGCCCCTTGGGAGGACAAGACGATGACCGAATTGAAGACCAGCTACGACGTCGTGATCATCGGCGCGGGCGTCGGCGGCGGCGCGCTGGCCAATGCCCTGGCCGCGCCCGGCCGCGAGATCCTGATGATCGAGCGAGGCCCGCGCCTGCCGCGCGAGAAGGACAATTGGAGCGTCGACGCCGTCTTCCACAAGAAGAAATACGCGACCAAGGAGGAGTGGCGCGACAAGGACGGCGCTCTCTTCAACCCCAGCACCTACTATTATGTCGGCGGCAATTCGAAATTCTTCGGCGCGGCCACCGTCCGCTTCCGCAAGGAGGATTTCGAGGACCTGCAGCACGAAGCCGGCATCGCCCCCGCCTGGCCCGTTTCCTACGACACGTTCGAGCCCTATTACGCCCGCGCCGAGCGGCTCATGGGCACGCATGGCGAGGCCGGGCTCGACCCGATCGAGCCGCCGCGCTCGGGCCCCATGCCCTATCCCGCGATCGGCCACGAGCCCGAGATCGCCTGGTTCGAGACCAAGCTGCGGCAGAAGGGGCTGCGGCCCTTTCCGCTGCCGATCGCCATCGACTATCACGACGGCGGCGCCTGCGCCCGCTGCCGGACCTGCGACGGTTTCGCCTGCAAGATCGGCGCCAAGGGCGACGCCGAGATGCGCCTCGTCAATCCGGCGCTCGCCAAGGGCGGCGTGACGCTCATCACCGAGGCCTTCGTCCATCGCCTCGTCACCGACCCCTCGGGCGGCAGGGTCACGGCGGTCGAGTTCGATTACCAGGGCGAGCGCCGAACGGTCTCGGCCAAGGTCTTCGTCTCGGCAGCCGGCGCCATCAACTCCTCGGCCCTGCTCCTGCGCTCGCGCAACGACAAGCACCCGAACGGGCTCGGCAACAACACGTCCGACCAGCTCGGCCGCAACTACATGGCCCACAACAACACGGCGATGATGGCGATCTCGCCGTTCAAGAAGAACCGCGTCGTCTTCCAGAAGTCGATGGCGATCAACGACTTCTACCTCGCCAATTCCGAGCGGCCCTATCCGCTCGGCAACGTGCAGGGCCTCGGCAAGCTGCAGGCCGGCATGCTGACCGCGAGCGTCAAATGGGCGCCGGAAAGCATGATGGCGCTGTTTGCCGAACGCTCCGTGGACTGGTGGCTGATGTCGGAGGACCTGCCCGATCCCAACAATCGCGTCAGCCTCGACCCGGACGGCAAGATCCGCCTCTCCTACACCGCCAACAATCTGAAGGCGCATGGCGAGCTGGTGAAGGTCTGGTCGAAGATCATGCGCTCGCTCGGCTATCCCCTGATCATCACGCAGAAGATGGACATCAAGGTCTCGATGCATCAGTGCGGCACCGCGCGCTTCGGCACCGATCCCGCGACCTCCGTTCTCGACACCAACTGCAAGGTCTGGGACGTCGAGAATCTCTACGTGGTGGACGCCTCCTTCCTGCCGTCCTCGACGGGCTTCAATCCGTCGCTGACCATCGTCGCGCAGGCGCTGCGCACGTCCGAGCAGATCCTGAAGGAGCTCGGCGAGACCATCGCGCTGCCCATGCCGCCGGTGCGCGCGGTCGAGACCGTGCCTGCCTGATCCGACACATACGAAAATCCGACGCCCATCCGGACAGCTCCAGACGCGGGGACCGACGAGCATCTTGCCGTTTCCCGCGACGCCGGCTTCGAGCGATGCGAGGGCGCATCGGCGAGGACCGGCCACGAAGGGGCGGCGAGACGACCCGCCCGGCCGGACCGGCTGACGTTTCGCATGGGCTCATCAACCATCAAGAGGGAGGGAAAACACCATGACGGCCAAGCGTGACTATGCGCGCATGTTCGATCTTACCGGTCGCAAGGCCATCGTGACGGGCGGTTCGCGCGGCATCGGCCGGGCGCTGGCACAGGCGCTGGCGGCGCACGGCGCCGACGTCGCGATCGTCGTGCGCTCGACGCTCACCCAGGCCGAGGACCTGGCCCGGGAGCTGAACGCCGGAGGGGGCGACAGTTTCGCCATCCAGGCCGACGTCTCCAACCCGGACGACGTCGAACGGCTGGCCGCCGCCGTCGAGGCGCGCTGGGGGCGCGTGGACATTCTCGTCAACAATGCCGGCACGATCTATCCCGGCGACGCCGAGACCTATGCCCTGTCGGACTGGCGGGCGACGATGGCGGTCAATCTCGACGGCGTGTTCCTGGTCAGCCAGGCGATCGGCCGTCTGATGATCCGCCAGAAGTCCGGCTCGATCATCAATATCGGCTCGATGTCCGGGCGCATCGTGAACTGGCCGTTCAAGCACTCGGCCTACAACGTCTCCAAGGCCGCGGTTCACATGCTGACCAAATGCCTCGCCACTGAATGGGCCGAGCACAACATCCGCGTCAACGCCTTGGCGCCCGGCTACATCCTGACCGAACTCACCGAGGAGGTGCTGCGCGAGAACCCTGACGTGGTGAACAACCACTGGGCCAAAAGCGCCGTCCAGAACCGCATCGGCACCGTGGACGAGCTTGCCGGCTCGGTGGTCTATCTCGCCAGCGACGCCTCGTCCTTCACCACCGGCGAAATCCATACGGTCGACGGCGGCCTGACGCTGCGCTGACCCTTTTCCAGGACCACAGGACCATGACTCAACGCGGATACGGCGGCCCCCTTCGCTACGTCCAGGGCCCGGGCGTGACGGCCGATCTGGGGCGCTACCTCGCCCCGCTCGGCGACAAGGCGCTGGTGGTGATCGACGGCTTCTTCTGGGACAGGCTGCGCCCGGATCTGGAAAGCGCCCTTGCAGCGGCGGGGGTGGCGGCGGACTTCGTTCGCTTCGGCGGCGAATCCTCCGACGCCGAGATCGAGCGCTGCGTGGCGGCGGGGCGCGCAGCCAGTGCCGCTTCCGTCGTCGGCATCGGCGGCGGCAAGGCGCTGGACACAGCCAAGATCACGGCCTTCGGCATCGGGGCGCGCATCGTCACCGTTCCCACCATCGCCTCGACGGACTCGCCGACGAGTTCGCTCGGCGTCGTCTATTCGCCCGACGGCGTCTACGACCGCGTCGTGCGCTGTGGGCGCAATCCGGACGTGGTGCTGGTGGACAGCGACCTCATCGTCAAGGCGCCGGCTCGCTTCCTGGCAGCCGGCATGGGCGACGCGCTCTCCACCTTCTACGAGGCACGCTCCAACATCGAGTCGCGCTCCAACAACTATATCGGCGACGGCTACGCCTCCACGGTCGGCGGCTACCAGATCGCCCGCGCCTGCCACGAGGTGCTGATGCGTGATGGGCGCGCGGCCTATGCGGCGGCCAAGGACGGGCGGCTTACCCCGGCGGTCGAGAACATCATCGAGGCGAACACGCTCCTGTCGGGCCTCGGCTTCGAGAATTGCGGCGTCTCGGGCGCACACGGCATCCACGACGCCCTGACCGTGCTGGAGCCGACGCACCATTTCCTGCATGGCGAGAAGGTCGCCTTCGGCGTCCTCTGCCTCCTCGTCCTGGAGAACCGTCCGCCCGCCGAATTCGCGGAAGCCCTGTCTTTCTGCCGCGATCTGGGCCTGCCCACGACGCTCGCTGATCTCGGCTTGCAGACCGTCAGCGCTGCCGATCTCACGCGTGTCGGCGAGGCGGCGATGCTACCGACCAACGTCATCCACTCGGTTCCCGCCAAACTCTCGGTCCGGGCGATCGCCGACGCGATTGCGACGGCCAGTCTGCTGGCCAGCCGACCCGCCCCCGCGCCTTAACCGTGGCGGCGGCTTTGTTGCAAAGCAGCGGCCGTTGATGCGAGCTGAGGCTGAGAGATGAGCCAAAGCTTGGCTTGACTGATGAGCGCAGCGTTCAGCGGCCGTCACTTCGCGCCCGACATCATCATTCTTCGCCTGCGCTGGTACTGCCGCTAAGCCCTCAAGCTACCGCGACCTCGAGGAGAGGATGCCCGAGCGTCCTCTCCGGGGGGACCATACGACGGTCTACAGATGGGTTCAGCACCACGCGCCCGAGCTGGGCCGTCGTGTCCAGCGGTGCAAGCCGCTGTAAACCAAGACATGGTACGTCGACGAGACCTCTATGAAGGTTCGCGGCGAATGGATGTGTCTGTGTCGGGCGATTGGCGAGGATGGCGAGACACTGAACGTCTACCGCTCGCAAACCCGTACGACGACGGCCGCCAAACAGTTCCTGAGCACGGCCTCGAACCGCTCGCCGCATCATGGCCCGTCCGTCGTGTCGACCGACAAAAGCCGAGCCTGCAACGAGGCGCTTGGCTCGCTGCGCAAGGAACATCGCCTGCCGCCGACCTGCCAGCATCGGCAGGTGACGTTCCTGAACAACAGGCTGGAATGCGATCACGGGAAGCTGCAGCAGCGCATCCGCCCGGTGCGTGGGCTCACGTCGCGCAAGACGGCCTACAATTCCCTTCGTGGGTTCGAAGGGATGCGGATAATCCGCAAGGCCCAGTTCCGTTCGATGGTCGACAACCTCACAGGCTGATCGGAGGCTCGGTAGATCGGACGGCTGTTTCGGGTCTTCATCGCCTGAAAACTGAATAGAACGGGATCGTTGCAATCAAGTTGGCTATCCGCCACCAAGCCTCCGCTCTGGTTGCGGCTCACTCTCTCGGACTGAAGATCCCGTGATGTCGCGTTTCGCTTCCCTGTCAGAATACAACGCTCTCCTGCGCGGAGGTCTGTTGATCGTGGCCGCCCTTTTCGCCTGGAACGTCCAGGCGCAGGATCGCCGCGACGTGCGCGAGCCGTCGCTGCCGACGCAAGTCTGCGCGACCCTGGCGTCCAAAGGCGATACGGATGACACAGGGCGGATACAAGCGGCTATCGATCGTTGCGAGCCGGGTGCGGCCGTCCGCCTCGTTGCCGCAGCAAACGACGGGCGGTTCGTCAGCCGGCCCCTGCACATGGCATCGGGCGTCACGCTCTGGATCGATCGCGGTGTCGTGCTGGCAGCGACGACGGACCCACTGGCCTATGACCGAGGACAGGGCACCTGCGGCACCATCGCCACCAAGGGGGATGGCTGCGCGCCGTTTCTGTCCTTCTCCCATACGCAGGGCGGCGGCATCGTGGGAGACGGCACGATCGATGGCCAAGGCGGCGCGGTCATGGCCGGCCATCGCGAAACCTGGTGGCAGCTCGCCCGCCGAGCGCAGAACGAAGGGGGCCATCAGAACAATCCTCGCCTGATCGAACTGGAGCAGGCCCGCAACGTGACCTTCTACAGGGTAACGTTACGCAACGCCGCCAATTTCCATGTCGCGCTCAACAAGGTCGAGGGCGCGACCTTCTGGGGTGTCAGGATCGACACCCCTGCCGACGCACGCAACACCGACGGGATCGATCCCGGCGCGTCGCAGGATGTCACCATCGCCCATAGCTTCATTCGCACGGGAGACGACAATATCGCGATCAAGGCCGGCAAGGGCGCGACCCGCTTCGTCTCGATCCTGAACGATCATTTCTACTGGGGACACGGCCTGTCGATTGGGAGTGAGGTCAACGAAGGCGTCAGCGACATCCTCGTCCGCGATGTGACGCTGGACGGCACGACCTCGGGGTTGAGGATCAAGAGCGACGCCAGCCGGGGCGGGTTGGTCACCCGCGTGCGCTACGATGGCGTGTGCTTGCGCGGGAACCGGAAGCCGATCGACTTCGATACGCGCTACGATCCCGGTGTTGGAGGTCAACATATCCCGGTCTATCGCGACATCCTGTTGCACGATGTGAGCGGCACGGATGGGGCGCTGATCCTGCGCGGCTATGACGGCGCTCATCCGCTGCATGTGACGCTGAATGGCGTGCACTTCGCGTCCGATGCAACATGGAATATCGACAACGCGCAATTGTCGGCAGGCCCCGGTGGGGTGTCACCGATCCCCGCAGGCTATGATCTATCCCCCGCTCGCGGGCCAAGCCGAAACTGCGACGCGTCTTGGGTGCCGTTTCCAACGGATCATACCAAAGCGCATTGATCAGACCGGCTTCTCCATTCGCGGTGTCGAGGTCAAGCGCTCCTGAGCGGATGTCTCGCCTCGGCTGATGTGTGATCCCTTGGCTGTCATGCCTCACTCTGGGATCAACTAGGTCAGGCCCTTCCCTGAGGGGATCGGAATCAGCGAGGCGGCTCGATCTGTTGCGCTTGGCTGCCGTGCGAGGGGCATGATCGGCTCAAGAGTCCTATGTGTTCAGTCCCGGCCTCTGATGGATCGGGTTCCGCACCTCGGCAATATCGATGCGGAAGAAGCTCCCTCTCAGCGATGCTGCGCATCGTCTGCTTTGCAAGGGATCGGAGAGCGCTTGAAGCGCTGCCGGTTTGGCCTGTCCCTCCCGATGCCAGCAGGCGGGAGATGCCATATCGTTGCAGGCACCGATGCAGCGCGGAGCGCGTCAGATGCGGGAGCGACCGTTGCAGGGCGTAAAGGCTGTCGTCGAGCAGCAGCAACGTGTGGCGTCGGAACGCCACGACCATTGCCTCCTTCCCCTCGGTCAGTGTCGTCGAATGAGGCCTTCAGATCCTCAACGGTTGCCCGTTTCCGCCACTTCGCGACCGCTTCGGGCTGATCCCCAGCTCACGGCTCAGCGTCGCGAGCGAAGCTTGCGATCGCTGGGATGCTGCTCGGGCGGCGTGCATGGTCGTGGCGCACCCATGATGGACCTGCCCCATAGTGCCTCTTTCCATTCCAACGAAATGGATCGGACCATCAAACCGTGGGATCAAACACCCAGCCAAGCTGCGGAGTGGGCCAGCAACGATGTTTCTCCTGATGAAAGGCTTGTCTTTCTCATGCCGATGGGACGTGGGTCCGGCGCGGGGCCTCGTTCATGAAGGCAAGCGTCTCATCGAACGAGCGGATGCCGGCGTCGGAACCGAGGCCCGTCGCCACCAGCGCGGCTGAGGCTTGGGCAAAGGCGAGCGCCGTGGAGACATCCATACGGTGGTGGAGCGCGGTGATGAAGCCGGCGTCGAACGCGTCGCCGCAGCCTGTCGTGTCCACGACCTCGATCGCATAGGCGGGCTGGTGAACGGTCTCGCCGGAGGCCGCGACGAAGCAGGCGCCGTCGCCGCCGAGCGTGAAGACGCAATGCTTGACGCCGCGCCCAAGAAAGAAGCCGGCGGCCGATGGCACGTCGGCAGCCCCCGAAATGTCGCGCGCTTCCTCAATGGAGGGCATGAAATAGTCGATATGGGGCAGGAGCGGCTCGATCAGTGATAGGGTCTGCGGACCGGCGCCTAGAAGATCGAAGGTCACGGTGCGGCCGCGCCGCTTGGCCTCGGCCAGAAGCCGCGCGCTCGGCGCGCCGTCGAGCTTGGCGAGGAGCCCGGTGCCGCCGAGATGGATGATCGCTGGCGCGAGCACGGCGTCGAGCGCGGCGTCGGCCACCTCGAAATGGTCCGAAGCGCCGCGCGCGTGGAGGGCCGGGCGGCTGCCGTCGCGGCGGATGTTGAGGATCGTCGCGGAGGTCGGCACGCCCTGAAGCTGCTGCATCTGGCTCGTGTCGACGCCGAAGCGCCGGAGCGTGGCGAGCACGAAGTCGGCCTTCTCGTCGTCGCCGACCGCACCCACCGCAAGGCAGTTCAGGCCCAGCTTGGCGAGATCGATCACCGTGCCGCCCGCCGTTCCCGCGACGGTCAGGCGGATCTCGTCGATGAAGGCGACCTGCCCGCCGGGCGGAATGGCGTCCACCGGGCGGCCGAGGACGTCGAGGATGTAGAGACCGATCACGGAGACGTCGTGCGACATGGAAGCGCCTTTGGGGACGGGAAGGAAGGAGAGGACCGTGCGTCAGCCGCGCTGGCTGAACGCGAAGATCGTGCCGGCGAGGAGGATGAAGCCGCCGACGATGGCGAGTTGCAGCGTGCTCGGGATGCCGACGAAGATCAGGACATTGCTGACGAGCGTGATGAGGAAGACGCCGAGCAGCGTGCCGACGACGCTACCCGAGCCGCCGGTGATGCGCGCGCCGCCCAGCACCACGGCGGCGATCACGTCGATCTCCATGCCCGCCAGGTCGAACGGGTTGGCGAGCCGGTTGGAGGCGACGTGGACGACGCCCGCAATCCCCGCCAGAAGCCCGGCATAGGCGAAGACGAAGACGCGCACCCGGAAGAGACTGATGCCCAGGCGCTCGGCGATCCCCGGATTGCCGCCAACCGCGAAGACCGCGCGGCCCATCAGCGTGCGCTCCAAGACGAACCACGTGACGAGAGCGGCAACGAAGAGAACGAGGACGCTCGCCGGCAGGATGGAGATGCCGCCGCCCGGCGCGGTGTGGGTGTAGAGCGAGGCCCGGCCGAAGACGTCCATGGCCGCCGGAATGTTCATGAACAGCGCCGTCCCGACGAAGGTCAGGAGGAAGCTGCGGATAATGTACTGGGTGCCGATCGTCACGATCAGTGAGGGCGCCTTCAGCGTGTGGACCAGGACACCGTTGGCCGCGCCGAGCAGCGCGCCGCCACCTCCCGCCAGGAGGAAAAAAACCACGAGCGGCATGTCGGGCGCGTGGTTCGTCGCCAGCATTGTCAGCGCGTACATCATCAGCGCGGCGATCGCGGTGAAGGACACGTCGATGCCGCCCGCCGCGAGCACGACCAGAACGCCCATCGCAAAGAGGCCGCGCACCACGGAAGCGCGCAGGACGTCGAAGAGGTTGTTGACCTGGAGGAAGTCCGGGTTGGCGATTGTCACCGCGACCGAGGTGAGGATGACGAGCAGAAGCGTGAAAAGCTCGGGCCGGCGGACCATGCGGTCGAAGACGCGGGAGTGCCAGGCGTCGCCCCGTGCCGGCGGGGCCGATGCGATCTCGGTCATGCGTCGAGTCCTTCTCCGGCGGATGCGAGCGAGCGGTAGATCGTGTCCTCGCTCCAGTCCTCGACGGGCCGCTCGGCCACGACCCGGCCTTGGCGCATGACCGCGATCCGGTCACAGTTCTGAAGGAGTTCGGGCAGGTCGTCGCTGATGATGATGACGGCCATGCCGCCGTCGGCGAGCCGCTGGATGATGCGGAAGATCGTGTCCTTGGAGCCGACATCGACGCCGACGGTCGGCCCGTGCAGGATCAGGAGGCGCGGCTCGATGGTCAGCCAGCGTCCGATCAGGACGCGCTGCTGGTTGCCGCCCGATAGCGACTGGACGGGAAGGACGACGTTGGGCGTGGCGACCTGGAGGTCGGCCACCGTCGTCTCGGCGAGCTTTCGCGCCCGCCGCCCGCTGATGATGCCGAGCGCGCCGCGCAGGCGGTCCAGCACCGGCAGGGTGATGTTCTCCTCGATGGATTTTTCGAGGAAGAGCCCCTCGGTCAGCCGGTCCTCCGGCACGTAGCCGATGCCGGCCTCGATGGCCCCCGCGGGCGTGCGCAGCTCCACCGCCGCGCCGCCGAGGCGGATATGCCCGCTGCGGGCGGGCCGGACACCGGCCAGTGCGAGGGCGAGTTCGTTACGCCCGGAATCGGCAAGGCCCGTAAAGCCCAGGATCTCGCCGCGCCGGAGCGAGAAGGACACGTCGCGGAAGGCGTCGCCCCCCAGGGCTTCGACCTCCAAGAGCGTGTCGCCGAGTTTGGGCTCGGTGCGATAGCGCGCCTCGCTGATCTCGCGGCCCGTCATCCAGTGCATGAACTCGGCTTTGGAATGCTCGGCGACATCGAGTTCGGCCACCTTGCGCCCGTCGCGCATGATGATGGCGCGCCCGCCGATCGCCTTGCACTCCTCGAGCTTGTGCGTGACGAAAAGAACCGCGACGCCGCCCGCGCGCAGCCGCTCGACGACGCGCAGGAGGTTGTCCACCTCCTGGCGCGTCAGCGAGGTCGTCGGCTCGTCCATGATGACGAGCCGCGCGTCGGCGGCCACCGCCCGCGCGATGGCGACGAGCTGGCGGGTGGCGAGCGGCAGCGTGTCGGTGCGCCGGGACAGGAAGTCGCGGTCCGTCGGCAGCTGCACCTTGGCAAGCGCGGCCCGCGCCGTCTCGCGCAGCGCCCCCATGTCGAGCCGGCGGGCGAGATGGCCATCGGCGGCGACGAGCTGCCCGGTAAAGGCGACGTTCTCGGCGACGGAGAGATTGGGAAGGAGGGAGAGGTCCTGGTAGACGGTCTCGATCCCGGCGCGCAGCGCGCCGATCGGGCCGATGTCGCCCGCCCGCTCGCCGGTCGGTGTGCCATCCACGAGGATCTGGCCCTCGTCGGCGGCCTGCGCGCCCGAGATGATCTTGATCAGCGTTGACTTGCCACAGCCGTTCTCGCCCATCAGATGGTAGACGCGGCCTGCCTCGATCACGAGGTCCACCGCCTTCAGCGCGTGGACGCCACCGAAGGATTTGCGCACGCCCCGGATTTCCAGAAGCGGAGGGGCGGCGTCGGCCGGTCGCGGCGCGGAGACGACGGACATGATGACATCCTGATGGAAACGGGGCTGCTCCGGGGCCGCCGAGACCCCGGAGCGGTCGAAAGACGCGTTCGCGCCGAGGCTTAGAACGGGTAGTTCTTGTAGGAGGCCTTGTCGACATCGACCCAGGCCTCGCCCTGAACGATGACGCCCTTGCCGGGGCCCTTCTTCACCGACACCTTGTTATAGCCGGGAACGCCCAGATCCATGCCGTCGGTGACTTCCTTGCCGTCGAGCACCATGTTGGCGACGACGTTCATGACGTAGCCGGCATCCTTCGGATCCCAGAAGAAGATCTCGTCCACCGCGCCGGTTTCGAGATAGGGGCCGGTGTCCTTGGGCAAGCCGAGGCCGTAGACGCAGGTCTTGTCCTGCAGGCCTGCCTCTTCCACCGCGCGGCCAATGCCGATGACGTCGATCGCCGACGAGCCTTGGAAGCCCTTGATGTCGGGATAGCGGCGCAGAATCTCCTTGGCCTTCTCATAGGCCTTGTTGGCGTCGTTGAAGGACTCGTTCTTGGCGGCGACCAGTTCCATGCCCGGATACTTCTTGGCGTTCTCGGCGCCTGCATCCACCCATTGATTGTGCGTCAGGCTGCCGAGCGAGCCGACGAAGCTCGTCCACTTGCCGGACTGGCCCATGCAGGCCGCCAGCTTGTCGTTGATGCGTCGGCCGAAAGCCGCGTTGTCGAAGGCCTCGATATCGACGGCGGTGTTGACCAGGCTGTCGCCCTCGTGGGTGATGACCTTGATGCCACGCTGTCCGGCGCGGCGCAGCACGCCTTCCAGCGCCGCCGGGTCCATCGGCACCACGGCGATGGCCGAGACGTTCTTGGCAACCAGATCCTCGATGATGCGGCCTTGCTGGGCGGCGTCCGCCTTGGCCGGGCCGACCTGGCTTGTCGCGACGTTCGTATGCTCGGCGCCGTAGGCGTCGACACCCTGGTTCATGCGGGTGAACCAGTTCTCGCCCGTCACCTTCACGACGGTGACGATCGTCGGCTTGTCCTGGGCCGTGGCTGCGCCGGCGCAGAGGGTCAGGCCGAGCGCCGTGCAGGCGGCGAGCTTGGATAGAGTGGTCATATGGATCCTCCCATTGGATATGAAGTGCGGGCGCGCCTTTCCTGCCTCGTCTCCCGGCAGGGATGGCGCGCTGTTCCGACGTGTCAGCGGCTCGGCTGGAGCCAAGTGCCGAAGTCGAACCTGGCGAAGGCCAGAAGAGCGAGGAGCAGAAGTCCCCAGGCAAGGTCCCGAAAGAAGTTCGAGATGTCCATGAAGTTGAAGAGGCTGGACAGGATCTGCAGGGCCGTTGCCGCCAGAAGCACGCAGCCGACCTTGCCGTAGCCGCCCTCCGGCTTCACCCCGCCCATCACCGCGATCAGGATCGCGATCAGAACGTAGGAGCCGCCGTAGTCCCACTTCACCGAGGCATTGCGGGCGGCAATGACGATGCCGGCAATCGAGGACAGGAGGCCACTCGCCGTATAGGTCAGAACGATCATCCGACGCTCGGCGATGCCGCCGTAGCGCGCAGCCTTGGGGTTGCTGCCGAGCAGCATCAGGCGCACGCCGAAAGGCGTGAAGCGCAGGACGAAGCCGATGATCGCCGCGACCACGAGGAACAGCGCGAAGCAGATCGGCATGCCCAGCACCGGCGAGTTGCCGAAGTCGTCGAGCGGCGGGATATAGCCGAGGCTCAAGGCGGAGCCGTTGGTCAGGAACACCGCGATGCCGGTGAACAGGAGCTGCGTGCCGAGCGTTGCGATCAGCGGTGTCAGGCGGCCATGGGCGATCACCAGTCCGTTCGCCAGCCCCCCGACAAGGCCGATGAGAAGTGCAATCCCGGCAAAGCTCCAAGAGAAGAGTTCGGGCGCGGCGTCGGGGGACACGAAGAGCTTGGCCAGCATCAAAGCGCCAATGCCCGACAGGTTGGCCAGCGCGATGCCCGAGAGATCGATGCCGCCGTTGCCCGAAGTCATGGCCAGCATCACGCCGAAGGCGAGGAGGCCGAGTTCGGGGACCTGCGCGGCCATCGATTGAAGATTGTAGCTATCGATGAAATTGGCGCCGGCCAGCATCGCGCCCGCCGTCAAGAGGACGACGTTGAGCAAGCCGAGAAAAACGCCTTGGCGATCGAAACTGCGAAGCAAATCGCACCTCCCGTACGATCTTGTCTCGGAACGTGACCCATCCGCTTGGCGGATCGGTCTCCCTCACGTTCCAATTTTTGACATCTGTCACAAAAAAATGTCTAATGTCAATTCATCCTGATAGCAGGATAGGCATGGCTTCCGTCAAGCTGGAAACCAGTAAGCGTCGAGCGTTTCGACGCCCCTCGAACCGAACTCATGTTCGTCTAGGTAGGGAACTCACCCAACGTATTGCCATGATTGGTGGATTCCATCCGGTATTGGGTCCTTCGGATGGAGACGATCATGCGCGATCTGTTCTGGCTGTTGGACGAGGCGTGGGCGAAGTTGGAGCCGCACCTGCCCAAGAACCAACTTGGTAAGCCGCGGGTTGATGACCGGCGGGTTATCTCAAGCATCCTCCATATCCTGAAGACCGGCGGTCGCTGGCGGGATGTGCCGCCTGAGTACGGACCGGCCAAGACAATCTACAACCGTTACACTCGATGGGCACGGCGTGGCGTCTGGCGGCGGATCTTCGCCAAGGTCGCAGCCGCAGGCGCTGTCCCTGATGAACTCTGCCTCGACAGCACCCATGTCAAAGCACACCGCTCCGCATCCGGCGGAGTTCGCAGGATCAGCAAGACATCCAGTGGCTGTCTTGCCCGGAGAACGGGGAGTTCAGCCAAGCGGTCGGCATCTCGCGCGGCGGCCGAACGACAAAAATCCATTGTCTGGCTGATGCTTGTGGCCGGATCGTCGCCCTTGCCCTAACGCCCGGCAACATCGCCGACATCACCATGGCTCTTCCGCTCTTGGAAGCTATAAGACCGACGAAGCGTCTGATTGCAGACAAAGCCTATGATGCCGATAAGCTTCGGACTTGGCTCAGCGAGCATCAGATCGAGCCGGTCATTCCGGGGCGGGCCGCCCGCCATATCGTCTACCCGCTAAACCGCAAGGCCTATCGCCGTCGCAACATCATCGAGCGCATGTTCGGCAGGCTCAAGAACTGGAAGCGCATCGCAACCCGCTACGACCGCCCCGCCATCAACTATCTCGCCGCCATCGCCCTGATCGCCACGGTCACTCAATGGCTTGGGTGAATCCCCTACCTAGCGAATAACGCGAACCGACACCGCAACGGTCCCGGCCAATTCCGACCATACGCGATCGGCCGTGACCGCTGGCAAACCGAGCTTGCCAGCCAAGGCCAGACAACTCCGATCCCCCAAACTCAATCCCTTTACCCTGGTATGTTCGGTTAACTCGGCCGAGGCCTCGGCGTCTTCCATGGAATGAGGATGGCATTCGAGATTGAGGGATTGGATCGTTAATCTGGCGTGCCGCGAGGTCATGCCTTTCGCGAGAAGTTTGACCAAAAGTTCCTGCACGTTGACCGCAGAAATGATGGCTCGACCTTCGAGCAGCGTTGCAACCTCATCACCACCTGGCTCTTGCAGAAGAAAGGCAAGAACGGCGGATGTGTCGAGAACGGATGCACTCACTTGCTTTCGGGCTCCGGCTGGCTGGCCACCTGACCATCCTCGAACTCTTTAGCGGCTTCGGCGCGGCGCTCAGCTATGAACTCGTCTACGACCCCATCCCCATTTGGAATGTACTGGCGAACGAGTTCCTGAGCACGCCTCAGGGAACGCCTCAGAGTGGTGACCTCAACCTCGCCATTCTCCTTTTCGATGAAGACGAGTTTTCCTCCTCCTTCCAACTCCAAGCGCGCACGTATGGCAGATGGAAGATTCATGCGACCGTTTGCGGCAACAGGAACAACGTGTCTATGGTCCATTTCGGAAAGCCTCATCCTAGATCCATAACGGGATTAACTTTATCCATTGCACGATATCGCTGCAAAGGGTGAGAAACATTAAATAAGGTAGAATACGCCGTCGATTTGTGTTCAAAACTGATCGTTTAAGGA
>NZ_LDQA01000059.1 GCF_001475935.1 Aureimonas ureilytica
CGATCAGGCCGCGCGCGGCCAGCGCATCGAGGAGCAGCTTGAGGCGGCGGTTGGGCGAGGCGTCGTCCACCACGAGCACGCGCACGCTTTCGCTCTTGGCCGCCACCGCCGCGCGCAGGCAATCCTGCGTCGCCTCGAAATCCTCGAAAACGGGAACGAGGATGGTGATGGGACGCCGCGCGGGAACGAGGTCGGGTGCTCGGCCTTCAAGTGGCGAGACCGCCGCGCTCGAACGCGGCCAGAGCGCGCCAGATGTCAGCGGCTCCGTTTCGCCGGGCAGTCCGAGCGTCCAGCGATGGACATCACACGACAGTGCAAGGTCGATGAAGGTGCCGCGCGCGCCGGGCGGAGCCAAAGGGAAGTCCGGCTGCGCCGCCAACGTGCGTTCGCCCGACCCTTCCAGCGACAGCTCGACCGAGGCGGCATTGCCCGCCCAGATCAACCAGCCCGTCAGCCGCCGATCCATCACGTCGAGACGCGCCAGCGCGGGGCGGCCGGAGGCCAGGAGCCGCGCGACGCTCAAACGCAGGAGGTCATGCGCCTGGACGGTCTGGACGAGGAGGTCGCAGGGATCCGGCATCTCGGCCCCGCCTGCGCTCAGTTGCAGCGCGGCGCGTGCCACCACGGGATCACCGGGATCGCCGGTCAACGCCCGGCTGAGATCGGCCACCGCCTCGGTCTTCTCGCCCATGCGCCAGAGCGACAGGGCGCGCAGCGCGAGCGACGGGGCGGGCGGCGGAGACGACAGGCGACAGGCCCGATCCGCCAGGAGGAACGCGTCTTCAGGCCGGCCCGCCGCCAGAAGCCGCGTCGCGCCCAGCACCAGCGCGTCCCCATGGCCGGGCGTGCCCGCCAGAAGGGCGGGGCCGGATAGATCGAGGGGGGCCATGATGGAAGCAGGCTGCGACATGCCCGGCATTATGCCCGGCTTCTCTTTCCGAAGCCTGATGATGCGCGCTGGCATGTGCGCGCCGTTTTCGATCAGGCGACCTGAATTCTTCTACGGTTGCTCCTTTCCCATCGCACGCTTGGTTCGTTGTGATGGCAAGTTGGCCCTCGAAGACCCTACATCCACCAGTCAGCGTTCATGCTTTGCTTTCCCTGTTTCGCGGTTTGCCTTGCTTTGCGCGCTCAGCCGGCGGCATCCTGACTGACCAGAAGCCCCGGCGGAGCTGCGTCCATGAGCGAGAGAGACGACAACGAACCCGGTAGCTCCGGCCAGAACGCGGGCGCGGGCGCAGGGGCCGGCGCGGCTTCGGCTTCGGCTTCGGCAGCCGCCGCCGGCGCGACGCTCGTTGCGGCAGGCTCCATGGCCACCACGGCCGGCATCGGTCTCACCGCCTCGTCCGGCCCGGCTTCGGCCGCGAGCGGCAAATCCTCAACCGGCTCGGGGTCCGACGGCGGCAAGGGCAACGGGACGAGCGACACGTCCGGATCGCAGGATTCCCAGAGCGGGATCGATAGTTCCTCCAGCCATATGGGTCAGGCGGGCCCCGCCGCGCAGGCCGCCGGCGTCAAGGCCGCAGCCGCTTCCGCCAGCGCGGGATCTGGCGGCGCGCCTGCGGCCGGCGGCATGGCGGGGGGCGCGATGCGCTCCGGGGCGTCGTCATCGAGTCGATCCGAGGGGCGCTCGGAAGGCGGTGGTGGCGGCGAAGGCGCGGGAGCCGCTGGCGGTGACGCTGGAGCGGCCGCGGCTTCCTCGGCAGATGGCGGCGGCGGTTCGGGGGACGGCACATCGGGCGGCGGTGGCGATGGCAAGTCATCGTCCGGTAGCTCCAGCAGCGACGCGGCCAACGAGGCGGCGACGGATGCCACCAGTGGCAATTCCACCGATAGCGGTTCGGGTGCGTCGCAGACTTCGGCCAACGGGACGTCCTCCAGCGGCGACGCTTCGGCGGGGTCTTCCACATCGTCGGGCACCGCGGGCGGCGACAAATCCGGCATCGGCTCCAATGGGCTCGGAACCAATGCCGATCCGCTCGGCACTCCGGCCTCGCCGGTTTGTTTCCGGCCGGGAACCCGGATCGCGACACCGCAAGGACCGCGCCTGATCGAGAGCCTGCAGCCCGGCGATCTCGTGCGGACGGTGGACGGCGCGAGCCTGCCCGTGCTCTGGATCGGCCGGCAAAGACTGCGGGCCGACGCGGGCGACTGGCTGAAGGTCCACCCCATCCGCATTCGCGCGGGCGCGCTCGGCCCCCATGGCCCGGAGCGCGATCTTTATGTCTCGCCCGACCACGCGCTGGCGCTGGATGGGCTCCTGATCCATGCGGGTGCCTTGGTGGATGGCCACGCGATCACGCGCCAGAGCGATCTGCCGGTGCTGATCGATTATCTCCACATCGAGCTGGAGCGCCACGCGCTGGTTCTGGCCGAGGGCGCGCCGGCCGAGACCTTCGTGGACAATCCCGAGCGCCTCGGCTTCGACAATGCGCATGAGCGCGATGCGGCCCTTGCCGGTCGCCTGCCTGCCGCCGAGATGGACTGGCCGCGCGTCAAGGCCGCACGCCAGATTCCGATGGCTCTGCGCCGCCGCCTGTCGCTCTGGGCGGCCGCCCTCGAAGTCGAGGACAGGCCGCGTCAGGCGGCCTGAGGCGCTTTCGCCGACGAGCGCGCGCGGCCGAACGCCGTGCGGCTCCAATGCCGCTCGGTGGATTTATAGGCCGTCAGGCAATGGATCGCGGCAAAGCGCGACAGCGTGTGGCGGCTGACCACCCGGAGATCGGAGACCTCTGCAGGCCGGCTCGCCATAAGATGAGCGGCGGCGCGCGACAGAAGACCCGGCCCGGTGGACAGCCAGAGAATGTCCCCATCGCCCCGGTTCACCGCCCGGCAGGCGAGGTCCAGAGCCAGCGCGAGTAGCGGATGGCCTGGTACGGCGGCGATCCAATTGTTGCCGAGCGAACCCAGGTCTTCCTGATAGGCGACGAAACCGGCCGGCCCCGACAGGAGGGGGGCGATGGGACGCAGGCATCGATCGTCCGCGTCGACATAGATGCCGCCTTCGTCGAGGAGCAGCGCGAGGCGGAAGAGATCGGCCTTCATCGCGGGCTCGCGCGCACGGCGGAAGGCGGAGAGCGCGTCGGCGAAGCCATGGTCGCTTAAGAAGGCTTCGGCCTCGCCTCCGCTCCAGAGCCGATAGCGGAAGCCCTCGTTGATCGACCGCCAAGTGTCGCCATAGGCTTTCACGTCATCGGGCGGATCGCCGTCATCCCAGAACTGGTGCAATCGGCGCGGGATCGGGCCAGATGCCTCGTCGCTCGCCACGTCGCTCAGCATCGGATGCACGCCCTGCCGGCGCAGTTCGATCAGCCATTGCAGCGCCGCGATCGTGCTGTCGGGGTAAGCCAGAACCGAGGCGCGCAGGGCCTCCAAACGAGCCTCGGGTTCGGCCAGGGCGCACGCGCTCCGAAGGTCGGCCAGCGCCTCGCCGTCCATGCGGAAATCGTCATGAAGCTGGCCATAATGGCTTTGCGAGGCATTGGCCGACTTGCCCTTGAGGCGGCTGCTCGCTGCTTCCAGCCGGGCAAGGTCTTTCAGATGATGCCCGGCGCGCTCGACATCGAGCCCCAGAAGCGCAGCATGGATCAGCCGGTTTCGCACCCAGCCATCACCCGGCATATGCCGGAGCGCCACCTCGCCTTCGCGCATGGCCGCATCGAAATCCCAGCGCGCGGACTGGAGCATCGAGCGCACGAAAGCAAGGCGCCCGGCCTCGGTGCGCCCACCCGCCGGCGGATCGGCAAGGCTGGCCTCCACCGTATCGAGAGCCCCCGCCTCGATGTGCGCGATGGTGCGCTGCTGCCAAAGGGCGGCATGGTGGGGATGTCGGCGTCGCCCCTCCTCCAGCGCGGCCTCGGCCTCCTCCAGGCGACCGGTTTGGCGCAAAAGATCAGCCCGCAGCGCGGCGCTTTCCGGGCGCGGCGCGAAGCGGCGATCGATCTCCGCAAGCCGCGCCAGCGCGCCGGGCAGATCGCCCAGAAGCGCCCGCGCACGCGCCGCGCCAAGCCAAGCGCCGAGCCGCGCGGGGTCGAGAGCGAGCGCTTGTTCGAACAAGCGGAGCGCGCCGGCCACATCGTCCGCGATCAAGGCCCGGCGCGCCTGCGCCTCCCGCAGGGCGGGGTGGTCCGGCGTTGCGAGCGCCAGCCGGGCAAGGGCGGCGTCGGCGCGCGCGTTCTCGCCGGCGCGCAGCCAGTCGGCTTCGGCTTCCGCCAGGGCTTCCGCTCGGTCGGGAAAGCGATGAGCCACCGTCTCGAAGGCTTCGGCCGCGTCCCCCCAGCGCCCTTCGGCGCGCAGGATCAGCGCTTGCCCCATATCGGCCTCGGCGCGGCGCGGCGAGGTCGCGGGGACGCGGGCGAGCCAGTCGCGCGCCTGCGGAAAGTCGCTTGTGTCGCGGCATAGCGAGGCCGCCTCAATCTGCGCCTGACCCTCCATGGGCTCGGTTTCGGCTGCCGCGCGCAGGAGATCATGCGCCTTGTCTGGCCGCCCCTCCGACCGCGCGATGGCGGCAAGGCCGATCAACGCCCAGGAAAAGCCCGGCCGTCGCTCCAGCGCCTCGCGGTAGAGGGCGGCAGCTTTCGCGTGTTGCCCCTCCGCCCGCCGGTCGTCGCCCAGAAGCAGAAGCGTGCGCGGATGCGCGGGGTCGAGTCCCCGAGCGCGCTCCAGCAGCGCGCGGGCCGCCTCGGGGCCGTCGCGGCGCAGGCGCAGGCGATGAAGTTCCAGCAACGCCTCTACCGGGGGCGCGGCGTCCGCGCAGAGGGCTTCCAGTTGGCGGGTGGCCTCGCCGGCCTCGCCGCGTGCGCGCAGCGCCATGATCCATTCGAGCCGCAGAGGGCCGTCATCGGGCGCGAGCGCCAGCGCCGCCTTCAAATGCGCATAGGCCATCTCACGGTCGCCTCGCTCGCGCGCGGCGCGGGCCAGCGCGCGCAGCAGGTTGGCGCTCGCGGGATGGCGTGACAGGAAACGCGCCAGAACCGTTTCGGCCTCCGCCGGCTGCCCGGCGCGGCACAGAAGATCGGCGAGCGCGAGGGCTAGCGCCTCGTTGCCGGGAGACAAGGCGAGTGCCCGATCCAGACCATCGCGCGCCGCCGCCATGGCGGCCGGCGTCTTGGCGAGCCGCGCGCGTTCCAGGGCGGCCGGGGCGAAGCCGGGGCGCTCGCGGGTCAAACGATCCAGCGCCGCTTCGGCCTTTTTGGTCTCGCCCAGCATCGCGGCTTGGCGCGCCGCGTCGAGCGCGAACCAGGGATCGGCCGGTTGCAGAAGGCTCGCGGCCTGAAACGAGATGAGGGCCTCGTCGCCCGCTCCTTTCTCGCGCGCGATTTCGCCCAGCCCGCGCAGCGAATGCGCGAGCGGCGTCGTGCGCAGGAGATCGCGCAACATGGCTTCCGCCACATCGATCCGGCCGAGCACGCGCAGGCTGGACGCCGCATCATGCAGGTTCCAGAGGTCGCGCGGGTCGCGCCGGGCCGCCTCGCGAAAGGCGGCGAGCGCCGCTTCGTGATCGCCTTTGGCGCGATGCGTCAGCGCCAGCGTCCGGCAAGCGGGCGCGAAGGCGGGATGCTCGCGGGCCATGGCGGAGGCGAGAGCGTCGGCCTCCATCAACTCGCCCAGTGCCAGATGTGCCAGCGCGATGTCGTTGCGGGTCCAGAGATCGGCGGGGCGCAAGTCAGCGGCGCGAGCGAACGCTTCCAGCGCTTCATGATGCCGCCCGGCCGCACTTGCCGCGAGAGCTCTGGCTCGCAACTCGTCGAAGGTCGGGGCGGCGGTCTCGCTCATGGCTCTGTCGAAGGGCTCTGCTGGGGGATCGAACCCCATCATGCCGCGCGAAAGGTTGAAACCTTCTGATCGAGCCGGCATCCGCAACGGGAACGGACGGAACGGCTTCACCCATTGATCTGCCAGCGTCAGTGCCGACCGTCGGCGGGAACCGCCGTGCTGGCGCGAGGGATGGAGCGCCGTCGATGCGACGCGTGGGCTGGCGCAAGCGATGCCGCCGCAAGATGGGGGAGGGCGAGCGGATCGGCAGGGCGCAATCTGGGAGACGCAAAGATACGTTCAAATATTCGTGACGTTATACACCGTGTCGGAGAAGCGGAGCTGTTCGACATGCGAGACGGTCGCCGTATAGCCATCGGAGAAGGAGACGACGGTCGAGTGATCGCCCTCCGTGATATGAGCGTCCGAGAAATGGCGGTCCTGAAAGTTCACCACATCGTTGCCTGCCCCGCCGTCCAGCGTGTCGTGCCCGACGCCGTAATGGACGATCTGGAAATAGTCCGATCCGTCGCCGCCCATCACGCTGTCGCCGACACCATAGGCCATCAGGTAGTCGTCGCCCGCCCCGCCCGAGAGCGTCGCGTGGCCGCCGGTGGAGCCGATGATCGAATCATTGCCGTCTCCGCCCACGGCATAGCCGCCCGGTGCGTCATGCAGCATGATCGTGTCGTCGCCCGCTCCGCCCAGAATGGTGGAGTGTTCGCCGTAACTGTCGACCCGCATCGCGTGCTGCGACCCCGAACCGTCCACCGTATCGAAGGCCCCGTGGGCGCTGATCGTGTCGCCATTGGCGTAGACCATCGTGTGGTCGCCGTGGACTTCGATCGAGGCATGGCCGCCGTAGAGCGTATCGGCCTCGCCGGTGGAGCGGATCGTGTCGCCCCCGCCGCCCGCGTGAATCTCGGTATGGCCATGCGCCCCGCCCTGGAGATAGGAGCCGTCCGTGCCGGACCAGAGCGTGTCCATGCCATCGCCGCCCAGAAGCGTGTCATGGCCCGCGCCGCCATAGAGCGCGTGATTGCCGCCCGCGCTTCCGCCCGACAGGCTGTCATCGCCCGCCCCGCCATAGATCGTGGCGTCGCTCGAACCGGCTGTGATCGTGTCCGCCCCGTCCGCGCCGAAGACCGTGTCGTTGCCGAGGCCCGTCAGATGCACCGAGCCGCTGTCCGACAGGATGACGGACACGCCATGTCCGCCGTCGTCCACCGCGACGTCATGCGTGGGCGCGGACGTGACGATGATGGCCGCGTCGCCCGGATCGGCCGTGACGCTGTCCGTTCCGATCGTCTGGATCGCGATGTCATGCGTCCCCGACAGGCCGAGGCCGGACAGAACGTGGTCGATGTGATCGAGCGCTCCCTGCGACAGAGAGTGCAGAGCGTCCGATTCGGAGCTGCTATATATCTCGGCCATGGGGTGCGCTTCGGAGAACCGTCAGCTGAGCCTTTCGTTCTAGAGATGAAGAGCGGGCATTAGGCCGCGCCGATTTCGGGCGTGTCGCGTCGGAACACGCGCAGCCGGTTGCCCGGCCGGTTGTCCTGCTGACCAAGCAGACCGGTGGCGCGCGCGTCCTGCGAGCCGAGCGCCATGTCCAGCTTGAGGCCGACCAGCGGATCGAGCGGTGTGGGGCCGGTGAATTCGACCTCGCGGCCGGAGCGCGATACGGGCGAGCCGCCGAGAAACAGAGCTTCGCCGCGCAAGACGAGATCGGCGGGGGCGGCGTCGGTCAGGCGCAGGCGCAGGCCGATCAGCGGCAGCGCCTTGCCGCGCGAGCCCGCATAGGTGCCGGCCGCGATCCAGTTCGACCAGCCGCCCGTGCGCCCGCCGGTCGCCACCTGATATTCGACCGGGCAATCGGCGCCGACGCCGCGAATTTCGAGGCCTTCGACGCGGCCGGGCAATGCGGGGCCGCACAGCCACTCGCCGCGCGCGGCCGACAGATCGCCCCGCAGCGAAACATGAGCGCGGATCAGAAATTCCGTTGCGCCACTGGCCAGCGGCGCGCGCTGACGTCCGGCCGGAGCGGCGACGGACAGGCGCGGGGCCTCGATTCGCGTCAGCTCCAGCGCGGCCTGAAGGCTGCCATTCTCCTCGCCGGCGCGAATGGTGAGATGCAGGGTTCCGTCCTGTTCGGCCAGAACCACGAGCCCCTTGCCGGGCTCGGCCAGAACACCGAACTCCTCGCCGGGAGCGGATACGAGAAACAGACCTTCCGAAGCGGCTTCCACGCAGGCAACGGGCGGAACCGACAGGCCCAGCGCATAGGCGGGGTCGAAGCGATACACGAGCGAATGCAGCCCGCGCGTCACCTTCACAACTGCCTTGCGCTCCCGTTCGCTCATCTCCGCCGCCTCTTCACGCCTGTGATCCTGAAAGGACCTGATCACGGTTACAATGCGGGCGATAAAATAACTGCACCTTTCCAGCGAGACCTTTCATAAAAACAGTCTCAACAAAGCCTTGTATTGCAACTCGTTATTGTTAAAATTCTCTAATATCTACGGATTATTGACTGTAAGCGTGCGGCCGATGCTCGGCAGGGCCGTCAGTCGCGTCGACGCCGCTTGCCGCTATCGGGACTGTACCGACGATGTCGGCCTGTAACTTGAGTTTGCAATCCGACATCGTGATCTGCGGTAATGTATACGGAAGCGTAAGAACCTTGGAGTAATTTGAGGCATTATCGACAGGCGAGACGTGGCTGAGATGATCAGGGGCAGTATAGAATCCGTTACCGGTGATACCATCCAAGGGTGGATCTTCTCCGAAGACGGTCGTATTCGCGACCGCACCATTCTCGCCTTCCGGGACGATGTTTGTATCGGTGCCGGAAAAGTGAACATGTTCCGCGCCGATCTGGCCGATGCGGGCATCGGCGACGGTCATCTGGGCTTCAGCTTTCCGATCTCCGTCGCGCCGGGTACGGAAGGCTCGGTCTTCATCAAGCTGGAAGGCAGCGACGCGGTGCTGCTCCAGGCCGGGGCGTCGATCGCAACGCCCGATCAGGTCGATACCCGTCTCGACCGCGCCGAGGTGCGCAAGCGTCTCGCCGGGCTGAAATGGGCGCTCAAGCACGGGCGTCTGCCGCAGTCGGATTTCGACTTCCTGCGCATTCTCTGGTCCTTTGGGGCCTATGAGCGCGGCCTCGCGCGCCGGGTGCCGGGCGAAGAAACGCTGGTTGTGGACAAGCCGCTCGCCGTCGCCACACAGCTCATGGAAAGCTATCTCGGCCTCGACGCCCAGCTCGAAGAGGTCCAGCTCGCAACAGGTGAGGCGCTTCAGGCGGAACTGCGCCGTCTCGCCGCCCAGTCCGACGCCGTGCCGCTTCTGGCACTCTATTCCACCGATCGCGCGCGGTTGCGCGTGATGGAGGGCACGCATGTGTCGGCAGCTCCCGGCGAAACCGCGCCGCAGGGCACCATGGCCGATTACGCGCTGACCCATGAAAACCTCGTGGTGATCGACATTCGCGCCTCGGCCGAACTCGTGGTGCCGCCGGGTGGCCGCGTGCTCGCGATCTCGGCCGTGCCGGCGATCTCGTGACGTCTTGAAGCGGAACGGACGAGCATTCTCTCGCTCGTTCCGCCACGACGGCCTGTCCGTCTCATACGCCCCGTGAAAGCCGACCGGGCTTTCGCACGAAAATGCTCTAGTCCGCCGGGGCCGGCCTTGCCGCTGGCCCGTCCTTCTGGAACGCCATGCTGACCCTTGCGCCCCCCCTCTTTGCCTCGCCGGAGCTGTCGCCCTCGCTGGGCGGCGCGTGGCGTGGGCGGATCGATCGGTTCGATCCCAATGGGGGTATCGAGGGATGGGCGGTGGCCATCGACAGCCCGGCCGCGTCCCTTGAGCTGGAGCTGACGGTCGGGGGCGATGTCCTGGCGCTCGGCGCCACGGGCCTCCCCCGGCCCGACATCGACATGCACCTCACCGGCAGCGCCCGGTCGGGCTTTCGCTTCGATCCGTCCGTGTTCGGCCGCCTCGCCAAACTGGCGAGCCACCGGCGGGACCGGCAGGTCGGCGTGCGCGTGGCGGGCACGGACATCACGCTCCTGCCGCCCTCTGGCCGCGCGCCGACCGTTAGCGAACTCGTGTCCCTCTGGCGGGACGCCATCCTTTCCGATCTCGGCAGGCGCGAAGCGCCGCTTCCCAAGGGCGAGCGGCTTCTGGCGCAGCTGCGGGCGCTCCGGCTGGAGGCCGAGCCGCTGCGCGAGCGTGCGCTGCGCCCTTTGTCCGACGGCGAAATCGGGCAGATCGATCTCGTTCATCTCTCCTCCGAGGGGCAGGTCTGGTTCATCGGCTGGACCAAGCGCGGCGTGGAAACGGAGTTTCCCGCGCTAATCGCCGACCGGCTGAAGTTTCCAGCCGGCATCGCCATCGCGCCCTATGAGCGCTCCGATCTTTCGGCCAATTGCGTCGGCGTCGTCGGCCTGATGGAAACCGGCTGGACGCCGCCCTCGCAGTTCAAGGACGGGTTCGTCTATGCCGGGCGCAACGGGCAGTTCCATCTGCGCCTGACGCCTCAGACCCGCCTCGTGCGCGCCGAAGCCTTCACCGCCGCCTATGCCCAGCTTCAGCCGGCGCTTGTGGGCGGGCAGGGCGATGCGATGGGCGCGGTTCTCGCCTCCGTTGCCAACTGGCTGCCCGGCGCGGCCTCGGCCGGCGGAACCTTCGTGGAAGGCGGCGTCGATCGCCTCCTGCTGATCCCCGGTTTCGGCGCGCTGGCCGAGGGCTGGGCCGTCAGCCCCGCCAAGCGCGTCGAGACCTTTCATCTGAAAATCGGCGACACGGTGCTGACCGCCGACGAGCCCTCGACCTCGTTCCGTCCGCGCGCCGATCTCCAGGCCGTCTTCGGCGCTGCGCCGTCCATCACCGCCCGCGCCGGCTTTGCCGCGATCTTCCGCGGGGCCTTGCCAGTCGGCGCAGCCTCGACGCCGCTTCTGCGCGTCGTTCTGGAGGATGGAACCTCGGCGGTGCTGCGGGTCGATGCGAAAGCCCCGCGCCGCGTCGATCTGGTCTCGGATGGCGACGAGGTTCTTTCGCTGTTTCCCTCGCTGCGCTTCGAGCCTTCCTATCCCGCGCTTCTCTCGGCGGTTCAGACGACGCTGCGCGCCGAATGGCGCGAGCCCATGGTTCTATCGCTCGCTCCGGCCGAGCGTGTCGTCGTGATCCGCCTGCCCGGCGAGGAGGCGAGCCTGCGTCTTGTTTTCGACCGCGCGGCCCGCTCGCTGCGCGATCTGCCAGAGGGCGTGGGTCTGGCCTTCGTGGCCGATACCGGACGCCTGCGGGCCGAGGCGCTGTTGCGCTTCGAGGAACTGCGCGAGCGCGCCCGCGCGCCGCTGTCGCTCTTCGCCGTCGCTCATCCCGACGAGATCGTGGCCGAACTCCCCTGGCTGCTCGCGCGGCTCGGCGCGGGCCGTTTCGTGCATGTCGGCCGAGGGCTGGTGCTGACGAATGAGGGTTGGGCCGGGGCGATCCGCAGCCTGGAGCGGCGCGGCCATTTTCTCGATCGGTTCGAGATCGTCGATGACGAAGGCCGGCCGGACCGGGTGGACGGCTCGCTTAATGCCGCATGCTTTGGCTGGAGCGCGCCAGCCCTCATCGAATGGAGTCGCACGGCCCCGCGATTCCTGCGCGGCACGCATGGCACGGGCGCTTTGCCCGATCACGCCGCTTTCGACCGGATCGTGCCCGGCGGAGCCATCCGGCTGGAGCGGCCTCGCGCCTCGCGTCTGGCCGATCTCATCGACGGCGACGTGTTGAAGGGGGCGGCGCGATGAAGCTCGGTTCGATGCGCCATATGGGTTTCGATCAGGCGCTTCTGCCCAAGCGCATGGCGATCGTCTCCCACAGCCATCCCTCGCTGTCCAAGGGCGGCGCGGAAATCTCGGCCTATGCGCTGTATCGCGGCCTGCGCGAGATCGGCATCGACGCCATCTATATCGGGGCCTGCGCCGAAAGCGACCGGGGCAAGCTGGCGCTCGGCAGCGACAGCGAGTTCGCGCTGTTTCGCGATGCCGCGCGCTACGACCATTTCTATCATCTCGCGCCACTCGGCGTGGAAGACAATCTTCTGGCGATCCTTGCCGAGCAGCGGATCGGCCTCGTCAATTTCCATCATTTCTACAATATCGGGCTGAACACGCTGCGCGCCGCGCAGCGCCTGCCCGAGATGCTGACCTTCCTGACGATCCACGAATTCCTCGCCATCTGCCACAATCACGGGCAGATGGTGACGCGCCCCGCGCAAATCCTCTGCGAGCGCGCGCGGGCCGAAGACTGCCTGTCCTGCTTCCCCGGCGAAAGCCGCAGCCGCTTCGCCCTGCGCAAGGAAACGATGCTGGACGGGTTCGGGGCCTTCGACGGGTTCGTCTCGCCGAGCCGCTTTCTGGCCGAGCGCTTCATCGAATGGGGCTTGGGCGCGGACCGCACGACCGTGATCGAAAACGGTCTCCTGAGCCCGCCGGAAGCCGCGCGCGACGAGCGCGGGGAGGGAGCCTGGGTCTTCGGCTTCTTCGGCCAGATCACGCCGTTCAAGGGTGTCGACGTCATCCTGGACGCGGCCGATCTGATCGCGAAGGACGCTGAACTCGCCCGCAAGGTGCGCCTGCGCATCCATGGCAATCTCGTCGGCCAGTCGCAGGGTTTCACCGAGCGCTTCGAGGCGGCGCTGAAGGCCTATCCGTTCCTGACCTATGCCGGGGCCTACAACAACGCCTCCGTGCACCGGCTCATGTCGGAATGCGACTATCTCGTCATTCCCAGCAAATGGTGGGAAAACTCGCCCGTCGTCATTCAGGAAGCCTATTCGGTCGGCCTGCCGGTGATCTGCACCGGCATCGGCGGCATGGCCGAGAAGGTGCCGGACGGCGTGTCGGGCCTGCATTTCCGCCTGGGCGACGCCAGCGATCTTCTGCGCGCGATCAAGCTCGGGGCCGACCGGCGCAATCACGAGACGCTGCGCCGGGGCATTCCCCATGTCACGAGCGCACGCGATATGGCCGAGCGTTACCTTGCCTTCTTCGCCACCATGGCGGCCACGCGCCTCGTGGAGGCGCGATGATCCAGGGTCATATCGACTTCGTGTCGCGCGCGCGCGTCGAGGGCTGGGTCGCCAGCCGCGACATTCCCATGCGCGGCCAGCGCGTTCTGGCCTTCGTGGACGAGACCTGCGTCGGCGGTGGCTTGGTGGATGTCTTCCGGCAGGATCTGGCCGATGCGGGGCTGGGCGACGGGTTCGTGGGCTTTCGCATCCCCGTCGCGCTGGAGCCCTGGCACGATGCGCGCCTCCTGGACATCAGACTGGAGGGCAGCGCCTTTCTGCTGAAGCAGGGGCGCGCGTGTCTGGCGGCGCGCGAGAGCGTCGGCGAAGACCGCCGGCGACAGGGTCGTGACGCGGAATCCTTGTCTTGGATGCTCTCGCGCGGCTGGATCGACCAGCTCCAATATGACGCGCTGCGCCTGCTCGGGCAGCTCGGCGTTCACACGCAGATTCTGCCGCCCGCCTTCTCGCATCTGGAGCCGCGTCGGCGCTGCGACGAGGCGGCGCTGATCGCGGCCGGCCTTCTGGAACTTCATCTGCTTCAACCCATGGCGCTGGAAATCCGCGAGAATCGTTCGATCGAGGATCTCGCGGCGATCCGGGCCGAACTGCGCGAGACATTCCCCGCCGCGCCGCCCGTGATCGGCCTCTGGTCGCCGCGTCGCGGCATCGTGGCGATCGAGGAGGGCGGGCATCACGGCGTTCTGGCAGATGGCGCCAGCCCGATCGAGCACGGGTTCGGCGATCGCGAGCTTCTGATTCTCAATCTCGACACCGCCCCGTCGCTGCCGCGTGGCGGCGGGGCCGATCGCTTCATCGCCTTCGTGCCCTGCCGGCCGGAGGCTTGAGCCATGTTGGCCGAGGCGCCCCGTCCCCTGACCAGCGAGATGATGGCGCTGCGCATCTTCTCGCCCTTCGCCTATCCGCTGCCGCGCATGGCGCGTATCGTGCCGGTCGTGATGGGCGAGGCGGATCGGCTGTCGGCGAGCTTCCCACTCGTCTGGCGGCGCACGGCGACCGGGGCCGAACTGGTCGTGCTGCGAACGCTGATGGAGGACGGGACGGGTTTTGCGCCCGGCATGGCGCGCGCGCTGGCGCTGCTGCCGCTGCTTCTGCAAGCCTATCCGCTGACCCTTCGCCCCGATGGCGGTGCTGACGCCGCGCCCGGTCCTCGCCTGATGATCGATACGGCCGTCGCGGACGAGCCGAGCGATGCCGGCGCGCCGATCGCGACCGTCGAAGGGCGCATGTCGCGCGGGGCGGAGCTGCGCATCCGCGCGCTCCAGCTGTTCGAGCGCGATCTGGCGCGCACGCGAGACCTTTCCAACGCCTTGGCGCGGCGCGGCCTGCTGGAGCCCTGGCCGCTTGCCTTCGATCTCGGAGGCGGTCGGCGCTGCGATATCCAGGGTCTTCTCGTCGTCCCACCCGCGTCCTTCGACACGCCGGCCTTCGGGCCGGTGATGGAAGAGTTCGGCGTGGCGGCGGCCAAGCTTATCGGCCTGCATCGCCTGTCGCTGTTTCGCACCGGCCAGCTTCTCGCCATGGCGCGCGCCGCCTCGGCCAAGGTGGTCGCGGCATGAGCGGCGCGCTTCCGCTGGCAGGCTTCGCGGCGCAGCGCTTCGCCGCGCCGCGCGACTTCCGGCTGGCGACGCGCGGCGGATGGGTCGGCGTCAACGACACCGAATATCTTCTGACCGCCCATCACCTGCCGCTGGTCGTCCGGCTGGAGAATGGCGAGCCGGTTCTGTGCGCGCTTGTCGCCTCGTCCGATCTGCCCAAGCCGGCAATGGACGCGGACGGGCGCTGGCTGCTCGGCTATCTCCCGATCGCGCTGCGCACCTATCCTTTCGTCCTGTCGGGGCGGGAGGCGGCAAGGCCGCTCGACGAACTCGACATTCTGCCCCATCCCGGCGTGATCGGTGCGCAAGGGGCGGCGATCTGCGCGGACGCGGCCACCGGCCAGCTCGGGCCCGAACTGACGGCCATCCGCAACACGCTGCACATGACGCGCACGGGCAAGGCGCGGCTTACGCGCGCGCTCGATCTCCTGCGCATTGCCGGCATCCTCGTTCCGCTGGCCGGCGAGAGCGGGGAGCCGCGCGAAGACTGGACGGTGGACCCCGCCGCCTTCATGGCACTCGGCCACGCCGCCGCCGCCTCGCTCGTGCACCAGTCCTTTCTGCCGCTGGATCTGGCGAGCGCGCTTCTCTTTTCGCGCCGGCACTTGCGGCCCGAGCGCCTGCCCAAGCCCGAGCCGCGCACGGAGCTGACCGCCCGCGCCCCGGCCGCGATCGTCAGCGATCCGACCGATTTTATGCTGGCGAGCCTCGAAGCCATGGATTTCGCGCTGGATGCGAGCGACCTGTTCGATCTCGGCGACGCGGTTCTGGGCCCGGAATTCGCGCCGCCGGCGCCCGAGGACGACGACGAGGAGATGGCGGCATGAACGCGCCGTTCTCCATGGCGGACCTCGCCGCCGGGCCGTTTGACGCGCCGCGCCAGGTGCTGAATGTCGGCTGCGGCCCGGCCCATCCCGGCAAGCTCCACCCCGCCTTCCGGGGCCTCGGCTGGCGCGAAGTGCGGCTCGACATCGAGCCGCTGGTGCAACCCGATATCGTCGCCAGCATCGTGAACATGCGCGGCGCGGTGGCGGATGCGAGCTTCGACGCGCTCTGGTCCTCGCACAATCTGGAGCATCTCCACGCCCATGACGTGCCGCGCGCGATGGCCGAGTTCGCCCGCGTTCTGCGGCCGGACGGGTTCGCGCTCGTGACCTGCCCCGATGTGGAGGCGGTCGCGCGCTTCATTCTGGACCATGGGATCGACGAGGTGGCCTATTGCTCGGCGGCCGGGCCGGTCACGCCGATCGACATGCTCTGGGGCCACGGCGCGTCGATCGAGGCCGGCTTCGGCTTCATGGCCCATCGTACGGGCTTCACGCTGGCGAGCCTTGCGCGGCAGGTTCTGGCGGGCGGCTTTGCCGAGGTGCGCATGTCGCGCAGCCGCTACGCGTTGTGGGCGCTCTGTCTCATGCCGGGTTGCCGGCTCGATGCGCTGCGCGCCGATTTCGCCGAGACCGAGCAGGCCGAGCTTCTGGGACCTGAGGAGGAGGAGGAAGGCGGGGTCGGCTTCGGCCCGGCATGAAGATCCTCTTCGTTCACAACAATTTCCCGGCCCAGTTTCGCCATCTCGCCGAATATCTGGCGGCGGACGAGGCGCACAGCGTCCATGCGATCGGCGCCGAGCACGCGCGCACCGTTCGCGGTGTCACGCTGCATCGCTATTCCATGGCATCCCTCGGCCCCGGCGCGGCCCATCCCTTCGCGCGGCGCTTCGAT
Source organism: Aureimonas ureilytica (assembly GCF_001475935.1). Classification (GTDB taxonomy): domain Bacteria; phylum Pseudomonadota; class Alphaproteobacteria; order Rhizobiales; family Rhizobiaceae; genus Aureimonas; species Aureimonas ureilytica_A. Next base: position 16,153 of record NZ_LDQA01000059.1, read on the forward strand.
GTGGAGTCGCGCCGCGCCGAGCAGGTCCTGTATGTCGCGACCATGCTTCTCTCGCAGGGGTTCACGCCCGATATCGTGGTCGTCCATAGCGGCTGGGGCGAGGCGCTGCCGCTGCGAAGCGTCTTTCCCGGCGCGCGCATCGTCGTCTACTGCGAATATTTCTACCGGACCGAGGGCGCGGACGTGAACTTCGACCCGGAATTTCCCGCGCTCGGGCTCGACGGCGCGGTGGCGCTCCAGGCGCGCAACGCCATGACCCTTCTCGCGCTGGCCGACGCCGATCTGGCGCTGACGCCGACGCCCTGGCAGCGCTCGACCTTTCCGCCCGAACTCGCCAGCCGCATCCGCGTTGCGCATGAAGGGATCGACACCGACCATGTGCGGCCCCGGCTCAACGCCCGCTGCCGGCTGGAAGACGGCCGGGTGCTGACGCGCGAGGACGAGGTGATCAGTTTCGTCAATCGCAATCTCGAACCGCTGCGCGGCTATCACATTCTCATGCGCGCGCTGCCCAAAGTGCTGGCCGAGCGGCCGAAGGCGCATGTCGTGATCGTCGGCGGCTTCGGCGTGTCCTACGGGCCGCGCCCGCCGGGGGGCCAGACCTGGCACCAGATCTTTCTGGACGAGGTGGCCGGTGGGCTGGACCTGAAGCGCGTCCATTTTCTGGGCCATCTTCCTTACGAGGACTATCTCTCGGTTCTCGCCGTGTCACGCGCCCACGCCTATCTGACCTATCCCTTCGTTCTCTCCTGGTCCTGCCTCGAAGCCATGGCGACGGGCTGCGTCGTGGTGGCCTCCGACACGCCGCCGGTGCGCGACGTCATCGACGGGTCGAACGGACTTCTCGTGCCCTTCCATTCCCCCGATGCGCTGGCGGAAGCCCTTCTGTCGGTCCTACGCACGCCCGAGCGCTATGCGGCATTGGGGCGCAGCGCACGCGAGACGATCCGCGCGCGCTTCGACCTGCGCCGCGTCGCGCTGCCCCGGCTGGTTCGGCTGGTGACGGGCGACTCCGCGCCGCCTGCGCGCCCTGACGCGGGCGAGCCGCAGCCCGGCCAATGGCCCGGCGGCTGACCAATTTCGATAAAAGCCGAGAGCGTCTAACAACACCTCCGGGGTCGGTTGGCCGGCCCTTTTCGTCAACCACTTCGTCGCGAATGCTCCCCGATGCTGACCTAGCATCGACTGTGCTTCGCTCCGCGTGGACTGATGAAAATCCCTCGCCCACCCTCCGCCCGGAGGTTTTGTTAGACGCTCTTAATCTCTTTTCGGCATGTTTGGGCCCGACGAAAAGGGCGCCGGTGCCCTCAGGTGGACGACATGCGCGCAGCCCTTGTGAAGTATTCCGGACGGCGACTGAATAATCACAAGGCCGTTTGGTTCGACGTTCCCTTCAAGGACACACTCGAAACCTACTACAACACGGGCGATATTTGCGTCTATGACTCCACCCTGCGCGTTGTGGACTATACGGAAGGCCATCTCCTCAATATCGACGAGCCGGTGACGGACGCCGAGCTGAAGCGGCTGAAGGAGAATTGCGACTTCATCCTGCTGCGCGGCTCCAACTATATCCATGAGGAAATGGACTGGGGTCATTTCCGCTCCTGGATCGAAGCGCTGGATATGCCCGTCCTGTGCATCGGCGTCGGCGCGCAGGCCGAGCAGGAGCGCCCTATCATCCTGCCGACCGAGGGCCGGCGCGTCTGGCAGGCGATCGCCGAACGCACGCCCATGATCGGCGTTCGCGGCGCCTTCAGCGCCGAGACGCTGCATCGCAACGGCATCCACAATCTCGAAATCGTCGGCTGCCCCTCGATCTTCCGCTCGCTCGACCGCACCATGACGCTGCGCCACCGGCCGGACGGCCCCAAGCGCGTCACCTTCAGCCTGCGGCGCGAGGTCGGCTCGACCTATGCGGTCGATCCTATCAAGTTCGCGCTGACGCAGAAGCGCATGATCGCCAAGCTCGCGCTCGTGTCCGACCTGTTCCTGTCCTGCCATGGCGAGCCGGAGGAAAAGGCGTTCTTCTTCAAGGCCCCTCGGCACATGGAAGCGGCCGCCGCCAAGCTCGTGGCGGAAGGCTGGTTCGACGAGACGACAGGCCAGGTGATGCGCGATCTCTACGAGCGCCGGCTCTATTATGTCGGCGCGCCCGATGATTACGATCTTTACGCACAGCAGTTCGATGCCGCGCTCGGATACCGTGTCCACGCCGTGCTTCCGGCGGTGGCGGTGGGTGTACCCGGTGTTCTCTTTTCCTACGACACGCGCTCGCGCGAACTCGCCGAGACCTTCGACCTGCCGATCTACTCGCCCGAGGAGTTCGAGCGCCAGACGCTGAAGGACGCCGTCGATCCCTCGCGCTTCGAACGCTTCCAGTCGCTCTTTGCCGAGCGCTATGACCGCATGAAGAACTTCATCGAGAAGAACGGCGTGCGCTCGCGGATGTAGGGTCGATCCGCACCCGCTTCAGAACGATGTCGCGATCGGGCGTCACGGTGCAGCCGTCCGTGTCGGCGCGCACGAAGGTCAGAGCCGGATGGTCGCCGACAGTGCCAAAGTTTCGGTCGGTGCTGTCCGGGTCGATCAGCGCGGGATAGGAGATCGCGTCGGAGGCGTCGCAGGAGCCGAAAAGCGGCGCTTCCATCAGGAGCGCCGGCCCGGCCCAATGGACGAGATCGGGGCTAGTGGCGACGTAGACGCCGGTGCGCTCGCGCCCATCCGACCCTTTCGCGCGGCCGCGCATGGTGGCGATGAACGTGCCGCTCGCCTCGTGCCGCGTCAGGCTGGTGACCGGCCAGCGCAGGACATCGGGCGCAACGGGATCGCAAAGATGGTGCTCAGGCTGGATCGGCCCCGCATAGGGATCGGCGAGCGCCGTATCGAACGCGCTCCCGCGCCACACGCGCCAGGCGCTCGGGTCTTCCAGCGTGGGCGTGCGCAGGAGGCAATTGCCGCTCCGCTGGGGCTCCGGCGCGACCACATTCGCCATCGCATAGAAGGCCCCGTTCCAGGCGAGAATATTCGTCGGCTCGAAATAGCCGGCATGGTGGCCGCGGGTTTCCTCCGCGCGAAAGGGCAGGGCGGCGATGAGCCGGGGCTGCGTCGGCTGGAAGTGAAGCCCGCCATCCTGCGACACCGCGCCCGTCAGGCTGTTGTACCAGCAGGCCGATTCCTCGCCCTTGCGGCAGGGCGCGCCGAAACGCTCGCCATGATACTCGTTGTGAACGATCGCGAAGACCCGTTTGCCATCGGGCGAATAGGTCGCGCCGATCCAGCTCTGGTTGTCGAAACTCGCGGGGTCGGCGCTGCCCGCGCCCTCGAAGGCGACCGCGCAGCCATGGCGCAGCGAAAAGAGATCGGGCCCCGCCAGCCAGCGTCCGCGATAGTGACTTTGCATCACATGAACCAGCCCATCCACTCCGCGAAAGGCGCGGGTTGGCGTGTCGGGAATGTCCCAGGTCTCGCAGGCCTCGGCCGCGTGGCGAAACAGGATGTGCTCCCCCTCCTCGACGCGCATCGACAGGCTTGGCTCGCCGGCCGCCGCCGGCAGGGCCAGACAGGTCGACACGAGGGCCGCGCCGATCCGGTGCCCGGCCCGCCGGCGAGACGAGGGAGAGGGCTGGCTCATCGGAGGCATCCTGATTCCATGCCCATGCGGGATCGTTCCTCTGGCTGACGATCAGCTTGGTCCGACCGATCATACGTCCTTAAAACTACCTTCAGACTCCTTTGAGACAATGAGGAGATGGCCGCTAACGGGCTGAAAAGCTTAACCGCTGAAAAGCTTATGGGCCAGAAGCTCACGGGCTGAAAAGCTGAACGGCTGCAGGAAACGAGAAGACGCACGCGGCGCACGATGCTGCGGCAGGAGGAGAGCCGGTCGATGCGCATCCGGCGGCGGAGCAGCGGAACGCGGACGGGGCGAGGTGTCCTGCTCGTTGATCGCGCGCGTCCCGCGAGCCGGGCTGGGCCAAGGAAGGGGGGGCCATGACATCCGTCACGTCGTCGCCGCTTCTGGGCGTCCTGCGCGAGTTCTCCTACGGCTATTTCGCGCTTCTGGGCTTCGGCTTCTTTCTGCCCTTTCTCTATATGGCCATGTCGCTCATCCCCATGAGCATCATGGAGCGCGTGAGTTCGAGCCGGAACGCCTCGACGCTGATCACGCTCATCATCATCGCCATCGTCGTCACCGTCACCTACACGCTGCTAGAGGTCGTGCGCGCGCAGGTGCTGGAGCGCATGGGCACGGTGATCGACCAGAAGCTGACGCGCATCTGCTTCGACGCCTTCAACCGCGAGCGCCGCGCGGGCGGCGGCACGCCCGCTCAGGCGCTGGCCGACCTTCAGACCACCCGCCGCTTCCTTTGCGGTCCGTCGCTCTCGGCGATGATCGACGCCTTCTGGTCGCCGCTTTTCGTGATCGTGATGTTCTGCATCAGCGGGGCCTTCGGCCTTCTGATCCTGGCGCTTCTGGGCTTCTCCGCCTTCGTCTCCATCACCACGCATTATCTCGTGGCGGGTCATCTGAAGGCCGCGCAACGCCTGGAGGGCGAGGCGAACGAGTTCGGCCTGGCCGTGTCGCGCAATGCCGAGACGCTGCGCGTCATGGGGATGCTGCCGACCGTGACCGAGCGCTGGTACGCGCTCCACAGCGATGGCGTCGCCTGGCGCAACGCCGCGCAGACGCGCGCCGCGCGCATCGGCCTCGTGCCGCGCATGGTGCAGAACGGGCAGATGATCATCGTCTATGGCGTCGGCGGCTTCCTGTTTCTGGCCGGCCAGATCCATGTCGGCGTTCTGTTCGTCGTCCTGATGATGATGATGCGCGCGCAGGGGCCGCTCCAGTACATCATCAACAATTGGAGCGCGATCCAGTCCTTCTGGATGGCGGCCAAGCGGCTGGACCTTCTCCTGCGCGCGGTCGGCGCCGAGCGTGAGCATATTGCGCTGCCCCCGCCCAAGGGGGCGCTCGTCGTGTCGCGTCTCGTCGGCGGGCCGCCCGAGGTGGACAAGCCGATCATCAACGACGTGTCCTTCACGCTTCTGCCGGGCCGCATCATGGGGGTGGTCGGCCCGAGCGGGGCGGGCAAGTCCTGTCTCGGGCGTCTTTTGGTCGGCATCTGGAAGTCGCGCCGGGGCACGGTGGTGTTCGGCGAGCAGGATCTCCTACATTGGAACGAGGACGATCTCGGCCGCCATATCGGCTATATCCCGCAGGACGTGGAATTCCTGCCCGGCACGATCGCCGAGAACATCTCGCGCTTCGACCCGGCGGCCACCAGCGAGAAGATCCTCGACGCGATCGAGATGGCCGGCATTCACGACATCATTCGCGGCCTGCCGAACGGCTACTCGACGCGGCTGGGTCTGGGCGGTCATACGCTGTCGGGCGGTCAGCGCCAGCGCGTCGCGCTGGCGCGCGCCGTCTACGGCCGCCCCCGGCTCTTGGTTCTGGACGAGCCGAACTCCAATCTCGACGCGTCCGGCGAACAGGTGCTCGGGCGCACCATGCAGGCGATGCGCGACGACGGCGCGGCGGTCATCGTCGTGTCGCACCGCGTCAGCCTCCTGTCCTTCTGCGACGATCTCCTCGTGCTGAACGAGGGCTCGGTGCAGGCCATGGGCGGGCGCGAGCAGATCTTCAGCCGCCTGCCGCGTCTTCGCGGCGCGCCGCCGCCTCTGGTTCTCCAGCCAGACCAATTGGTGCGCTCGCTATGAGCGCGAAACTCGTCATCGAGGCGCCGCCGCCCAACACGGATTGGCGCGCTGCGCTGCGCACGGGCTATATCGTTCTGTTTCTGGGCGTCGGCCTGTGCGGCGGCTGGGCGGCCTTCGCCCATGTCAGCTCCGCCGTCGTGTCCAACGGCGTCTTCTCCGTGGAATCCTACCGCAAGACCGTGCAGCACTACGAGGGCGGCATCGTCTCCGAGATCCTGGTGCGGGACGGCGATCTGGTGGAAGCGGGGCAGACGCTCCTGCGCCTCGATACGACGCGCACGCAGGCAACCGCCGCTGCGGCCGCCAAGGCGCTGGCCGGCGCGCTCGCCATCGAGGCCCGGCTCATCGCGCAGCGCGACCTCAAAGACTATATGATCGTTCCCGAGGAAGCGGCCTCGCTTCTGCGCGGGATCGACAGCAGCGAGATCGACGACAATCACCGCGAGTTCGAGAGCCGGCGGCAGGTTCTGGCCGGCGCGCTCGAACTTCTCGACGCGCAGGAAAAGCAGGTGCGCAACGAGATCGAGCAGACAAAGCTCGACACCCAGACCGCCAACGAGCAGCTCGCCAGCCTGACGGATGAGCTGAGCGGCCTGCGCCGCCTTCTGGAAAAAGGTCTCGTCGCCGTCAGCCGCGTCAACGCGCTGGAGCGCCAGAAGAGCCTTCTCGACGGCAGCGTGAAGAAGGCACGCAACGACGCGCAGAAGGCCAAGGACAAGATCGCCGAAATCGGCCTTCGCAAGGAATCGCTCAAGAAGGACTATCGCCAGGAAGCGGCCAATGCGCTGGTCGAGATCGGCAAGCAGATCGCCCAGCACAGGCAGGAGCGCCAGATCGCGCTCGACCAGATGTCGCGCACCGACATCCGCTCGCCCGCGACCGGCACGGTGCAGCAGATGCGCGTCTTCACCGTGGGCGGCGTGGTGCGCCCCGGCGAGCCTCTGCTCGACGTGGTGCCCGAATCCAACGAGCTGAGCGTCAAGGCCAAGATCCCGCCCTCCGATATCGACCGCATCGAAGAGGGGATGGAAGTGGAACTCCATCTGGCGGCCCTCATGAAATACCGCCGCGAGCGGCTGGTCGGCACGCTCCGCTATATCGCGCGCGACGCGATCACCGAGGCCAACCCGAACATTCCGCCCTATTTTCCGGTGGAGGTCGCCATCTCCGGAGACGCCATTCCCGCCGACATCCGGGACAAGCTCGTGGCCGGCATGGAGGTCTCGATCATCATTCCGACAAAGGGGCGCACCGTCCTGCAATATCTGACCGCGCCGGTGCTGGAGAATATCGAAGAGGCGCTGCGCGAGCGCTGAGAGCCTGTTTGACAACTCGCCGGCTGAGGGCAAGCGAGGGAATTTTTGTCCCCGTGAGGCGCCAAACGCAGTCGATGCCGGCGGCATCGGCGAGGATTGGCAACGAAACGGGGGCGAAAAGGACCCGCCGGGCCGACCCGGTCGGGTTGTCAAACAGGTTCTGACCGCGGCCGGTTGCCGGACACGCGAAATTGCGTCGCAGACCCCATTCCCGACGGAGCCAGGGGAGCGTTGGAGCGTTCACTCGACCGATCGGATTCGGGAGAATGCTATGACCAAGCCTTTGTCGCTCGCCATGATGCTTTGGATGGCGTCGACTACCCTGTCCTTTGCGGCTTCCCCCCAGCCCGATCTGTCGGAAAGCGCGATCAACTCTGCCTCCTTCGAGGACTGGACCGCGCGGCGCGACGCGGCGAAGGCGGAGGCGGAGGCGGACGCCGCGAAGAACCCTTCCGGCGGCGAGGCAGCCCAAGCCCAACCTGCGGCCTCGGAAGAAGGAGCAAACGAACCTGGCAAAAAGCCCGAAGATGAGAAGGCGGCCAAGGCGACGGATGCAGCGGACCCGTTCCTGATCCGTGTTCAGGTTCTGCTCGACCGCGCACATGCTTCGCCGGGCGTGATAGACGGGCGCTCGGGCGGCAACACGGACAAGGCCGTTCGCGCCTATGGAGAGATGCAGGGGCTCAAGGAGGATGGCGCTTTGAACGAAGAGGTCTGGGCGAAACTCTCTGCCGACGCTGGCCCAGCGGTCAAGACCTACCAGCTGACCAAGGAGGATGTGGCCGGGCCTTACGTGCCCGACCTCCCGAGCGACTATGCCGAAATGGCCAAGCTCGACCGACTGGCCTATCGCGACGCCGCCGAAATGCTGGCGGAGCGCTTCCACATGGACGAGGCGCTGATCCGCAGCCTCAACCCGGAGGCCGATTTCAAGACGGAAGGCCAGACGATCCTCGTCGCCGATCCGGGTGCCGATCCCGAGACCAAGGTCGATCGCATCGTCGTCGATAAGTCGAAGGGCGAACTCATCGCCTATGCCGAGGACGGGCGTATCGTCCTGATGGACCCCGCGACGATCGGGTCCGAAGACACGCCGTCCCCCAGCGGCACGATGAAGGTCAAGGGCAGCGCCCGTGAGCCCATATACGAATACGATCCGAAGAAGAACTTTCAGCAGGGGAAGAACCGCAAGAAGCTGACCCTGCCTCCCGGCCCCAATGGCCCGGTCGGGTCGGTCTGGATCGACCTGTCCAAGCCGACCTACGGCATTCACGGAACGCCTGAGCCTTCGCAGATCGACAAGACCGCCAGCCATGGCTGCGTGCGCCTCACCAACTGGGACGCCGAGGCGCTGTCGCGTCTGGTGAAACCGCTGGAAACCGTGGTGGAATTCAAGGGATAGGGCTTGCGTTTTGGCAGGGCCGAGGTGGCGGGCGTGATCTGTGGACGATCGCCCGCTCCTCCATTCGGCCATGGCGGAACCAGGATTTCGCGCGCATATCGGCCCCACAGGACTAGCGAAACGGACCCAAGGCCATGAGCGATCTTGAAGCTGAGCACAAAGCTTGGAAGCTGCACCGGCGGGAGGCGCTCGCCGCTCCCGATGGCTGGCTGAACATCATCGGCCGCTATCCCCTGGAGGAAGGCAATGTCAGCGTCGGGCGCGCGGAGGACAACGACATCGTTCTGTCGGCCGGCCCTGATCGGGTCGGGCGTCTCGTTCAGGATGAAGAAGGCCAAGTCATCTTCGAGCCGGCCGATGGATCGGAGCCGCTGCGCCTTGCCCTTTCGAAGTCGCAGCCGCCCCGTTTCACCTCCGGCCATTTGCTTCTGGAGGTGATGACGATCAACGGCGCAAACGCGTTGCGCGTGCGCGACACGCAGTCCGTCGCACCGGCCGCGCTTGGGGCCCTCAGGAGCTTTCCCTTCGATCCGTCCTGGCGGCTTTCAGCCGATTGGGTGCGCCTCGATCAGGCCCATAGGCTGGAGATCGACACGAGCCGCAGCATCCGCACCGAGGTCGAGGCGACGCACAAGGCCGTCTTCACCCGCGACGGCCAGCGCTTCGAGCTGCTGGCGACGCATGGCTCGGCGGAGAGGCCGCAATTCGTCTTTCGCGACGAAACGGCGCGCACGGGCGAAACCTATGCCGCCGCGCGCTTTCTGTTCGGCGAGAACGTGACGGAGACGAGTATCGTGCTCGACTTCAATCGCGCGGTCAGCCCGCCCTGCGCCTTCACCGACTTCGCCGTCTGCCCCCTGCCGCCGCGCGAGAACATTCTCCCCATTCGCATCGAGGCAGGGGAACTCAAGCCGGACGGTCACTGAACGGAACGCGGCGGGCCGGTTTCCGACCTGCCCCCCGTCGCCCTTCTAGGCGTCGATCTTCGCGCCGATGGCGACGCGCCCCTCCGAGATCGCGGCCAGAAGCGCCTGATGGTCGAGCGCGTTCTGGTCGCCATAGGCCTCCGCCCATTCGGCGAGCGCCATGTCGAAGCCTTCATTGTCCGGCCCGCCGCAATAGCCGGAGATCGCGGCGGCGTCCCCCGTGCGCGCATGGGCGCGGGCCAGAAGCGCGCCATAGCCGAAGGCGAAGAAGATGAGCGAGCGCCCGCCGAGAAGCGAATGGGGGATTTCGCCCTTCATGTTACGCATCTGACGGACGTAGAAGGGACGGCCGTTGATCGTCGTCCAGCCGAGAAGCGGATCGCCCACCGCCTGAAGAAGCCGTTGGCCGTAGACGACGCGCGCGCCCTCGTGCGAGCCGTAGGGCTCGGGCAGGGGCGGCACATAGGGCGCATGCGAGGGGCGCACGGCCTCCTTCACCTGGAGAAACAGTGCATCCTTGTCGGAATTGCCGAAGAGAAGCGCGAGATAGGCGCGGGTGCCGACGCTGCCGACACCCACCACGCGGTGGACGACGTCCACCACATGATAGCGGCTGAGCATGAAGCGCCGCTCGCGCGGCAGGGACTCGGCATAATGCTCCAGTCCAGAAATGACGCCTTCGCGCGTCTCGTCGTCGATCGCGGCGAGGATCGGCGGATCGAGGCGGAAGCGCCAGCCGCCGTCCACCTGCCGCTCGCCGACCTTTTCCAGAAGCGCGGCATTGTCGCGCTTGCGCGCCTTCTCGACGGCCTTCTTCAGGATGGCTTGCGAGGCGGCGTCCATTTCGATGCCGTCGAAATCCAGTCGGTCGGCCCGCGCCGCTCGATGCCAGACATCGATCGGCCCGCAGGGGGCAAGGTCCACCATCGAGCGGCGATAGCCGCGAACGCAGCTCATGACGATGCGCTGGCGCTCGTCCTGCCCGATGCCCTGCTCGCGCGCGGCAATGGCAAGGCTCGCCACAAGACGCTTCAGGTCCCATTCCCAGGGGCCGATCGTCACCTCGTCGAAATCGTTGAGATCGAGCACGACATCGCGCTGCGGCGTGCCGAACAGGCCGAAATTGCTGATATGGGCGTCGCCATTCATGACGACTTCGATGCCGCTGGTCGGCGAGCGCGACAGGTCGAAGGCCATCACGGCGGGCGCGCCGCGCAGGAAGGCGAAGGGCGATTCCGCCATGCGCGCCATGCGCAGCGGTACGAGACGCTTCTGCCGCCCCTCGTTCGATTGCTCGATCAGTGTCACCGGATCCGGCCGCCCCTCCGGCGAAGGGGGCGTCGCGTGAAGGCCGTGCGGCACCGCTCCTCGCAGCCGCTTGCCGGCCGCACGCCGCCGCTCCCACGGCTCTCCCTTGGCGCGAAGGTCGATGCGCGGATAGGCTTCGGCTGGGGCTAGAACAACCGCCGCCGCTTCGCTCGCCTCCAGCGCTCCATCGGGCTGCAACGTGTCGAGCAATGGGATCGCGCAGACCGAGGGAAGGTCGATTTTCATGCTGTGTCTTTGTTCCTGACTACCCAAGAGAACAAAGCGTCCTTCACGAAAACGTCAAGCCACCATTCGCCGCAGCGCGCGGGCTTGGTTTGCAGCGTGGCTACCGACGCGGCGAGCGCTGCCGACATCGCAGGGCAGATGAGGTCGCCCTACCACTTGCGACCATTGGCATTGGGGCCGAGCCGACCGCCGACAATGCCGTGGCTGGGCCAGAAGCGCACCGAATGGACATCGCGTCCCAGCGCGAGGGTCGGAGCGCGTTTCGGCCTTTCACGCGCGTTGCGCACCAGAATCTCAATCTGATCACGATCCTTCGCGCCATGATCGTCCTGAGCGGTGACGACGGCGGTATGAAGCCCGTCGGAAAGACCTTCGAAGGTTGCGCGCCAGTGCCCTTCGCCTGCGCGGCTCATCGGCACGTCCTCGCCTGAACCCAGACGGGCGGTGACGGAAACGACCGATCCGAAAATCTCGGCGCGAAGCTCGACGCGTCCCTCCGGGACCTGCGTTCGCGAGGTGTAATCCGTTACGAGGCGAAGGTCGGAGGGCGAGGTGATGAGAACGAAGGGGCCGGGCTGACCCATTGCGCGAAAGCGCCAGGAGACGACGTCCCCGTCCAGCGCGGACAGCGAAAAGCCCGGCTTGCCCCCCGCTTCCTCGATCTCACCGGTGGAGCGCGTCGCGCCATAGATCACATGGCCGTCGTTCAGCACGTCGTTGTAATGGGTGTGTCCGGTGCCGACATAGCGCACGCCGCTTTGCGCAAAGAGTGAGGCGACTTCCTCGCAGCCTTCTTTCAGATCGCCGGGGAAGGCGTGCATGAAGACGAGCGCGCCCCGTGCGCTGTCGATCTCGCCCAGCGTCCGGCGCAGCCAGGCGGTCTGCTCGCGGCCCAAGCGAAAGTCCGGTCCGCCCGCTCCGGCGCTGACGATATCGAGAAACAGGCAAGGCGTACCGGCAATCACCTCCATGCGCGGCAGGGCCTGTGGCGCGAGAAGCGCACGAAAGTCCTGGAGATGGCCTGCCTCGAAATCATGATCGCCGGGCAGGACATGAAGCGGCGTCTTGAGGTGTCGCGCGATCTCGGCCACGCGGCGAAACTGCTCGGGCGTGGCGTGATTGGCATTGTCGCCGGGCAGCACGGCAAAATCCAGCCGATCGGCGAAACCCGCATTGGCCTCCGCGACCAGCTGCTCGAACAGGGCAAGGCTCGCCCAGTCGTCGCCTTTGCAGGCATGAAGATCGCCGAACTGCAGCCAACGAAGCATGGAGAAACTCTCGGATCGGGGCGATGGGAAAGGGTATGGAATGCGGTTCGGGGAGGTGGCCGAGGAGGGAGGGTCCGAGGGCGTCACGAGCCCGGCGAGAGCACGCCGGGTTTCCTACCGAAATCGAAACTCGACCGATTTTTGAGGCGCAGGATGCGCCAGACCAAACCTTGCGGCCGAGGGTGAAGAAACGGGGCGGCAAGCCGCCCCGTTCATGAATGGGGTCAGGGACGCTTGGTCGGAGCCGGCGGCGGGGGCGGCGCGCCATTGGCGTCGGCCGGGCCCGGACGAGCGCCTGCTGGCGGCGGCGGGGGCGCATCGCCCGGCCGGGGAGCCGGCGGAGCCATCAGGTTCGGAACCTTGTCGATCAGCGGCTTGGCGGCAGCGAGGCACGCGTCGATCGGCTCTTCACCGCACTCGATCAGCAGGCCCATCTCCGGTCCCATGCGCAGCTCGACGCCATTCACGAGCGGAGGCGGCGGCGGGGGCGG
>NZ_LDQA01000006.1 GCF_001475935.1 Aureimonas ureilytica
GCGCTCGCGCGAGCGCGTCGAGGCCGAGGCGGACTGGCTGCGGCTGGCGCGCGGGCGCGGCGTGCCACTCTCGATCCTGCGCCTGTCGGGCATCTACGGGCCGGGGCGCAACGCGTTCGAGAATCTGAAATCGGGCAAGGCGCGGCGGCTGGTGAAACCGGGCCAGGTCTTCAACCGCATCCATGTGGACGACATCGCCGGAGCGCTGCGTCTGCTGGCCGCCCGCAACGAAAACGCCATCGTCAACGTGACCGATGACGAGCCCGCGCCGCCGCAGGATGTGGTCGCCTTCGCGGCCGAAATTGGCGGCTTCGACCTGCCGCCGGAGGTGGATTTCGAATCAGCCGATCTCACGCCGATGGCACGTTCTTTCTATGGGGAGAACAAGAGAGTGCGAAATCGGAGGCTCAAATCGCTCGGATACGAATTTTTTTTCCCGACCTTTCGTGAAGGCCTGGGGGCGCTGAAGCCCTGAATCCTCGGGGATTCGATCACGGAGTATTTCGTAAAGATTTCAGTAATTTATTTTTCGTGATGGAACCGTCCCTTTTTGGCCTTTTCCGGCCTTCATTCCCACCGGATCGAACGGCGGGGGCCACGAGGGGATTTCGTTAAGGAATTCAATAGGCTCGGCCCGCGCGCGTATGAAACGGATCGGGTGCGGACTTTTGCACATACGAACGCTGGCTGTGACGGCCTCTGCCTTGACCTCGCTTTTCCTCCTCGCAACGCCTCATGCCGCCGAGGCGGCGGGCGTCAGGACCACCTGCGGCGGCGCGTCCTGGTACGCCCTCCATTCGCGGACGGCCTCGGGCGAGCGCATGAATCCTTCCGCTCTCACGGCTGCGCACAAGACGCTGCCGCTGGGCTCCAAGGTCAAGGTGACGAACCTCAACAATAAGCGTTCCGTCGTGGTGCGCATCAACGATCGCGGCCCCTTCATCAAGGGGCGGATGATCGATCTCTCAAAAGCGGCGGCCTCCAAGCTCGGCTTCGTGTCGGCCGGCCATGCCCGCGTACAGATCGAACCGGCGGACGGCTCGGGCGCGGAAAGCTGCGGCTGAGCGGATCGGGTCTCATGGCTTACGCCATGATCGCCTTTCCGCCGAACCGGGCGGCCTTGCGCCGCCCCTTCTTTCTCCGAGATGGATTCGCGCCGGCTTGCGAACTCAGGCGACGGCCGCCAGCGCCCGATCGCTCCGCTTTGGCTCCGCCGCCGGACCGCCGATCATCGCGGGATCGATTCGCGCAAGGCCGGCCTTCAGCGCTTCGACGCAGGTTGCATCCACCGCCGTGCCGGTCTCCGCGTCCAGAATACCCAGCGCCTTCGACACGGGCATGGCCGCGCGATAGGGCCTGTCGGCCGTCAGCGCGTCGAAGATATCGGCCACCGTCACGATGCGCGTTTCCAGGCTGATGGCTTCGCCCTTCAATCCCTCCGGGTAGCCCTTGCCGTCGAGCCGCTCGTGATGCGCGCCGCCGACCTCCGCGAGGCTCGCGAAGGCGCCGATCTGGGACAGGATGGTTCGGCTGTGGCTCGCATGGAGTCGCATCAGGGCGACCTCGTCGTCCGTCAGCGGGCCGGGCTTGTCGAGAATCATGTTGGAGACACCGAGCTTGCCGATATCGTGCAGAAGCGCCGCGCGCTTCATCCAACGGCGTTTTTCGGGCGTGAAGCCCAGCGTTTCGCCGATCAGGTCGGTGAACAGGGCGACCCGCTTGCAATGGCCCGAGGTGAAAGGACTCTTGGAGTCCACCACATCGGCGAAGGCCTCGGCGATCTCGTCGAGATAGTCTTCATCCACGAAACCCTCGTCCTCTTCACAGGCGGGGAAGAGATCGGCTTCAGGACCTTCGAGCCGGCTCCAGAAACCCGGCCGGGCGCTCGCACGGCGAAAGGCGGACACCAGCGCCGGATCGAACCAGCGGCCGTTGCGTGCCGCGACCTCGTTCAAGGCCGCTTCCGCGCCCTCGCCGCGATGAAACACATCCACGACCTGCGACAGAAGCGCGATGCGGGCAAAGAGCGGGATCACCTCGCCCGCAAGACCCTGCGGCCGGCCCTTGCCGTCCCAATGTTCGTCCAAGGCCAGAATGGCCCCCGCCACCCGCTCGGAAAAGCGCAGACGGCGCGCGATGCCCGCGCCCCGGTCGCAGCGCGTTTCGATCAGCTCCCGGCTGATGTCGCCGCCATGGCGGAAGATATGGGCGATGGCGCGAAACCGCTCGGCCAGACCCGCCGTCAGGCCCGTCTGTTCGATAACAAAGCGCAGCACCTGCGGCAGCCCGTCGTCCAGCCGCTTGAAGCTTCGCTTGAAGGTGAGGTCGTCTGCCAGATAGAGCTGGCAAAGCCGCGCAGCGTTGGAAGAGCAGCCGAGATCCTTGAGGGTGATGGCGTAGCGCAAATCCGCCAGCGCGCCCGCGTCGAGCCCCAGTTCCCGGCCGATCCACGTTCCGATAAAGGCCGAGCGGACGCAATGGCCCGCCGGCTGACCCTCCGTGAGATCCAATGCGTGGCTGAGGGCGCCCAGAAGCTCCGTCAGCCGAACAGGAGCAGGTGGGGCAAGCGGGAGAAGGGACATCGGCACCGGCGATCGCAAATCTTGATGTGTCATACATCAGGCAGATTAAGCTCGGTTTGATGCCGCCATTCGAAATCGCTCGTCACGTCTGAGCCCCGGAGGGGCTGTGAGGGACGCTGACGCGAAAGCGCCCCCGCCGGCAGAGCCAGCGGGAGCGCGAATGGCGAAAGCGGGCAGATGCCGCTTCGATCAGGCTTCGGTGTCGGCCGTTGCCTTCTTGCGCGGGCCGCGGCGCTTGCCGGCGTTGTCCGCCGCGCTTTCGGGGACGCTCGCTTCGGGCTCCGGCATCTCGGCCTCCGGCGCCGCGATTTTCCGGCCGAGGCCGATGCTCTTGGCAAGTTCGGAGCGCTTGGCCGCATAATTGGCTGCGACCATGGGATAATCAGCCGGCAGGTTCCACTTCTGACGGTAGGCTTCCGGCGTCAGATTGTAATGCGTCATCAGATGGCGCTTGAGCGACTTGAACTGCTTTCCGTCTTCCAAGCAGACGATATAGTCCGGTGTGATGGACTTCTTGACGGGGACGGCCGGCACGAGCGGCTGCGCTTCGACTTGCTGCGCCTCGGTCGGCGTGTCGAACTGCAGGGCGTCGAAGACGATCGCGATCAGGCTGGGAAGATCGTCGCGCGGAACATGGTTGTTGCTGACATAGGCTTTGACGATCTGCGCCGCGAGATAGCGACGGGACGAAACCTGGTCCGAATGATCTTCCATGCCCTTTCAGACTCCTCATTACGCTGGAGTGATACCGCGATCACCGCTGTCTAATAATTGCCCGTGTATTTGCCTGTGACGGCGTTCTCTTTCAAGTCGAAATAGCGCAGGGGCGAGACATTCCATCGGTTCAGGGTGTTGCACACTCGAATTGGGTGACGCGATTTTCCTGTCTTGCAGCGCAATAATTCAAATTGCATGCAAATTTCATCTGCATGGCGCCGTCATTTCCATCGTCGAATCACCCGTGCCACTTGTTTCATACTGGCGAAATCGGAGATTGTGGCAGGCTATCAATAGGCTTCGCTCGATTTGGCGAGGCCATCTTCGTTTCTGCTCCGAACCTGTCCTGAAGTTCATGGGACAATGTTGGGTTGTTTTGCTTTGCAAAGGAATTTTCTGGCAACGCAACTTGGCTGATACTGGCCTTTATTCCTCAAGGGAATGTGGGGCGTCCCATGTCTAGGACTGGATGGCGCGATGGTGGATGATGGGCAGCGCTGGCGAGGGATTTATAAAATTCAGGATCTATAGAAGACTGGAAAACACATATTTTACGGTCAATGAATGGCGGGCGGAAAACCGGTCCATTCATTTGGCGCAGGAAGTCGATCGAAACAAATGACCCCTCGAAATCCTATGCCCGATTTGAAGGAAGGCGGCCAGCGGGCGAGCCGCCTCTTGCCGGACCCATGCGAACCTGCGCCGGTAGACCTGAAAGCCAAGGCCGGTTCGGGGCTGCGCTTCCAGCGCGAGGCTGCGCTGGAAGAGGGGAACTTCCAATTCTAGATCGTTAGGCTCATCTGCCAGAAATCCGCCTCCAGGCGACAGGCCTCGCCGAAGAGTCCCGCCAGTTCCCCGAAGCGCCGCTCCGTCAGAGCGCGCTCCGCCAAGGCGTTCAGATGCAGGCGTGCTGCGGCCGCCACCTCTTGATAGGCCGGACCCGCATATTCCTCGATCCATTCGCGGTACGGATGTTCGGCCAGATGGGCCGGTCCCAGCGAATCGGCCAGCCGCGCGCCGATCTCGCCATAGCCGATGACGCACGGGGCGAGAGCCGTGTGCAGATCGAGAAGGTCGCCCGACGCTCCACAGTCCAGGACGAAGCGCGTGTAGGCGGTTGTCGCCGGCTCCTCGCGCGCTTGTTCCAGATCGCCGGAGCTGAGGCCCCAGCGTTCCGACAGGCGGATATGAAGGTTCAGCTCCACATCCAGAATGGCTGACAGCGCCGCCTTCGCCCGGCGCATATCCGCGAGGGTCCGGCTCTTGTAGATGGCCAGCGCATTGGCCCGCGCGAACTGGATGAGGAAGAGATAGTCCTGCACGAGGTATCGCTGGAAGGCCGCTTGCGGCAGCGCACCGATGCCCATGCGAAAGACGAACATGTGGTTCACATAGGCGTCCCAGTCCTCTTGGGCGGCCGATTTCAAGCGCTCGAACACATCGCTCATGAAGCCTCCGCCCCATAGGCCGCTTCGAAAAAAGCGCGCTCCAGCGCGACGGCCCGGCGAAACAGATCCTCACAGAGCGCGTGATGCTCCGGCCCGACCCGGTCGAGTTCGGAGCGCAGGAAGGCGACGAAATCGCGAAAGCCTGGATTGTCGTGCAGCGTGATCCATTCGCGGTGCACGAAATCGCCGGGAAGCGGCTGGGGCGCTCGCGAGGCCCAATCGAGATAGAGCCATTCGGCGACGGTGAGAACGCTGAGCGCGGCCGCATAGGAGCGCCGTTCGGCCGCCTCGCGCATGATCGCCTGGAAGCCCGAAGTCGCCGCCGTGTCGGGCGTGGCCTCGCGCTCGGCAGGGGAGACGCCCAACGCCTCGAAGGCGCGCTCGAAATAGGTGTTCTCCTCGCCCGCCACGAGGCCGGCGAAGCGGGCGAGCCGTAGGCGCGATTCGAACCGGTCGCTGGTCGCCATGGCCGCGCCGAGCAGCATCAGGAACGGATCGAGAAAGCGATGATCCTGAACGAGATAGCGCGCCATGATGTCCGGCGCGATCGTGCCGGCCATCAGCTCTCGCGTGAAACGATGCGTGACGGCTGCCGTCCAGTCGGGCTCGGCGGCAGCGCGCAGCCGCTCGCTGAAGCGCTCCTCCTGCGTGATCCTCGCCGGCTCAGCGACGCCTTGCGGCTCAGGCGCGCCTGCGCTCACGATGCGCGCTCCCCTGCGATCGCAGGCCAAAGGGCATGGAAATGATGCACCGGCCCGCGCCCACCGCCCAGTCGCCAGCTCTTGGCGGATTGCAGCGCGCCTTGCAGATAGGTTCGTGCCTCGCGCACCGCCTCGTTCAGCTGATGGCCCTTGGCGAGTTCCGCCGCGATGGCGGCGGCCAGCGTGCAGCCGGTGCCATGGTCGTTGATCGTTTCGACGCGGGGAAAGGCAAGGCGCAGCTCGCCGGCATCCGACAGGAGCCAGTCCACGCTCTCGGCCTCCTGACGGTGTCCGCCCTTCATCAGGACGGCGCGCGGCCCAAGGGCGCGGAGGCGCTGGCCCTGTTCGCGCATCTCCGCTTCCGTCTCGGCCACGCGCTCGCCCAGAAGCAGCGCGGCTTCCGGCAGGTTCGGCGTCAGAACCTCGGCCAGCGGCAGAAGCTCCTCTTTCAAGGCACCGAGCGCATCCTCGTCGATCAGCCGATCGCCCGAGGTCGCGATCATCACGGGGTCCACGACCGCGTGCCTTCCATGGGCGCGCAGGCGCCCGGCAATGGCGCGGATCACCGCCTCGCTCGACACCATGCCGATCTTGATGGCCCCGACATGGAAATCCCCGAGCACGGCGTCGATCTGCGCCGCGACGATGGCGGGCGAGAGCGTTTCGACTGCCGTCACGCCTCGCGTGTTCTGCGCGGTGACGGCGGTGAGAACGCTGGTGCCGAACGTGCCGAGCGCCGAGAAGGTCTTGAGGTCGGCCTGAATGCCGGCACCGCCGCCTGAATCCGAGCCCGCAATGGTGAGCGCGACCGGGATCATCGCTTCAGCTCCACCGCGTAATCGGAGACAGGGGGAACGGCCGGAATGACGCCTTTGGCCTTCAGGAACTCCGCGAAACGCTCCATGCGCGCCATGTCCAGCGCGCCGGGGCGCTTGGCGAAGCGCGGCAGCGTGTCGGCGAAGGCGGTGCGGTTCAACTCGTCGTTCAGGTCGGGATAGGCCTTCAGGAAGAGCCGAAGAGCCTCGTCCGGATGGTTGGTGAGGTAGAGCGTCGCTTCCTCCACAGCGTCGAGGAAGCGCGGCAGGCGGGCATCGTTCAGGAGATCGCGGCGCGTGACATAGACCAGCTCGTCATAGGCCGGGACGCCGTTTTCCTCGGGGTAGAAGAAGCGGCCCTCATGCTGTTCGAGGCGCATCTGCGTCGCCTCGAAATTGCGATAGGAGCCGATCGTGGCGTCCACATTGCCGGAGGCGAGCGAGGCGGTCAGCGCGAAATTGACATTGATGAGCGTGACGTCGGCGAGCGTCAGCCCGGCCGAGCCCAGCATGGCGGAGAGAAGCGCTTCCTCGACGCCCGCCACGGAATAGCCGATCCGCTTGCCCTTGAGGTCGGCCAGGCTCTTCACCGGCCCGTTGGCGAGAACCGCGACCGTGTTGAGCGGCGTTTCCACCAACGTGCCGAAGCGCACCAGCGGCAGGCCGCCGGCCTGATCCAGCATGAGATTGGGCTGGTAGTGCAGGGCGACATCTGCCTGGCCGGCGGCCACGAGGCGCGGCGGCGCGGAGGGGTCGGCCGGAGGCACCAGATCGACATCGAGCCCGTGCTTTTCGAAAATGCCCTTTTCCTTGGCGATCACCAGTGGCGCATGGTCGGGGTTGACGAACCATTCGAGAAGCACGGTCAGCTTGTCGGCGGCGAGCGCGGGGCTCGCCAGAAGCGAGGCCGCAAGGGCGGCGGCCGCGAAGAGGGAACGCATCAGGACGATTTCCTTCGAAGGAGGGAGGGAAAGGGGGAGGGGCCGCTTTCGGCCGCCCAAGGGGCGAGACGCGGCGCTAACTCGTCCACCAGCGCGCGCAGCGCCAGCGTCATGGCGGCCAGAAGCGCGAGGGCGGCGAACATGAGATCGGTCTGCATCCGGGCATTGGCCTGGATCATCACGAAGCCGAGCCCGCCCGACGCGCCGACCCATTCGCCGATCACCGCGCCGAGCGGGGCCAGCGGGGCGGCGACGCGAAGGCCTGTGACGAGGGCCGGCAGGGCGAGCGGAATGCGCACGAAGCGCAGCGTCTGCCAATGGGTGGCGGTGGTCAGGGCGGCGGCGTCCAGAAGCTCGGGCTCGGTGCGACGCAGCCCGTCGGCAAAGGCGGAGGCGACGGGAAAGAAGATGACGAGCGCCGCCATCACGACCTTGGACACGAGGCCGAAGCCGAACCAGAGCACCAGAAGCGGCGCGAGGGCGAAGACGGGCATGGCCTGAAGCACGAGGAGCAGCGGCCAGGCGACACGGCCGAGACGCGGCCAGAGCACGGTGCCGAGCCCCGCCAGCGCGCCGGCACAAGCGCCGAAAACGAGCCCGAGGATCGTCTCCACCAGCGTCAGCCAGCCTTGCGCCAGAAGAAAGCCGGAGCGCGCCCATAGCGTTGCGGCGACGCGCGCGGGCGAGGGCAGCATATAGGGCGGCGGCGCAGCCAGCGCGACGAAGACCGCCCAGATCAGAAGAACCGCCAGAAGTCCGAACAGCGTGGCGCGAAGCGCGCGCATGGCCTCAGGCCTCGCGGGGCGGATGGCGAGACAAGGAACTGTGGGAGGCCCAGAGCAGGGAGGCGCGGAGACGAAGCGCCGACTGTCCCGCGCCATGGCCTCGCGGACTGTCTGGGTCCCTGCGCCGAGGGACCCGCGCCCTCGGCTTCGCGCAAGCGCTAGAACCTGCATCGGCACTCGGCCGCGAGGGCGGTTCAGTGGCGTTCAGTCGAATGAAACCCATGCGATCTCCTCAGGCCCGAACGGGCCGCAAGAGATCCGGAGCGAAGCGAAGAAGGTGCCAAGACGACTGAAGCGCCGCCCATTCCCGTTCCTACGCCGGTATGACCCGGATCAGGTTCAAGGGTTCGGCTTTCGCCATCTCAGCGCCATCAGGCACACCCCTCGGAATGGCATGAGTGATGCCGGCCTCTCCCGGCTTTGTCAACCGGCCCGCCGTGACGGGCCGGATGTGGGGCAGGGACGGTCAGGCCGGCAGAAGCTCGGGCGCGGGCACGCTCGCGCGGCCGATCGAGATATAGCCCAGCCCGGCGGCCGCAGCCTCGGCCGGCGAGAAGACATTGCGGAAATCGACGATCATGGGCACGGCGAGCGCGCGCTTGTAGTCGGCGAGCGGGCGCTCGGAAAATTCCCGCCACTCGGTCGCGATGACGCAAAGGTCGGCGCGCTCCAGCGCGGCGTCCATGCTCGGCGCATACTGGACGGCCTCGCCCAGAAGCTCGCGGGCATGGCCCATCCCTTGCGGGTCGTAGGCGCGCACGATCGCCCCCTCGTCGGCGAGCTGTTCGGCCACCAGAACCGCCACGCTGTCGCGCACGTCGTCGGTCTCGGGTTTGAAGGTAAGGCCGAGCAGCGCCACGGTCTTGCCGCGCACATCGCCGCCCGCCGCCGCCACGACCTTGGCCACCATGCGGTGCGGCCGGGCGCGGTTGACCGCGATGACCGCTTCGACGATCGTCGCCGGGCTCAGCGCCTTTTCGCCGATATGCACCATCGCGAGCGTGTCCTTCGGGAAGCAGGAGCCCCCATAGCCCGGCCCCGGCTGGAGGAAGGCGCGCCCGATGCGCTTGTCGGACCCCATGCCGCGCGAAATGTCGGCGATGTTGCCGCCGACCTTCTCGCAGATGTCGGCCATTTCGTTGATGAAGGAGACCTTGGTGGCAAGGAACGTGTTGGCGGCATATTTGATGAGTTCGGCCGAAACGATGTCGGTCGAGATCAGCTCGAAGCCTTGGGCGGTGAAGGGCTTGTAAAGCGCCTCCATCACGTCTCTCGCGCGCGCCGACTCCGTGCCGACGACGATGCGGTCCGGCTTCATGAAGTCGGAAATGGCGTTGCCTTCGCGCAGGAACTCGGGGTTCGAGGCGATGTCGAAATCGAGCGAGGGGTTCTCGCGCTCGATGATGCGCCGGATCTCGCGCCCTGTGCCGGCCGGCACGGTGGACTTGGTGACGATCACGGCGGGATGGGTCAGGGCGCGGGCGATGTCGCGGCTGGCGGCGAAGACATATTGAAGGTCGGCATTGCCGTCGAGCTTGCGAGTGGGGGTGCCCACCGCGATCATGACGATCTGCGCGTCCGCCACGGCTTCCGCCAGATCGGTGGTGAAGCGCAGGCGACCCGCCTCGACATTGCGCCGAACCACCTCATCCAGCCCCGGCTCGTAGATCGGGATGGCACCGGCGCGCAGCATGTCGATCTTCGCCTGCACCTGATCGACGCAGACGACGTGATGCCCGGCTTCGGCGAGACAAGCGCCGGACACGAGGCCGACATAGCCGGTTCCGATCACAGCAAGGTTCGAAGCGGTGTTTTCGAGCGGCGGCACGTTGCCCATCGTCTTGGGTCCATTCTTGGCGCTGTCGTCGTCAGGGTCCCTGCCGCGTTGCGGTGCAGCATGGGTAGGGCTTTGTACGTTGGGTGATGCAAGGCGGCAACCGACTCGCGGCAAAAGTTTATCCTTTATTGTCTACATTCTCTCATTTGCGGATTTTTGACGTCGCTCCCGTCAATTGGGCGCAATTTGAGCGATTGCCGCAAGCTTCCTTTCAAGCACTGCTTTTAATGTCCTGCAGACAAGACGCCGGATCGGTCCTTCGCGCGAGATGCGAGGGGCGGGTCGGTGGCGGATAGCAGCGAGATATCGAAATGATCCCTTTCCAGGCTGAACTGGTGACCGGCACGATCGATCTGTCGCAACGCGATGTCTCGGATGCGCGCGAACGCCTGGCGCCGGCGCGCGGCATTCTCCTCGGTCTTGCCATCTCGTCCAGCTTCTGGGCGGGCCTTGCGGTCTGGGCGTTGGCCTGACGCTCGCCGTAATTTTGGTCGATCGAACCCTCGACCCGGCGTGCCCGCCGCAGCTGGGATGCGTTAGCGCAAAAGCCTCAGAAGCGCGGGGTCTCCCAGCGCGATGAAATCGCCATTGGCAAAATTCTGGTCGCGCTTGCCGTAGCGCAGGGGCTCTCCCTCCGGTGTCGTGACGAGGCCGCCTGCTCCTTTCAGGATCGCGTGTCCGGCCGCGATGTCCCATTCCATCGTCCGACCGAAGCGCGGATAGAGGTCGGCCTCCCCGGCGGCGAGCAGGCAGAATTTCAGGGAGGAGCCCCGACAGGCGACATGCCGGATGGCATGACGCGTCAGCCAGCGCGCAGTTTCGGGCGTTGCATGAGAGCGGCTGGCGACGGTGACGGGCTCGGCCGGTGCGGCTCGGACCCGCATGGCGCGGCGCTCCACGATGGCGCCATCCAAGACCTCGCCCTGCCAGCATGACGCGCCATCGGCTGCAAAAACGCGGCTGAGGCAAGGGGCATAGATGACGCCAAGGCGCGGCGCGCCCGCCTCGATCAGCCCGACATTGACCGTGAACTCGCCATTGCGTCCGATGAACTCGCGCGTTCCATCCAGCGGGTCCACCAGAAAGAAGCGCTCGCCGACATCGGGAATGCGCCCGGCCGCCGCCTCTTCTTCCGCGATCACCGGGATATCCGGAAAGTCGACCCCGAGAGCTTCCAGAAGAATCGCTTCCGCCAGCCGATCCGCTTGCGTCACGGGCGAGCCGTCGCTCTTGGTCTCAGCTTCGATGCAGCCGTC
The DNA here is from genome assembly GCF_001475935.1 of Aureimonas ureilytica. Taxonomy (GTDB): domain Bacteria; phylum Pseudomonadota; class Alphaproteobacteria; order Rhizobiales; family Rhizobiaceae; genus Aureimonas; species Aureimonas ureilytica_A. The sequence continues at coordinate 11,083 of NZ_LDQA01000006.1, forward strand.
ATAGATCGCCATGATGGCCGCGCCGGCGCGAAGGGCGGCGGAAACGATGCGATCGAGACGGTCGGACATGAAAAAACGGGCCTTGAGTGCGCTCAAGACCCGTTTCACATGCTGGCCTGCGGAGGTGCAAGCCTTATCGAGAATGCTGCGGCGGGCCGAAGCCCGCCGTCCGGTCTCAGTAGCTGCCGTCGCGCTTCAGAACCACGCCGACGGTCTTGAACAGAATGCGCAGGTCCAGAAGCACGGACCAGTTGCGCACATAGTAGCTGTCGAACTTGACGCGGGCGGCATAGCTGGTGTCCGAGCGGCCGTTGACCTGCCACATGCCGGTGACGCCGGGGCGAACGCGCTTGTAGGCGGAGATGCGGTGCGAGTAGCGCGGAATCTCGTCGTCCACGATCGGGCGCGGGCCGACGAGGCTCATGTCGCCCTTCAGCACGTTGAACAGCTGCGGCAGCTCGTCCAGGCTCGTCTCGCGGAGAATGCGGCCGATTCGCGTGACGCGCGGGTCGTTGCGCAGCTTCTGCGAGGCTTCCCACTCGGCCTTCGCGACGGGATCGCTCTGGAGAAGCTTCTGAAGAAGCTCGGCCGAGTTCGTCGCCATGGAGCGGAACTTGTAGCAAGGGAAATGCTGTCCGTCGAAGCCGACCCGCTTGTGTCCGAAGAAGATCGGACCGGGATCGGTGATCTTCATCAGAACGATGATGAAAAGCATCAGCGGGCTGAGAAGGATCAACGCCGTGACGGCGATCAGGATGTCCAGGCTGCGCTTGGCGTGGCCGCCCACGGGGGCGTAGCCGAGCGCTGGGACGTCCTTGCTGATCTCAGCCAGGGAAGAAAGCTTCGTCATGACCTAGGGCCTCGATACCGGGGGCGGTGATAGGGAAGCTTTATGGCCAAGTCTGTCGTTACGGCAAGCAAGCTCCCTCGAATCCGAATCGCGGCATTAAGGATTGGATAACCTTGATCATCCGTCAATTTTCCCTGTCGAGTCCGTGCCGAATCTACGCCTTTCGGTTGCATTCTTGGAATTTGCTTTTCCAGGTGCGTGGGTCGATCGAGCTACGCGAAGTAATATCGAATAATACTAATGTTGTTTGTGTGATTTTTCGTTTTTTGTATTTTATGATGGAATTTTGATGGAAAAATTATGCAAGGAACCGAGATGTTTTCTTTTACTGCGGTTTTACGACAAGCTTAAGGCAGGGAATTCAGAAATTTTCTCCGTCGACATGCTTGGAAATAATAATATGAAAACTGATAAAATCTATTCGACATGGTCCTGTGGTTGCTCTTTTTCTTGTGGTTTCGTTGTTCCGCATGGTGAAGACACGATCGTAACGGACGTGCTTGGGCGTTTTGTCTTGTGCGACGCATTCCGCGTCGTTGTGCTTTGCAGCAAATCGTGATCTCTGAAATATAAGGTGATCGATTTTTTCTCATTAAGGGGATGTCAAAAATCAAGAAATGTGACGCCCTAGCGTCTGAAACGATTTAGCAAGGGAATTTCGAGCTGAAGGATGAAAAAAAGATAAGTCAGGTTAATGTAATCGTTCCAATTTTATGGTTTTGATTCGCTGGAATCAAGTCATCATGTTGCGGCGCTGCCACTGAGCAGATGCAAAAAAGCCTCAATTCACCTCAGTGCGCCAGAGCGCCGGAAAGGCTGTGGCCTGCGCCCGCCAGAACCTGGGTTGAATGAATTTTATAAGAAATGTGGGCATTGATGGAAGCAGCGACGTTCGCTTCTGCTTTGGCCATCTGCCATGTGGAGCCGCGTCGGATCACATGTTTCGAATATAGATTCGCGCGCGACGCGATCGTTTCCCGCGTTGTCCCGGCGCAAACGCCGCCTCGGCTTTCGTTGGAAAAGCCCTGGGGCCAGCCATTCGTGTCGCGCGTTCGAGCGCGTATGCCTTGCCCGTCCTTCACCGACGCGTCGGTGGGCCTTGCGGGCATAAACCGCTGGCGGCCCAGCCGCCAGCCATGCAACGGTCGCCCGGAGCATGAGCGCAATGGCTTGCGTATCGCATGACGTAAGCCGACGAGGCCTTTAGAAAAAGTCGACCTCGCCCGACTCGGCGGCGGTCTCGCTCTCGCCCAGCAGCCGCGACCGCAGGCTCGACAGGGTCATCGCCTCGAAACAGGCCGCCGGCACGGCCGCTCCGCCCGCCGAGGCGGCGACGCATGTCAAAAGCGCCGAGAGTTCACCAAGATGCTGGGAGGTCGTGTCGATCGTCTGTGCGGTGACCATGGTGGCATGGGCGGTTTGCCCGCCTTCCACGAGGGCATGGAGATCGCGCACCTTGGCCGCCTCGGCGGAGAGTTCGTGGCCGATCCGCTCGAGAAGGGCGGACAGGAGGGGGGAGGGCGAATGGGGCATGGAAACCTTTCTGCCGGGACTGCGCGTGGCTTTCAGCAGGTCGGGTATCGAAACCCAAACGCGGCATCAAGAAGGCGGCCAGCGCGGATTTCAGCGCGAGCGGGCCGGATAGGCGATTTCGCATCGCCTGGCCACCAGAACGGGAGGCAATGGTCGATCCATTCGCTCGTGGCTCGGCCACTGGCTCGAGGAAACCCTCGCCGCTGGCTCGACATCTTGCGTGGAAGGTCGCGGCAGCCCGGTGGCGGACGCGCCTCATGGAGCGATGGGGGCTAGAAAAACTCGACCTGGCCCAAGGCCGAAGGCTCGGGCGCGGGGGGCGGAGCGGGCTCCGGCGCGTCGATATAGAGCTGGCGCGCGCGGCCGCTGCAGGGCCAGAATTCCACCCGGCGAACTCGCAATCCGCCGAGGCTGACGCTCACGAGAGGAATGTTCTCCATCGCCAGGAAGCGCTTGGCGAAGGCGGCATTGGCCGCGCCGATCTCGCCGCGCCCGATCGTGGTTTTGGCGCCTCCGAACAGTTTGCCCAGAAGCCTCTGACGCTCGGCGCCCTTCTCCAGAAGCCCGTTGACCAGCACTTCCATGAGATAGACGCCGTAGCGCTCGGCCGCCCCGCTTTGATGCTGGGTGTCGCCGGGAAGGATGAAGTGGTTCATCCCTCCCGTCCGCGCGATCGGATCGAAGATGCAGGCCGCCACGCAGGAGCCGAGAATCGTCGTCAGGCAGACATCCGAGCGGGTTTCCACGCGGATCTCGCCTTGCGCGACGTGAGCTCGGCCGCCTGCCAGCGTCATCAGGCCAGATTGCCTGTGACGGCCTGAATGGCCTTCTGAAGGGCTGCGGGCTGCACGGGCTTGGGCAGGTAGTTGTTAACGCCGAGCTTCACCGCGCGCTGGAGCACTTCGCGATCGCCCGAACCGGTCAGGAGGATGAAGGGCGTGATGCGGGTTGCCGGATAGGTGCGGATCGCCTGCAGCAGCTGAAGCCCGTTGAGCTTGGGCATGTTGTAGTCGGACACGACGATATGTGCCGGGCTCGACATCATCATCTTGAGCGCTTCTTCGCCGTCCTTGGCGAACGGAATATTGGCAAATCCGATCTGCTGCAGCGCGTCGCGCATCAGGAGACGGCTCGTGGTCTGGTCGTCCACGATCAGGATCTTAATCGTCTGCTTTGTGAGCGACATCGGCGTTAGGCTTTCGTTTCAGGCACCGAACACGGCGCGGTGTATGGATTCGAGCGGGTGTTCCTCGTCGATGGCACCGAGCGAGAAAGCGGCACGTGGCATTCCGTAGACGAGGGAGGATTCCTCATTCTGACCTATTGTCCTCCCTCCAGCTTTACGAATCTCCAATGCGCCCTGCGCTCCGTCGCTGCCCATGCCGGTTAAAATGACGGCAAGGCTTTTTTTTCCGAAACGACGGGCGACGGAGTGAAAGAGAACGTCAACGGACGGGCGATGCCCGCTCACCGTCGCCGCTTCCACGAGGGAGCACATGGGCTCGGAGCCCAGCGCCATGAGGTGGCGCTGGCCGCCGGGCGCGATGTAGATATGACCGCGCTCGATCGGCATCGCGTCTTCCGCTTCCACGACCTGGGCCGGGGACAGGCGGGCGAGCCGCTGGGCGAAGCCACGCGTGAAGCCGGCCGGCAGATGCTGCACGACGAGCGTCGGCGGCCCATCCGCCGGCCAGGTGGAGAACAATGTCGTCAAGGCCTCAATGCCGCCGGTGGAGGCGCCGATGGCAATGACGCTCGGCTCGTCGCGCGAGATACGCGGGCGGATGCCGAGAGGGGCTCCGGCGGCCTGTGCTGCGATGGCCGCATTGGCGCGCCGGGCCGAAATCCCGATCAGCCCTTTCTTGGACGCCGCTGCCTGGCGCAGCGTCTCGCCCAGATGCGCAAAGGCGGGATCGCCCGCCCGCTGCGGCTTGGCCAGGCAGTCGAAGGCGCCGATCGACAGGGCCTCGATCGCGGTCGCCGTGCCCGGGCCGGTCTGGTTCGACACCATGACCACCGGCATCGGGCGCAGGCGCATGATCTTTTCCAGGAACTCGATGCCCGGCATCCCCGGCATCTCGACATCCAGCGTCACCACATCCGGGTCGAGCGCCTTGATGGCGGAGCGTGCTTCAACGGCGGTGCCCGCTTCCCCGATCACCTGGATGTCGGCTTCCTCCCGCAGCGCGTTCTTGATCAACATGCGCATGGTGGGGGAATCATCGATCACCAGCACCCGCACGGGCGTCATTTGGAGTGCCTCCGATAGGTGGTGGTGGCTTCATGGCTGAAGAGCTGGGCGGCCGCGCCGGTGATGCGCTCCGAATGGCCGGCATACATCCAGCCTCCCGCCGGAATCTGCTGGGCCATGCGGACCCAGAGCGCCTCGCGCAGCGGCTGGTCGAAATAGATCGCCACGTTGCGGAAGAAGACGATGTCGAAACCGCCGCGCATCGGCCAGTCGTCGAGAAGGTTCAACTCCCGGAACGTGATCAACTCGCGCATCTGGGGCCGCACCACGGAATATCCGTCCGGGCCGGCCGGCAGGAAACCGCGCTCGCGATCGGCCTTGGGTAGCGCGGCCAGCGTCGCCTCGTCGTAGCGCCCCGCGCGCGCGGTGGCGAGCACGTTGCGATCGATGTCGGTCGCCAGAATCTTCACGTCGCAGCGCGCGATCTCGGGCTCCACCGCCAGCAGCGAAAGGGCGATCGAATAGGTCTCGTGACCCATCGAGCAGCCCGCGCTCCAGATACGCACGCGCCGGCCCTTGGCCGCCTGGGCGAGGAGATCGGGCAGGACTTGGCGGCGCAGATGCTCGAAATGATGGGGTTCGCGCAGAAAGAACGTATAGTTGGTGGTCAGCGCCTCCACCATCTTCTTCAGTTCGACCGCGCCGCCCGCCGATTCCACGAGATCGCAATAGGCGGCAAAGGATGAGATGCCGACATTGCGCAGACGCTTGATCAAGCGCGAATAGACGAGCGACGTCTTGGCATCGCCGAGATAGATGCCCGCTTCCTTGCGGATGATCTTGGCGACGCGGTCGAAATCCCTCGGGGAAAGGACCGGGTCGTCGCTGGCGACAGAGGCGAGAAGACGCGCGGCCTCCATGTCAGTTCAGCCTGAGGCGCTCGGGCAGCATCCGCTCGGGAATGACGCGGGCGATCATGCGATCTTCCAGCGCGATCACCGAAGACACGAAGGCCTTGGCCGAGTCCTGCGCGAGGTCGGGCGCACCCTGCATCAGCTCGGGCGAGACCGAGAGGATGTCCGACACGGCATCGACCAGGAGGCCGAAGGTCTGGTCCTCGGCCTGAACGACGATGATGACGTGGCGCGGCGTCGGCTCGTCCACATGCAGGCCGAGCCGGGCCGCCAGATTGACCACGGGCAGCACCGTGCCGCGCAGGTTGATGACGCCCATGATGTAATGGGGGGCGTGGGGGAGGGTGGTGGCTGGCGTCCAGCCCCGGATTTCGCGCACCGCCTTGATGTCGACGCAGAATTCCTGAGGACCGACGCGGAAGGCCACCATCTCGACGCCGTAGCCGATGGATTTGCGGGCCGTGTTCGACATGAATGCTTACTCCGCCGCGACGTTGTCGATACCGAAGATGAAATTGTCGAGCGTCCGGTCACCCGCGATGGCATCGACATCGACGATCAGCGCCACGCGCCCCTCGCCGGAGATCGTCGCGGCCGAGATACCCGGCACGGGACGGTAGTTCTTTTCCAGGCTCTTGATCACGACCTGCCGCTGGCCCCGGATGTCGTCCACCAGGAGCGCCACGCGCCGGTTGTTGTCGCAATCCACCAGGATGGCGACGGAGGTCAGCGGATCCACCGGCTCCGTGCGGTAGCCGAGCGCAACGCCCACATCGATCAGGGGGACGATCTGGTCACGCACGTGAACCGCGCGGCCCTGGCCGACCAGTTGCAGGTCTTCCGGCTGGGGCCGGAAGGTGAAGACGATGGCGCTCAGCGGCACCACCAGCGTTTCGTCCTCCACCCGCACGATCATGCCGTCGAGCACGGCCAGCGTCAGCGGCAGGCTCATGGTGAAGGAGGAGCCGAGGCCGGGGCGCGAGGAGATGGACAAGCGTCCGCCCAGCGCCTCGATCGAGGATTTCACGACGTCCATGCCGACGCCGCGGCCGGAAATCGCCGAAACGGTGGTGGCCGTCGAGAAGCCCGGCAGCATGACGAGCTGGTCCGTTTCCTCGTCCGACAGAACCGCGTCGGCCGGGATGAGGCCCTTGTCGATCGCGATCTGGCGCACCTTGGGGCGGTTGATGCCGCCGCCATTGTCTGAGATCTCGATGATGATGCGGCCCGAGCGATGGGCGGCCGAGAGCGTCACCGTGCCTTCGGCCGGCTTGCCCTTGGCCACGCGATCCTCGGGCTTTTCCAAGCCATGGTCGATCGCGTTGCGGATCATGTGCGTCAGCGGGTCTGACAGGCGTTCCACCACGGTCTTGTCGACCTCGGTGTTCTCGCCATAAGTGATGAAGTTGACCTTCTTGCCCGTGGCGGAGGCGGTTTCGCGCACGAGGCGCGGCATCCGCTGGAAGACCGACTTCACCGGCTGGGCGCGCACGGCCATCACGCTGTCCTGCAGCGTGCGGGTCAGGCGATCCAACTCCTCGATCGAGCTGACGACCTCGGAGCCGGTGGGAAGCCCGGCTTCCTCGACCTTCTGGGCCAGCATGGTCTGAGTGGTGACGAGTTCGCCCACGAGATCGATCAGCTTGTCGACCCGGTGCAATTCGACGCGAATGACGACGGCGGGCGCTTCGGCCTCGCCCTTGTTGCCGGCCTTGTCCTTTTCCTCCTTGCCCTCGGCTTTCGCGGGCTCAGAGGCTTCGGGGGCCGGCTTCAGAGAGGGGAGGGGGGAGCCCTCCGCCTGACCGGTGGTCTCGCCCTCGGCCGGCTCGGTCGAAATCTCGCTCTGGAGGCGCGCCAGGAGATCGGCGACCGACAGGCCGCCCGCATCGTCATCGCCCATCGCCGAAAAATCAGGCATCGCGCCGCCGCGCGCCTTGATCTCGAGATCGCAGTCCCATTCGGCGAATTCGAAGATTTCGCGAACCTTCGCCTCGCTGGCATTCTCGCCGTCGAGTTCGATCTCGAAGGCGAGATAGGCGCCCTCGGGGTCGATCGTGTCGAGCATCGGCACGTCGGATGTGTCGCAGCGCACCACGGCCTCGCCCAGCGCCGCGACTTCGCGCAGGAGCACGGCCGCCTCGTTGGCCTTGGCGTAGAGATCCTTGCGCGGGCGGAAGGAGATTCGAACCGCCGGGCCGCCTTCGTCGGCGTCCAGGGCCGGCGCGTCGCCAAAGCCCATCGCGCTCCAGTCCATCGCCACGGGCGTGAACTCAAAATCCGCCAAGCTCAGGCCGCCATCCTCGTCCGCGCCGTCCTCGGCCGCCGAATGGCCGCCCTTGGGGCCGCCGATCAGCGTTTCGAGTTCGACGATCAGCTCCTTGGAGCGCTCCTGGTCGCCATCGCCGCCGTCGCGGCCGGCGGCCACGAGGTCGCGCAGATGGTCGGCCGAGCGGAGCATGACCGGCATGACCGTGTCGTCGGCCGCCAGACGGTGCGAGCGGACCTCGTCGAGAACGGTTTCGAACGTGTGGGCGAACTTGACCAGCTTGTGCAGGTCGAACGCGCCCGCGCCGCCCTTGATCGAGTGCACCGCGCGGAAGACGCGGTTCACCGTGTCGTCGTCGGTCTCGCCGCCTTCCATGGCGGTGAGGCCGTCTTCCAGCTCCTGAAGCTGGTCGTCGCATTCCTGAAAGAAGACGACTCTGATTTCGTCGAGTGCGCTCATGGGCGGATGGTCCTCAGGCGACGACGCGGTTGATGGCGGCGATCAGCCGGGCGGGATCGAACGGCTTGACGATCCAGCCCGTGGCGCCGGCGTTGCGGGCGCGGTCCTTCTTGGCTGTGTCGCTTTCCGTGGTGAGGACGATGATCGGGATCGCCCGTTTGGTGGCATCGACGCGCACGGCCTCGATGAATTCCAGCCCGTTCATCCGGGGCATGTTGATGTCGGTGATGATGGCGTCGGGCTCGCTTGCGCCCAGCACCTCCAGCCCGTGCAGCCCGTCCTCGGCCTGGATGACGGTGAAGCCGGCCGGCTCCAGGGCCGAGCGCAGCAGCTCGCGCATGGTGCGCGAGTCGTCGATGGTCAGGATGGTCTTGCCCATCACGCGGCCTCCCTTTCAAACAACTCGTCGCAGCTAAGGCCCATGAGGGCGAGATCGCGCTGGAATGCCTCGGAACTGTCCGACAGGCGAATGGGAACGCCGTCCGCGCCCCAGGTGCGCCCGGCCGAGATCAGGAGCTGGAGACACTGGCCGCCCAGGCGCTTCACGGCGCTGGCGTCGAGAGCCAGCGGCGCGCCGCGATGGGCGAGAAGCGTGCCGTGCAGGCCGCTCGCCGCCGTGACGTCGAGCACCGCCGGCAGGGCGCAGACGACCTCGCCTTCCACCGGCGCGCTCGCCTCGGCCATCATGGCCAGGACGAAGTCGGGCAGCGCATCTCCGGCCGTGGCCGGCTCGTCGCCGGCTTCGGGTTCGTCGCCGGTCTCCGGCTCGGCGTCCTCGGCGCTTGCGGCGCTGGCCGCCAGCGTCTCGTCGGCCGTCTCGTCGTCGCTCCCGCTGTCTTCGGCCATATCAGCCATGGCGAGCGGCTCGATCTCGGCAGCGGCGTTCGGCTCGTCTTCGAGGGCTTCGGTCTCGCCGAGTTCCAGGGTCGCGGGCTCGAGCGACACGATCTCGCTTTCGCTCTCGACCGCTTCAATCTCGTCCGCTTCGCTCTCGTTCGCCGCATTCTCGGCGGACTCAGCGCTCGGCTCGGCCATCTCGGGCGGGGCGAGGTCGGCGGGCTCAGGCTCGCCTGTCTCGTCCGTGTCGGCCATCGCCGCTTCGCTCGCCGCCATCATGGCGAGGATTTCAGGCGGCAGGGCGACCACGAGTTCGTCCTGGGGAGCCGGCGCGGCGGGCTTCGGTCCGGTGTTCGTCTGGTTCGAACCCATCAAAATTCCTCCCAACCCATATCTTCGGCCGCAGCTGCGGCGGCGGGCGCTGCGGCGGCTGCCGAGGCGGCCATGGCGACAAGCGCGGGCTTGGCCACCGGCGCGGCTTCAACCGGGCGCGACGCGGGCGCGGCGTGCGCCTTCGGCGCGGTCTTCATGGCGGCGGAGAGCGAGCGAAGCTGGGCGACCGCGCCATTGGTTCCATCGACGCGGAACGAGGACACGAGGCGGCCGAGCTCTTCGGTCTCGCTGCGCAGCGACAACGTGGCGGCGGTGGTTTCCTCCACCATCGCGGCGTTCTGCTGCGTTACGCGGTCCATCTTGTTCACGGCGTCGTTGACGTCGGCGATGCCGATCGACTGTTCGCGCGCCGAGCCGGCGATCTCCTGCACCAGCGCGTCGATCTGCGTGACCTGCGCGGCGATGCGGGTGAGCACCTCGCCCGAGCGGTTGACGAGATCCACGCCGTTGCCGACATGGCCGGACGAGGCGCTGATCAGCGTCTTGATTTCCTTGGCCGCTTCCGACGAGCGCTGGGCGAGCGCGCGCACTTCGAGCGCCACCACCGCAAAGCCACGGCCGGCGTCGCCCGCGCGGGCCGCCTCGACGCCGGCGTTCAGCGCCAGAAGGTTGGTCTGGAAGGCGATCTCGTCGATCACGCCGATGATGCGGGCGATCTGCTGCGAGGACTTCTGGATGGAGTTCATCGCCTCCACCGCCTCGCGCATGACCTCGCCCGAGCGCTCCGTATCCTGGCGGGCGACCGCCACGGAGGAGGCCACGGAGGCGGCGTTTTCGGCCGCGTGCTTCACGGTCGCGGTGATCTCGTCCAGCGCCGAAGCCGTCTTGTCGAGGCTGGCGGCCTGCTGCTCGGTGCGGCGCGACAGATCGTCGGCCGCATGGCCGATCTCGCTCGTGCCGTTGGAGATGGAGGAGACGGACTGCGTGACGCGGCCCACCATGTCGTGCAGGTGGTTGACGGCGGCGTTGAACTCGTCGCGCAGCTTGGTGTAGCGCGAGGGGAACTCGCCTTCGATGCGGCAGGTGAGGTCGCCGGCCGACAGGCGCGTCAGAGCGTCCTGCAAGGTGCCGGTCACGAGGGTCTGTTCATCGACGATGCGCTGGCGCTCGGCCGTCGCTTCCGAGGCCTTGGCCTCGGCCTCCGCGCGCACCGAGCCGATCTGGGTTTCGAGCGTTGCGGCCTTCTGGCGGACGCCGCGCAGCGTTTCGCCGAGCTGGGCGATCGTGCCGATCTCGTCGCCGCGCGAGGCCGCGCCGATCACCACATCCGTTTCGCCATCGGCGAGGCGCTTCATCTCGTCGGCCGTGCGGCGCAGCGGCGAGGCGACGCCACGCATGAGGAGCCCGCAGGACAGCGCGGCAAACGCGAGCGGCAGGCCGAGCGCGAAGGGGAAGGTGAGGCCGTAGGTGGCGCGCGCTTCCTCGCGGCGCGTTCCGGCGGCGCTCAGCGCCGCATCGTCGCCGTCGCTCAGCGTGCGGGCGAGGGCGATCATCGGGGCGGCGTCGGGCGCGGTCTGCACGGCCGGCAAGGCCAGCTCCGCGCGCGTCTTGGGCGAAACCGCAGCCGGGGCCGGAGCCGCAGACAGGGCGTGTTCCACATCAGCGCGGAAGTCGGCGTCGAGCGTCTTCAGGCGTTCCAGACGGGCCGCGTCGGTCGCGCTTTCGAATCGGCCCTGAAGCGCGCCGACCGCGCTGCCGAGCTCGACACCCGCGCTCTTGAAAGCGCTGGCTGCTTCGCTGCCGGGCTGCTGGAGAAGCGTGAGCGCGGCGGTGCTGCGCGCCAGAACGGCGCGTTCCAGAGCGTCGGTGGCGCGGGCACGGTCCAGCAGAGCGTCGTAGGCGGCATTTGCGGCCTGCGAGTCCTTCACGCTCTGATGAATGGCCGCGCCGCCCATGCCGAAGCCCGCCGTCGTCACAGCGAAGGCAAGAAGGAGCTTGCGCGAGGTGGGGAAGTTCTTGAACGCGAGCATGACGTCTCCGGAGCAGGCGCGTGCGGCGACCGCGATTGGCGAAACGGGCTGAACGAACGGAGCGGTGCTGAACCTGGCATCGGCGACCCGTCACCTGGGAAAGGTGGAGGAGGCCGAGCGTCCGGGCGCCGGCCGGTTCGCCGATCGCATCCAGCACGGACCGATCGTCTTCGCTCAATTTGTAACGAGTGAAACGATAAGATTGTGTTGAGTAGCAAATGGATATCGAAGCAAGCATTTATTAATATTGATGCATCGGTAACCTCCGACACCCTCCCTTGGTCTGCGATGGGAAGGTTTGGTTGCGGTGCTCTCTAGAGTCTCCTTGTCATGAAGGCTTCGAGTGCGGGTGAAAAATGCTTTGTTCACCTTGTGGACTCAGTTGTCAGGCTGGCCGATGGATTTAACGGCTGCGAAATCTGTTTCAGACATTTTGTTCTTGTCCGAAAGCGAGGTCGTGTCGCGATGTCTTCTTCAGAAAATGCCTTCGCCCTGTCAGGCTCTTGCGAGTTGTCTCGTCTTGGCGAGTTGCAAGGAGAGCTTCTCGATTTCGCCCGTCGCCATCCCGAAGGTCCGGTTCATCTCGACCTGACGGCGGTGGATCGGGGGGACGTGGGCTTGGTTCAGTTCCTTGTGAGCTTCCAGGCTTCGATGTCCGCCAAGGGGCGCAGCCTGACGCTCGCCCTCTCCGACTCGGTCGAGCAGCTGTTTCAGCGCGCCGGGGTCGTCGTGCCGGGCCGTTGAGCCGGCATTCTCCTTTCCTCCCGAACGTTCAATCCCGTACCCAGAAAGGTGCAGTCCGTGACCAAGTCCGTCCTTTGCGTCGATGACTCCGCCAGTATCCGTCAGATGGTGTCCTTCACCCTCGAAAGTGCAGGCTACGCGCCCGACACGGCCGTGGATGGCGCCGACGCGCTGACGAAGCTGGACCAGAACAAGTATCAGCTCATCATCACCGACCTGAACATGCCCAATCTCGATGGGATCGGCATGATCAAGAAGGTGCGCGAAATGCCCCAGCACGCCGGCGTTCCGATCGTGATGCTCACGACCGAATCCGACGAGGGCAAGAAGCAGGAAGGCAAAGCGGCCGGCGCCACCGGCTGGATCGTCAAGCCGTTCGACCAGACGAAGCTCGTCGCCGTCGTCAACAAGCTGATCGGAGCCTGATGTCCATGGGCGGCGATATGCTCGAAGTATTCCTCAATGAAGCGCGTGATCTTCTGGAACAGCTCGAAGCAGCGCTGCTCGATCTGGAAAGCAGGCCCACCGACCGCGAGCTGATCAACACCACTTTCCGCGCCCTTCACACGCTGAAGGGTTCGGGTGGCATGTTCGGCCCGCCGGCCATGGCGGCGTTTGCGCATGAGCTGGAAAACGCCTTCGAGAAGGTGCGTCAGGACAAGGCTCCGGTCACTCCGCAGCTCGTCAGCCTCCTTCTCCAGTCGGCCGACCAGATCCGCAAGCTCTTGTTCGAAAGCGACGGCGACCATTCGGCCGAAAGCCGCCGGCTGGCCGACGCGCTGCTGGCGGAAGTCGCCGAAGCGCCGGGTGCGGGCGCTGTGTCCGCTGCCGCCCCCCAGGCCGCAGCCCCGGTGGCTGCCAGCGCCAAGGCGATGCAGCGCTTCCGCATCCGTCTTCAGTTCGAGCGCAACGCGCTGGCCTTCGGCACCAATCCGCTGGCGCTTCTCGATGAGCTGCGCGATCTCGGCGAGCTGAAGGTGACGGGCGTTCTGTCCGGCGTGCCCGTGCTCGAAGAGCTGGTGCCGACCGACCTTTACATCAGCTGGGAGATGGAGCTGGTCACCTCGCAGGGCCGCTCGGCGATCGACGACGTGTTCATCTTCGTGGATGGCCCGGACGCGGTTCGTGTCGACGAGCTGAGCGACGAAGCGCAGAGCGTCGAGCCGGTTGCCGCTCCGGCCGCCGCGCCCGTTGTCGCGGCTGCGCCGGCTCCGGTTGTCGCCGCGCCGCCGCCTGCCGCCGCCCCTGCGGCTCCCAAAGCCGCCGTCGCGCCCTCTGCCAAGCCCGCCAAGGCGGACGAAGCCAAGGCCGCTGTGGCGGAAGCCAATGTGCGTGTTTCGGCTTCGCGCCTCGACATGCTTCTCGATCAGGTCGGCGAACTCGTGATCGCCCAGGCCCGTCTGTCGGCCTTGGCGCGCAACCGCCACGACCCCGTTCTCACCACCGTTGCCGAAGAAATCGAACGCTTGTCCTCGGACCTGCGCGACTCGGCCATGGGCATGCGCATGGTGCCGATCGAAACCCTGTTCGGCCGCTATCGCCGCGTCGTGCGCGATATTTCGTCGGATCTGGGCAAGGATATCGACCTTCAGTTCTCCGGCGAGGAAACCGAGCTGGACAAGACTGTGCTCGACCGCCTCGGCGATCCCATGGTCCATATCATCCGCAATAGCTGCGACCACGGCATCGAGTCGGCCGAGCGTCGTGAAGCGGCCGGCAAGACCAAGCGCGGCCTCCTGCGCCTGTCGGCTCGCCAGGCGGGCACCGAAGTCGTGATCACGATCGAGGATGACGGCGCCGGCCTCAACCGCACGCGCATCCTGGAAAAGGCTCATGCGGCCGGCATCGTGCCGGAAGGCGTGATCCCGCCCGATCGCGAGATCGACGAGCTGATCTTCCATCCCGGCCTCTCCACGGCCGCCGCCGTCTCCAACCTGTCGGGCCGGGGCGTGGGCATGGACGTGGTGCGACGCACGATCAACGAGCTGCACGGCACGATCGAGATCGACTCGCGGCCGGGCGAGGGCACGCGCTTCATGCTGCGCCTGCCGCTGACGCTCGCCATCATCGACGGCCTCCAGGTCGCGATCGGCGATGCCCAGTGCATCCTGCCGCTGACCAGCGTCGAGGAATGCGTGGAACTCGCCGCCGTCGAATCGCGGGCCTCGGGTGGTCGCAACTTCGTCGACATTCGCGGAACGCTCGTTCCGCTTCTGTGGATGAACGAAGTGTTCGGCACGAGCGAGCGCGGCTCGATCGTGGTCGTCACCGAAAACGACTCCGGCAAGCTCGGCGTCGTCGTGGATCAGGTCGTGGGCCAGCACCAGACGGTTATCAAGCCGCTCTCGCCGCTCCATGCCAAGACGCCCGGCCTTGTCGGCGCGACGATCCTGGGTGACGGCGCCGTGGCGCTCATCCTCGATGTGAATCCCCTTGCCCGGTTCGTGGCCCAGCCCCGCGCCGACCGCATCGCCGCCTGACGGAGCGCTCCCATGTCGCAGATCACCGAATCCGCCGATCCGTCCCTGCAGGACTATCTGACCGTCGCCCTCGGCAACGATCTCTTCGGGATCAAGGTCGCCCTGGTGCACGAGGTCCTCGATCCCCCCGCCATGACGCGCGTTCCAAACGCGCCGTCCTTCGCGCCGGGCCTCATCAACGTGCGCGGCAATGTCCTGCCGCTCATTGATCTTCGCAACCGCTTCGGCATGGAGCCCACCGAAGACACCGAGACGAGCCGCGTGATCGTCTCGGAGGTCTCCTCCTCGGGCGAGACCTTCCATGTCGGCATCAAGACCGACGCGGTGTTCGAGGTCATTCATGTGCGCACCGGCGAGGTGGAAGCCATGCCGGAATACGGCACGCGCTGGCCGAGCCGCTATCTCGACGGCGTGGTGCGCCAGGATGACCGCTTCGTGGTGCTGCTCGATGTCGAGCGGCTTCTCGAAGACGCCTGAACCCGCCCCACCCCTTCCATCCAGCGCCGAGCCGAACTTACAGGGATGAGAGCATGAACACGCCCTTCCAGTCCTCCCGTTTCGAAGACGAGGATGTCGACGGCAACAACGAGATGCTGACCTTCCAGCTCGGCTCGGCGGCCTTTGCCGTCAACGTGCGCCAGGTCCGCGAGGTTCTCGATCACAAGCCGATCCAGCGCATGGCCAATGCGCCGGCGAGCCTTCTGGGCATGATCGACGTGCGCGGCGTCGGCGTGCCGGTGGTCGATCTCAAGCGGCGGCTCGCCATGCCGCCGAGCGAGGATCGCGAGGTCGGGCCCGAAACCCGCATCGTCGTTCTCGAGTTCGAGACCGACGAACATCTGCACACGCTGGCCGTCATCGCGGACGCCGTGCATGAAGTCGCCGATATGTCGGACCAGACGCTGGAAGCGCCGCCCCATGTCGGCGAAGCCTGGAGCAACGATTTCGTTCAAGGGCTCGGGCGTCGGGGCGACTCGTTCCTGACCCTTCTCAAGGTCGAAAAGCTCTTTGGCGCCTCCGATCGTGCTCTCCTCATGGCACAGGCGGCCTGACCCCATGCAAGGCGCTGCTCGTAATCAAAACTTTCTCGATCCGGCGCCTGAAGCGATTCCCCAGTGGACTCGCGTCGAGCTGGGCGATCGTGCCTTCGAAGCCCTAGTCCGCCTCGTTCACGAGCATTGCGGCATCACGC
The DNA here is from genome assembly GCF_001475935.1 of Aureimonas ureilytica. Lineage (GTDB taxonomy): Bacteria > Pseudomonadota > Alphaproteobacteria > Rhizobiales > Rhizobiaceae > Aureimonas > Aureimonas ureilytica_A. The sequence goes on from NZ_LDQA01000006.1 coordinate 26,912, forward strand.
TTTCGACCGTGAAGAAGACCATGCTGGAGACCCGGCTGCGCCGGCGCCTCCATGCCAATGGCCTCGACAATTTCGACGATTACGTCGCGCTTCTGCGCTCGCCCACCGAGCGCGCCAAGGAGTTGCAGAACTTCGTCGATACGGTGGTCACCAACGAGACCTCGTTCTTTCGCGAACGGGCGCATTTCGACCATCTCGACGCCGCCGAACTGGACCGGCTCCTGGCCAATGCCGGTACGCGCCAGCTGCGCGCCTGGAGCGCGGCCTGCTCGTCGGGGCAGGAGGTCTACACACTCGCCATGGTTCTGGACGCAGCGTCCGACGGGGCGACCAAGTGGGACTGGCAGATCCTGGCGACCGACATCTCGGTCAAGGTTCTGACCGCCGCGCGCGAGGCGATCTACCGCGCCGAGGACGTCGCCAGCGTGCCGCCGGCCCTGCGGGACCGCTATGTCCTGCGCGCCCGCGATCCGCAGAGCGAAGCCGTGCGCATGGCCCCGGAACTGCGCTCGCGCGTTCAGTTCGGCCAGCTCAACCTGATGCATAGCGAATACCACGTGAAGACGAAGATGGACCTCATCTTCCTTCGCAACGTGCTCATCTATTTCGAGCCGAAGACCCAGGAAGCGGTGGTGGCGAAGCTGTGCCGCCACTTGCGCCCCGGCGGCCTTCTGTTCCTGGGCCATTCCGACACGACCCGTTCGGGCAGCCTGCCGCTGCGGCTCATTCGCGGCAATATCTATCAGCGTCTGGAGGACTGATTGCCATGAAGCCTATTCGCGTCCTCATCGTCGATGACAGCGCCAGCGTCCGTCAGGTCCTCTCCGAGATCGTCGCGGCCGAGCCCGACATGGAGGTTCTGGGCACCGCCTCCAACCCCTATTTCGCCGCCGAGCGGATGCGCGACGAAGTGCCCGATGTCATCATCTGCGACATCGAAATGCCCCGCATGGACGGCATCACCTTTGTCCAGAAGCTGATGAGCCAGCGGCCGATCCCGGTCGTGATCTGCTCGTCGCTGGCCGAGGCGGGCTCCAAGATGGCGCTTCAGGCGCTGGAAGCGGGCGCGGTCGAGATCATCGCCAAGCCCAAGATGGGCACGCCGCAATTCCTTCTGGAATCGCGCACCCGCATCGCCGACGCCGTACGCGCCGCCTCGCACGCCACGGTTCGCTCGCGCCGCGCGCCGGCCAAGCCCCTCGTCCCGCAGGAGAAGCTGACGGCCGACGCCGTGCTGCCGCCCTCCAACGGCCGCCCGATCGACCGCACGACCGACAAGGTCGTGGTGATCGGCGCATCCACCGGAGGAACCGAGGCGCTGCGCCGCATTCTGGAAGCGCTGCCGGCCGACGCGCCGGGCATCGCCATCGTTCAGCACATGCCGGCCGGCTTCACCTCCGCCTTCGCCAAGCGTCTCGACGGCCTGTGCCAGATCGAGGTGCGCGAAGCGGTGACGGGCGATCGTCTCATGCCCGGCCTCGCGCTGATCGCGCCTGGCAACCAGCATCTTCTGCTTCAGCGCTCGGGCGCGCAGTACCATGTCGAGGTGCGCGACGGCCCGCTCGTGACGCGCCATCGCCCGTCGGTGGACGTGCTCTTCCGCTCCGCCGCGCGCTCGGCCGGCGCCAACGCACTCGGCATCATCATGACGGGCATGGGCGACGACGGCGCCAAGGGGCTTCTGGAACTGCGTCAGACCGGCGCGCACACGCTCGGCCAGGACGAAGCCACCTGCATCGTCTACGGCATGCCCAAGGAGGCCATGAAGGCCGGCGCGGTGGAGCACGAGCTTCCGCTCGATCGCATCCCCTCCGAGATCGTGCGCTTCGGCCATGATCAGATGTCCCGTCCGGCGGCTCGCGCCGCTCAAGGACGGTGAGCCGATCATGGCTCGCACCGCCCCGTCCCCCGCCTCTCGCGATCTCGATGAAGCCATGTTGACCGAAACTCAAACCTCTTCGCTCCGCGAGCTTCTCGCCCTCGTTCACCAGTGGAACGTCTCGTCGGAAGCCGTGTATCTCGGCGCCGGCAACGATCTCCAGACGCTGCACCGGCGCATCGGCACCGTGCGCGACTCGATCCGTCAGGCCACCGAAGCCGTGTCCTCCAACGAGGGCGACAAGGTCGAGACGCTGCTCGGCGAGGCCGCGTCCTCGGCGGGCCAGCTCGAAACCCTGGCCGGCGAGCGCTCGCGCGTCCTGCGCGTTCTGGCCGAAGGCGTCACGCGCGCCTCGGAAGGGGCGTCCGCCGTCGCGCTCGTGTTCCGCCTTCTCGACTATGTCGTGCTCGTCGCGCGCACCCATGTCGAGGGCATGACGCAGGCGCGCGACGTGCTCGTGCCCTTCACCGAGCATGTCCATGAACTCGTCGGATCGGGCCAGACGGTCGCCCGCGCGCTCGACGCGCGCGTTCGCACCGTGCAGGGCCATATCGCCGAAAGCCGCGCCATCGACGCGCGCGTCGGCGGCCGGGCCATGCTGGGCGAGGCGAGCCTGGCCTTCCAGTTCCGCTCGCTGAACCGCCGCCTGTCGCAGGAGCGCGACTCGGCCGCCACCAGCCGCGAGGCGGCGCACCGCTCCTTCTCGGTCATCCGAGACGCGGTCGGCGGTATCGTCATGGGCTTGCAGTTCCACGACATCGCGCGCCAGCGTCTGGAGCACACGATCACCAATCTGGAGCGCCTGTTCCTTCTGGCCGAAACCGGGCAGCTGACGCATGACAGCGCGCCAATGGAAGGCCGCTCGCGCACCACGGCGCTGCGTCGCATCGCGGAGCTGGAAATCGCCCAGCTGTCGAGCCTGACCGAGCTCTACGACACCAAGATGGGCGAGGTTCACGCCAATCTGGACGTTCTCGCCGGCGAAATCGTCGAGAGCGACCGCATCCTGTCCTCGCTCTTCTCCGAGGATGTCGGCAAGACGGGCAAGAGCGCGATCGCGGTTCTGGAAGCGGAAGCCACCAAGGTGCGCGAGCGCTTCGAGCGCGGCGAGGACGACCGGCGCCAGCTCGACGCTTCGCTGCACGAATGCGTCGAAGCCGCCGGCCCGCTGATCTCGATGACGGACGAGCTGGCCTCGCTGGAGCACACGCTGCGTCTGGCCGGCTTCAATGCCGCCGTGCGCGCCGCCCATGTGGACTCCGGCGACGAGACGATCGGCTATATCGCCCGCGAAATCCGCGAACAGGCGACCGTCGCCAAGACGCAGGCCGATCTCGTGCGCGAAGGCATCGAGATGGCCGTTTCGGCGACGGGCGAGCTGGAAGGCACGATCCTGCCGCAGATCGCGGGTTTCGAGACCCAGATCGCGCAAGGCTTCGACACGGCGTCCGAAATCCTCGCGCGCATCGAGGCGGCCTGCCTCGATCGTCTGCGCGAGGCCGCGCTGAACGCGCGCGGGCTGGACGAGCGCATCCGCGCGATCGCCAGCATGATGACGCCCCATGTGGAAGGCTGCGCCCTGATGCGCCGCACGATCGCTCAGCTTCAGGCGATGCTGGTCGATCTGCCGGACGATCCGATCACGCCGGAAGAGGCGCTGCGCCTCCACTCGCTGCTCGCTGGCCAGTATACGATGGCCGAAGAGCGCGCGATCTTCGAAGCGTCCTTCCGCGGCATCGGCCTGCCCGCCTCCGCCATCTCCGCGCCTGCGCCTGCCGCCAGCGACGACATCGACGATCTTCTTTTCTGATCGCCGCCAACTGATCGCAGCGGCCGGAGGGACGTCCCCTCCGGCCGTTTTCGTTTGAGCCGGAAATTGTCAGCCGAAGATCGCCTTTTCCCGCTGCACGGTTTCGGCGATGAAATCGGCGACGGCCCGGATGCGGGACATTTCGCGCGCCGTCTCGTGCGTCACCAGCCAATAGTCGCGCCGGATCGTGCGCTCGGGCAGGACGCGCTCCAGCCCCGGCCGCCCGGCCGCGATGAAGCCGTGCAGAATGCCGATGCCCGCGCCCGCCGCAACCGCCTCCGTCTGGCCGAGCGCGGAGGAAATCTCGAAGCGGCTCTGCCAGTCGGGCGCCATCTCGCCGGTATAGTGAAGCGAGGAGGAGTAGACGAGATCGTCCACATGGCCGACGAGCCGGTGGCGCTTCAGGTCTTCGACGCTCGAAGGCCGCCCGAACCGATCGAGATAGGAGGCCGCGCCATAAAGCCCGAGCGCGTAGGACACGAGCCGGCGCGCGACGAGCCGCCCCTGCGCCGGCCGCTCCACGGTGATGGCGATATCGGCCTCGCGCCGCGACAGCGAGAAGGCGCGGGGCACGGGCACGAGCTGGATCGTCAGGCCCGGATGGCGCTCCGCGAGCGAGCCGAGGCGCGGCGCCAGAAAGGCCGTGCCGAAGCCATCCGGCGCGCCGATGCGCACGGTGCCGGAGAGATGCGCTTCCGCCCCTTCCAGCGCGGCGCGCGCGCCTTGCATCTCGGCCTCCATCCGCTCGGCCGCCGCCAGAAAGCCCGCGCCCTCGCGCGTGACCTCGCAGCCCGTCGGGCGGCGGTCGAAGAGCTTCACCCCGAGCGCGTCCTCCAGCGCATCCAGCCGCCGGCCGACCGTCGCATGGTTCAGCCCCAGCCGGCGGGAAGCGGCCAGGATCTGCCCGGCCCGCGCCACGGCCAGAAAGACCCGCACGTCGTCCCAGTTCATCGCCGCCCCGAGGTGCATTAATTGGCGCACAATGGATGCGCATGGGTTTTGCTTGATTTCAAGTCCGACGTGCGGCCTTCTCTCGGCAGAACTCAGGGAGAGACGCCATGAACGAGATCGGTCATTTCATCGACGGCGCGCGCGTCGCCGGCACCTCGGGCCGCACGGCCGATGTCTTCAACCCCGCCACGGGGCAGGTGACGGCGCGCGTCGCGCTGGCGAGCCGCGAAGAGCTTCAAAAGGCTGTGGACGCGGCCAAGGCCGCGCAGACGAAGTGGGCACTGGTCAACCCGCAGCGCCGCGCCCGCGTCTTCATCAAATTCGTGGAGCTTCTCAACGCCAACATGCAGGAGCTGGCCGAGCTTCTTTCCTCCGAGCATGGCAAGACGGTCGAGGATTCCAAGGGCGACATCGTGCGCGGGCTGGAAGTCTGCGAATTCGTCATCGGCATTCCGCATCTGGCCAAAGGCGAGTTCACGGAAGGGGCGGGCCCCGGCATCGACATGTATTCGATCCGGCAGCCGGTCGGCATCGGCGCGGGCATCACGCCCTTCAACTTCCCCGGCATGATCCCGATGTGGATGTTCGCGCCCGCCATCGCCTGCGGCAACGCCTTCATCCTGAAGCCCTCCGAGCGCGACCCGTCCCTGCCGATGCGCCTCGCCGAACTCATGATGGAAGCCGGCCTGCCCAAGGGCGTGCTCCAGGTCGTCAACGGCGACAAGGATGCGGTGGACGGCATTCTGGAGCATCCCGAGATCGGGGCCGTCTCCTTTGTCGGTTCGACGCCGATCGCGGCCTATGTCTATGCCGGCGCGACGGCACGCGGCAAACGCGCCCAGTGCTTCGGCGGCGCCAAGAACCACATGATCATCATGCCGGACGCCGATCTCGATCAGGCGGCGGACGCGCTGATCGGCGCGGGCTACGGCTCGGCCGGCGAGCGCTGCATGGCGATCTCGGTCGCGGTGCCGGTCGGCGAAGCGACGGCCAATGCGCTGGTCGAGAAGCTGATCCCCAAGGTCGAGGCGCTCAAGATCGGCCCCTATACCGACAGCGCGGCCGATTTCGGCCCGGTCGTCACCAAGGCCTCGCAGCAGAAGATTCTCGGCCTGGTGGAAAAAGGCGTTGCCGAGGGCGCGACGCTCGCGGTCGACGGGCGCGGCTTCACCATGCAGGGCTACGAGGACGGGTTCTTCGTCGGCGCCTGCCTGTTCGACCACGTCACGCCCGAGATGGACATCTACAAGGAAGAGATTTTCGGCCCGGTTCTCTCGGTCGTGCGCGCCAAGGATTACGAAGAGGCGCTGCGGCTGCCGACCCAGCACGAATATGGCAATGGCGTCGCCATCTTCACGCGGGACGGCGATGCGGCCCGCGACTTCGCCTCGCGCGTGCCGATCGGCATGATCGGCATCAACGTGCCGATTCCGACGCCGCTTGCCTACCATTCCTTCGGCGGCTGGAAGCGCTCCTCCTTCGGCGATCTCAACCAGCACGGCCCGGACTCGATCAAGTTCTGGACCCGCACCAAGACGATCACCAGCCGCTGGCCCTCGGGCATCAAGTCGGGCGCGGAATTCTCCATGCCGGTCATGAAATAAGGTCGGGGTTTCGGAGCGACCAGCCGGGGGAAGGGCTCGCCCATAGCGGGCCCGGACGCCCGGCTCAAGACCGAGGTCGAAACCGACGGCCGGAGGATGGTCGAGAGGTTTTCGTTCGATCGCGAGGAGCGAAGCGCGATCGGTGCGAGGCTGGCAGGACCAAACCTTCGCGCCGGTCCTTGCGGTCGGACGAGCCGCGTAGCTCATTCTGACGAGCGGTGGAAAAAGTTGGCCAGATGATTCCGCGAGGTTTGGGTCTGGCTCAAGGCAGCGGCCGCTGCACAGTTGCGTCGGCGGTCAAACCTCCAACTCAAACCGCTGACAGCCCAGTTCCGCGCATTCGGGGCGAGACTTCTATGCCAAGGGCATAGCCGGCTCACCAAGCCGGCGCCCCCGGTTCGGCTCCGCCGCTTCTCATCGCTCCCCAAACCTGCCAAAGGCCGGCGGTATCCCCGCCGGCCTTCGCCGTTCTTCCCATCCGCCAAGCGATCCGCTCTCATGCTCCAGACGCTCGTTTCCGTGCTGACGCCGGTCTTCTTCATGCTGGGGCTGGGCTTCGTGTCCGGCAAACGGCATTGGGTCAATCCGCATGGAACGGAGATGCTCGGCGCTTTCATCGCCAAGTTCGCGCTGCCCGTGTCGCTGTTTCTGGCGATCGTCACCGCCCCGCGCCATTTGCTGGCGCCCGAACTCGTGCCGACCATTGCCTATGCCGCCGCGCTCCTGTCGGGCTTTGCCATCGCGCTTCTCTATGCGCGCCGGGCCGGCTTCTCGCCCATTACCGCCGCGCTCTATTCGCTGACGGTCGGAATGCCCAATCTGGGCGGCATCGGCATTGCCCTGTTTCAGGCGCTGGAAGGCGTGGAGGCGACCGTCTCGCTTGCCGTCGCCAATCTGGTCGGCACGCTGACGGTGATCCTAGCCTGTTTCATCCGGCTGGAAATGCAGGGCGGCGGGCATCCTCTGCGCGCCGTCTCGGCCGCGCTTCTGAAGCCGATGACGATCGTGCCGACGCTCGGCTTCGTGGTCGCCTTTCTGGATATTCCCTTCCCGGATCTCTTCGTCTCGGCCCTGCGCCCGCTCGCGCAATCGACGGCGGGGGCCGGTCTGTTCCTGACGGGCGTGATCCTGTCCACGCAGCGTCTGCGCCCCACCCGCGCCGTGATGCTCGGCGCGCTCGCCTCCAACATCGTGCAGCCGGCCGTGGCGTTTCTGGCCTGCCTGGCGCTGCATCTGCCCGCGCATCTCGAAGCGCGGGCCATCATCGCCATGGCCATTCCCGCCGGCTTCGTCGGCACGATCCTGTCGGCGGTCTACCGCGAGGGCGCGGAAGAAGCGGGAGGCGTCCTCGTCGCCTCCTCGGCTCTGTCGATCCTGACGTTGCCGCTCTGGATCGTGCTCGCGCTCTGGCTCGGCGGCGCGTGAGCCGACGCGCCGTGCTTTGCCTGCCTTGGTCTCAGGCCTCGCCGCCGTCGCTGCGGATGGCTATGTCGGCCGGACGGCTTTTCGAGAGCACAAGGCGCATATTGGGCAGGTCGTTGCCTTCGAGCTTTTCCAGAAGCGCTTCCGGCCCGTAGTTGAAGCCGAGCCAGCGCTGCGTCAGACGCTCCACCAGCGTGTCCTCGCCCGCCTCGATCATCACGGTCAGGTCGAAGAGTTCGCCCAGTTCGCGCCAGCCGGGCTCGTCCAAGAGGAGGTAATTGCCCTCGGCCAGGATGACGCGCACGTCCGGGTTGATGATGCGCGCGCCGGCCCGCGCGATCTCGATGGAGCGGTCGAAGACGGGCACGGCGACTTCGCGCTTTTCGTCCCGCCGCAGGCGCTCCAGCATGGCGCGAAACCCGTCGAGATCGAACGTGTGCGGCGCGCCCTTGCGGGGGCGATGGCCGCGCGCGTTCAGCACCATGTCGTCGAAGTGGTAGCCATCCATCGGCAGAATGTCGGCGACGCCCGGCCGGCGCGCGTTGAGGCGCTCCTTCAGGGACTCGGCCGTGGTGGACTTGCCCGAGCCCGGCGAGCCGGCGATCGCGACGATGCGCCGACGCTCGCCTTCCTCGCTCAGGAGCGCGTCGGTCAGGGCCGCGAGCGTGGAGCGTTCCGTCATATCGTCATTCCTCCCGCCCGGGCGGAATAGGGCTCGCCCGGTTCAGGACGCCTTTGCCTGAAGGCGCGAGGTTTCGCCAGCCCCCCGGTCGCGCTCCGGCTCGAAGCCGGCCAAGCTTTCCGGCTCGCAATCGCTGAAGACCCGGCCGACGCCGATCAGGATGGGCCGTTCGATGCCGATGCGCCCGACGATCTCGGCGAGCGTCGCCAACGTGCCGACGAGGCGCGCTTCCTCGGGCCGCGAGATGGAGGCGGCGACGGCCACCGGCGTCTCGGCAGGCAGGCCGTGGGCGATCAGTTCTTGCGCGATGCGCGGGGCCATGCGCCCGCCCATGTAGAAGATCGTCGTGGCATGGTCGTCGGCCAGCGCCTGCCAGTCGAGATCATCCGGCAAGCCGCCCTTCTGCGAATGGCCGGTGACGAAGCGCACCTGCTGCGCGCGGTCGCGGTGCGTCAGCGACACGCCGAAACCGGCGGCGAGCGCGGAGGCGGCCGTGATGCCCGGCACGATGGCGACCGGAATGCCCTCGCGCTTGAGTTCGGCAATTTCCTCGCCCGAGCGGCCGAAGACCGAGACGTCGCCCGACTTCAGGCGCACGACATGTTTTCCGGCTCTGGCGAACTGCACCATCATCCGGTTGATGTCTTCCTGCCGGCAGCTATCGCGGCTGGCGCGCTTGCCGACCAGCATGCGCTTGGCCTCGCGGCGCGCGAGTTCCAGAATGTCGTCGGACACGAGATCGTCGAACAGGATGACGTCGGCGGCCTGGAGCGCGCGCACGGCTTTCAGCGTCAGAAGCTCGGCCTCGCCGGGGCCGGCGCCCACCAGCGTCACGCGGCCGCCCGCCTGCGGGCGGTTGACGAGATCGCGCACGAAGCGGCGCGCATCGGCCTCGGCCACGTCGTCGGGGGCCTTGCGGGTGAAGGCCTCGTCGGAAAAGCGCTCCCAGAAGGCGCGGCGGGCGGGGCCGGGCTGGAGCCGGTCCATCACCTCGGCGCGCACCTTGGCGGCGAGCTTGGCCCAGCCGGTGAGCGTAGCGGGCAAAAGCGTCTCGATGCGCCGGCGAATGGCCTGACCAAGGATCGGAGCCGCGCCGTCGGTCGAGATGCCGACCACGACGGGCGAGCGGTTGACGATCGTACCGAAGCGGAACTGGCAGAAAGCCGGCTTGTCGATGACGTTGACGGGAACGCCCGCGCCCTTGGCGGCGCAATAGAAGCTCTGGGCCTCAGCCTCGCTCTCGCAATCGGCCACCGCCAGCGCCGCGCCCTCGAAACAGTCAAGCGCCCAAGGCCGGTCGTGATGCCGGATTTCGCCATCCGCGAAGGAAAGGGCGAGAACGGTGCGCATCTCGTCCGTGAGATGCTCGGCCTCGCAATAAAGATCGACCCGCGCGCCGGAGGCGGCGAGAAGTTCCGCCTTCCAGGCCGCGCCGTCCGAGCCGCCCGCCATGGCGACGCGCTTGCCCTTCAGGTCGAAGAAGACCGGCAGCGTGGCAAGCTCGCCCATGCGCTGCGGGCGCGTGCGGGCGCCGGCAGCGGCGGTGTCGTCAGCGGAGTTCGAGAACGCGCTCGGCATCGATCAATCCCTGAAGTTCCGTACGGCAGGAGCCACAATTCGTCCCGGCCTTCAAGTCCCGGCCGATGGCCGAAACGCTGGTGCAGTTCTTTTCGCGGATCGCCCGCCTGATGTCGTTGGCGCCGACGCCAAAACAAGAGCACACGAGCGCGCCGGGGTCGGGCCTGTCCGCGCCCGGTCGTCCGGCCAGAAGCCGGAAGCGCGTGGCCGACTCCATCGGCGCGCCCGAGAGGCACGATACGGCATAGGCGCGGGAGACAGCGACGGGCTCGGGCGAGAGCCAGAGCGCGCCGAGAAAGCGCCCGCCCTCGAAGGCGGCGAAGCGATGATGCCCCGCGCGGTCGGCATAATGGAGAAGCTCGGCCGTCTCCGGCAGGCCGAGAACCTGCCGCGCGAAAGCCTCGGTGTTCTCCACCTTCGCGGTGCCGGCAAGTTCCATGCGCCAGCCGCCCGAGGCGCGGGCGCGCGCCCAATAGGCACTGCCGGCGGGCTCCAGCTCATGGAGCGAGACGGCAAAGCCATGCCACGCGGCTTCGAAGCGCCGGAGCGCGGCCGGCGCGGCCTTCGAGGCCGGCTGGCCGGACACGGGGTCGGTGCGCGCCGGCACGAGGGCGTTGATGCGAGCGGCCCCCGAGAACTGCTCCGTCCAGTGCATGGGTGCGAACAGCGTGCCGGGGCGAACGCGATCGGTCAGGAGGGCGCGCAGGATCACGCTGCCATGGTCGGTTTCGACCGTGACCAGATCGGCTTCGGACACCCTGATACGCGCGGCGTCGTCCGGGTGCAACTCGCAGAAGGGCTCGGCGAGATGGGCCGACAGGCGGGCCGAGCGGCCGGTGCGGGTCATCGTGTGCCACTGGTCACGAATGCGCCCGGTGTTGAGCACGAAGGGGCGCTCGGGCGAGGTCGCGGGCGCGGCGGCGGGCGCGACGAGGAGAAAACGCGCCTTGCCGTTTGGAGTAAAGAAGCGGCCATCCGCGAAGAAGCGCCGCTTGGATGTGCCATCGGCCGCAACGGGCCACTGAACGGGTGTCAACGCTTCGTAAGCCGGCTCATCCAACGTTGCGAGGCCGGAGAGATCGAAGTCCCTCGTACCCTCGTTCTCGAAGGCGGAGAGCGCGGCGTGCTCGCGGAAGATCGCCGCCGCTCCCTCGAAGGAGAAGGCGGCTTCATGCCCCATGCGCCGGCCGACTTCCGCCATCTGCCACCAGTCCGCCTTCGCCTCGCCGGGGGCGGGCAGGAAGGCGCGCTGGCGCGAGATGCGGCGCTCGGAATTCGTGACCGTGCCCGCCTTCTCGCCCCAAGCGGCGGAGGGCAGGAGAACATGGGCGTAGGGCACCGTGTCGGTGTCACGGACCACGTCCGACACGACCACGAAGGGGCAGCGCGCCAGGGCCTGCCGCACGAGATCGGCCTCGGGCAGCGAGTCCACCGGGTTGGTGCCCATGATCCAGATGGCTTCGACCCGGCCCTCGTGAACGGCGCGGAACAGATCGACCGCCTTCAGCCCCGACTTTGCCGGCAAAGCGGGCGCGTTCCAGAAGCGGCTGACGATGTCCTCATGCGCTGGATTGCCGATGGCCATATGGGCGGCGAGCTGGTTGGCGAGCCCGCCGACCTCGCGCCCGCCCATGGCGTTGGGCTGGCCGGTGACGGAGAAGGGACCGCAGCCCTCGCGCCCGATGCGGCCCGTCGCGAGATGACAGTTCAGGATCGCGTTGACCTTGTCCGTGCCCCCGGCCGACTGGTTGACGCCCTGGCTATAGACGGTGACGGTGCGCTCGGTCTCGGCAAAGAGCGCGAAGAAGCGCCGGAGAGCCGGCTCATCGAGCCCCGTCTCGGCGGCGAGGCGCGCGAGATCGCCATAGGGCAGGGCGGCTCGGAGCGCGGCCTCGAAGCCCTGCGTGTGCGCTTCGACAAAGGCGCGGTCGATCCCGCCGGTCTCGCTGAGATGGGCGAGGAGCCCCAGAAATAAGGCCGTGTCGCCGTCCGAGCGGATCGGCAGATGAAGATCGCTTTCCGCCGCCGTCACGGTGCGGCGCGGATCGATCGTCACGAGCTTCATCGACGGGCGCGCCGCCTTGGCCGCCAGAACGCGCTGGAACAGGACCGGGTGGCACCAGGCGAGATTGGAGCCGACCAGAACCAGAAGATCGGCCGCCTCCAGGTCTTCATAGGTGTTCGGCACCGTGTCCGAGCCGAAGGCCCGGACATGACCCGCCACCGACGAGGACATGCACAGACGGGAATTGGTGTCGATATTGGCCGAGCCGATGAAGCCCTTCATCAGCTTGTTGGCGACGTAATAGTCTTCGGTCAGGATCTGGCCGGAGACGTAGAAGGCGACGGAGTCCGGTCCCTTGCGGGCGATCGTCTCGCAGAAGCGCTCCGCCACATGGTCCAGCGCCGCATTCCAGGATACGCGCGCACCCCCGATTTCCGGGTGAAGAAGCCGGCGATCGGGGATCAGCGTCTCGGCCAGCGCCGAACCCTTGGAGCAAAGCCGGCCGAAATTGGCGGGATGCTCCGGGTCGCCGGAGATGGCGACCGTGCCGTCGGGCTGAGGGCTTGCGAGCACGCCGCAGCCGACGCCGCAATAGGGGCAGGTGGTCCGCGTCGCCTGGGGCGTGTCGAAGCTCTGGGTCATCTTACCACGCGTTGTAGCCGAGATATTTGCCGCTCATGCGGATCTCGATCCGGTCGCCCTTGGGATTGGGCACCTTCTCGACCTCCATGGAGAAGTCGATCGCGCTCATGATCCCGTTGCCGCATTTCTCCTGGATCAGCTCTTTCAACGTGTCGCCATAGACGCCGACGATCTCGTAGAGGCGGTAGATGCACGGGTCGGTCGGCACCTGCCGGTCCCATTGCTTGGTCGGGAATTCCGCCAGCACCACGGCCGCCTCCTGCGGCAGGCCGAGCTGGCGTGTCAGGAGATCGGCCTTGTCGCGCGGCAGGGCGTTCATGCCCAGGCACGCCGAGGTCACGAAGACCTCGCTCATGCCGATCCCCTCGGCGATCGAAGCCCAGGTGAGACCCGCGCCGCGCTTCTTCTCGTAGATCATGTCGGTGACGTCGGATTTCGACAACATGGGTCTCTCCTACTCCGCCGCCATCGCGTAGGCGCTGACCCGCTCGATCAGGAGCTCCAGCGCGCCGCCCTCGACGACACGCACCGGGAAGGTACGCACCTGCCCCTCATCGGGTCCCTGGACGAGACCGGTGTCGAGCGCGATGACCTGATTGTGGAGCGGGCAGGTGACGGAGCCGCCATGGACGATGCCCTGACTGAGCGGGCCGCCCTTGTGCGGGCAGCGATCTTCCGTGGCGAAGACCTTATCGTCCATCGTGCGGAACACGGCGATGCGCCCGAGCGGGGAGTTGACGCAGCGCGCGCCGCGGCGAGGAATGTCGTCGAGGCGGCCGATCGCCACCCAGTCGGAAACGGGAGTCATTCTGCGGCCTCGCGGAAGGGGGTGATGTCGGCCATGGGCTTGAACTCGTGGGCGGCGACGCCCTTCGACGCGCGCTGAGCCCAAGGGTCGATCTGCGCGAACTGCTGCGAGTAGACGAAGCGCTCGAAATAGTGCTGGCGCTTTTCGACGTCGTCCACGATCGCGGCCTTGATCGAGTTCATGCCGACGCGCTTCAGCCACTTGTAGATGCGCTCGAGATAATGGCCCTGCTCGCGATAGAGCTGGGTCAGCGCCGCGATCACTACAACCGCCTCGTCCTCCGTGTCCACATGGCAGAGGACCTGCGTTCCGTGGATGTCGAGCCCGGCGGCGCCTGCAAAGTGGATGTCGTAGCCCGAATCCACGCAGATGACGCCGATGTCCTTGCAGGTCGCCTCGGCGCAGTTGCGCGGGCAGCCGGACACGGCGAGCTTCAGCTTGGCCGGAGTCCAGGAGCCCCACATGAACTTTTCGAGCCGAATGCCGAGGCCGGTGGAATCCTGCGTGCCGAAGCGGCACCAGTCGGAGCCGACGCAGGTCTTCACCGTGCGCAGGCCTTTGGCATAGGCCGCGCCGGACACCATGCCGGCGGCGTTGAGATCGGCCCAGACGGCGGGCAGGTCTTCCTTCTTCACGCCCAGCATGTCGATGCGCTGGCCGCCCGTGCATTTGACAGCGGGAATCGCGAACTTGTCCACGACATCGGCGATGGCGCGCAATTCAGCGGATGATGTCATGCCGCCCCACATGCGGGGCACGACGGAATAGGTGCCGTCTTTCTGGATATTGGCGTGGACGCGCTCGTTGATGAAGCGGCTCTGCTTGTCGTCCTGATACTCGCCCGGCCAGTCGGCCAAAAGGTAATAGTTCAGCGCGGGGCGGCACTTGGCGCAGCCGCAGGAGGTCTTCCACTCCAGCTCCTGCATCACGGCCGGAATGCTCTTCAGCCCCTTGGCCTGGATCAGGCGGCGGACATCGCCATGGCCGAGATCGGTGCAGCCGCACATGGGCTTCACGGCCTGGGCGTTGAACTTGGTTCCGAGCGTCACGCTCATCAACTGCTCGACCAGCCCTGTGCAGGAGCCGCAGGAGGCGGACGCCTTGGTGTGGGCGCGCACTTCGTCCAGCGTGGTCAGGCCCTTGGCCGTGATGGTGCCGGTGATCTTGCCCTTGCAGACGCCGTTGCAGCCGCAGATTTCTGCGTCATCGCCCAAGGCTGCAACGGCCGCCATAGGGTCCAGCGGGGACCCTCCCTGATAGCTCTGGCCGAAGATGAGCGTGTCGCGCATCTCGGTGATGTCGGACTGCTTTTTCATCAAGTCCGCGAACCAGCCTCCATCGGCCGTCTCGCCGTAGAGAACCGCGCCAAGGATCTTGTTGTCCTGCAGGACAAGGCGCTTGTAGACGCCGGCCGTGGCGTCGCGCAGCACGATCTCCTCGCGGTCGGGCGCATCGGCGAAATCGCCGACGGAATAGAGATTGATGCCCGTGACCTTGAGCTTGGTCGGCGTGTCGGAATGGCGGAAGCCTTCTCCCGCCTGGCCGGCGAGGCGGCGCGCGGCGATCTCGGCCATCTGATAGAGCGGGGCGACGAGGCCGTAGACGCGCCCGTCGAGTTCCACGCATTCGCCGAGCGCCGAGATGTTCTCGTCGGAGGTCAGAAGCTGGTCGTCCACATGGATGCCGCGTCCGACGGCCAGACCCGCTTCCTTCGCCAGACCCGCCGAGGGGCGGATGCCGACCGCCATGACCACCAGCGTCGCGGGGATGACGCGCCCGTCCTTGAGCTGGACGCCTTCCACCTTCTCCGTGCCGAGGATGCTCTCGGTGTTGGCGTTGCAGATCACCTCGATGCCGCGCTTTTCCAGCGCGCGCTGGAGGAGATAGCCGGCGGCGGGGTCGAGCTGTCGCTCCATCAGCGTCGGCATCAGGTGGAGAACCGTGACCTCCAGCCCCTGCGCACGCAGGCCGGCGGCCGCTTCGAGGCCCAGCAGGCCGCCGCCGATCACCACGGCCTTGGCGCGGCTCTGCGCGGCGAGAATCATCGCCTCCACATCGTCCAGATCGCGATAGGCGAGAACGCCGGGCAGGTCCTTGCCGGGAACCGGCGGAATGAACGGCGTCGAGCCCGTCGCGATGACGAGATGATCGTAGGATTCGGTCACGCCATGGTCCGACGTCACCGTCTTGGCCGCGCGGTCGATCGAGACGATCCGGTGCCCCTTGTAGAGCGTGACGCCGTGCTGGATGTACCAGCCGTCGCCATGGATCACGATGTCGTCGAACTGCTTTTCGCCCGAGAGAACCGGCGACAGCATGATGCGGTCGTAGTTCACGCGGGGTTCGGCGTTGAAGATCGTCACCTCATAGGCGCCAGGGGCGGCCTCGAACAGATGTTCCAACATGCGGCCGGGCGCCATGCCATTGCCGACGACGACGAGTTTCTGGGTCATGATTCTCATCCCGAGAAGGAAAGGTGAGATAGGAGGCCGGGCGCGGCGTCGGTGGCGCGCCGGGCGGTCAGGGAAGCGTCACGCAGCTTCCACGAAGCGGTTGCGCTCGTAGAGGAACTTCAGCACCGCCTGCCGGCACTTGAGATAGGTCGCGTCGGTGGCGAGCTTGATGCGGTCGCGCGGGCGGGCGAGCGGCACGTCGAGGATTTCGCCGATCCGCGCCGAGGGGCCGTTGGTCAGCATGACGATACGGTCCGACAGGAGCACGGCCTCGTCCACGTCATGGGTTATCATCATGACCGTGGTGCCGAGATCGTTCTGGATCTGCATGACCTGATCCTGCAGATGAGCCCGGGTCAGCGCGTCCAGCGCGCCGAAGGGCTCGTCCAGAAGCAGGATCTTCGGCTCCATGGCGAGCGCGCGGGCGATGCCGACGCGCTGTTTCATGCCGCCCGAAATCTCGCTCGGGCGCTTGTCCTTGGCATGGCCCATGTGGACCAGTTCCAGATTGCGCATGACCCATTCGCGCCGCTCGGCCGCCGACTTGGTCCGCGAGAACACCTTGTCCACGGCGAGCGCCACGTTCTCATAGACCGTGAGCCAGGGCAGGAGCGAATGGTTCTGGAACACCACGCCCCGGTCCGGCCCCGGCTGGTCCACCACCTTATCCTCCAGGAGGACGACGCCTGATGTGGCGATGGTGAGACCGGCCACGATGTTGAGAAGCGTGGACTTGCCGCAGCCGGAATGGCCGATGATCGAGATGTATTCGCCCTTGGCGACCGTGAGGTCGATGCCTTTCAGGACATTGGTCGTGGCGCTGCCGCGCTTGAAGGTCATATCGACGCCTTCGATGGACAGGAACGGCTTGGGGGTCATGGCGGTTCGCTCCGAGTCTGAGGGGAGAGGCGTCAGGCGGCGGAGGTGCCGCGGGTGACGAGGCGGCCGATCAGGGCCACGATCCGGTCGAGCACGAAGCCGACCACACCGACATAGGCGAGCGCGACGATGATGTCGGAGATCAAGGAGGAGTTCCACGCGTCCCAGATGAAGAAGCCGATGCCCACACCGCCGATCAGCATTTCGGCCGCGACGATGGCGAGCCAGGACAGGCCGACGCCGATGCGAAGCCCGGTGAAGATGTAGGGGGCGGCCGCCGGCAGCATGATCTTGGCGAAGAATTCGAGGCCGTTGAGGCGCAGCACGGCCGCGACATTGCGGTAATCGGACGGGATGTTGCGGATGCCGACCGCCGTGTTGATGATGATCGGCCAGACGGCGGTGATGAAGATCACGAAGATCGCGGCGGGCTGGCCGTCCTTGAAGGCGGCGAGCGACAGCGGCAGCCAGGCGAGCGGCGGCACGGTGCGCAGCACCTGGAAGATCGGGTCGAGACCGCGCATGGCGAGCGTCGACTGGCCGACCAGCGTCCCGAGCGAGATGCCGACGACGACGGCGATCGCATAACCGACCGCCACGCGCTGGAGGCTTGCCCAGATCTGCCAGCCGAGGCCGACATCATTGCCTGAGTTGACGTAGAACGGATGGACGATCAGGTCCCAGCTGTCCGACAGGATCTGGGTCGGCGCGGGAAGGGCCGCGCCCGGCTGGGAGCAGATGACTTCCCATATCCCCAGAAGCACGGCGAGCGTGACGAGAAAAGGCAGCATGTTGGCGGCCATCTCGCGGACCCGGCGACCCGCCACGGCCGCAAACGAGGCGCGGGGGCGCGGCAGGGCGACGATCTTGGCCTTCGTGCCGGCGGTGGCCGGGGCGGGCGCTTTCGCGGCAGGCAGCTTGGAAACGGTCTGGGACATGGAACCCTCGCGCCATCGGGCGGATCAAAGCTAAAAAGACGAAGGGGCGGCCTCTTCGAGCGGGCCGCCCGGCAGGGATCAGGCGACGCGCTTGATCGAGAGGCTTTCGAGATAGGCGGACGGGTTGGCCGGATCGAAGCTCTTGCCGTCGAAGAAGGTCTCGACGCCGCGCGAGGTGCTGGTGGGAATCTCGGCCTGCGCGACACCCAGATCCTTGGCCGCCGCGCGCCAGATGTCCTCGCGGTTGACGGCTTCCACCAAGGCCTTCGTGTCGGCGTCGGCCGGCAGGTAGCCCCAGCGCTGGTCCTCGGTCAGGAACCAGAGGTCGTGGCTCTTGAACGGGTAGGAGGCGTTGTCGCGCCAGAACTTCATGATATGGGGCGAATTCTCGACCACCGGGCGGGCGTTGCCGTAGTCGTATTCGCCCGACAGGCGCTTCACGATGTCCTTGGCCGGCACGTTGAACCAGGCGCGCTTGCCGACGATCTCGGCCAGCTCCTTCTTGTTCTCGGCCTTATCGCACCATTGCTGGGCTTCCAGGACGGCCATGGTCAGCGCCTTGGCGCTGTTGGGATGGGCCGCCACCCAGTCGGCGCGCATGGCGAGCGACTTTTCGGGATGGTTGTTCCAGAGTTCGCCTGTGGTCAGCGCCGAGAAGCCGATCTTCTGGCCGACCATCTGCTCGTTCCAAGGCTCGCCCACGCAGAAGGCGTCCATCGTGTTGACCTTGAGATTCGCCACCATCTGCGGTGGCGGCACGACGATGGTCTCGACGTCGGTGTTCGGGTCGATGCCGGCGGCGGCCAGCCAGTAGCGCATCCAGAGATCGTGCGTGCCGCCGGGAAAGGTGACGGCAACCTTTGAGGTCTTGCCGGCGGCCTTGGCCTTGGCGAAGCTCTCGCGCAGCACGCCGGCGTCCAGCCCGACCTTCAGATCGGCAAAGGCGTTGGCGATCGAAATGCCCTGCCCGTCGAGATTGAGGCGGGCGAGAATCTGCATCGGCACCGGGCCGCCCTGCGTGATCTTTCCCGCGCTCATGAGATAGGGCATGGGCGTCAGGATATGCGCGCCGTCGATGCCGGAGCCCGCCGAGCCGAGCACGAGATTGTCGCGCGTCGTGCCCCAGGAGGACTGCTTCACCACCTCCACATCCGCCATGCCGTGCTTGGCGAAGAGGCCCTTTTCCTTGGCGACGATCAGCGGCGAGGCGTCGGTCAGCGCGATGAAGCCGAGAATGGCCTTCGTGGTTTCGGGGCCTGCCGTCTGCGCAAAGGCGCCGCCCGGAAAGCTCGCGCCGATGGCTGAAAACAGCGCCGCCGTTCCCGCGCTGGCCGCCGAGCCCTGAAGGAAGCGCCGACGGTTGATGCCAGTCTTCGAGATGTCGGACATGCCATTCCTCCGGTGAAAGCTCGTATCGGATGCAAAGGGGAAAAACGAAAAAACGCCGCCGTCTGAAGCCTCCCCGACAATCGGGAATGGGGAGGCGGCAGAACGCGCGACGTCGATGTCTTCGCGGATGCTTCGCTCGGGAAGCGTCTTTCGGCCCGTCGTCCTTGGCGGGTCTGAGGCTTATTGAAGCGGAAGGACCGGAGTTTGGAAAGTCCAAATGTTCAGCATGGCGGCACGCCCAATAAACAGGCAATCGCCTCACGAGGCCCAGTTTACAGGGGTTTTAAACTGCTTCCCGTCGATGCCCTTCGCATGTGCAGCACGAGGAAATGAAAGGCAGTTCGAAAAGCAGCGGAGTCCGCCGAAGGAGCGGCGATCGAACGATCGGCTCGCCGGTCAACGCCAAGCCTGGGTGTCTCGGCGGATCTGAACCATCGAGACCTCCTCGTTCGGGGTGCCTTCCAGCCGGGCGTTATTCTGGCGAGTCCTGCGAAGAGTTGTCGTCCGGCCGGCGTCTGATCGTGAAGCCGTCGACATAGGCCGCGATTGTGCCGGGCGTCAGGTCGCCCGCCGAACTGGTTTCACGTGAATCCCCGAACACGGCGTCGTAGAGATCGGGCCGGAAGGCGCTGGCGGCGCGCCGCGCGAACTCGTTGGCCAGAGGCACCTGCCCCCAGCGCACCATCTGGCTATAGACCCAGAGCGCCTCGGAGGGGCGTGGGCGATTGGCCTCGCCGCCATGGAAGGTCAGATAGTTCGGCAGGTTGCGGCGCGTCCCCTCCGGGCTCACCGCGAGATCGCCGGCAAGGATCGCGGCCAGCGAGGCGGGGTCGCTGCCCAGATGCTCCGGCCGCGCGAGGATCGACGCCAGCTCTGCCCGGTTCTCCGGCTGGTCGCACCAGAGCGCCGCGCGCCGCAGCGCGCGCAGAAGCGCCGCGCCCAAGTCCGCGTTCGCGGCCCACCAGTCCGGCCTGATGCCCAGCACCTTTTCCGGCGAAGCGAGGGAGATGTCGGCCTTGACGGCGACAATGCGCCCGACGCCCGCTTCCACCGCGCTGACATTCCAGGGCGCGTTGACGCAGAACCCGTCGATCGCGCCCGAGCGCAGCGCGTCTACCGTCAGCGGCGGCGGGACGATGGTCATGGCCACGTCGCGATCCGGGTCGATCCCGGCTTCCGCCATCCAGAAGCGGAATTCGTAATTGTGCGAGGAGAAGGGATAGGTCACGCCGAAGGTCAGCGACGGCAGGCCCGCCGCCGCCCGCCGTCTGACCACCCGGGCCAGCGCGCGCGCATGGGCGGCCGGCTCGTCGCGATCCGCCTCGCCCGCCGCCTCGCGCATCTCCTCGAACAATCGGAGCGACAGCGTCACCGCATTGCCGCCGAGCCCAAGCGAGAAGGGGGCGATGACGGGATAGGGATTGGAGCCGAGGCCGAGTTGCGAGGCGATCGCCATGGGCCCCAGAAGATGCGCCGCGTCGAACTGGCGAAAGGCCAGCCGGTCCCGGATATTGGACCAGGAGACATCTCGCACGAGATCGAGCCGCAACCCTTCCGCGCGGTCGAGCCCGAGCGCCGCCGCAGTGATCGGCACCGCCGCGTCCACCAGTGGAATGAAGCCCAAGCGTACCGCAGGCAGGGAGGAGGGGGTCGAACTCATCGCTTCACCTCGCCGCCGAGAAGATCGGCCGCCGTCACGATGCTGCGCGCGATCTCCACCAGCTTCTTCTTTTCGTTCATCGCGGTCTGGCGCAGGAGGCGGTAGCTTTCGTCCTCGCTCAGGCCCCGGCGCTGCATCAGGATGCCCTTGGCCTTTTCCACGATCTTGCGATCGGCCAGTTCCGAGCGCGCCTCGTGGAGTTCTCGCTCCAGCCGGGAATAGGCGTGGAAGCGCAGGACGGCCATGTCGAGAATCGCCTTCACGCGCTCCTTCTTCAGCCCGTCCACGACATAGGCCGAGACGCCTGCCGAGATCGCGGCTTCCATAGAGGCCGCATCGGAGCGATCCACGAACATGGCGATGGGGCGCTGGACGCTGCGCGACACCTGGAAGAACTGCTCCAGCCGGTCGCGATTGGGATTTTCGAGATCGGCCACGATCACGTCGGGCCGGAACTGCTCGATCTCGCGCACGAGACCGTTCATTGCTGTGACCACATGCACGCGCGCGTGCCCGGCCTCACGCAGCCCATCCTCGATGATGGCGGCCCGCGCCCGGTTTTCGTCGACGATCAGAACGGCAAGCGCGCTCGGCTCCATATGCCCATGTTTTGCGCAAGCCGGCAAATGAGGCAAGGGTCGATATGCTGCGGCGCGGCGAAAATCATCGCCACACCGCCCGGTTCGTAACGGTGTCAGCCCTTGTCGGCGGTCAAGCCGGCGGCCTCGATGCCGGCGACGGCGGCGGTCTCGTCATTGTCCGACGTATCGCCGGTGATGCCGACCGCGCCGAGGATCGCGCCATCCTGGCGGATCAGCACGCCGCCCGGTACGGGCACGAGCGAGCCGCCGGCCAGCGCGTTCATCGACTGGATGAAATAGGGCTGCTCTTCGGCGCGCTTCCACAGGGCGCGCGAGCCCATGCCCATCTGAACCGCACCGTTGGCCTTGCCGATGGCGATGTCGGGCCGCATCCGCGAGGCGCCGTCCTGCCGCTCCAGCGCGACCAGCGCGCCGCCGGCATCCAGCACCGCGACGGTCAGCGGCTTCAGCTTCAGCTCCGCGCCCTTGGCGAGCGCGGCGGCGATGATGGTGCGGGCGGTGTCGAGCGTCAGCGTCGTCATGAAACGGCCTCTCCTTGGTGGAGGCCTGTCCTAACGCGGGCTGGCTCGGCTCGCAAATCCTCGCGGCGGGCAGGCGGGAGCGCATGACGCTCCCGCGTACGAGTCAAGAGCGCGCGGCGGGGCTTTCCACGAGGCAGCCGGCGAGACGGCGCACCAGCGGCATGACGACGAGAAGCGTCGGGAAAGCCACGAGCCAGGAGAGGCCCCAGCCCTTCATCCATTGGGCGGGCAGATCGGCTGACAGGCCGAGCGCGCGCGCCGTGGAAATGGCCGACACCACGCCGCACATCATAATCGAGAGAAGAAACGGAACCACGATCGAGGCATAGCGCGTGGGAAGCTTGCGAAAAGCAGGCATGACAACACTCCTTGCGGCCTGCCGGAACGGCGAAGGCCAGCGTGAGCGTTGGTTGACGTTAACGCTTACGGAGCGGATGCACGAAGAAACCATTTCATGACATGACGCTGCGGTCAAGCGCGGCGAACGAGGCTTGCGTCTTGCAAAGGGTGTTCGACAGCGCCTTGCGGGCCGCAGCGCGTGGGGCCTTGCACGGTCACGACGCCACCGCGACGGGCGAGCCTGATCGCCTCGTGAGCATTCAGCGCCGCGTCGTGATGCGCCCGATCCTATGCCCGTTTGCCCAAGCCTTGCCGGTGTCTCTTCGCACCGGCTGGGTTCCGCCGGCCGGACTTCGGTTCGCAAAACGGCATTCCTCGTGACCTGACCGCTCGAAATGCCCGGCCTGCGTCTCACGCGAAGCGGCGCGCCGCGTCCAGACCGAGCCCGAGGCCGACCGAGCCGAAGGCGTCGGCATGGGCGATGCGCGCTTGGGGGAAGCGACGCGTCGCAGCCATCTGCACGGCCGGCACCTGCGCGCCGCCGCCGGTCAGGATCACCGTGTTTACCGCCTCGGCCCCGATGCCGCCGAGCGCCAGGGCCTCGCCAATCGCGCCCTCGATCCGCGCCACGAGTTCAGCCGTCGCCGCCTCGAATTCGGCCCGCGTCACCTGCGTTTCCAAGGCGAGGCCCGGCTCCTTCAGGGCGATCGGCGTTTCGGCCTCGTCCGACAGCGCGATCTTGGCGCGCTCCACCGCGCCGGCCAGGCGGTGGCCCGAGCGGTGCGTCAGCATATGCTCCATGCGCCCGAGCTTCTCCGGCTCGGCCGCTTCCTTGCGCAGGGCGCGGATGTCGGAGAGGATTTTGGGCGTATAGAGCGTGTTGATCCGGTGCCAGGTCGCCATGTCGTTGAAATACCAGACCGGCATCAGGCGCTTGCCGTCGGCCGTCGAGGAGCCGAGGCCGAGCAGCGGCTGCATCTTGGCGATGTTGAGCAGCCGGTCGAAATCCGTGCCGCCGACATGCACGCCCGTCGTGCCCAGAATGTCGTCCGCGCGGTCCGTCGAGCGGGCGCGCTCGGGCGACAGGCGCAGAAGCGAGAAGTCCGACGTGCCGCCGCCGA
The DNA here is from genome assembly GCF_001475935.1 of Aureimonas ureilytica. Lineage (GTDB taxonomy): Bacteria > Pseudomonadota > Alphaproteobacteria > Rhizobiales > Rhizobiaceae > Aureimonas > Aureimonas ureilytica_A. The sequence goes on from NZ_LDQA01000006.1 coordinate 50,195, forward strand.
TATCCACCACCAGCGCCAGTTGTTCGGCGTTGATCGTGCTCTCGAAATAGAGCGCGGCGGCGACCGGCTCGAACTGGAACTCCACATGGCGGAAGCCCTGCGCGCGGGCCGCCGATTCCAGCTGGCCTTCGGCGGCGCGATCGGCCTCGTCGCTTTCGTCCACGAAGCGCACGGGGCGGCCGAGCACGATGCGGTCGGCCTCCTCGCCGGTTTCGCGCTCCAGCGTCTGGCGCAGATGCTTCAGGAAGCGCCCGATCAGGTCCTCGAAGGTCATGCGCTCGCGCCCGACCTGCGTCGTCTCCTTCATCAGCGTCGAGCCGAGAATGCTTTTGAGCGCGCGCATGAAGCGCCCTTCCGCCCCGTCCACATATTCGAACACGGCCTGACGCCCGAAATAGGTGTGCCCGTCCTCCAGGCTGAAGAACAGCGCGGAAGGGATCGTCAGGTGCTCGCCCTCCACCGGCAGAAGCCGCGGCGCCCCGCCCGGCGCGCAGAGCGAGAGCGTGGAATTGGTCGTGCCGAAGTCGAGGCCGGGGAAGAGACGGGACATGGAGGCGGCTCGCAAAACGAAGGCCCCGACGCCGGCGGGCGGCATCGGGGCTCATGGCAAACGGGCGGCCGAGATAGCGCATTGCACCGCACAAGGGAAGCGCGGGGAGACCATGCGGCAGGTTCGCGTCAGGATCACGAAGACGTGAATCCTTTGGATGAAATTCGGTGAATGAATTCTTATGTCGCTTTCAAGTTGTGACGTAAGGCTCTCACCCAACAGAGAGGCGGCTCTCTGAGAATCATCAGATCGTATGATGAAATCGAGGGTGACATGGCGGGTGCGACGAGCGGCAATGATGTTCT
>NZ_LDQA01000060.1 GCF_001475935.1 Aureimonas ureilytica
GCCGAGTTCGAGCGCGATCTTCTGATCGAGCGCACCCATGCGGGCCTGATCCGGGCGAAGGAACAGGGCAAGGTGCTGGGCCGTCCGCGCAGCCTGACGGACGTGCAGAAGCAGGTGGTCCGCGAGAAGCTGGGGGAGGGGGCTTCGGTCTCCAAGCTCTCACGCGACTATGGCGTCAGCCGGCAGACCATCCAACGGGCGCGCGATGAAGTGAGAGGAAAGGATGATCACGAAGACGGCGCGGAGAGATCGGTCGAGCATTCATAGCGGTTGCAGGGCCGGCTCAGTTACTGAAGTCTCCGTTCCAAATATGCAACGTAGCCTTTGACCTCAACACAGGGAATGGAGAAGATTCATTACGGGTCAGCGGAATTTTCTGGTTGCTTAGAAAATCTTTGTCGAAACTCAACTGGCGTGATCCCATAGTGCCGACGAAAGAGACGTAGTAAGTTGTTTTCAGTCTCACACCCCACTGCACGAGCAATCTGCTTGACCGATTGCATCGTCGAAATCAGCGATTGCGAGGCTGCTTCCAGTCGAAAGGCTTCAACTGCCCGCATGGGCGTTCGTCCCGTGGCTTCATGGTACTTACGACGAAAACTGCGTTCGGACATGCCCACTCTGTTCGCCAACGTTGCTATATCTAATCGCATCGTAAGATGATTAAGAATCCAGTCTTCAAGATCGGCGAAAGTATTTCCAGATGCGCTTTGCGCCTCGAGTGGAACGCTAAATTGCGCTTGGCCACCCGAGCGCGTGATATAAACAACCAGATTACGCGCGACAGCCATAGCAGTCGCTCGTCCTTGATCGCGGGCAATAAGCGCCAGCGCGAGATCGATGCCGGCACTTACCCCGGCAGAGGTCCAGACATTCTTATCTTCGATATAGATCGGGTCCAGTTCCACGTGGGCTTCCGGGTAACGGCGTTGCAACTCCTCGGCCCATCGCCAGTGCGTAGCCACCCGCCGCCCTGAGAGAATACCTGCTTGCCCAAGCAAGAATGCTCCCGTGCAGACGGAGCAAATCCGCCCAATCCTTGCACTGTTGGCTGAGATCCAGTGTGCGAGTTCGTTGTTTTCCGGTGGCTGGCCACCATTGCTTCCGCCGGGAACAACGAGCGTATCGATGTTGGAAGGGTCGATCTGAGCTATAGCAGTAGTCGGAAGCATTAGACCCGGCGCTGTCTGCACTGCCCCACCCTGTGCTGATGCAGTGATGATCTCATATAAAGTGCCGCGTTTGGCCAATGTATTGCAGGTAGAGAATGCCTGCATAGGCCCGCCCAAATCGATCATATTGACCCCAGGCGAGACCAGAAAGGCAACAAGATGCGAGGTAACTTCATCCATTCATCTGATCGCCGGTTGTTTTTCCATCCCATTTGATAGTGAACCATAGTGCTGCCGCGAGCAGAGGTAAAACGCTGATGTTCATGATTTGCCAGCCCATGCTTTGGAGGAGCGGTCCGGCCGCGACAGCTCCAAGCGCAGTGCCACCGAAGCGAAGAAATTCTGCAAAACCCTGCGCGCGCGCCTGCTCAGCAGTAGTATGAGATTTAGCCAAGAGGGTAGTTCCGCCGACAAACATAAAATTCCATCCCACACCGAGCGTCAGCAATGCTGCATGGAAGGCGAAGGTAGTTTGGGAGGTGACAGCCAGCACAACGCTGACGAACGTAAGCAGGTTTCCCACATGCACTATTCGAACCAGTCCACAGCGGGAGATGAGCATTCCTACAAAGAAGGAAGGGCCGTACATGCCCACCAGATGCCACTGAATTATGCTGGTGCTGTCTTCCACGCCAAGTCCGCAGCCGAGCGCCGCGATTGGCGCTCCCGTCATGAGAAACATCATAACCACACCGCTAACGGTCGAATTCACCACTGCAGCCTGATAGATCGGCCGAGAGAGTAGATCACCAAATGCAACGGAGCGTCCCGAGACGTGAGTTCGTGTACGAAAATTCGCATCATCACGATAGAAGAGCAACAGAATAAGTGATGTTAAGGCAAGGCAGGCGACTGCAACATAGGCGCCGGCGAAAAAGGGGTCCCCAAGCCAACCGCGGCTCCAATTCGCAAGCGCCGGCCCGACGAGGGCCGCGATCAGCCCACCAGCGAGCACCCAGGAAATCGCTTTGGACTTATCCTCCTCTGAGACGTTATCAGCTGCGGCAAGGCGGTAGTATTGCGCAAAAGCCTGCCAGACACCGACCAAAAACGTTCCAAGGCAAAAGACCCAGAAATGTCCATGCAGCACCGCCCAGACCGAAATGACCCCACCCATCACACCTAAGCTGGTGCCAATCATGAAGCCTGCTTGGCGACCGACCCGCTGCATCAACCCAGCGGCACCCCATGTTGTGGTCGCAGCGCCCACCGTAATTAATGCGAAGGGTAATGTTGCTAGCATTGGTATAGGCGTCAACTGAAAGCCTACGATGCCCGTCAAAGCCAAATCTATAGAAATCGAGCAGATGAAGAGGGCATTGCAAATCATCAGGATAGTCGCATTACGCGAAATGGACGCTCTCGACGAAATCCTAGAAAGCAAATTATTATCCGTTCGCTGTGAGGCAGTTATTCGAGAAAAGATCGAGCAGATCTTCTGACGAGGAAACAGCTAGGGTCGGGGCTAGAAAAGCAATCGGCTGGCCGATATTGACATGGCGAGCAAAAATGCCGCGCGCATGGCCTTTCGGTATGACACGTCGTGCGCCAGCTAGTTCAACGAGGCCTGCCAGCTCAATTGAAATCTGGACGACGCCCGATCTGCATGCAGCAGTAAGATATGCGCTCCCATGCCAAGGAGTTCGGTTCGCCGTTGGACTCACATGGATTGAAAAATGTCCGATAGCTTCATCCTTTTGATGAATTGACATGCGAAGGGCATTGGGAAACATGGCGGCAACATCATCAAAGCCGTCTGGATTTTTCGAACCTGTATTAGCTTCGTAAGCAGCACAATAAAGAGCAGATCCTAGTAGAGAATTTCTGACAATCAGTCGACGCAGCTGTTCATGACTCTCATTAACGCTAGGCCGGTATATGTTTTTCATAATCTCAAAGTAGAGCCGATCAGGATCAATATTGCTCTGACGGGCAATCATCGGGATATCGGGATGTTCCAAGGAGAAAAGTAGAGGCTCGAACAGCGGAGCTACAGCGCCCGTTGGATCAATTCGCTTAAGTTCGTCCTGAAACTGGTCACGGCCGTTGGCCACCCATATGTCTTGTAATGCACTGTTAATAGATTTCTCCAGAGTGTTTACTCGATCATAAAAATAAATGTCGCTTCCATTTTTATTTTTACTTTGTTCCGATTTTACTTTAATATCGGAGTAATTTATTAGACATAAAAAGTCCTCATCGAGACCCAGGGCAGACATAGCCTCAAGTAAAACTGAGAGATACTCAGCTATCTGATCAGGTGATACTGATGCAAAGCATGGATACCGTCCGGCGTCTTGACAAGCGAGTATACGAACAGGAATAAGAGGCAAATTCTTGAATGTCAGCCAAGCATCGAGCGGGACAGAGGAGAATGCAAGTTCTTTTAGTAAACGTACAAAGGTATCACCATTATAAACACGAACATCGCTGCGAATTGCTTCCATTTGCCTCAGTCGTTTTCGCGCTGCGGCACTAACCTTTGGCGTACAGCCAACTTCAGCACATTGCTGGATCGCTTGCGAGAAGTAGTGACTTAGGTCATCGCCTTCGCCGATGGCAACATGCTCTGCACACTCATACGCATGCTCTCCAACCAACTCTCGTATTTTTACAATGAGGTTGTGTATCCATAGCTGAGCCTCACGACAGGCTCGTGAGATCGCGTGAAGAGAAACCAAGGTGAAGAACTCTCCTATATCCGGCAAGGTGCCGCGGTTCTTCAGCGGGGAAGCAGTCCTAAAAGGCAGCAGTAAAATTGCGAATTCAACTTCTCCATGCTGCTCGATTTTGTTGGCTATCTGACAAGACCGGTCGAGCCGTCCAATCTCGCTAAGGCTTCCTTTACGGATAGATAGGTCGGTCACAACCTCACAAATTAGTTCGGCGACACCCATCCGCGGCCAGCGACCAGGCATGAGCAAACGGTTGACAGCCTTTTCTGATAGCTTTGCTACGAGATCATTCTCGAATCGACGTAGTGTTTTGACGACCGCGCATTCGATGTCGGTCGCGTCGACGCTCAAATAAAAAACTTTATTGCTTGCAGAAATTACATTAGGGTTTAATAATTGTATTCTGCTATAAGTTCCACCAATAGACTCAGTGTTGTATTCTAATGCGTTGGTATGGGACGACACCGATAATTCCCCAAATTTTATTGGAGACCCATGCTTCCATGATTCGGATGTCCAGTCCGGCCAAATAACATGCAAATACGGCCAGGACCGCATCAAGGCGACGGTCCGATGTCGCCTTTGCATTTATCTTGAAACGTTCAGACTTAACCGGGTTACATCCCGCATCCCCTATGTTATTGCAAAGAAAAATACTGGACGCTTAAATATTTTATTACGAATTATAAGTATTATAGATATTAAACATCCCAAATCGGCTAGCGCAGAATCCTATTAGTCTCGGTCATATGCGGCGGCTTTGATGAAGTTGGCACATTCGCCGGGCTTGAGGCGATCGACGAGCTTGCCGTTGTCATTCAAAGCGCCTCGACGGTTCTCTCTTCGGCCTTTCGCAGGAGCGGGGTCTGTTGCGAATAGCGATTGGGGATGCGAGCTTTTGAGCTGAAGGCTGCTACAGTCGGGGGCGTGAGGCATGAGTTTGGCGTTCAAAGGCCGGCACTTCGCCCCCGACATCATTCTGTTGTGCATGCGCTGGTACTGTCGTTACGCGCTGAGCTACCGCGACCTCGAGGAGATGATGGCTGAGCGCCATCTGTCGGTGGACCACACGACAATCTATCGATGGGTCCAGCACTACGCGCCCGAGCTCGACCGCCGTGTCCAATGGTGCAAACCCCTTCAGACCAAGACCTGGTACGTCGACGAGACCTATGTGAAGGTTCGCGGTGAATGGATGTATCTCTACCGCTCGATCGGTGACGGTGGGGAAACGCTGGACTTCTGTTGTTGCCCCCGAATGATCGGACAGATCAGAGGGATTGCCGGGACGCGATGAACTCGCGCGGTGAGAGATATCCGAGCGCCTTGTGAGGGTGAACGGTATTGTAGTGCTCGAACCAGATCGGCAGCGTGTCGATGACGGTCCGAGCGTCAGGAAGGGCAGAGACGCGGACGTAGA
>NZ_LDQA01000061.1 GCF_001475935.1 Aureimonas ureilytica
TTATACGGTATTTCTTTCTCACACCGGTGGTATTCGATTCATAGATTAGATCTTGTTGATGTATATATTGTAAATGATCAGGCACCCACGAAGACATATACAGAGCAGAGCGTCGGCAGCGTCAGAGGTGGATAAGAGACAGCGCCTCGGCCTCGACGCGCTCGCGCGAGCGCTGCGAGACCGGGCGAAGCTGCGTCGTCTCATCCACCCACGCCCCGCCATGGTCGCCATAAACGCCGACGGTCGACAGATAGCCGATCCATTCGAGCTCCGGCATCATCGAGCGGATCGCGTCGCCATGATGGCGCAGCACCGGATCGCCCTCGGGGCCGGGCGCGATCGAGATGAGAAGATGCGTCGTCTCGGCCAAAACGGCATCGATCCCCTCCCCCGGCCCCGTGCCGTCGAACAGAAAGGGCACCAGACCCGCGCTTGCGAAATGCCGGGACTTGTCGGGCGAGCGGGTGGTGACGCCCGACACGTCCTCGCGCGCCAGCCCTTCCACGAACCGCTTGGCGCTATAGCCGCAGCCGAAGACGAAGAGCCGCGTGGGGCGGGCGCGGAGCGGCTGGGTCGAGGCGGCTGGCATCATCGAGTGAGGTCTCCGGAAGAGGCGGGTGAAAAGATGTCGGACGGGAGCGCGATCGTGGCGGCCCATTCCTCGCGCACGAGCGGGTCGTCCTCGTGCGCCAGCGCCGCCTTGCGCATGGAGGCGAGGTCGGGCGCGCCCAACTGGCCGAGCGCCCAGACGGCCATGGCACGTACCAGCGGAGCGGCATCGCTCAAATGCGGGGTCACGAGCGGCACGAACGCAAGGTCGCCACTATTGCCGGCCGCGATCAGGCAGTTGGACACGAATTTGTCCCGCCCGATCCGCTTCACCGGGGAGCCAGCGAAGAGCGCGCGAAAGCCGGCATCGTCCAGCGCCAGAAGGCTGGCGAGCGACGGAGCCTTCAAGTCCTCGCGCGCCCGCAGCTTGGCCTCCGAAGCCTCTTGGGCGAACTTGTTCCAGGGGCAGACGGCCAGGCAATCGTCGCAACCATAGATGCGATTGCCCATGGCGGCGCGAAACTCGCGCGGGATCGGGCGGCGCGTCTCGATGGTGAGATAGGAGATGCAGCGGCGGGCATCGAGCCGGTAGGGCTCAGGGAAGGCCTGCGTCGGGCAGGCATCCTGACAGGCGCGGCAGGAGCCGCAGAGATCCTGCCCCGCCCGGTCGGGCTCCAGGGGAATGGTGGTCGCGATCGATCCCAAGAACAGCCAGGACCCGAAAGTGCGCGAAACGAGATTGGTGTGCTTGCCCTGCCAGCCGAGGCCGGCGGCCTGCCCCAGTGGCTTTTCCATGAGCGGGGCAGTGTCCACGAAGACCTTCACGTCATGCGGCTGCCCATCCGCTTGCACGCCCGCGCGGGCGACGAGGCGGCCCGCCAGTTCCTTCAGCTTGCCTTTGATGACGTCGTGATAGTCGCGGTGCCGCGCATACACGGAGATCGCCCCGCGATCGGGTCGCTGAAGCAGATCGAGTGGGTTCTCGTCCGGCCCGTAATTCAGCCCCAACACGATGACGGCGCGCGCTTCCGGCCAGAGCGCGTTGACGGAGCGGCGGCGCTCGGCCGTCTCGGGCAGCCAGCCCATCGTCCCGTGGAAGCCCGACGCGATGAAAGCCTCCAACCGCGCGCCGCTCACGCCCTCATCGAAGGCCGGCGCGACGCCGAGCGAGGAGAAGCCCAGGCGGCGTGCGTCCTCGTCCAGAAAGCGCCTGAGCGCGGAAAGGGAAAGCGGATCGGCCATGGCGTCGATATAGGCGATCGCGCGCCGAATGGGCAGCGGGCAAAACCCGTAACGAGAGCGTCGGACCTGAACGCGACCTCACCCGAAGGGCGTCACGCTCCCAGTGCCCCGCCTTGCCAAGGCGGGAAGATCATCGTCATCCGCTGGAGGCGCTTCGAACCTCTGCGACGCGTCAGAAGTCGAGTTCGGGATAATGGGCGGCGGGCGGCAGACCGCGGACGCGCTCGGCCAGGAAAGGCCGGAAGGCGGGCCGCGACTTCATGCGCATGTACCAGTCCTTGGCCGCCGGCTCTTCTTCCCAGGAGACTTCGCCGAGATAGTCGAGAATCGAGACCGCCGAGGCGGCGGCAAGATCGGCATAGGAGAGCTTGGGGCCGGACAGCCAGTTCCGGCTTTCCGCCAGCCAGCCGATATAGCGCATGTGATTCTTCAGATTCGCGCGGGCGGCCCGTATCGCCGAGGCGTCGGGCGACCCGCCGCCCTCGTTGGCGCGCATCTCCAGCTTGAAGATGCGCTCGCGCACGAGATAGCGCGTCACTTCCGAATCCATCTTGCCGAGAAACCATTCGGTCAGCCGGCGGATCTCGGCGCGCTCGGCGGGCTTTTCGGCGAGCAGCCGGCGCTCGCGCTGAAACGCGCCGCGCGTCTCATCGAGATATTCGGCCGCGACCATGCCGCCGACGATACCGGGGCCGCTGTCTTCGACGAGAACGGGCACGGTCGCCGCCGGGTTCAGCGCCAGGAATTCCGGCCGCCGCTCCCAGGGACGCTCGTCCACCAGCTCCGCGCGCTCGCCGTACTCGCCGAGAATCAGCCGAACGAAGCGGGAGGCGGCGGACATGGGATGATGATGGAGGGTCAACATGAAGGGTGAGGAACTCGATGCTTCCGGGCAGATCGGACCAAAAGGACGACGGCACCGCCGCAAGGCTGCAACCCTACGGCTGAAATCGTTGGCGGATCGTGAAGGATCGTTGCGATCCGCATCTTGGCGAGCACATAATCGAATCGTTCGAATGCGCAAGACGGGGGATGCGGTGTCATCGCGCCGAAAGCTTCGTCGCGCGCCCTGCCGACCGCCCCGCCCAGACGGAATTCCGGCCCAGCCGCTGCCTTGCAGACCGCCTTTCAGGACCCTTGATGGACACTATCCAGATTTTCGAAGCCATGATCCTCGGCGTGATCGAAGGCTTGACCGAATTCATCCCCGTGTCCTCGACAGGGCATCTGATTCTCGCCCGAGATTTGATGGGCTTCAAGTCCACCGGCAATACATTCGAAGTGCTCATTCAATTGGGCGCCGTGCTCGCCGTTCTCTCGGTGTATTTTGGCAAGCTCTGGCATCTCGTCACGACCCTGCCCTCCTCGCCGCGCTCGCGCCATTTCATCACCGGCATTCTGGTCGCCTTCCTGCCCGCCGTGGTGATCGGCGTGATCGCGCATGATTTCATCAAGGAGGTTTTGTTCGAAACGCCGATGGTGATCTGCGTGGCGCTGCTGCTCGGCGGCATCGCGCTTTTGATCATCGATCGTATTCCCAGCCAGCCGCGCTACACGGACATCGAATCCTATCCGCTGTCGCTCTGCCTGAAGATCGGCCTGTTCCAGTGCCTTGCCATGATTCCCGGCACCTCGCGCTCGGGCTCGACCATCGCGGGCGCGCTCCTACTCGGCACGGACAAACGCTCGGCGGCCGAATTCTCGTTCTTCCTCGCGATGCCCACCATGGCGGGCGCCTTCGCCTTCGATCTTCTCAAGAACTACAAGTCGCTGAACTCGGCCGATGCCGTGACGATCGGCGTCGGCTTCGTCATGGCCTTCCTGTCGGCGCTGGTGGTCGTGCGCTCGCTCCTCGCCTTCGTCTCGCGCTACGGTTTCGCTCCCTTCGCTTGGTGGCGCATCGTCGTCGGCTCGGTCGGCATCGGCGTCCTCCTGGCGCTGCGCTAAGCCTCGTCACCATTGACCCACAAAAAAGGAGGGCTCCCGCCCTCCTTTTTTTCATATCCGCGACTTTCTTCGCCGGACCTCAAGCCTTGGCGACGCCCTTGTCGCCCGGCAACGACTCGTCTTCGGCCGGACGGTCGTCATGGGGCTGGGGCTTGGAGAACTGGCCCTGCGGCCGGAAGCGCACGAGATAGCTCGGCAGCACGGCGTCGAGCGTGGTCGGCGCGATGCCGAAAGCCTCGAAGGTGCGTCCTTCGCGCTTGGCAGCGTCCGAGACGATATTGTCGTGCTGGAGCTGCTCGACCTGATCGGTGGTGAGCGGCGCGCCGGGCAGCTTGCCGAGCGTCTTGGCCAGCGAAGCGGCAGTGCTGAACGATAGGTCGATGAAGCGGCGGCGGCGCTCGATGATGCGCAGCATCTCCTCCATCATCTGGCGGTAGGACAGGACATTCGGCCCGCCCAGCTCATAGACCTTGCCGCCCGGCACGAGACCGTCCACCGCATCGGCCACGGCCACCGCGACATCGTTGACGAAGACCGGCTGGAACAGCGTCTTGCCACCGCCGATCAGCGGCAGGAAGGGCGACAGGCGCGCCATGTTGGCGAAGCGGTTGAAGAACTGGTCTTCCGCACCGAAGATGATGGAGGGCCGCAGCACCACGGCGTCCGGCCGCGCGGCGAAGACGCGCGCTTCGCCCTCGGCCTTGGTGCGCGCATATTCGGAGCGCGACTGCGCATCCGCGCCGATCGCCGACATCTGCACCATGCCGATGCCGCGCTTGGCGGCGGCTTGCGCGATATGGCCCGCGCCTTCGGCCTGAAGCTGCGTGAAGTTCTGTTTGCCGACTTCCGCGAGAATGCCGACCAGATTCACGACATGGTCGGAGCCTTCGACCACACGGTCGATCGACCAGGGATAGCGCAGATTGGCCTGCACGGCTTGAATCTGGCCAAGACGGCCGGCGATCTGGAGATGATAGGCGAGATCCGGGCGGCGGCACGCGACGCGGATGCGATGCCCGCGCTTGGCGAGCGCGTGGACGACATAGCGTCCGAGGAAGCCGGATCCCCCGAACACCGTGATCTGCTTCTTCGTATCGACTTCCATGACCGCATAGCCTCGCTTCAGGGGGAGCCGGAGCCTCGTCCGCGCCTCGCTCATCTGTCGCGAACTGCTTTAGCGGCAATGCGTGAATCGGAAAAGAAGACAGGACGCAAAACCCGCTGCCCTGCGGCATCACTGCCCGGCTCATCGCAAGCTGCACGTCCTTTCACCGATCTGTCGCAAAGACGATTGACAGCACGAAGCCCGCCCCCTATTGGTCCGCCCGTGCCCAGGTGGCGGAATTGGTAGACGCGCACGGTTCAGGTCCGTGTGCCGCGAGGCGTGAAGGTTCGAGTCCTTTCCTGGGCACCAATTCACCGGACAAGTCCGGGAAGCCCGCTCTTCTCCATCTTCGAAATCGAACACCGGCGGATCAGTTTGATTTTCCGGCGGCGCTGCATTGGCCAGCGATCGTATGGCGCGAGCTGGCCTTGGCGACCGGGACGCGTAGCCTGCGTCGTAGGCGCGAGGCTGTCCGCCATTGAACGCCACCCTTTCAATCTGCGTCGGATAGCCCATCCTGCTCGTGCAGATAATCCGACAGGGCGGTGCGGCGCCCCTCCCACGTATCGGTCATCAAGGCCTGGATTTGCCGGGCGCGCGTGGCCCAAACGGGAGAGCGGAAGCTTTCGGGCTCGCGCACGCAAACATCGTCCATCCCGTCGCGAAAGAAATGGCATCCCAGGGCTTCGAGCCCCAGAACGAAATCCTCGACCGACAGGTCTGAATGAACGGGATAGTTTCCGATATCGCTCTCGCGCACGGGATAGACCTGCCCACGCGCAACGATCGGAATGAAGCCCGGCGACGAGCGACAGATGCGCAGCACGACGGCTGCGGCCGGATCGGCAAGAAGACGCTGGCTCATGCCTCACATCTCCTGATCGGCGGCGAGTTCGGACAGGACAGTAGTGATCCGGCAGCAAAGCCCGGCCGGATCATAGTCGAGTTCGACTTGGCCCTGCCCGGTGCGCGACAGGCCGATGCCGACGAGCCGCGTGCCGAAGCCTTTTCGGGCGGGCGGCGTGACGGGCGGCCCGCCTCGCTCGCGCCAGAGCAGCTCGAAGCTCGGCTCGCGCGTTTCATCGCCCGCGATCCTGCGCCAGACGACGTCCACGCGGCCTTCGGGGACGGACAAGGCGCCGTATTTCACCGCGTTGGTCGCCAGTTCATGGGTGATCAGCGCCAGTGACAGCGCGGCATTCGGGCCCACGAAAAGGTCGGGCCCGGACAGCGCGATCTGCCCGGCCGCGTCGTGGATCTCCAGGGCGCTGCGCAGAATTGCTTCCACTGAGCCGGCGTCGCGCTGGCCGATCAGCAGAATCTCATGCGCCTTCGACAGGGCCTGGATGCGCTGGGACAGGGTGCCGCGCGCGGTCTCGATGTCGGGCGCCGAACGCAGCGTCTGCGAGGCGATCGATTGCACCACGGCCAGTGTGTTCTTCAAACGGTGCGACAGCTCGCGCGCCAGAACCCGCTGCTGCGCTTCGGCGCGCTTGCGGTCTTCGATGTCGGTGGCGCAGAGAACCGCGCCGCGCAGCCGCCCCGTCGCATCATGGATGGCCTCGCCCAGGAACTCGATCCACACCCGGCTGCCATCGGGGCGTTCCAGATGCGCTTCAAGCGTGGCGCGATCGGCCTCGCCGTTCAACATGCGCCAAAGCGGAAAGCGCTCGACGCCGATCTTCAGACCTTCGCCGTCGAAGGCAACGAAGCCGAGATCGGCCGCCGGCAGAATGCTGGCGACCGGCCGGCCCAGAATATCCTCCATGCGCCGGTTGCTGGCGATCAGCCGCCCGCTGCGCGCCTCGGCCAGAAGCACGCCGACCGGCATGGTCTGGACGAGGGTCAACAGGCGCTTCTCGTTGTCGCGCAAGAGGCTTTCCACGCGCCGGCGTTCCAGCGCAGCGCGAATGCGCGTGGCCGCATCGCGCACGAAGGCGATTTCCTCTTCGCTCCAGCGGCGCGCGCTGATATCGCCGACATGCAGCACCGCCGCCAGACGTCCGTCCTCCATCACCGGATGGTCGATGGTGGAGCCACTCTCCGCCTCCTGGAAGACCAGCCCCTCCCCTCGACGGAGCCGTTCCAGCGCCGCCGGTCCGACCAGAGCGCCCTGGGGTTCGATGGCGCCCGCTTCCGCCTCCCGTCGCCATTGGCGCAGAATGAGCAGGGCCGTTCCATTGTCCGATGGATGGGCATAGGCGACGGCGGCGACATCCAGCGTGCGGCCGAGAAGCCCCGTCACACAGTCCAGCATCTCCGCTTCGTCCTCGACCAGAAGCAGGAGATCGCCGATCCGCGCGAGCGCGTCGCGATGCGCCTCGGCCTTGGCCCGGTGCGTGACCTCGGTCAGGAGAATGGCGAAACCGTCACCTTCCGTGATCTGCATCACGCCGTCATAGGAGCGGCCGAGCGCTTCGATCGAGCGGGTGAACCGCGCGGCGTTGCCGGTCTCTTCGGCACGCACGAAATCCAGCATCCATTCGGCCGCGAACTGGGGAAAGATCTGGCGCAGCGTCCGGCCCGCCACCTCGCCCGGCGGGCGGCCGGCCATCTGGCACCAGGAGCGGTTCACCGCCTCGTAGCGCAGATCCAACATCCGGCCGCCCGCGTCGCGCACGATGCGCCCCACCGCGAAACCATCGTTCAACTCCTCGAACAGGCCGCGCCATTTGGCTTCGCTCGCACGCAGCTCGCGCTCGGCGTCGATGCGCTCGTGCACCACGGAGGCAAAGCGCGCGAGCGTTGCGAAGAAAACCAGCGTTTCGGCGTCGAACGGTGCAGCGTCCCGCCGGCTGAAGGAGATGACGCCGCGCACCCGCTTCTTGCTGATGATCGGAAAGCCGGCATAGGTGTCGAAGCCGACTTCGCGCGCGATCGCATGACGCGGCTCGCCATCGCCCAAGAGGCCCGACAGCACGAGCGGCTCTCCCGTCTCGGCCACGATCCCGCAGAGCGGGCGCTCTCGCGGCACATGGCTGAGGCTTTCGCGTAAGGAAGGGTCGAGGCCGATGCCCTGCGCCAGATGAAGATGGCACCCGTCCTCCGCCACCTCGAACAGGTAGCATTCGTCGAAGCCGATCGTGCCCGCGCCGGCGCGTAGAATCGAGGCCAGCGTCTCGCTCGGCTCCTGGCTGGACAGGAGCGCCGAGGAGGCTTCCGCCAGAAGCGTCAGCCGATCCTCACGCCGACGCTCCACCGTCCGCTCGCTGACGATGACGACCCAGCCTGTGCGCACCCCGCCATCGTCCAGAAGCGGGGTGATGCGACTGGAGGCGAAGAAGCGGGTGCCGTCCGCGCGCTGACGCCAGCCTTCCGACAAGGCTCCCGTGCTGGCGCCATCCAGAACAACGGAGATCGGGGGCATGGGGAGCGACAGACCGGCTTGGCGAAAGACGAAATCGGCCTCCCGGCCCAACGCCTCGTCTTCACCCCAACCCCAGAGCGCCTCCGCCCCCCGACTCCAGGCCGTGATCCGGCCGCCCGGATCGAGCGACAGGATCGCGTGGTCGAGCGCACTGTCCAGAATCTGCCGGTGGCGAAGATCGCCCTGGCGCTTCTGCAGAAGCGCGCGATCCCGGTCCTGCACGGCCCGCCGCAGTTCCATCTGGCTCATCACCTGCCGGGCCAGCGCCAAAAGGGCTGTCGCCTCGCCCTCGCGCAAGCCTTCGGGCCGTGGCGCATGGTCGATGACGCACAGCGAGCCGAGCACTTCGCCCGATGGCGTGATCAAGGGCGCGCCGGCATAGAAACGCAGGAATGGGTCCTGCGTCACCAGCGTGTTGGCCGCCGTGCGCGCATCCTTCGTCAGGTCCGGAATGACCAGCAGCCCTTCGCCGCCGAGCGCATGGATACAGACGGATTGGCTGAGCGGCGTCTGCTGCGGCTCGAACCCCGAGCGCGCCTTGAACCATTGGCGGTCCCGGTCCACGAGGCTGACCAGCGCCACGGGCGCGCTGCACAGGCTGCGCGCCAGAAGAACGATGTCGTCGAACCCTTCTTCGGGCGGCGTGTCGAGAATGCCATAGGCGGCCAGCGCCGCAAGCCGAGCTCGTTCGCGCTCGCTCGGCTCCAACGAGTCTCCGGGTGACACGTCCTTGACCATCGATGTCCCATCAGGCGCCGAGCGCGATCGCACGTTCCTAAATTCCTTTCCGCGCGATGAAAAGTCGGTCCCATCGACATCACGCGAAATGGCGTCTTCGAGCGGACCAGCAAGGGCGCGGGACGGCCATCGGAGCGTGGAGAAAAGCGCTCTCGTTCTCCAGGCTCTTCCTGCCGAAGAGAGGCCGTCCAACTTTTCCAGCTCAGCCAGACGCTTGACCCGCCCCGCTCCCGCACTTTCTTTGGGCGGATGGAGGCAGGACTAGGCTCGCGCGCCTCACCTTGCCGCGAGGCTCCAGCCCCCGAGCGAAAGGCCCTGCCATGCGGATCGAGCCGACCTTCCTTTTCGACCTCGACGGAACGCTGGTGGACAGCGTCTATCACCATGTTCTCGCTTGGCAGGAGGCGCTGGACGCCGAGGGCATCGACCTGTCGGTCTGGCGCATCCATCGCAAGATCGGCATGAGCGGCGGGCTTTTCACCAACCAGCTCCTGCGCGAGACCAACACCGACATCAGCCCAGAGCTTCTGGAGCGCCTCCGCCATCGCCATGCCGACGCCTATGGCCGGCAGGCGCCGCGCATCCGCCCCCTGCCCGGCGCGCGCGCGTTGCTGCGTACGCTGACCGAGGCCGGCATCGCATGGGCCATCGCGACCAGCGGAAGGATGGAGACGGCGGCTCACAATCTCGCGGCGCTGGATGTCGATCCGAACGAGGTTCCCGTCATCACGCGCGATCTCGTCAAATACGCCAAGCCCGACCCCGATCTGTTTCTGGCCGCCGCCGAGCGCCTGAACCGCCCCATCGAAACGGCCATGGTGGTGGGCGATTCCATCTGGGACATGCTGGCCGCCCAGCGCTGCCGCGCCCTTGGCGTCGGCCTTCTGTGCGGCGGCTATGGCGCGGGCGAGCTGGAGCGCGCCGGCGCCTATCGCGTCTATGAAGACCCCGCCGATATGCTGGCCCATCTCGATGAGGTCGGCGGGCGTTTGTAGGGCCTATCGAAAGGCCTCGGCGGTCGGTTTGTCGTCCGCCCTCGAATTGGCGCGAGGGCTCGCCGATCCTCATTCATCGGCGCGGTTCTCCTCCATAAAGACGGGCAGGCACCCGGCGCCCGTCCTCGAACCGCAGGCCTGTCGGACGCGTTCAACGCGGTTTCAGGAAGGCTGCGATATCGCCCAGGAGTTGACCGGCCCGATCGATCCGGCCGTTCATCTGAAGGAAGGCATGGATCATGCCGGCATAGCGACGGCGCTCCAGCGGCACGCCCGCCGTCTCCAGCGCGTCGCCATAGGCGTCGCCCTCGTCGCGCAGCGGGTCCGCCTCGCAGATGGCCAGGAAGCAGGGCGGCAGACCGGCGAGATCGTCCGCCACGAGCGGCGAGACGTCGGGCTTCAGCCGGTCGGCATGACGCGGCACGGATTGATCGGCTTCGTAATGGAGCGAGGCGCGCGTCATGATCCGCCCCTCGTTCTCCTCCAGTGACGCATGGGTGCGCGTGTCGCGAAGATCCGTGTTGGGGTAGAGCAGGATCTGCGCCTGCGGCAGCGGGCGAACGCCCTCCTCGCGCAGCGCATGGGCCGTAGCCGTCGCGTAAAGACCGCCGATCGAATCTCCGCCGATTGCCCAGTTCTCAGTTGGCAAGCCGAGACCGCCCTCGGCGACATAACGCGCAGCGTCGAAGCAGTCTTCGTGTTGAGCGGGGTAGCGCGCTTCGGGAGCGAGGCGGTAGCCGACCGACACGACGATCCGCCCGGTGCGCTCGGCGAGCGCCATGAGCGGGGCCTCGTGGGTGTCGAGCGAGCCCGCGATCGCACCGCCGCCGTGAAACCACAGAAGCACGTGGGACGCGCCGGAAGGGCAATACAGGCGCAACGGGATGGTATGTCCGCTCCGCCCTGGCGCTTCGCCGTGCTCGACCTCGACGCCGGCAGGGGGCGGGGCCGAAAAGCGCGCGAGCGAGGCCGTGTCGGCGCGCGCCTGCGCCAGCTTTTCGACTGCGTTGCGCGGCATCGGCTGGCCTTTCGATCTGGCCGCGATCTCGTCCAGCACCGCCTGCGCCTGCGGGTCGATTCTCATGCCCGGTTCCCTCTTTCCAAAGCCCAGGCCACAAAAAACCCGGCCGCTTCTAAAGCGACCGGGCGGAGCATGGTTGCCTCCGTGGCGTGGCGGCGTTCAGCCGCGCCCGCCGAAGACGCGCTTGGGATGGAAGGCGCCCTGATCGATCGAGCCGAGCGCGACGAGCCGGCCATGGCCGGTCGCATAGGCTTCCTCGCAGAAGGCCGGCGCATCGCGCCCGCGCAGAAGCACCGGATTGCCCGACAGAACGCGGCCCGCCTGATCGTCGCTGAGCGCCACTTCGTAGAGGTCCGACAGCGCGGTCGCAGCATCCAGCACGAACTCGTCCAGCGCCTGGAAGCGCACGACGCGCGGGCGCGCACCCGAATCGATCGCTTCCTGGTCGAGCTCTTCCAGCCCGTCCTCGGCGGCGTCCATCAGGTCGTCCAGCGTGATCAGATCGTCTTCGTCGAACGCGCCGACGCGGATGCGGCGCAGTTCCGTGACATGGCCGAAGCAGCCGAGATCGCGGCCGAGATCGCGCGCGATCGAGCGGACATAGGTGCCCTTGCCGCAATCGGCCTCGAACACGGTGGTCGTCTCGTCCATCGAGACGATGTCCAGCTTGTGGACCGTCACGGTGCGGGCTGCGATCTCCACGGCCTCGCCGGCGCGGGCGAGATCATAGGCCCGCTCGCCATCGATCTTGATGGCGGAGAAGGCCGGGGGAACCTGCGAAATCTCGCCGATATAGGCGGGCAGGCGAGCTTCCACCTCGGCACGCGTCGGGCGCAGGTCGGACGTGTTCGTCACCGGGCCTTCCGTGTCGTCGGTCGTGGTTTCCGCACCCCAGGTCACCGCAAAGCGATAGGTCTTGCGACCGTCCATCACGAAGGGAACGGTCTTGGTGGCGTCGCCCAGCGCGATCGGCAGCATGCCGGACGCCAGCGGATCGAGCGTTCCGGCGTGACCCGCCTTCTGCGCGAAATACAACCACTTGATCTTGGCGACCGCCTCGGTGGAGCCCATGCCCACCGGCTTGTCGAAGATCACCCAGCCCGAAATCGGGCGCCCCTTCGGCTTCTTGCCGCGCCGTGCCATCAGCGTTCTTCCTCGTTATCGTCCCGGCCCTCGGTTTCCTCCAGGTCTCGCATCACGTCGGGCGAGCGCAGAAGCGCGTCGATCCGGGCGTAATTGTCGAAACTGTCGTCCTCGCGGAAGCGAACCTCGGGCATGTACTTCATCTGCCGAAGGGCCGGCGAAAGCCGCCCCCTCAGATATTTCGCGTGGCCGTTCAGGGCGTCCACGAAGGGCTTCAGCTCGGCTTGGCCGAGAACCGTGATGTAGGCGGTCGCGAGCTTGAGGTCGGGCGACATGCGCACTTCCGACACGGTCACGACGGCGCGCTCCAGAAGCGAATCGCGCAGATCGCCGCGCTGAAGCGCCTCGGTCAGCGCGTGGCGAACCTTTTCGCCGACCGACAGCTGACGCTGCGACGGCCCCTTGGGGGTATTGGCATGCTTAGCCATGTTTGCCTCTTGCAACGCTGCGCCATCGGCCGCGCCCAAGGAAGCCGACCGCACCGGTTCGAACGGAGAGTTTCGAGCTCAGCGACGTCCTGGCCGTCTCGCTCGGAGACCGGCCGTTTCGATCCACACGAAGAGAACGGCCCGGCGTCGCCGCCGGGCCTCATCAGTCTTCGCTGGAAACTATGGCCGCCCTTGGGCGCGCCGGTTTCCCTATCGATCCCGCCGATCGCACCATGCGCCACGCAGACGCCGAGCGGGTTCGCCGGGAAGCGGGACCGGCGAACCGGTCCCCGATCGCCCTTGCCTTACAGCGAGCGGGCGATGTGCTCCACGCGGAAGTTTTCGATGATATCGCCGACGCGGATATCGTCGTAGTTCTGGAAGGCCATACCGCATTCCTGACCGCCCGGCACTTCGGCGACTTCGTCCTTGAAGCGCTTGAGCGTCTTGAGCGTGCCCTCGTGGATGACCACGCCGTCGCGGATAAGGCGCACGCCCGCACCACGCTCGACCTTGCCTTCCGTGACGCGGCAACCCGCGACCTTGCCGACCTTGGTGATCTGGAAGACCTCCAGGATCTCGGCATTGCCGAGGAACGTCTCGCGGCGCTCCGGCGAGAGAAGGCCCGACATCGCCTGCTTCACGTCATCCACCAGATCGTAGATGATGTTGTAGTAGCGGATCTCGATGCCCTCGCGCTCGGCGGCCTGACGGGCCTGCGCATTGGCGCGGACGTTGAAGCCGATGATCGCGGCCTTGGAGGTCGCGGCCAGCTGAACGTCGGACTCGGTGATGGCACCGGCGCCCGAATGGACGATGCGAGCCTGCACTTCGTCGGTACCGAGCTTTTCGAGCGCCACGTTGATGGCCTCGACCGAACCCTGCACGTCGCCCTTGATGAGCAGCGGGAAGGTCTTGAGACCCGAATCCTGCAGCGTCATCATCATCTGCTCGAGCGAGCCGCGCTGGCCGGCGGACTTGGCCACGGCCTTGTCGCGCGTCAGACGCTGGCGGTACTCGGTGATCTCGCGGGCCTGCGCCTCGTCCTTGACCACGGCGAAGCGGTCGCCCGCCAGCGGCGTGCCCTGCATGCCGAGGATCTCGACCGGGGTCGAAGGACCGGCCGTCTTCAGCTGGCGACCCTTGTCGTCCACCAGGGCGCGCACGCGGCCCCACTGGTCGCCGGCCACCACGATATCGCCCTGCTTGAGCGTACCGGCCTGGACCAGCGCGGTCGCAACCGGGCCACGGCCACGATCGAGCTGCGCTTCGATGACGACGCCTTCGGCGGTGCGCTCGGGATCGGCCTTGAGGTCAAGGATTTCGGCCTGAAGGAGAATGGCTTCGAGCAGCTTGTCGAGATTGGTGCCGGCCTTGGCCGAAACCTCGACGTCGAGCACTTCACCACCCATGGATTCCACGAACACCTCATGCTGGAGGAGGTTCGTGCGGACCTTCTGGGCGTCGGCGCCGGGCTTGTCGATCTTGTTGATCGCCACGATGATCGGCACACCGGCCGCCTTGGCATGGCTGATCGACTCGATCGTCTGCGGCATGACGCTGTCGTCGGCCGCCACCACGAGGATCGCGATGTCGGTCGCCTGAGCGCCGCGAGCACGCATGGCGGTGAACGCCTCGTGGCCCGGCGTGTCGATGAAGGAGATCAGGTGACCGTCCCGCTCGACCTGATAGGCGCCGATATGCTGCGTGATGCCGCCGGCTTCGCCCGAAACGACGCTGGTCTTGCGGATGGCGTCGAGCAGCGAGGTCTTGCCGTGATCGACGTGGCCCATGATCGTGACGACCGGGGGACGCGAGACGAGCTTCTCGGGATTGCTGGCGACGTCGAAGATGCCGGTTTCGACGTCCGACTCCGCCACGCGGCGGGGCGTGTGGCCGAATTCGGTCGCGATGATTTCGGCCAGATCGGCGTCGATCACGTCGCCGGGCTTCATCATCTGGCCCTGCGCCATCAGATACTTGATGACGTCCACCGCCCGCTCGGACATGCGGTTGGCGAGTTCCTGGATGGTGATGGTCTCGGGGATGATCACTTCGCGGGAAATCTTCTCACGTTGCTGGTTCTGCTGCGAACGCTTGAACTTCTCCTGACGGCGACGCATCGAGGAAAGCGAGCGGCCGCGCGCATCTTCGTCCGACAAGGCGCGCTCGACATTCACGCGGCCAGCGCCACGACGATCGTCACCGGTGCGCGAACGCGTCGGCTTGGGCGCCTCGACAACGGGTGTGCGGCCCGGAGGGCCACGACGCGCGCCAGCGGGGCCGCGACGATCGTCCTCGTCGTCCGCACGGGTCTTCTTCGTGAGGTCGGTGCGGCCGGCCGGACGCAGGCCGAGACCATCGTCCACCGGCGGCGGGCCGGGGATGACTTCGGCCGGCTTGGCGCGGCCCGTCGTCTGCGGCCGGGCGGCGGCGCGGCGAGCGGCGTCCTCCTCGGCCTTCTTGCGGGCAGCGGCTTCCATCTCGACGCGCGCGAGTTCCTCGGCCTGACGGCGCTCGGATTCCTCACGCTCGGCGCGGCGACGCTCGTCCTCGGCGACGCGGCGTGCTTCCTCGATCTGGAACAGGCGACGGTCTTCGACCTCGCGCTGCTGCGCGAGAATCAGCGCGCGGCGGCGGGCATCCATTTCCTTGGACGACAGGTCCGACAGGACCGCGCCGCGCGGCTGCTTCGCGCCGGGGGCCGCGTTCTGCGCCGGAGCGCCCGGACGGTTGCCCTGCGGCTGACCGGGACGTCCCGGCTGACCGGGGCGCTGCTGACCGGCCGGGCCTTGGCCGGGGCGCTGCTGGCCATAAGCGCCGGACTGGCCGGGACGCGCGCCCGCAGGCTGGCCGGGGCGCGCTGCGCCCTGCGATCCAGCCGGACGATGGCCGTCGGTGCGGCCCGCGGGCTGACCGGGGCGCGCGGGGGCACCCGTAGCCGGGCGCGCGGTGCCGGTGGGAGCCGGAGCGGCAGGGGCCTGTGCGGCCTTGGTAGATTCGGGGGCGGTCGGCTTCAGGGTGTCGGCTCTTGGCGGTTCGGGCGGGGAAACGGGAGTGGGCGCAGGCGCAGCGGCGGCGGCAACCGGCTCGGACGGAGCCTCTGCCACCGGAGCGGCCGGAGCCACGGGTTCGGCTTGCGGAGCCGGAGCGACGGGCGCTTCGGCCTTGACGGGTTCAGGCGCAGGCGCGCTCGCAGCCGGGCCCGGCGCGGGGGCTTCTGCAACAGGGGTGGGCGCGGGCGCGGCGGCTTCCGCCACCGGAGCGGCCGGCTTGGCGGCGAGCGGCACATCCGGAGGAACGGGCGCCTGCGGGTTTTCAGCGGCACGAGCCAGCGCCGCCTGCTGGGCGGGCGTCAGCGCGGGGCGCGCGGTCGCACCGGCCGGCGCTGCAGCTCCAGCGGCGGGAGCTGCGGGCTTGGCCGCGTCCTCGGGCTTGGAGAACTTGCGCTTCTTCGTTTCGACGACGACGTTGTTCGTACGCCCATGCGAGAAACTCTGGCGGACGGTCGCCGGCGAGGCGTTGCCGCCGGGCTTGAGGCTCAAGGTCTTCTTCGGTGTGACGCTCAGCGTCTTGTCGTCGCCGGATTTCGTGTCGCTCATGTGTATTTCCGCTTCCTGCGCGGGATCGTGTCCTCGCGCCCATTATCCGTGCCTAGAGCATTTCGCAACCAAGCTTTGTTGTTGAACATTGATGCGGCCTCATGGATCGGCCGGGAGAAGAGTGTCCTGGCCGGCCTCTTCGCCTCGATACGCGCAAAGCGCTTCGAGGCGTTGTACGAGGGCCAACCCGGCCGAGCCGGGCAAGATGGCCGCGTGTACCACATTTTCGCCGCCCAAGGCCAAGCTCATTTCGTCTGTCGTGAATAAACGGAACGAAACCGTCGGGCGCGCCCGCCCGGAGACCTCTCCGGCATGGCGCGCGCCGTCCAGCTTGCGGATGCCATCGGGCGCCGCGTCGCTGGCATGAAGCGTCGCGGCCGCCTTGCCGGTGCGCAGAGCCGCGTCGACCTTGGCCGACCCGGTGATGATCTGCCCCGCCTTGCGCGCCATGCCGAGGGAGCCGAGCGCGGCACGCAGGAGCAGCGAGTCGAGATCAGCCGCCAGCGTTTCGAGGCCGGAGACTTCGCGCTTCAGCGCACGCGAGAAGAGCCGGCGCTTCACCGCCAGTTCCACGGTCTCGCGCCGCGCCTCGACATGCGCGCCCCGCCCCGGCAGCCGGCGCTTGAGATCGGGCACGACCCGGCCATCCGGCGCGGCCACGAAGCGCACGAGGGCGTCGGGCTCGAGAGAGCGGCGCGACACGATGCACATACGTCCGTTCATCACCGCCTCCTCCAGTCCGTCGTCCAACGCTTCGTCCATATCCGCCTTCGTCAATCCGCTATCCGTCCGTCGGACCGACTCAGACGTCTTCGTCTTCGGCGACCTCAACCTCTTCGGGCTGTTCCTCGACCCAGCCGGCCTTCACGCGGGCCTGCATGATCATGGCCTCGGCATCGGTGCGGCTGACATCGAAGCCCGACAACGCGCCTTGGAAGCGCTTGGTTTCGCCGTCCTTGCGCTCGCTCCAGCCGATCAGGTCGTCGGCGGCGCAGCCGGCAAAGTCTTCCATCGTCTTCACGCCGTCCTCGCCCAGCGCCACCAGCATCGGCGTCGTCAGGCCGTCGATCTCGCGAAGCTCGTCCGCGACGCCCAGCGCGCGGCGCTTGTCGTCCAGTTCGGCCTCGCGGCGATCCAGATATTCCTTGGCGCGGTTCTGGATCTCGGCCGCCGTGTCCTCGTCGAAGCCCTCGATCGCGGCCACGTCGTCCACATCGACATAGGCCACTTCCTCGACCGAGGCGAAGCCTTCGGACGCCAGCAACTGGCCGACCATTTCGTCGACATTGAGGGCGTCCATGAACAGCGCGGAGCGCTCGGCGAATTCCTTCTGGCGGCGCTCGGATTCTTCCTGCTCGGTCAGGATGTCGATGTCCCAGCCCGTCAGCTGCGAGGCAAGGCGCACGTTCTGGCCACGACGGCCGATCGCAAGAGACAATTGGTCATCGGGGACCACGACTTCAATACGCTCGGCGTCCTCATCCAGAACGACCTTGGCGACCTTGGCCGGCTGGAGCGCGTTGACGAGGAAGGAGGCAGCCTCCGGCGACCAGGGAATGATGTCGATCTTTTCGCCCTGAAGTTCGGCGACGACGGCCTGAACGCGCGAGCCGCGCATACCGACGCAGGCGCCGACCGGATCCACCGAGGAATCGCGCGAGATCACGGCGATCTTGGCGCGGGAGCCGGGATCGCGCGCCACGGCCTTGATCTCGATGATGCCGTCGTAGATCTCAGGCACTTCCATGGTGAAGAGCTTCGCCATGAACTGCGGATGGGTGCGCGACAGGAAGATCTGCGGCCCGCGCGGCTCGCGGCGCACATCGTAGACGAAGGCGCGCACGCGGTCGCCGTAGCGGAACAGCTCGCGCGGAATCTGCTCGTCGCGGCGGATGATGCCCTCGCCTTTGCCGAGATCGACAATGACATTGCCGTATTCGACGCGCTTCACCGTGCCGTTGATGATCTCGCCGACGCGGCCGATGAACTCTTCATACTGCTTGTCGCGCTCGGCCTCGCGCACCTTCTGCACGATGACCTGCTTGGCCGACTGCGCGGCGATGCGGCCGAACTCCATGGGCGGGAGTTGCTCGGCGATGAAGTCGCCCGGCTCGGCATCGGGATTCTTGTCTCGCGCCAGTTCCAGATAGATCTGGGTCGCGGGGTCCTCGACCTGCTCCACCACTTCCAAGAGGCGCTGGAGCTTCATTTCGCCGGTCTTGGTGTTGATGTCGACGCGGATATTGGTTTCCTGGCCGTACCGCGAACGCGCCGCCTTCTGGATGGCGTCGGCCATGGCGGCGATGACGATCTCGCGATCGATCGACTTTTCCCGCGCGACGGCATCCGCGATCTGCAGAAGCTCGAGTCTGTTCGCACTGACTGCCATGTTCGTCTCCTCGTCGTGAACCGGGGAAGGCCCGAAGGCTTTCCGCTCTCGGCTCGCGCCCGCACGGAGCGGGACTTCGTTTCATGGGCCGGGCGGCCCTTGGGTCGCTGTCCGGCTGGGATGGGCTCGCCCGTCAGTTCAGGGCGGCGTCGCCGTCCTCGTCCTCGTCCACCGGCTGGCCCCGCGCGCGGCGGGCGTCCTTGTCGGCTTTCAGCGAAGCGGCCAGAAGATCGTCGGTCAGGATCAGGCGCGCCTCGGCCAGCGCGTCGAACGCGATCTCGACAACCGCCTCGCCGCCTTCCGAGGCAACGCCGTCGCGCTCCAGACGGATACCCTCGGCACTCACCTCGGTGACGCGGCCGCGAAAGCGCTTGCGACCTGAAACGAGCCGGTTGGTCTCGAGTTTCAAAAGCTGACCCGTCCAGGTCTCGAAATCGCCCTTGCGCACCAGCGGACGATCGATGCCGGGCGAGGAAACTTCCAGATGATAGGCGCGGTCCATCGGGTCTTCGACGTCCAGCACAGGCGACACGGCCCGGCTGACGGCTTCGCAATCCTCGACCGTCATCGAACCGTCCGGCCGTTCGGCCATGATCTGCAGCGTCGCGCCGTTCATCGCCGACACGCGCACCCGCACGAGCCGGTATCCGATCTGTTCGATCACGGGCTCCACGATCGCGGCGACACGCGCCTCGATGCCTTGTTCGATGATGATGCGATCCGTCACGAAGTCTCCGAATGGTTCACGAGGCGATCGGATCGGTGTCGTCCGATCCCTGCCCCGGTCGCGACGCCGACCCCTTGTAACAAAAAAGAGCGGGACCGGGTGGACCCACTCTCACGATCGCATCGCAGAGAATTTGAGTTTCCTATACGCTTCAACGCGCTTCCTGGCAAGCCTTGCGCCACGCTGGCGAGCGCCCGCTCCGCAGGCTTCCGTCAAAGCTGTTGATCCAAGATCGCTGCCATTCGACAGACGTCGCGGAACAGGTCAACCTGCCCGTTCCACAGGCCGGGAGGACCAAGCGCATGAGACACCAGATGACACGCCTGATCGCGGCGGGCGGGCTGCTGATCGCGACCTTCGGTTCGGCGAGCGCGGCGGAACCCGTTGTCGGCAACTGGCGCACCGCGTCCGGCGAGATCGCCAGCATCGCGCCCTGCGGCGACGCCTTCTGCATCAGCCTCACCACCGGCAAGTTCAAGGGACGCCAGATCGGTCGCATGAGCGGCTCGGCGGGAACTTATGAGGGAGAGATCACCGATCCGCAAGCGGAGCGCACCTATGCCGGCAAGGCCGAGGTGGCGGGCGCGTCGCTGAAGCTGACGGGCTGCGCCCTCAAGGTCTTCTGCAAGACGCAGAGCTGGACCAAGCGCTGAACGACGCTGCCCTCGCCCCACGCTATGTCGCGGGGCGGCGGGAGGGTCGCAAGCTCAGATCCGGCGGAAGGTGAGATAGGCGCCCTTGCGTCCCTCGCGATGTGCCTTGGCCTCGTAGCGCGTGCCGGGCCAGCCCTCATAGGGCGTGTGCCAGTCGGCCGGGGACTGCGCCAGCCATTCGAAGGCCTCGTGGTCGCGCAGATGCGTCAGCGTCCAGTCCACATAGGTCTCGATGTCCGAGGCGAAGCGGAACAGCGCGCCGGGCTTCATCACGCGGGCGAAGCGGCGCAGCGTGCGCTCGTTCACGAAGCGGCGCTTCCAGTGCTTCTTCTTGGGCCAGGGGTCGGGATAGAACAGATCGATGCCGCTCAAACATGCATCCGGCAGCCAATCCAGAAGCAGCGTCGCGTCGTCGCCGAACAGGCGCAGGTTGGGGCGCGGCTCTTCTTCGAGCGCGACCAGCATCTTGGCCATGGAGTTGCGGAACGGCTCGACGCCGATGAAACCCGTGCCGGGATGACGGCCGGACTCCATGTGAAGATGCTCGCCGCCGCCGAAGCCGATTTCCAGCCGGACGCCTGAGACCTCGGCCTCGAACAGCGACGTGAGATCACCCGGCGCGGGCTGCGACAGGTCGAGACCGAGCACAGGCATCCGCTCGTCCAGGAGATCGGCCTGGAGCGGGCGCAACGTCTTGCCGCGAGAACGGCCGAAGAAGTTCTCGCGGACTCTGGCCTTGGGGCCGTTGATGCGTCGTTCAGCGGCCAAGAGCAGACTTCAGCTTGGAGATGAGGTCGGTGCGCTCCCAGGAGAAGGAACCGTCACGGCCCGGCTTGCGGCCGAAATGGCCATAGGCGGAGGTCTTGGCGTAGATCGGGCGCGTGAGCTGGAGATGCTCGCGAATGCCGCGCGGCGTCAGGTCCATGACCTCGCGCAGCGCCGTCTCGACGGCCGCCTCGTCCACCGTGCCGGTGCCGTGCAGATCGACATAGACCGACAGCGGCTCGGCGACGCCGATCGCATAGGACAGCTGGATCGTGCAGCGATCGGCAAGCTTGGCGGCCACCACGTTCTTGGCGAGATAGCGCGCGGCATAGGCGGCCGAGCGGTCGACCTTGGTCGGGTCCTTGCCCGAGAAAGCGCCGCCGCCATGGGGCGCCGCGCCGCCATAGGTGTCCACGATGATCTTGCGGCCCGTGAGGCCCGCATCGCCATCCGGCCCGCCGATCACGAACTTACCGGTCGGGTTGACGTGCCAGACGCAATCGGCCGCGATCGGCAGTTCGGCGACGGCCTCGCGCACGAAGGGCTCGACGATGGCGCGCACGTCCTTGGAATTCAGCGACTCGTCCAGATGCTGGGTCGAGAGCACGATCGAGACGATCTCGGACGGCTTGCCGTCCTTGTAACGAACCGTCACCTGCGTCTTGGCGTCAGGGCCGAGCTTGCCGGCGTCGCCTTCGCTCGCCTTGCGGGCCGTCGCCAGACGCTCCAGAATCTTCTGCGCATAGAAGATCGGGGCCGGCATCAGCTCCGCCGTTTCGCGGCAGGCATAGCCGAACATGATGCCCTGGTCGCCCGCGCCTTCGGTGTTCTTCTCACCGCCCACATCGACGCCTTGGGCGATGTCGGCGGACTGCTCGTGTAGGAGAACGTCGATCTTGGCGGTCTTCCAGTGGAAGCCGTCCTGCTCGTAGCCGATCGCCTTCACGGCCTTGCGCGCCGCCGAGCGGACCTTCGACTTCAGCCGGCCCGCCTCGACCGAGCAGCGCACTTCACCGGCGATGATGATGCGGTTCGTGGTCGCCAGCGTTTCGCAGGCGACGCGCAGAAGCGAGGCGTCCATGCCGCTCTTGCGCGCTTCCTTGTAGAGAAGATCCACGATCTCGTCGGAGATGCGGTCGCAAACCTTGTCGGGATGCCCTTCGGAAACGCTTTCCGAGGTGAAGAGGTAGTCGCTGCGCGCCATGTGCCTGGAACTCTCCCGTGCCGTCGGAGAGGGTCCGACTTGCCGCTTCAGCCCACTTCGGTCGCGGGCTCGCCGGGGTTAGGAAATGAGGGCTCTTCGCGCAAGCGAAATTTCCAGCGTGAAACCGCCGGATCGCGCCAAAATCAACCAGTTTCAGTCGTTTTCGCCCTCATCGTCCGCTGAGGACAAGGCTCGCACGAGGTCGAGCACGCGCCGGCGGACCTTGGGATCGGCAATGCGCTGGAAGGCGCGTGTCAGCTGGAGCATTTCGGCCGAGTGCGGTGCGTCATGCACGAAATCGCTGGCCGGCTCGTTCAGCTCTGTCAGCCCGGAGGGCTGGGAGTCCAGCCCGTCGAAGAAGAAGGACACTGGCGTCGAAAGCACGGCGGAGATGTTCTGCAACCGGCTCGCGCCGATGCGGTTGGTGCCCTTTTCGTATTTCTGGATCTGCTGGAAGGTGATGCCGAGATGCTCGCCGAGCTTCTCCTGGCTCATGCCCAGACTCGTGCGGCGCAGGCGAAGCCGCGAGCCCACATGAACATCCACAGGGTTCGGCGTCTTCTTCGCTTCCACCATCGCCGTGCCTTCCGCCCCCGCCGTCCGCAAACCGCAGCGGCATGACGTCCGGTCGGCGGGCGCTACGATTGATCTGTAGGTATTCCTACAGAGGTTTCGTTAGGGAGTGCCCGTGCGCGCGTCAATCGGCGGAGCGGCGAAATCGGACATAGCCGATGACAGCCGCAAGGCCGAACAGGGCCAGAAGCCCGTAGAAGACCTTTTCGCCCCATTGCGCATAGAGCGTCGGCGAGCCGGGCAGCGGCAGGTCGGCATCCACCGTCCCTCCTTGCCCAAGCGCCAAGCCGGCTACGGGGCGCCCGACCGAATCGGTGACGATCGAAATGCCCGTATTGGCGGCGCGCACGAGCGGCAGGCCGAAGGCCACCGCCGTCAACTGGGCTTGGCGCAGATGCTGATAGGGGCCGGGCGTGCGGCCGTACCAGGCATCGTTCGTCACGTTGAGGATGAAGTCCGGCCGCGTGTCGTGCGCCTCGATCTCGCCGGGAAAGATGATCTCGTAGCAGATAAGGGGCAGAAAGCGCGGGCCGCCCGGCCCCGCTTCCAGATCGCGGCGCGAGGCACCGGGCGAGAAGCCGCCTGGCAGATGCGTCAGCTGGTTGATGCCCCAGCTTTCGAGCAGCGCCTGAAACGGCAGATATTCGCCGAAAGGCACGAGATGCAGCTTGTCCTGCGCGTCGAGGATCGTCCCGTCCTCGCCGATCACATAGACCGAATTGAAGAAGCGGGCCTTGGCGCCCTCCCCTTCCATGCGCGTCGCCCCGGCGATCAGCGTATCGCCTGGGCCCAGCGCCTCGGCAAGGCTCGCCACCGCGTCCGGCCGCTGGGTGAGAATGAAGGGAAAAGAGGATTCCGGCCAGACGACGAGGCGTCGGCTAGGCTCCGTGGAGGGTGTCTCGGCGCTCCCATCGCCTTGGAGAATGGGCGCGGGCGGCATGGGCGCCTGGGTCAGTTCCAGCTGGCGCGAAAAGATGCGCTCGGCCTCGGCCGGATCCCATTTCTGGCCCTGCAGGATATTGGGCTGAACGAGGCGCAGGGTGACGCCGGGGACATGGCCGGCGGGCGCAATCGAAACATGCCACCAGCCATAGGCAACATGGGCGCCAACGAGCACAACGCCGAACACCGACGCCAGGGCGCGTCCGCGCGCTGGGGTGACTAGGAGCGCCGGCAGCGAAAACACGAAAACGGACAGCAGCGTCAGCCCGTTGAGGCCGACCACCGAAACCGAGCCCATGAGCAGCGGCACGGGCGCGGCGATGGCGCCGACCGTGTTCCAGGTGAAGCCGGTGAGGAGCATTCCGCGCAGGTCCTCGAACAGGGCGATCGAGGCCGCGAAGGAGAACAGGCGCAGGACGCCATCGCTCCAGAACAAGCGCGCGAGTGCGGCCGCCAATCCCCAGTAGACCGCGAGCGCCATGGGCAGCGCGAACACGGCGAGCGGCAGCGCCCACCAGAACTCCGCCCCGTCCACCAGGATCGCAGCGCCCAGCCACCAGAGACCGGCCACGAAATATCCGAAGCCGAAGCACCAGCCGATGCGGAAAGCGGGGCAGGAGCGCCGGATCAGGCCCGCGCCCGGCTTTCCGCTCGCGCCATCCAGAAGCCAGACGAGCAGCGGAAAGGAGACGAAGCCGACGGCCGGCACGTTGAAGGGGGCAAGGCCGAGCACCAGCGCGGCGCCGGCCAGGAAGGCGATCAGGGCGCGCGTCCAGCCGTCCGACAGAATGATGCGCCCCGCCAGACGCTGAAGTCCTGTTTGCAAACCGCTTCCCCTTCATGACCGGCCCGGTCCCTGCCGCGCCGATAAAGATGTCGGCGCGCCGCGTCCAGAGGCCGTCATGAAGCGAGCATGAGCCTTGTGCCGCCCGCGCCGATCCGTCGAGGGCGAAGCGGATGCGCGCGCGGCGGAAAGGCGGGCCGCCTCGAGGCCCGTCAGCCAGACGCGCCGCCAGGAGCCGAGCCCGTCGCGACCGCAGTCAGTGAGGCAAGTCCGTGCGGTCCTACGCCAGTTCCGGCGACGGGCCTTCGGGGAAGCGCACGATGCGCAGGCGCTTCACGCGGCGCGGATCGGCGTCCAGCACTTCGATCTCGAAGCCGGGCACGGCCTCGATCACCGTGCCGATCTCCGGCAGGCCGCCATGGGCCTGCACCACGAGACCGCCGATCGTGTCGGCTTCGTCCTCATGGGCGCTGACGTCGAAATCGGGGCCGACGAGCTTGCAGACGTCCTCCAGCTCGGCGCGCGCGTCCGCGTAGTAAACGCCGTCGCCGGCATGGGTGACGAGGATTTCCTCGTCGTCGTGCTCGTCTTCGATGTCGCCGACGACCATTTCCAGAATGTCTTCCAGCGAAACGAGACCGTCCGTGCCGCCATATTCATCGATCACCAGCGCCATCTGGATATGGCTCGCCTGCATCCGCGCCATCAGCTCGGCCGCGTGCATGGAGGGCGGCACGAAGAGAACCTGACGCAGGAGCCCGAGATCGGCGATCGTATGATCGAGATCGACGCGGGCGAGATCGAGCGTGGAGCGCACCGGCGCGCCTTCCTGCTCCTTGTCGTGGCCGAAGCAGAGGGCGGCGCGGGTGATGTGGCCGACCATGTCGCGGATATGAACCATGCCCAGCGGATCATCGAGCCCGTCGCCATAGACGGGCATCCGCGAGCGGCCGGTTTCCTCGAAACGGGCCATGAGTTCGGCGAGCGTCGCGGTGACCGGCACGGCGTCGATCTCGGTGCGCGACACCATGACGTCTTCCACGCGCATGTCGTGGAGTTCCAGAATATTGGTGAGCATGAGCCGCTCACCGGGAGAGAAGCCGGTCGCTTCCGTTCCCTCGCCCATCAGGGCGTCCACCAGTTCCTCGCGCAGCGAGGGCGGAACGCGGGGCCTCAGGAAGGTGACGAGCTGCTCGAAGAAACCGGGCTCGTCTTCCCGCGGCCGCCGCCGACTTCGGACATCGGGCGCTTCGGGGGCATGGCGCTCGCCCGAAGCCGTCTCGTCCTGGTGATGGGTCATGCTCATAAAGCGTGTCTTTCGTTTCCGTCAGTCTCGGGCGTTGCCGTCGGTCGCGACCGATAGCTCGGATTCCGCATAGGGGTCGGCGATCCCGAGCCCCGCCAGAATGCGGATCTCGGTGCTTTCCATGTCCTCCGCGTCCTCGTCCGTCTCGTGGTCGAAGCCCAGAAGATGCAACATGCCATGCACAATCAGATGACGCACATGGTCTGAGGGCGTCTTTCCCTCCTCGGCCGCTTCGCGCCCGCAGGTTTCGGCCGCCAGAACGAGGTCGCCCAGAAGCGGTCCGGGCTCATCGCCCGGCTCCAACTCGGCCATGGGAAAGGACAGGACATTGGTCGGCTTGTCCTTGCCGCGCCATTCCTTGTTGACCTCCCGAACCTCGGCATCGTCCGTCAGCGTGACGGAGACTTCGGTGTCGAGATCGACGGCAAAGCCTTGATCCTCCGCTACGGCGAAAATTGCCTCGCGCACGAGAGGTTCCGGGTCGCCCTTCAGAAGCTCGCGCCAGAGATCGCTGTCCTCCGAGAGGAGGATGCGTGGCGCGGAGCGTTGTCGCCCGTCCGTCACGTGCGCTTGGCCTGCTGCGCGCGCTTCTCGCTCGCGTCACCCTCGTAGGCTTCGACGATCGACTGCACGAGGCGATGGCGCACCACGTCCTTGGATTCGAAGCGCACGGAGACGATGTTGGACACGCCGTCGAGAATGCGCAACGCTTCCACGAGACCGGAGGTCTGGCCGGGCGGAAGGTCGATCTGCGAGGGATCGCCCGTCACCACCATGCGGGCATTCTCGCCCAGGCGCGTCAGGAACATCTTCATCTGCATCGAGGTCGTGTTCTGCGCCTCGTCCAGAATCACCGCCGCATTGGTGAGCGTGCGCCCGCGCATGAAGGCGAGCGGCGCGATTTCGATGGCGCCGGCGGCGAGCGCCCGCTCCACCTTCTCGGCCGGGATCATATCGTAGAGCGCATCATAGAGCGGGCGCAGATAGGGATCCACCTTGTCCTTCATGTCGCCCGGCAAGAAGCCGAGGCGCTCTCCCGCTTCCACGGCGGGGCGCGACAGGATGATGCGCTCGACCTGACCGCGCTCCAGAAGCTGGGCGGCGTGCGCCACGGCGAGATAGGTCTTGCCCGTGCCGGCGGGGCCGACACCGAAGACGAGCTCCGCCCGGTCCATCGCGCGCATATAGGCGTCCTGCGTCGGCGTGCGGGCGTGGATGGTCTTCTTGCGGGTGGAAATCTGGGCAAGCGAAATGCGGCCCTTCTTTTCCAGCGTCGGCAGAACGAGCTGGTCATCGGCCGCGACCGCCATGCGGATGGCGCCCTCGACATCGGACGCGCCGATCTCGGCCCCGCCCTGCAGCCGGCCATAGAGGAAGTCCAGCGCCCGGCGGGCCTGCTCGCTGGCGGTGGGGTCGCCGCGAAGCTCCACCTTGTTGCCGCGCGCGCGCGCATCGACATGCAGCTTCTGCTCGATCAGGGCCAGATGCTCGTCGAACTGCCCGAACAGGGCACCGGCCAGCCGGTTGTCGTCGAAGGTCAGAACGAGATGGGCCATGTCGGAAGCGCCGGAAGCCGGTGACATGCCGCGTGCTGCCTTCATGCGATCTTCCTTGCGAGAAGCTCCTGCGCCCGGAGGGTCGCGTGGGGAGCGTCAGCCGGCTCGGCGCCGGCGGCCATGAGAGAATTGGCAAGGCTCGCGGTGACGCGAACCGAAACGATATCGCCGATCGCCCCCGCCGAGGCGGGAACCACGACCGGCAGAAGGAAAGGCGAGCGACCGATCATCTGGCCGGGATGGCGGCCGGGCTTCTCGATCAGGACATCCGTATCCTGGCCGACGAAGCTTTCCTGAAAAGCCACCTGCTGCTCGCGGATCAGCGCCTGGAGCCGCTCCAACCGTTCGGTCTTCACGTCCTCGGGCACATGGCCGTCCATCGTCGCGCCCGGCGTGCCAGGGCGGGGCGAATATTTGAACGTGTAGGCGGCGGCGTAGCGGACCTCGCGCACCAGCGCGAGCGTCGCCTCGAAATCCTCGTCGCTCTCGCCGGGAAAGCCGACGATGAAATCGCCCGACAGCGCGATATCGGGCCGGGCCTGCCGGATGCGCTCCAGAAGCTGGAGATAGTCGGCGGCCTTGTGACGCCGGTTCATCGCTTTCAGGATGCGGTCGGAGCCCGACTGAACCGGGAGATGCAGATAGGGCATCAGCGCGCGCAGATCGCGATGCGCCTCGATCAAGGCCTCGTCCATGTCGCGCGGATGCGAGGTCGTGTAGCGCAAGCGGGCGATGCCCGGAATCTCGGCGAGATCGCGCAGGAGCGAGGCCAGACCGCCCTCGCCCGGCCCCCAGGCATTGACGTTCTGCCCGAGCAGCGTCAGCTCGCGCACGCCGGCCCCGGCCAGACGCCGCGCTTCCTCTAGGATGGCCGCGCGCGGGCGCGAGACCTCCGCGCCGCGCGTATAGGGCACGACGCAGAAGGTGCAGAACTTGTCGCAGCCTTCCTGCACGGTGAGAAAGGCGGCGACGCCGCGCTGGCGAATCTCTTTATTGGAGGGGTTCGGCAGATGCTCGAACTTGTCCTCCACCGCATAGTCAGTCTCGACCACGCGCTCGCCCTTGGCGACGCGGGCCAGCATGTCCGGCAGGCGGTGATAGGTCTGCGGGCCGACCACGAGATCGACCACGGGCGCGCGGGCGATGATCTCCGGCCCTTCGGCCTGCGCCACGCAGCCGGTGACGCCGATGCGCATCTCCTGCCCCAGCGCGGCGCGCTCGGCCTTCAGGACGCGCAGACGCCCGAGTTCGGAATAGATCTTCTCGGCAGCCCGCTCGCGAATATGGCAGGTGTTGAGGAGCACGAGGTCGGCCTCCTCGACGCTGTCGGTCGGCCGATAGCCGTCCTTGGCGAGGGCATCGCCCATGCGTTGGCTGTCATAGACGTTCATCTGGCAACCATAGGTCTTGATGAAGACCTTGCGCCGGTTGTCGCCCTGCTCGTCGCCTCGTTCGTCGATCGTCTCGCTCATGCGTCCTTCATAGCGTCTTTTCCGGGGTTTGCCGGAAAAGACTTCCATCGCGGCCCCGCCGATCCCTCAAGCCCGCTGGTTGCGTCCGGCGAGATCATGTCCGGCAGGGTCGATCCGGCGCCCGCGAAAGCCGCACGTCCTTTTCGAAAAACGCCACGGCCATCGTTGCTCCTAGCCTATCTATATCAGGCGGTTGGGGGGAACGCGCAAGCGGGCATTCCCGCGAAACGGCCCGAGACTTTGGGGTAGAGCGAAACAACGCCTCAACCGAGCGCTGCCGAAGTCAGCCTGCGCGGTCGTCATCCCCGCGCAGGCTGCGCGCCATCAGGGCGGCGACGACGCTTTCGCAGCGCCGCGCCACGGCCTTGCGGTCACTTGCCGCATCGAAGCGAATGGGCTCGCCGAAGCGGATTTCGGCATCCACCGCGCCTTCGCGCAGGAAGGCCAGGAGATGGGGCATCAGTTCGACATCGCCCGGCCAGGCGGCGAGCGGGCGGCCGTAATGGCCCATCGGCATTCCGTTGACCTTGGTATAGGCGACGCAAACGGGCTGGACCCAGACCGCCTCGGCCTGCGAGCGGCGAAGCGACGCCTGCGCCGCGCCGAACAACGCCGTCTTGAAGGGCAGGACGCGGTTCCCGTCCGAGGTCGTGCCTTCGGCAAAGAGCACCATGGCGTCGCCCGCGTTCAGCCGCTCGCCGATCGCGTCGGCCTGCTGCCCCGTGCGCCCGCGCGCCTCGCGCTCCACGAAGGTGGTGCGCTGGAGCTTGGCGAGCAGGCCGAAGATCGGCCAGCCGGCGACCTCGCTCTTGGCGATGAAGGACAGCGGCATGACCGCGCCGAGCGCCACGATATCGGCCCAGGACTGATGATTGGCGACGAGAAGCAGCGGCCGCTCCGTGACGGGCCGGCCCTTCAGATGCAGCCGAAGCCCGATGAGCCGCGCGGCGACACTGTGCCAAACAAAGGGCAGACGGCGCGCGAGCGGCCAGCGCAAGCGGATCGCAAGCAGCTGAAGCGGCATCAGCACGAGAGTCATCAGCGCCAGCGCCAGCCCGATGCCGAGCATCCGCGCCGTGCCCAGTGGGTCGCGGCGACGCGGAGCGTCCACGCCGGCGGGAAGGCTCGCTTCAGTCACGCAGGTTCCGCTTCAGGATCAGGGCGCTTTTGCGCGTGCCGTCCGCGCCCGCATAATAAGCCGGGCGGCGACCGACTTCCTCGAAGCGCAGCTTGCGATAGAGCGCGAGCGCGGGCGCGTTGGTTTCCTCCACTTCCAGAAACAGCGAGGCCGCGCGCTCGGCATGGAGATATTGCAGGACATTGTCCATCAGGAGACGCCCGATCCCCTTGCCGCGCACGCTCTTGTCGACGGCGATGGTCAGGATTTCCGCCTCGTCCACGGTGAGGCGCGCGAGCACGACGCCCACGGCCTTGTGCCCGCTCTCGGCGCGCACGATGAAGCCGAACGTGCCGCCCTGGCCGAGCAGCGAGGCGAACTCGTCTCCCGACCAGGCCTGCGTGAAGGCTTCGGAGTGAATTTCGGCCGCTTCGTCGAGATCGTCGAGGCCGAGCGGCACCGCGACATAGCCCGAGGGACCCAGGAGGCCGTCCCAGAACGAAAGGGTCCAAGCAAGGGGGAGATACCAGTACATGCTTCTCTCCGCGAAGGGTTCAGGCGCCCATTCTGCGCGCTGCCCCTTTCCGCATCATTATGACGCCGGCTCAGGCATTTGGGCTAGAGCCTTTCCGTGAACGCTCTGAGCCCAGTCCGCCGGATCGATGTTGGCGGGAGGGCTCTAGAAAATGTTGATCACAGGGGCGCGGCCCGCAGTCCGAGCGGCACCTGCGCCTTCGCGTCAGCCCCGCGCAAGTAAAGCGGCAGCGGCGGCCCGTCCGGCGCGCGCGCCGCACCCAGCCGCGCCAAAGCCGCGATCGAGACGAAGCGTCGCTCGGCCAAAAACAGCGCCGCGCCCTCGCCCAATACGCCCGCCGCGATTGCCACGCCCGTGCCGACGACGCGCAATCCCGCGCCCGCTGATGCGACAAAGGCGGGCAAGGCGTCCGGCGCAAGCGCTTCCGGCTCGCGCAACGTCTCGCCGCCTTGCGCGAAGAGCGCGGCATAGACCTCGCCGCGCTTGGCGTCATGGACGGTCAGAACCGGGCCTTCGCCCCATTCCGGCTCGGCCAAGGCTTCCAGTGTGGAGATGCCGACCGAGGGCACGCCCAGCGAAATCTGCAGGCCTCGCGCGGCGGCGACGCCCACACGAATGCCCGTGAAGGAGCCCGGCCCGATGCAGACCGCGAGCTTGGCCACCTCGCTCCAGTCCGCGCCCGCGTCAGCCAGCACGGATTGCAGCAGGTCCATCAGCCGCTCGGCATGGCCGCGCCCGATCTCGTCCTCGCGCAGGGCCGCTAGGCTGCGGTCGGACAGGCGCAGGAGCGCCGCCGAGCAGCGCTCGTTCGCCGTGTCGATCGCCAGCAGCAGGTCCTTGTTGTCGGGCACGAAAGCGGCTCCGATCAGGCCGCTTCCATCGCCTCGACGGCTTCGACCTCGGGCACGAAATGGCGCAGGAGGTTTTCGATGCCGTGCTTCAGCGTTGCGGTGGACGACGGGCAGCCGGCGCAGGAGCCGCGCATGTTGAGGAAGACGACGCCGTCGCGGAAGCCGCGGAAGGTGATGTCGCCGCCATCCTGCGCCACCGCCGGGCGAACGCGGGTGTCGAGCAGTTCCTTGATCGTGGAGACGATGCCCTCGTCCGACTCGTCGAAGAATTCCTCGCCGGAGTCCGACGCCGCCATGCCGCTGGCGCTCGGCGCCATGACCGGCTCGCCCGACAGGAAATGCTCCATGATGGAGGCGAGGATCGCGGGCTTCAGATGCGCCCAGTCCGTCGCGTCCTTGGACACGGTGATAAAGTCGTAGCCGAAGAAGACGCCGGTGACGCCCTGGATGGCCATGAGCTTGCCCGCGAGGCGCGAGCGGGCGGCCGCTTCCGCGGCTTCCAGAAACTCGGCCGTGCCGTTTTCCAGAACCACCCGGCCGGGCAGGAACTTGAGGGTCTGCGGATTGGGGGTGGATTCGGTCTGGATGAACATGGGCTGCGTCCGCCAAGAGGATTGACGCTTTGTCCTTGGGGACAAGGCTTGACCCCGAGATAAGCCCCCGCGCTCGCGCCCGCAAGCACAAGAGCCGTGTCCGCTCCGTCCACAGTTCCGCAGAAGAGAGACCGACCGGACGCAACGATGCGGCCCTCTCGCCATTTCCGCCCTGCCGACAGTATCGAGGGGACAGGTCATGGCATCACATTCGGGGGCGCAGTCCGGCGGCTCGCAAAAGGTCATCTATGCCGCGCTCGCCGGAAATCTTCTGATCGCCATCACCAAATTCGTGGCGGCGGCCTATTCCGGCTCCTCGGCGATGGTCAGCGAGGGCGTGCATTCGCTGGTGGATACCGGCAACGAGGTCCTGCTTCTTTACGGCACGCGCCGCGCGGCCCGCCCGGCGGATCGCACCCACCCGCTCGGCCATGGGCGAGAGCTCTATTTCTGGACCTTCATCGTCGCGCTTCTGGTTTTCGCGCTGGGGGCCGGCGTCTCGATCTACGAGGGCATCTCGCACATGCTGGCCCCCGAGCCGATCGAGGACCCGACCATCACCTATGTTGTGCTCGGCCTGTCCTTCCTGTTCGAAGGCTTTTCCTGGGTCGTGGCGCTCAAGGAGTTTCGCGTCACCAAGGGTCGGCTCGGCTATATCGAGGCGGTGAAGCGCTCCAAGGACCCGACGACCTTCACCGTCCTGTTCGAGGACAGCGCGGCCTTGATCGGCCTCGCCATCGCCTTCGTCGGCATCTTTCTGGCGCAGGCGCTGGATATGCCGGAACTCGACGGCGCGGCCTCGATCGGCATCGGCCTCGTTCTCGCGGCCACGGCCATTTTCCTAGCGCGCGAAAGCAAGGGCCTCCTGATCGGCGAGGCCGCCGCGCCCGCCACGCAGGCCGCGATCCTGGCGATCGCGGAGAGCGACCCCGGCGTACAGAGCGCCAATGGCGTCGTCACCGTGCATCTCGGCCCGACGCAGATCGTCGCGGCCCTCAGCGCCGAGTTCGAGGACGCCATGACCGCGCCCGAGATCGAGGCGAGCGTTCACCGCATCGAAGCGGCCATCCGCGCCGCGCATCCCGAGATCACGACTCTCTTCGTCAAGCCGCAGACGCACCGC
Source organism: Aureimonas ureilytica (assembly GCF_001475935.1). Lineage (GTDB taxonomy): Bacteria > Pseudomonadota > Alphaproteobacteria > Rhizobiales > Rhizobiaceae > Aureimonas > Aureimonas ureilytica_A. The sequence goes on from NZ_LDQA01000061.1 coordinate 32,728, forward strand.
ACCTTCGCCGAACGCGCCCGGCGCATCGAGGAACAAAGCGAGTAAGTGAGCGTCCGACGAGCCGGAGCGGTCGCGCTTCGGCTCGGCTCCTCAGCAAAGACTTTCGATTTCCTCGTCGCTCAGGGTCGCCGGCACGATCGTCACCGGAATCGGGAAGGCCGAGCCGGAGCCCGCCACCGCCGAGACCAGCGGCCCCGGTCCGTCCGAGGCATCGCTCGCCGCCAGAACCAGGATCGCGATTTCGCGGTCCGCCTCGATCAGCGTGCGGATTTCGTCCGCCGTCTTGCCCTCGCGCAGGATCGTCTCGGCCTCGATGCCGACCGCCGTGCGGATGTCTTCGGCCAAGCGCGACAGGCGCGTCTGCGCCTCCTCCTCGGCCTCGGCGCGCATGATGTCGCCGACGCCGAGCCATTGCGTGAAGTCCGCCGCGTCGATCACATAGAGAAACACGACCGCGCCGCCGCTCGCCTTGGCGCGCCGAGCCGCATAGGCCGCCGCCCGCCCGCATTCGGGCGTCTCATCGACCACCGCCAGAAATTTGCGCCGCCCACCGGCGTCGCGCCCGAGTCGCTTGGATACCATGGCCGGACCATGCCAGCCTGCTTGGGCTCCGGCAAGCGGGTGGGTTGATGGCGGGGCTACCGCCCCGAACCCCGTCCGGGAAAGACTTCCTGGACCCTTCCCTTCTTTTGGGACTTTTCCGAGATTGGGGAGGGCCGGCGGCCCTCCCCAATCTCGGACACATGCCAAACGAATGAGGGGTTCAGGGGAAATCATTTCCCCTGACGGGGGTGCGGGGGCAGCGCCCCCGCGTCGTCCTACCAGCTCAGCCCAAGAGGCCGAGGATGGACTTGACGTCGGCGAGCGTCCGGTCCGCGAGGGCGCGGGCGCGTTCGGCGCCGTCCTTAAGGGTGCGGTCGATTTCGGCGGGGTCGGAGAGGACGCGGCGCATGTCGCCGGCGATGGGCGCGAGCTTGTCGACGGCGAGATCGGCGAGAGCCGGCTTGAATTCTGAGAAGGGACGACCGCCGAATTCGGTGAGGATGTCGGCCTTCGAGCGACCGGACAGCGCAGCATAGATGCCGACGAGATTGTCGGCCTCGGGCCGCCCGGCGAGGCCGGCGGGTTCGGAGGGCAGCGCGTCCGGGTCGGTCTTGGCCTTGCGGATTTTCTTGGCGATGGTCTCGTCGTCGTCGGTGAGGTTGATGCGCGAGAGGTCGGAGGGGTCCGACTTCGACATTTTCTTGGAGCCGTCCTTGAGGCTCATGACGCGCGTCGCCGGCCCTTCGATCAGGGGCTCGGCCAGCGGGAAATAGCCGTTGACGGTTTCATCGCCCATGGCCATGGGCACGCCGAGCCCCTTGGCCTCGATGCGGGCGGAGAAATCGTGGTTGAACTTGGTCGCGATGTCACGCGTCAGTTCGAGATGCTGCTTCTGGTCGTCGCCGACGGGCACGTGCGTCGCGCGATAGAGAAGGATGTCGGCGGCCATGAGGCTGGGATAGGCGAGAAGACCCAGCGAAGCGTTCTCGCGGTCCTTGCCGGCCTTGTCCTTGAACTGGGTCATGCGCGTCATCCAGCCGATGCGCGCGACGCAATTGAAGATCCAGGCAAGTTCCGAATGGCCGGGCACGGCGGCCTGATTGAAGACGATGTGGCGCTTGGGGTCGATGCCGGCCGCGAGATAGGCGGCGGCGATCTCGCGCGTCTGCTGGGCGAGATCCTCCTGCACGAGCTGCGCGGTGAGGGCATGAAGGTCCACGACGCAGAAGATGCAGTCCTGCGTGTCCTGCAAGGCGACGAACTTCTGGATGGCGCCGAGATAGTTCCCGAGATGGAGATTGCCGGTCGGCTGGATGCCGGAAAAGACGAGGGGCTTGAAATCGGCCATGGGGAAACTCCGAAAGCGGCGGCCCGGAGACGAACGCCGGTTGGCGCGCTTATGGCGAAGCGAAGCCCGCGCCGCAAGCGGGCTAAGCGGGAAGCCGGCCCCCACGTCCGGCGGAACCAAGCGCAGCGGATCGTCGTCTCCCCTTACGAAGGATCAAGGGCCGTTTTAGAGCCCTCATTGCCAAGGAGAGACGATATGGGTTTTTTCGACCGCATCCGGGACAAGATTTTCGGCAGCGCCGAGGCGGCCGAACCGGCGCAGCAGCCAACTACGGCGCCCACGCCCGCCCCATCGCCAGCCCCGACTCCCGCTCCTGCCTCCGCTGGCGGTGCGCCGGCTTCCGCGCCCGCCGCGCCTCAGCCGCAGACGCCTGCTCCTGCCTCGCCCGCTGCGCCGGCCGGCACGCCTTCCACCAGCGCCCCCAGCCAGCCGGTGGACGTCGCCGCCATTTTGGAAACGAAAGCCAAGGCGGCCGGCCAGCCGCTCGACTGGCGGCGGTCGATTGTCGATCTCCTGAAGCTGCTGGATCTCGACTCGAGCCTGTCGGCCCGCAAGGAACTGGCTCAGGAGCTTCACTATACCGGCGACACGAATGACTCCGCGACCATGAACACATGGCTGCACAAGGCGGTCATGACGAAGCTTGCCGAGAATGGCGGGCAGGTTCCCGCCGACCTTCGCGACTGACGAAAGGCGCCGGTGCTCAGACCCGCTTCGAGCGCCGGCCCTTCAGGAGATTGCGCACCATGGCGCGGTCGGCCGCGCCGGTGGCCAGCGCGAGGCCGAAATAAACCGCCATGGCGACAGCCACGATGGCGAGGATCGCGAGTCCTTGCGTCAGCGCGCCGACACCGGTTGCGAGATAGGGCGCGAGGCGCTCCAACAGGAACCAGACCACGCCGCCCATCGCGCCGGCCGACAGGATCACCAGCACTGATCGCTTCACCAGCGCCATGTCCACATGCCAAAGGCCCTGACGACGCAGGCCTTCGAACAGGAGCCACGCGTTGAGCCAGCCGGCCAGCGTGGTGGCGAGCGCGATGCCCTGCTCGGCATAGAACCAGAAGAGCACGAAGGAGAGGACGGTGTTGGCGGCGGCCGAAATGCCCGTCACGATCATTGGAACCCGCGTGTTCTCGCGCGCGAAATAGCCGGGCGAGAAGACCTTGATCAGCACGAAGGCCGGCAGGCCGAGCGCATAGAGGCCGAGCACGGCGGCGACCTGATGCGTCGTCTCCGGCAGAAAGGCCCCGCGCTCGTAGATCAGACGGATGATCGGTTCCGGCATGACATAGAGCGCGATCGCAGCCGGGACGGTGAGAAACAGCGCGAATTCCAGCGAGCGGTTCTGCGTGTGCTGGGCTTCCTCGGCGCGGCCAGCCTTCAAGGCGCGCGCGAGTTCGGGCAGGAGCACGACCCCGATGGCGACGCCCACCATGCCGAGCGGCAGCTGATAGGGCCGGTCGGCATATTGCAGGATCGACACAGCGCCCGGTTTGTAGGAGGCGATGGCCTGTCCCACGAAGAGGTTGATCTGCGTGATGCCGCCGATCAGGGCGGCTGGACCGGCCAGGATCAGGAGGCGCTTGAGCGCGGGCGTCCAGCGCGGGCGCTTGAGCGCCACGGAAAAGCCGGCCATGCGCATGGCGACCGTGACCATCAGGAGCTGCGCGACGCCGGCAAACAGGACGCCCCAGCTCATCAGGAAGCCGATCGTCTGCTGGTCCGACCCGTTCCACCAGCACCAGGCGAGAACGCCGATCAGCGCGAAGTTTAGGATGGTGGGCGCGGCAGCGGCGGCGAAGAAGCGGCGGAAGGCGTTCAGAATCCCCGACACCATCGCCATCAGCGACATGCAGGCGAGATAGGGAAACATGATGCGCGAGAAGGCGATGGTGATCGCGTAGCGGTCCTCGCAGGAAATCTGCTGGCCGAGCGTCTGCGGATCGTCGATGCAGGCGGCAAGACCCGGCGCGATGATCGTCTTCACCAGCGCCGGCATGAAGACCATGGCCGCGACGGTGACGACCAGAAGCACGGTGAAGAGCGTCGAGAAGATCTCGGTGGCAAAGCGCTTGGCCCCCTCCTCGCCCTCTTCTTCCAGCGAGCGCGCGAAAAGCGGAATGAAGGCGGCGTTGAACGCCCCTTCCGCGAAGAGGCGGCGGAACAGGTTGGGAAAGCGGAAGGCGAGGTTGAACGCGTCCGCGACCGGCCCGACGCCGAGCGCCGAGGCCATCATCATTTCGCGGGTGAAACCGAAGACGCGGGAAATCAGCGTCGCGCCACCAACCGTGGCGAACTTCTTCAATAGGCTCAAGAGACGATTCCGAAGGCGACCGGAGAGGGTTTGGCGGTGGCGGAGGAGAGTTCGCCCTCCGGGCTGTCGAACACGGCGAGAAGCCGGCGGCGGATGCGCTCGGCCCGGCCCTCGCCGATGATCTTGAGGCCCAGAAGGTCGGTGACGTAGAAGACGTCCACCACCTTTTCGCCGAATGTGGTGATGTGGGCGGAGCGGATGTCGAGCGAGAGATCGGAAATCGCGCCGGTCAGATCGGCCAGAAGCCCCGGCCGGTCCAGCCCCTCGACCTCCACCACCGTCAGGCGGTTCGACAGATCGTTGCGCACCTCGACGCGCGGCGCGACCGCGAAGGACTGGGTGGAGCGCGTCGGGCGGCGGCGCGCCAGAAGCGCGGGGATCGCCTCGCGCCCGCCCAGCAGCGCCTCCACCGTCTTGGCGATGCGATCGGCGCGGCGCAGCTCGTCGGCATCCTCGGCGAAGTCGCGCGTGATGGTGACGATGTCGAGCGCGCGCCCGTCGGTCATGGTGAAGATCTGCGCGTCGGCGATGTTGGCGCCGGCCGCCGCGCACGAGCCCGCGATCAGCGAGAGAAGGCGCGGATGGTCGGGCGCCAGAACCGTGATCTCGGTCACGCCCCGGAACTTGTCGGTGCGCGCGACGGTGGCGAGACTCTGGCCCTTTTCGTCGGCGGCATCGATGAACTCGGCATGGCGCACCTGATCGTCCAGCGGCACGGTCAGCATGTAATTGTCGTAATGCTGCTCGACGCGCGCCGCGCGGCGCTCCTCCGGCCAGTCCTTCAGCCGCTCGGCCAATTCGCGCCGGGCAAAATCGGCGCGCTGGCGGCGCGAGGATTCGGAATAGCCGCCGGTCAGAAGCAGCTCGGTTTCCGCATAGAGCGTGCGGATGAGCTGGCCCTTCCAGTTGTTCCACACGCCGGGGCCGACCGCGCGAATGTCGCAGACGGTCAGGATCGTCAGCAGCTTCAGCCGGTCCAGCGTCTGCACCCGCTCGGCGAAGTCGCGGATCGTCTTGCGGTCGGTCAGGTCGCGCTGCTGGGCGGTCATCGAGAGAACGAGATGCTCCTGCACCAGCCAGGCGACGAGTTCGGTCTCGCGCTCGTCCAGCCCGAGGCGCGGGCAAAGCTCCTCGGCAATGGCCGCGCCGGCCACCGAGTGATCCTCCGGCCGACCCTTGGCGATGTCATGCAGAAGCAGCGCGACATAAAGGGGTACGCGGTCGCGGATCGTCTCCACGAAGCCGCTCGTCATGGGCAGTTCGCTGGCGAGTTCGCCGTGTTCGAGGCGCGACATGCCGGCGACGGTGCGCAGCAAGTGCTCGTCCACCGTGTAGGAATGATACATGTTGAACTGCATCATCGACACGATCTTGCCGAACTCGGGTATGAAGCGGCCGAGCACGCCCGCCTCGTTCATCCGCCGCAGGTGCAGTTCGGGATTGTTGCGATCCGTCAGCACGTCCAAGAACAGGCTGTTGGCTTCCGGGTTGGCGCGCAGCGCCCCGTCCACCAAGCGCAGCGAGCGGCGCACGAGCTTCAGCGCGTCGGGGTGATATTCAAGATCGTGCGCGGCGGCGAGCTTGAACAGGCGCAGGAGATTGACCGGGTCGTCCGTGAAGACGTTCCGATTGGCGACCGTGATGCGGTTGTTGTCGATCAGAAAGGCGAGCGTGCCAGGAATCTGCCGGGTGCGGCGGCGGAAGGAGCGCACGAAGCCGCGAAAGCCCGGCGCGTCCTTGGCATTTTCCTCTTCCAGCGCGGCGCAGAAAATGCCGGTGAGATCGCCTACATCCTTGGCGATCAGGAAGTAGTGCTTCATGAAGCGCTCGACATCCGTCAGCCCAGGATGGGTGTTGTAGCCGAGCCGCGAGGCGATCTCGCGCTGGAGGTCGAAGGAGAGGCGCTCTTCCGGCTTGCCCGTCAGGAAATGCATGTGGCAGCGCACGGCCCAGAGGAAATCCTCGGCCTTCTCGAACAGGCGCGCCTCGCGCCGCGAGAAGATACCGGCCGCCACCAGTTCCTCGCGCGTATTGACGCGGTAATGATCCTTGGCGATCCAGAAGAGCGTGTGAAGGTCGCGAAGCCCGCCCTTGCCCTCCTTCACATTGGGCTCGACCAGATAGCGCGTGTCGCCCGTCTTGCGGTGGCGCACGTCGCGCTCGGCGAGCTTGGCGGCGATGAAGGCGCGGCCGGTGCCGGCCGTTACCTCCGCGTCGAACCGGCGGCCGAGATCGGTGAAGAGAGCCTCCTCGCCGCAGATCAGCCGGCGCTCCAGAAGCGCGGTGCGGATGGTGAAATCCTCGGCCGACAGGCGCACGCATTCCTCGACCGAGCGCGTGGCGTGGCCGACCTTCAGCCCGAGATCCCATAGGAGATAGAGGAGATATTCGGCAACCTGCTCGCCCAGGGCCGTCTGCTTGTAGGGCAGGAGAAACAGAAGATCGATGTCGGAGCCCGGCGCCAGCGTCCCACGCCCATAGCCGCCGACGGCGCAGATCGCCATGCGCTCGCCGCTGGAGAGATTGGGCGAGCCGAACACGTGATGCAGCGCGAAATCATGGACCGCGCGGATCAGCTCGTCCTGAAGATGCGAGATACGGGCCGCGCAAAGAAGTCCGCCGCCATCCTCGAAGAGAAGACGCTCGGCGGCCTTTCGCCCTTCGCTGTTGACGCGCTTGAGCAGCGCCAGCAGCCCGTTGCGCGTTTGCGAACCGGAAGCATCGCCCCCGGCCGGAATCAGCGCGGCCATGGCATCGCGTAGCGCCTTGCCGTCCACGATCTCGCCCAGCCGAAGATCGGCTTGCGACGCGACGACCTGCCGGGCTTGCGCCGGCTGGCCGCCGGACCGTTCGCGGCGGGACAGGGTCGTTTGGGCGGTCATGGCACTGCCTTCTGATCGGGTGGTTGCCGCTATAGTGCATTTCCCGATCTGTCAAAAGCTTAACCGCCCAAGGTACCCCGTCCGGCGCCGGCGTCTTCAGGCGCCGACGATGGTGCCCCCGTTCGGGTGCATGACCTGCCCGGTGAAGTAGGAGCCATCCTCCGAAGCTAGGAAGAGCAGCGCGGAGGCGACCTCGTTGGGCTGGCCGGCGCGCTTCATCGGCACCTGGGAGCCGAAGCTCGCGACCTTCTCCTCGTCCATCGACATCGGGATGAAGGGTGTCCAGATCGGACCGGGCGCGACGCCGTTCACGCGGATGCCCTTTTCCACGAGATTGGAGGCCATGGAGCGCGTGAAGGCCGTAATCGCGCCCTTGGTCGAGGAATAGTCGATCAGTGTGTCGTTGCCCTTGTAGGAGTTGACCGAGGTCACGTTCACGATCGCCGAACCAGACTTCAGATGGTCGAGCGCGGCCTGTGTCATGTAGAAATAGCCGTAGATATTGGTCTCGAAGGTCTTGGCGAGTTGCTCTTCGGAGATATCGCGGACGTCTTCGGCTTCTTCCTGATGGGCGGCATTGTTGACGAGAATGTCGAGCTTGCCGAACTCGGCCGCAGCCTTGTCCACGGCCTGTTTGCAGAAGCTCTTGGAGCGGACATCGCCCCGGATCAGCAGGGCCTTTTGCCCTTCGCGCTCGATCAGCGCCTTGGTTTCCTCGGCGTCCTGGTCCTCTTCGAGATAGACGATCGCGACATCGGCGCCCTCGCGCGCGAAGAGAACGGCGGTGGCGCGGCCGATGCCGGAATCGCCGCCCGTGATGATGGCGCTCCTGCCCTTCAACCGGCCCGATCCAGGAAAGCGCGGCTCGTAGTCCGGGCGCGGATTCATCTCGTGCTCGCGGCCGGGTTCCCGATCTTGATGCTGGGCGGGGAAATTCGACATGGAGGCTGGTCCCTTCTCACATGCCGGCCAAGGCCGGCTCATGAAAGGGGAAGCGAGGCGAAAGCCCATGCGTTCCCGCATGGCTGCCGACCGAGCCCTCGCTTCGGTGAGCCGGCTACATGTCTGTGAGGGAAGCGCCGCCGCTAAGAACCGGGGACAGAACCATTCGGCGGAGGGCGAGCGAGGGATTGTTTCTGTCGGCGAGGCGCCGGGCGCAGGCCATGCAGCGCATGGACGAGCACCGGCAACGATGCCCGGCGGGAACAAGACCCGGTCGATCGACCCGAAGGGTTCTGTCTCCAGTTCTAAGCCTTGGGCGAGCGCGGCAGCAGCGCCTTCAGCCGATACAGCGCCTCCAGCGCCTCGCGCGGGCTCATCGCGTCCGGGTCCACCTCGCTGAGCGCCTTCAAGGCCGAGGGCACTTCGGGCTCGGCCGGCTTGCGGTTCAGCGCGGCGAAGAGCGGGAGATCGTCGATAAAGGCCGTGCGCTTCTCGCCCTGCTCGCTCTTTTCCAACTGGGTCAGAACCTGCCGCGCGCGCTCCAGGACGGCCGGGGGCAGGCCGGCGAGCCGCGCCACCTGAATGCCATAGGAGCGGTCGGCGACGCCGGCCGTCACCTCATGCAGGAAGATGACCTCGCCTTCCCATTCCTTGACGCGCACGGTGACATTGGCGAGGCGTTTGAGCCGCGCGGCGAGCGCCGTCATTTCGTGGAAATGCGTCGCGAAGAGCGCGCGGCAGCGGTTCACCTCATGCAGATGCTCCACGGCGGCAAAGGCGATGGACAGCCCGTCATAGGTCGCGGTGCCGCGCCCGATCTCGTCCAGCACCACGAGCGTCCTTTCGCTCGCCTGATTGAGGATCGCGGCGGTTTCCACCATCTCGACCATGAAGGTCGAGCGCCCCTCCGCCAGATCGTCGGACGCGCCGACGCGGCTGAACAGGCGGTCCACCACGCCGATATGCGCCTTTGTCGCCGGCACGAAGGAGCCGATCTGGGCGAGCACGGCGATCAGCGCGTTCTGGCGCAGGAAGGTGGACTTGCCGCCCATGTTCGGCCCGGTGATCAGCCAGATCGCCCCGGCCTCGCGCTTGGCTCCCGTGCCGGCCGGCGGCGAGAGATCGCAATCGTTCGCCACGAATTGACCGCCGCCCGACGCCTTCAGCGCCGCTTCCACCACGGGATGACGCCCGCATTCGACCCGGAAGGCGAGGCTGGAATCCACCAGCGGGCGCACCCAGTTTCCCGACAGCGCGAGTTCGGCGAGCGCCGCCGTCACATCGATCAGCGCCAGCGCAGCGGAGGCCGCGCGAAGCGCATCCGTCGCGGCCAGAACCTCCCCGCGCATCCGATCGAACAGGGTGAGTTCGATGCGCAGCGCCTCGGCCGCGCTCTGGGCGATGCGCGTTTCCAGATCGCACAGCTCCACCGTGGTAAAGCGCATGGCGGAGGCGAGCGTCTGGCGATGGGAAAAGCCGCTGCCCTGCTCCAGGAGCGCAGCGCCATGGGCTTCGGGCACTTCCACGAAATAGCCGAGCACATTGTTGTGCCGGATTTTCAGGGAGCGCACGCCCGTTTCCGAGCAATAGCGCCCCTGGAGATCGGCGACGACCTGCCGCGAATGGTCGCGCAGCGCCAGCGCCTCGTCCAGCGCCGCATCGGCCCCTTCGCGCACGAAGCCGCCGTCCCGCCTTTGCAGGGGCAGTTCGTCGCGCAAGGTGGCGCGCAAGGCGAAGCGCAGATCCTGCGGCAGCGCGGATATGGCGCGGCAGGCCTCCATCAGCTCCCAGCTGAAATCGCCTTCTTGGAGAAGCTCGCCGATCAGGCTCGCGCGCTCCAGACCTTCGGACACCGCGCCGAGATCACGCGGCCCGCCCCGGTCGAGCGCGAGGCGCGACAGCGCGCGCTCGGTGTCGGGCATTCCCTTCAGCGCGGCACGCAGCTCGCCGCGAAGCTCCGGGTCGTCCAGAAGCGCGGCGACGCTGTCCTGCCGGCGCGCGATCGCCTGCGGGTCGGTCAGCGGCCAGGCGAGGCGGCTCGCCAGCAGCCGGGAGCCAGCGCCCGTCACGCAGCGGTCGATCGTGGCGAGAAGCGAGCCCTGCCGCTTACCCGAGACGGTGCGCGAGAGTTCGAGGCTGGCGCGCGTCGCGGGGTCGATCACCATGAAGGAGCCGGCTTCGACCCGCTCCGGCCGCTCCAAAGGCGGGCGGGCTTTCAGCTGCGTGCGTTCCAGATAGGAGAGAAGCGCCGCGCCCGCCGAGAGTTCGGCCCGGCCGAACGCGCCGAACCCGTCCAGCGTCGAAACCTCGAAGAAGCTTTGCAGGCGCTCGGCGGCGGTCGCCGCATCGAAGAGGCTGGCCGGCTCGAAACGCACGCGCCGGCCGAGGCGGCGCAGCAGCGGCTGCAAGGCTTCGTCCTCGCGCAGGGCGTCGGGCACGACGAGTTCGGCCGGCTCCAGCGCCACCACATCGGCAAAGATGCGATCAGCGGCCGAGGGCGCGATGCGAAACTGCCCGGTGGACAGGTCGGTCCAGCCGAGCGCGAAGGACCCGCCCTCCCCACCGAGACGCGCGAGCGCTGCGAGGAAGTTCGGCCGGCCGGGCTCCAGCAGCGTTTCCTCGGTGATCGTGCCGGGCGTCACGAGGCGCACGACCTCGCGCTTGACGACCGATTTCGCGCCGCGCTTCTTGGCCTCGGCCGGGTCTTCCACCTGCTCGCAGACGGCGACGCGGTAGCCTTGCGCGATCAGCTTCTCCAGATAATCGTCCGAGGAGACGACCGGCACGCCGGCCATCGGAATGTCGGCGCCCTCGTGCTTGCCGCGCCGGGTCAGCGTGATGCCGAGCGCCTTGGACGCCTCCACCGCGTCGTCGAAGAAGAGTTCGTAGAAATCGCCCATGCGGTAGAACAGGAGGCAGTCGGCATGGCGCGACTTGATCTCCAGAAACTGCGCCATCATCGGCGTCGGCGCGCCGCCATCGCCTTTCGCTTCCGCCCCGCGCATCTCGGGCATAGGTTCACCCTCCGCCTTCGAGGCGGCAGCAGGGACGGCGGGGGCAGGTCGGATCATGTCCAGCATCCGCTGATCGTATCGGTTTTCATGAGGGGTAGGAAAGTCACGCAGCCACCATGGCGGCGCTTGCACCCGGTATCCACAAGCCGCGCGCGGACGCCGACCTCATATGAGGGCCTAAGCAACGGCGGCTGTACGAGACGCGCCCCTCTCCAAAGCCTATACCGCACCGCAAGGGGGACAATGACGAAAGAAGCGCCAGCCATGCCATGGAACTGCGCGCCGGCACCCAGCCTCCGCTCCTTTCCGGCATGAGATCAGCCCTCCGACAGGAACCTAGGCCATTCAGCGCCCGTTCAGCGCCGAACCCTTATTTTCATTCAAGCGATCGGCCTACCCTCTTGGCGCGTTGGCATCTGGGGCGGTGAGGCCTATGATGCACCGCAAGGTAGCGCGGACGATGCGCTACGCGAACAGTTTTGGAAACGGGAATGACCATGACACGGAACGGAGCCCGCCTTGCGGGAATGCTGGTGGCCCTTGGCCTTGCCGCCGCTCCGCTGACCGCCCTTGCGCAAGACAAGATGCCGGTGAACGCCCATCAATATGCCGTCGATCATCCCGTGCCCGACGTGACGCTGCGCCTTGCGCCGACGCTGGGCGCTTCGGTGCCCGCGCAGGTGCAGCTCGCCGCCATCGAGGGCACGAAGGATTTCGGCTATTTCTACTATGATGGCCGCCCGGTGCTGGTCGATATGGCGACCCGCTCCATCGTGCGGATCGACTGAACGCTTCGGGCTTCGCAGGGGTCGGCCTCTTCAGGGCCGGCTTCTCGAAGCCTTGCCGCGGCGCGGCGCGCCCGGTGCCGCGCCCTTCGCATCTTGACGGCCAAATGTCATCGCGTTCGCCCCCACCGCGCGCAGCGAACGGGTGGCTTGCGTTCCTGTCACAGCGGCCGTTCAGGACGCGCCCGCTCCTTTTTGAGGCAGCGCACCTCCCCCAGCCATACCGTTTCACATGCTGCCGGGTCGGCCTGCCCTACGCAGCGTCTACTGCGCGCCGAAACGGAAGCTCGCGCCGAGGACGAACTGGTTGGTCACGATGTCGGTTTTCAGCGAGCCGCCGCCTGTCAGGTCGGCGTCGTGGTGGCTGTAAGCCAGCTTGACTTCGCCGAAGACGGACAAGAAATCCGTGAGCGCGACGTCCGCGCCGGCCAGCGCCTGAACCGCCGGCCCGGTCACCTGATATTCGAAGGTACGCGGGCCGCCCACTTCCTGATACTCGACATGCGGAATGGCGATGCCGGCCCCGAGGCCCGCATAGGGCGTGACGCGGCCCATGAGCGGATCGGCGCGATAGAGCGCGTTCACCGTCAGAAGATTAAGCCCGTCGGTGAATTCCAGAACCTTCACCCCCGCCGGCAGCGGATCGGCCGCGACCTTGGCATGGGCATAATCCAGAGCGACGCCCCAATGCGGCTGGCCGAGATCGTTCAGCCAGGCCGTGCCGCGAACGCCATAATAGGGCGCGCCGCTTTCGAAGGTGCGCCCATCCCATTCGACATCGAGCGACCGGGTGGACGGCCCGCGCGCGACATCCACCGTACTGTCGAACGAGGAATTATAGCCGCCATAGGCCGAGATGACATATTCGGCCCGCGCCCCGCCGATCGCGGCCATGGATATCAGGCAAGCCAGGAGGCAGCGGCGCATCGGCAATGTCCTTCCCCGAGGATCAACGCGGCAGAAGCCGCGCTCTCTGGAAAAGGAGCTACCGGAGCCCGGTGACAGGCGTGTTACAGACCGGCTCGAGAGATTGGCGACGGCGTACTTTAAGGCACGCGCTTTGAAGTCCGCGTCCAAGATGTCAGGCGGCGGAGCGCGTTCCCTCGGTGTCGAAATGCTGGACGTAGCGCGCCTTGATGTTTTTGACGGGCATGATCACGAGCACGTCCGTCGTGCCGAACTGGTGATCCACCACCGCGTCGAGCCCGACATAGCCGCCGATGCGCAGATAACCCTTCAGGAGCGGCGGCAGGCTGGCCAGCGCGCGCTTGGGGTCGAGGCAGGAAACGGAGCCGGCAACACGCGCCCGGCGTCCCGGCACGGCCGACACACGCCAGTCTTCCGGCGGAGGCGCGTTCTCGCGCAGAAAGGCGAGCGGCGCTTCGAGTGCGGTGAGATCGGTACCGCTCAAGGAAGCGCAGCCGAAGAGAACGTCGATCCGGTGCTGCTTCACATAGGCCCAGATGCCCTGCCAGAGCAGTTCCACCGTGCGCTTGCCGCGATAGCTCTTGAGAACGCAGGAACGGCCGAGTTCGAGAAAGCGCGCGCCTGGATGCCGGCTAATCAGCCCGTCGATCTCAAATTCGCCGGCTGTGTAGAAACCGCCGGCCAGAGCCGCCTTGTCCTGCTGGAGAAGGCGATAGGTGCCGACGATCCGCGAGCCCGCCGGGCGCGTCGTGTCGATCACGAGCAGATGGTCGCAGAACTTGTCGAAGACATCGCGATCGCGCCGCGTCATCCGCTGGAAGGCGGAGGGCTTGGCGTTCATCTCTTCGTAGAAGACGTGATAGCGGAGCTGCTGCGCTTCGCGCAGCTCGGCGCGCGAGCGCGCCAGCCGCACCTCCAGCTCGCACAGGCGGCCGAGAACCGGCGCCAGCGGATCGAAGGGCGCGGGTCGCCCGAGCTTGATGCGAACGCCGATCGGCTGCTTGAGCCTGATAGGCTGGGCCTGCGTCATGTCGATACGTTTGAAAGCACCCATATGATCGACCTCCGGGCCTTGCTTCTGCCAAGAATTGACATAAGCCGTCCTCGCGACCCTTTCATGACGTAAACCATAAACCAAAGCAAACGGTCATATGACAGTGGCTGTCGCCACATCCGACACCACGACGCGCCCGCGCACGTGGCCTGCCAGCAGACGCTGCGCGGTTGGCACGATGTCGGCAAAGCCGATGGGGCTGGTAAGGCTCGACAGCGCGGCCGGATCGAGGTCTTCGGCCAGACGCGCCCAGGCGCGGCGGCGCTCCGCCTGCGGCGCATAGACGGAATCGACACCCAAGAGCGCGACGCCGCGCAGGATGAAGGGTGCGACGCTAGCCGGCAAATCCATGCCGCTCGCCAGACCGCAGGCCGCCACCGCTCCATCCCGCATCGTCTGAGACAGGACATTGGCGAGCGTGTGGGAGCCGACGCTATCGACGCCTGCCGCCCAGCGCTCCTTGCCGAGCGGCTTGCCCGGCGCGGACAACTCGGCCCGCTCCAGAATCTCGGCCGCACCCAGCCCGCGCAGCCAATCCGCCTCACTCGGCCGGCCCGTCACCGCCACGACATGCCAGCCACGCTTCGCCAGAAGCGCCACCGCGATCGAGCCGACACCACCGGCCGCGCCCGTGACCACCGCCGGCCCGCGCTCGGGCGAGAGGCCGAAGCGCTCCAACGCGAGCACGCAGAGTGCCGCCGTATAGCCGGCTGTTCCGATGGCCATCGCCTCGCCGGGAGAGAAGCGATCGGGCAGCGGCACCAGCCATTCGGCCTTGACGCGGGCGAGGCCCGCATAGGCGCCCCAATGCGTCTCGCCCAGACCATAGCCGTTGAGCAGGACCCGATCGCCCTCGCGCCAGAGCGGCGAGCGGGAGGCGCGAACCGTGCCGGCGAGATCGATGCCCGGCACCATGGGCCAGCGGCGCACCACAGGCGAGCGCCCCGTGAGCGCCAGCGCGTCCTTATAGTTGATGGTGGTGGCCTCGACGGCGACATCGACATCGCCATCCATCAGGTCGGGGGTCGAGAGAGTCACGTTCTCGACCAGGGTTTGCCCGCCCTCGCCTTGGGTCAGACGGATCGCCCGAAACCTGTCATTCCCCATGCGCTTTCCCTCCCGAATGCGCGTCAGCCCTTGTCCTGAGCCGGCATCTCGCCCGACGTCTTGGGTCGGCGGCCGACCAGAAACTCGTCGATCAGGATCAGCGCCGCGCCGATCGTGATGAAACTGTCGGCCAGATTGAAGACCGCGAAGCTCCAGACCGGCGTGTGGAAATAGATATAGTCCACGACATAGCCAAGGCTCACCCGGTCGATCAGATTGCCGACCGCGCCGCCCGCAATCAACGCGAAGCCCCAATGGGTGAGCCGGCGCGAAGCCGGCGTATTCCACCAGAGCCAGACCACGAAGCCGAGCACCAGGGCCGAGATGACGGCGAGCCCGAGATCGTGGAACCCGTCCAGCATCGAGAAGGCGATGCCCTCGTTGCGCGCGTGGAGCAGCGCCAGAAAGGGCAGGATCTCGATGGCCTCTCCCAGCCCCATGGTGCGCACGACGAGGAGCTTCACGATCTGGTCGATCGCGGCGAAGGACACGACCAGCGCCGCGCTACTCAGAAGCCGCGTCACAGCTTGAGGCTCCCGCGCCGCGCCTCGAAGATCATGAGGCCCGTGGCGACCGCGAGATTGAGACTGTCGGCCCGGCCGACCTGGGGAATGCGCACCAGCGTCTCGCAGGCCCCGGCCATCGTCTCCGACAGGCCGCTCTGTTCGTTGCCCATCAGAAGCAGGGTCGGGCGCTTGCCATAGGGCGGCTCGCGATAATCCACCGCGCCCTTCATATGGGTGCCGACCACCAGCCCCTTGAACGTGCCGCGCCAGCGCAGGAACTCGGCCTCGCTGAGGCGCACGATCGGCACGGCGAAGATCGAGCCCATCGTGGCGCGCACGGCTTCCAGCGAGAAGGGATCGACACTTTCGCCCACCAGGATCACGCCCTTGGCCCCGGCCGCATCCGCCGTGCGCAGGATCGTGCCGAGATTGCCGGGATCGCGCACCCGGTCGAGCGCCACCAGCAGCCCGTCCTTGCCCGCGTCGAGTTCGTCCGTGCGGTGGAGGCGCTGGCGGAAGATGCCGATGGCGCTTTGCGGATTGTCGCGCCGGGCGATGGCTGCCAGAACCTTGTCGCTCGCTTCCAGAACGTCGGCCCCGAGCGAAACGGTGCGCGCGGCGGCCTTTTGCAGAAGCTCGGAGTGAAGCTGCGTCTTGGCGGCCACCAGCGTCTCGATGCGCCAGCCCGCGTCCAGCGCGTCGAGAACGAGCTTCAGCCCCTCGGCCAGAAAGAGACCCGTTTCCTCGCGATGCTTCTTCAGCGCGAGATTGCGGATGTCCTTCACGATCGGGTTGGAAACGCTCGTAACCTCCTTCACCCGGCCGGGCGCGACCGTGTCGGGCCGGCGCGCGGGCGGGGCGGAAGAGTTGGCGTCGCGGTCACGGCTCAAGCGGATACCCATCTGGAAAAAAGCGAGGTGGAAAGAAGACGGGCATCCTCGCCCGCCTCGCGAATCACGAGTTCGCCCGATTCGATCGCGCCGCCAAGGCCCCGGCATTGCTCGCCCATAAGGGCCGAGAGCGAATAGAAGGACGAACGAATGGAATAGGCCGTCAGCACCAGCGCCAGTGGGTGAGCCGACAGGAGCTTGCGCATCAGCATCAGGAGATAGGGCAGATCCTCGAAAATCTGCCAGACCTCGCCCTTCGGTCCCCGGCCGAATTTCGGCGGGTCGAGAAGGATGATGTCATAGGTCGCGCCGCGCTTCACCTCGCGCTCGGCGTAGCGCACGGCATCCTCGCAGATCCAGCGGATCGGCTTGTCGGCGACGCCGGCGATCTCGGCATTCTCGCGCGCCCAGCCGATGGCGCGTTTCGAGGCATCGACATGCGTGACCTCGCCCCCCGCGCGCGCCGCCAGAAGCGAGGCAAGGCCCGTGTAGCCGAAGAGGTTCAGGACGCGCACCGGCCGCCCCGCCCCTTCGATCAGGTCGGTCATGAAGCGCCAGTGGACGGCCTGTTCGGGGAAGACACCGACATGCCGGAAGGAGGTGAAGCGACCGAGATAGGCGAGCCCATCCTGGCGCATGGGCCAGGTCTCGCCCAGCGCCTCGCGCGGGAAACGCCAGCGGCCGGTGCCCTCCTCGTCCGTGTCGCCGGTGAAGATCGCGTCGGCCCCGTCCCAATCGGCCGCGTCGGTGCGGCGGGGCCAGATCGCCTGATTCTCCGGCCGGCGGATGGTGAGCGGCCCGTAACGCTCCAGCTTTTCGCCGTCGCCCGAATCCAGAAGCGCGTAGTCCGCGCCGGGCTCGACCGTGAGGATAACAGGCGCGCGAAAGGCCGGGCGTGCGCCCTCGGGCCATTCCACGGCCGGGCGATCGCGTCGCCCTTCGCGGCCGAGTTCGTCGGTGGAAAGGCGGGGGCGCTCGGCTTCCTCGGGCGCGGCGCGCACGCGCTCGGCCGGCTCGGGCCGCCTGGAGGGGGCGCGATGCTCGGCGCGCTCGGCCTCGGCTCCGTCGCGGCGGCCGGGCCGGCGCGGCTCGCGATGGCCGGGGCCACTGTCGGGGCTCGCGGGCCGGCCGGGCCGCTTGGGCGCGCCGGGCCGGGATGTCCTGTTCTTCGTCATCGGCGGCTCATAGCGCATGGAGGCGTTTTGGAGCAAACGTCCCGAACGGTGAAACGCGTCTCGCCGCTTGGCAAGCACCGAGACCGGCGTATTCTTTCTGAATTGCCGCAGCCTTCGCATCCGACAAGGCGCGGCCCATGGGAGGACGAGGATGGATCTGAAGGGTGAATACCGACTGGCCGCGCCGCGCGAGAAGGTCTGGGCCTTGCTGAACGACCCCGAGACCCTCAAAAGCTGCATTCCCGGCTGCCAGAGCCTGGAAATGACCGGCGAGAACGAGATGTCGGCCACCGTGGTGGCCAAGGTCGGGCCGGTGAAGGCGACCTTCAACGGCGTCGTGCGGCTCGAGAATATCGACGCGCCGCGCAGCTATTCCATTGTGGGCGAAGGCAAGGGCGGCATCGCGGGCTTCGCCTCGGGCGGGGCCGATGTGTCGCTGGAGGAGGACGGCGAGGACACGGTCCTGCACTACGAGGTCGACGCCAAGGTCGGCGGCAAGATCGCTCAGCTCGGCGGGCGGCTGGTGGATTCCACCGCCAAGAAATTCGCCCATCAGTTCTTCGATTGTTTCGCCGCGCGCGTCGCCGGCGACACGGCGGCGGAAGTCTCCGAACCGGCCGGAGCCTGAGCGCCCCCTCAATCGGGCAAAAAAAGAGGCGGATCGCTCCGCCTCTTTTTCGTGGA
The DNA here is from genome assembly GCF_001475935.1 of Aureimonas ureilytica. Taxonomy (GTDB): domain Bacteria; phylum Pseudomonadota; class Alphaproteobacteria; order Rhizobiales; family Rhizobiaceae; genus Aureimonas; species Aureimonas ureilytica_A. The sequence goes on from NZ_LDQA01000061.1 coordinate 50,902, forward strand.
AGAATGAGAAAGTCTCAGGCCGCGACGGAGGGGCCGGCCAGTGCGCGCGCGCCGTGCCCCTGCGTCGGGGCGGCGAGAGCGGGGCCTTGCGCGGCGGCCAGCTCCCGGTCGCGCTCTTCGCGCAAGCGGCGCATCCGCTCGTTCGAAAGCTCCAGCTCGTGACGCAGATTCTCGATCTCGCGGCGGCGGTTGGCCGCCTTGGTGCGGTGATGGCCCTGGGACATCCAGGTGCCGAAACCGCCGAGCAGGAGGCCGACGATCAGCGAGCACAGGAGCAGAACGAAGAGCGGCGCCTGGAAGGCGAATTGCGGCATGGTGCCGATCGGGTCGAACGACACGTCGATCGCCTCGCGATTGGCGACGCAGAACACCACGAGCAGGACCGCCAGCGGCGCGAGGATGAGGAAAGAAATTATCTTCAGGATCATCGAATGGCCACTTCGAACCTTGGAATACGCCCAGAGAGAATGGTGCGCCGCACCGAACCGGCAAGCTGTCCCATCGGAATGAGGCATACGAGGGAAGAGGTCAATCCGCCTCGCGACAGGTCTTGAATCTTCCGCCACGATCCGAGGCCGGCATCCACGCCGGAAGCGTGAAAACGCTCCACGCCGACGCCTGTCGCCGATCCAACATGTTGGCCATCATGGCAGCATAGGTCGTGGGAACGAGCCAAGCGCGTTGCGCCCGGCTCGATCAGTCGACGTTCAGCCGCTCGCGCAGTTCCTTGCCGGTCTTGAAGAAGGGCACCCACTTCTCCTCGACATCCACCGACTCGCCGGTGCGTGGGTTGCGGCCGGCGCGCGGCGGGCGATTCTTGACCGAGAACGCGCCGAAGCCGCGCAGTTCCACGCGGTTGCCTTCGCAGAGCGCCTGCGTGATCTCGTCGAAGATCGCGTTCACGATGGTCTCGACGTCCCGCTGATAGAGATGCGGGTTGCGGCTGGCGATGATCTGGACGAGTTCGGATTTGATCAACGCGATATCCTCGGGCGTCGGGTCGGGCGTGAGTCTTGGATAAAGACACGGAGGCCGCCCTTCAAGCCCTTGTTTTCCAATTGCAAAGCGGCATCACTCGCGGCCCGGCGTCAAGGCGTCGAAGGTTGCCAAAGCGACACCATGCCGTCAAGGTGTCCGCTCGCCTTGCCGAGCGCGCCGATGAGATCGGCCGGGGCGGCATCGAAGCCGAGAAGCCCCCAGAAGGCCGAGCGCGCCGCGCCGAACAGGCCCCAGCCGTCCTTTTCGGGCTCGCGATCCTCGATCTTCAACCCGGCCGGCACGCCGCGCTCGCTCTCGAACCAGCGACGGATTTCGCGCTCGCCGCCAAGCGCATCCACCAGCTTGTTCTGAAGCCCCTGCTCGCCTGTGAAGACGGAGCCGTCCGCCAGCCGCCGCGCTTCCTCTTCGGGCAGGGCGCGGCGCTCCGCGACGAGCCCGACGAACCAGTCATAGGAATTGTTGACGAGCCTTGCGATCATCTCGCGCGCGCCGGGGGCGGCCGGCGCGAAGGGCGAAGGCTCGGCTTTCAACGGCGAGGATTTCACCGCGTTCACCTCGACGCCGATCCGCCCGAGCAGGACGGAGGCATCCACATATTGGAAGATCACGCCGATCGAGCCGACGATGGAGGAATGATGCGCGACGACCCGGTCCGTCGCCATGGCCACCATATAGCCGGCGGAGGCGGCCAGCGTGCCGACCTCGGCCGCCACCGGCTTGACGGCGGCGAGATCCCGGATGGCGTGATAGAGCGTTTCGCCGCCCACCGTGGTGCCGCCGGGCGAATTCACGCGGATGATGACGGCCCGAACGTTCGGATCGGTCTTCAACTTTTCGAGAAGTTCCAACCTGTCGCGATCCTCGGTGATGAGGCCGGCGACCTCCACGCGGGCGATCTCGGGCGCAGCGGTGGCGACGGTCGCGCCCGGCCGCCAGCCGCCGGCAATTGTCAGCGCGAGCACGGCCAGGATCACCGCCAGCACGGCCAGAATCCGCCAGAAACCCAGCTTGCGACGCAGGCGCCGCCGATCGATCAGGCTGTCCGCATTCATGATCCGCCAGTGCTCCTTGCCGGGCGGATCGAGGCCCGCCATATCGGGCAAGCGATAGAACGCGGCGCGGGCGCTGCCAAGCGGGCGGCCCATTCGGGGAAGCGGAGGCGCGATCGTCCCGGGCGCATCGACACAGCCCGGCCTTCGCTTAACCACGCAAAAACCCCATATCACTTATAGATACGACACGATACGTTGATTGACCGCAGAAGGCATCCGACCGATCCGGGTTCGGAGGCTCTTCCGCGACAGGCGAGGAATCGAATTCCATTGCAGGCTCGCATCGATTCGACACAGTTCGCGCAGGATCCGCGCCATGCCGCGCTCGCCAGTTCCACGAACCCGAAGGGGGACGAGCGGCGCGAGCGTGAGTTCCGGCGCGCGCGCCGCCATTCGCGCTGGGTGCGCTGGCTCAAGATCGGTCTTCCCACGGTCGCGACCGTGATCGTCCTGGCGGGCCTCGGCGTGACGTGGCTGGCGCGTGTCGTGCCCGGCGATCTGGCCTTTGCGTCCACCTCGATCCAGGACGGACGCCTCGTCATGTCCGACCCGCGCATGTCGGGCGTCGATGGGCGCGACCGTCCCTATTCCATGCTGGCCAACCGGGCCATTCAGACCTTGGGCGGCTCGGGCGTCGATCTGGAAGGCGTGCGCGCCGACCTGACGGTGGACGACAATACCAAGGCCCAGCTTCAAGCCGCCAAGGGCCATTACGACACGCGCACGCAGATGCTCCGGCTTTACGACGACATCACCGTGGAAACGACGAGCGGCATCCGCATCAAGCTGGCGAGCGCCGACGTTTCGCTTCAGGATGGGCAACTGACCGGCAAGGGACCCGTGAACATCGCGACCCCGAATCAGACCCTCGAAGCGGGCAGCGTCGTGATCGTCCAGCGCGGCCACGAGGTTTCGTTTCGGGACCGCGTGAAACTGACCCTCCTGCCCACCGCCAACAACGGGGCGACGCCCCCATCCAGCGAGCCCAAACCATGATCCCGACCCATCGCTCCCGCGCCATGCTTCTGGCTTTGGCCGGCTCGCTCGCACTCTCAGGCGCGGCGCTGGCCCAGAGCCAGTCGCAAGGCTTCGGCAATTCGTTCGGTGGGCTTCAGGTCCAGGGCGACCAGCCGGTCGCGATCGAATCCAACCAGCTCGACGTCGATGACGGCAAGTCGGTCGCGACCTTTTCGGGCGATGTCAGCGTCCAGCAGGGCGCGACCTCGATGACCGCCGAGAAGCTGGTGGTTCATTACGTGCGCAAGCAGGACGGGGCGAACGGCAAGGCAGCCAAAGCCGAGCCGGCCGCCGCGCGCTCCAACATGCCGGGCGGCTCGGACGATATTTCCAAGCTGGAAGCGCTCGGCAAGGTCACGATCAAATCCGCCGATCAGGTCGCCACGGCCGACCGGGCCGATTTCGACATGGCGACCCAGGTCGCGGTCCTGCGGGGCAATGTGGTGCTCAGCCAAGGCAAGAACGTCGCCACGGGCTGCATTCTGAACATCAAGATGGATACGGGAGTCGCCCGCCTTCAGAGCCGCGACTGTGGCGGCGCGCCGGGCGCCGCCACGGGTCGCGTGCGCATGCTCCTGTCGCCGGGTGCGGGACAGCAGCCGGGCGCGAGCCGCTAAGGCGCGCGACAGCCGCCCGGCCGGCCCGCGATCGGCTGTCGCGCCGCGCGGCACCGCTCGCCGTCAAATCGCCGCTCGCGGGCCGAACAGTGCTTCGGCCCGCGAGCGCCCTCCCTGCCTTGATCTGGACGCCCCTCCTTGCTCGATCACAACGCACCCGCCTCCCA
>NZ_LDQA01000062.1 GCF_001475935.1 Aureimonas ureilytica
TAGAAGAGAAAATCGTCGTCAGCGTCAAATGGTTATAAGAGCCAGGGCAGAACCTCTGCCTTTGGATAAGAACCAGTCATAGACACAACACTACTCCTAACCCTTGCGGGAATGGGAGATCATGTCCGGTTCATTCGGGGGCTATTTCAGCTTCAAAGCGAGTTCGAAGCCGCGCTGCAAGGGTTCGATAAGGATCTGAAGACCGTGGCGGCAACCATGCCCTCCGGGGCGTCCGCGGCGCAAGCGCGCGCGGTGCTGGATAAATGGGCTGCCATTGTGCCTGTGATGAAGACGATCATACAACTCGGCTCGGCCAACACAGATGCCAAAGCCATCGACATCGCGATCAATCAAGTTCGCCCCAAAACGCTGGCCTTGGTTCGCACCCTAGAGGATTTGATTGCTGCGGAAGGGAAGAAGGCGCAGGCCATGCGCGACGGGATCGAGGATACATACCTCTCGACCCGCTTGGTGCTCATGTGTCTCGTTCTTGCGGCGCTGGTGGTCGGGGGGGCGGCGGCCATCTGGATGGCGCTTTCGATCAGTCGAAGGATGCGGCGCGCGGTCGATCTATCCGAAGCGATCCGGTCCGGCGACGTTACTCAGCGTGTTGCCGTACGGAGTTCCGATGAGGTCGGAGAACTTCTGCATTCGATGAACCATATGAGCGAGCACCTCTCGGGCATCGTCCGCGATATACGTATATCTGCCACCCAGGTCGCGGCTGGCTCGTCTTCATCAGCAGCGACCGCCGAACAACTCTCGTCCGGCTCAACGGAACAGGCAGCTGCGTCGGAACAGGCTTCCGCCGCAGTAGAAGAGATGACCGCCAATGTCCGCCAAAACGCGGAAAACGCCTCTCAAACGGAGAAGATAGCGACTATCTCGGCCGTCAGTGCACAGAAGAGCCGTGCAGCTATTGCAGGATCGCTCAAGGCCATGGAAACGATCGCGGAGAAGGTAGGCGTTGTCCAAGAGATAGCTCGTCAGACCGACCTTTTGGCGCTGAACGCCGCCATTGAGGCGGCGCGCGCTGGGGCGCACGGCAAAGGCTTCGCTGTCGTGGCGTCGGAAGTGCGCAAGCTCGCCGAGCGAAGCCAAGCGGCGGCCGCCGAAATAAGCGAACTTTCGGGAGGCACACTCAAGGTTGCACAGGATGCGGGGCGTATGTTCAACGAACTCGTGCCCGATATTCAGCGCACGGCCGAACTCGTGTCGGAGATATCCGCAGCGTGCCGGGAGCAAGCGGTCGGGATCGAGCAGATTAACCAAGCGATCCAGCAACTCGACCAAGTTACCCAGACGAATGCTGGCGCGGCGAACGAGATGGCCGCGACGGCTCACCAGTTGTCAGCCGAAGCCGGACGTCTAGCCGAGGGGGTCGCGTTTTTTAAGATCACCGATAACACAGGCGCACAAGCTTCCCCACCAATAGAACAGGACGACACACCCTCGCCAGCAAGGACAAGTGAACCTCAAGCGGTCCAGCAGCTACAGGCGAAACTGCAGATATTTACTCAGAAGGCGGCAAAGGCTCCCGGCGGAACAAACAGCGTCGAAGCGTCGGGAAGCTCCGAGGCTGCATGGACTAGAGCGCAGCTTTCACGCCGAGGGTAACGGTCACTAGAGCGTTAAACCTATACAATTCTGGTCGATCAGTTGATCGAAGAGCTGAAAAAGACCGGGCCATGTTGCCCTCCGTATCAAAAGGAGGGCCATATAGATGGAAAAGGCCATGCGCGAGGAAATTGACAGGAACATTGGCAATCGCATTCGCCAGCTGCGAACAGTTCGTCGCCAGCCTTTAAGCTATGTTGCGGCTTACCTAGGTGTGACGCCTCAGCAGGTGCGGAAATATGAGACCGGCCAAAACAGAGCAAGCGCTAGCACGATCTACCTTTTGGCCATTTTATTTGAAACCAATGTCGAAGTGTTCTTCTCGTCTTGGAACATGGGCGATAATGATAATACGAGCTGTTCAGTCCCGGCCTCTGGTGGATCGGGTTGACGATGAACCGGTTCGGCTCTGACGTCCAGATCTTTGCGATGTACTCGCAGGGCGGGAGACCCCTTAGCATTACAGTTGCGTCTTTGCCTAATATGTGAGGCGCGAGCGGCGCCTTGATGAGCTCTTCGCCAGAGCGACCATGCGATGATGTCGGGGGGTGATCCGGTGCCCTGCCAAGCGACATGCGATGCGGCGGATTTCCTGGATGGACCAGCGGATCAGCGCCGGCTCGAGATTTTGGTTTTGAGCACCCTTTTTGTGGGCATTACACCGTTGGCTTTGTGACGGATCGCACTCTTCATAGCGAAGGCCAGCATAGCGGGCGAGACATGGCGATGCCAACCGTGCCAGAAGCGCGTCTCGTTGTGGTCGAGACCCAACTCGTTCTTGGCCGTCTCGAAGCTGTCCTCGATTGCCCAGCGGCGACCCTCGCGATACGGACCAGAGTCTCGATCGGCGTACCGCCGGGACACCAAGTGGTAAAGAAGGCTAGCACTACAGTTGCGTTTTTGACGGGAGTCTCAGTCAATGCCGCGAAGCGTAGGCGGCAAAGACGCCGATCTGGCAGTTGGTGATCTTGCCCGCCGAGCCCGTTTACTGACGGCCGACACCGCTGGAGGATCGGCCCTGCTTCAGGAAGCCGTTCGCCGGGCGAATGATTCACTGGATCATTCGCTGCTCCGGCTCACCGTCGACCACCAGAACCGCATCGTCGTCAGCCACATGCTCGACAACGTAGTCCCGCACATCGCCTCGGTCAGGCGGCGAGATTGCAGGAACAGCAAGGCGATCATGCTCATGAGCGCGTGCCGGTGAAGGCCCTGCCATGATCGGCCTTCGAAGTGGTCGAGGCCGAGTTCCTCCTTCGTCTGCTGGTGCGCCTGCTCGCACACCCAGCGCGCTTTGATGGCGCCGGCGAGGCGCTTCAACGGCGTGTCGGGTGGCAGATTGGCAAGATAGTACTTCCTCTCGCCCGACGAGCGATGCTCGCCAACAAGCCAGACCTCCTGGCCCGGCAGGTGCTGTGCGCCCATACGGCCGATGCGCTGGGGCGGGCCGTCTGCCACGCGCACGCGGATGGCGGCGAAGCGGGCGGCCAGCGGACCCTTCACGCCGCGCCGCCATGAGAGTTTGCGCCATCGCACGCTCTCCAGCATGGCCTGGGCCGGAACAGAGACAACGTCGGGCACATGGTTCTTCCTCGGTCGCCCACGGCTTGCGACGGGGAAGATCATCGCCACGTCACACGGGTAGACCCTTTGCGTTCGGGGGATGCCGACCGCCCAACGTAGGCCCCGGTCGCTCAGAGCCTGTCGGAACGGTGCCGACAGGCCGTATCCTGCATCCGCCAGAATGCAGCCGAAGCGAACACCGGTGGCGCGCAGCCGATCGATCTCCTCGATCGCGATCTCGGGTTTGGTTCTGTAGGCTCTGCGATGCTCTGGCACACCGGTTCTGGCGAGCCGTGCCTCGTCACTCGTCCAGCTCTCGGGCAGGAACAGCCGCAAACCCACCATGGCCGGCACCTCACGAGACGCGAGCGTCAACGACACCAGCGTCTGGCAGTTCGCATTCTTGCCCAAGGCCGAAGCGTATTGCGGCGCCACGCCGACCGAGTGCGCGCCCTTCTTCGGCAGCGTCGTGTCATCGACGATCAAGAAGGCCTCGTCCCCGCCCAGCATCGCATCGGCTTGGCGTGCCAGCTCTAGTTCCAGGGGCGCGGCGTCCCATACACCGGCGCCGATGAAATGGTGCAACTGGTCGTAGCCGACGACGCCATCGCGCAGCGCCATCGGCTGGATGCTCTTACGCTCACCGATCGCGATCAGGCCAGCCACATAGGCGGGACATATCCTGGCCCGCGCTTTATGTCCCAGCGCCGTCAGGAACGGCGACAGCCACCGTTCCAGCTCCATTCGCCAATCCGATCCCATGGTCGGCCCTCCATAAAGCCGACCTCCTATGAATCACCGATCAAATGCCGGGGGAATCTCTTCCAGAAACATTCTCCCAAAGTAGTGCTAGGTAGAAGTGTAGAGGCCTTTCTGGGCCCTAAGCACTCCGTCGTTCGAGCGTTTTTTCAAAGTGGAGATTGGTCCGACTACTGTGGTCCGGATCAAAGGGCGACCGGAAATGAAACATCTGAGGGTGAGGATGGTGAGCCGCCAACTGTCCGAAAATTCACTAAATGAGGATCGCTTTCCTGTCCCGTCTTGCCACTTTCGCTGTGCAAGGCCGGCAGAGTTGAAGACTCGGTAGACGTTACCGTGTGATCCAGCTGGAAGTATGTGGCCTGTTCGTTCATGAGCCGCGCCTGATGGGAGAGACTTTCCGCCGTTGCGCTCAACTCGTTGGCCGTCGCGGCATTCGTTTGGGTAACCTGATCGAGCTGAACGATGGCTTGGGCGATCTGCTGCGTGCCGATCGATTGTTCGCGGCAGGCTGCAGAAATCTCGTCAACAAGCTCGGAGGTCTTACGAATGGCAGGCAGAAGTTCCACCATGCGATCGCCGGCTCGGGTTGCCACTGCAAGCGTTTGCGAGGAGAGATCACCGATCTCGGCTGCAGAGCTTTGCGCACGTTCAGCCAGCTTGCGCACTTCCGCAGCAACGACAGCAAAACCCTTTCCGTGCGAACCGGCCCGGGCCGCCTCAATGGCTGCATTCAGGGCGAGAAGATCCGTTTGGCGCGCGATCTCGCGGACGGTTCGCACGCGTTCGGCAACGGTGCCCATCGCATCGACAGTGCGCGTCGCTGCATCTGCGACATCCTCTGCGAGGCCGCGTGCCTGACGGGCAATTTTCTCGGTTTGCGTGGCATTTTCGGCGTTCTGCCGAACATTCGCTGTCATCTGCTCCACAGCAGCGCTAGCTTGTTCGGAAGCCGCTGCTTGTTCGGTGGAACCGGCCGAGAGATGCTCGGCCGTGACCGCCGATTGACGTGAACCAGAGGTTACTTGATCCGACGAAGTCAGCACGCTCGCGATGATGCTGTTGAGCTTCAAGCGCATTTGGCACAGATTTGTCAGGAGCGTGCCAATCTCATCCGAACGATTATGAACGATCTTATGCGTTAAGTCGCCTGTGCCAATGCGCGCAATGTTCTCGTCGAGCCGCTTCAGGCCAGAAGAGATTGAACGCGTCAGGAAGAACGCCACTGAAGCACAAAACAAAGCGGCTACGACCATGAAGGCAGTTAGAATATTGCGTGTTTGGTTATCCGTCTCACGCGCTCGTATGACGTAGGCATCTGCCGCAACTTCGGCATCTTTCACAAGGTTGGCGATCCGTTCGAATAGCTTCGCGCCTAGTGGCGCTTGTACATTCAGAAGGTGATCGACGTTGTTGCGACCCAGTTCCATACTGGTGTCTGTCTTCTCGCGCATAAGCGCCAGAAGCGGCTTAATGTCGGTATACCGATCCAATTCTTGAGCATCCTGATGGGATAGAAACTGATCGACGTTGCGATCAAGATCAGCCCAGAACGCTTGATACTCCTTTCGGACCACTGCGATCCTTTCAGGCGTATCGATGAGAGCAACCAAGGCGGTGACACGCCGCACGCTTTGCAGGTCCATTTGGATGCCTTGGGCGGCCTTCACCTCTTGAAACGGACCGTTAGAGAAACTTTCCATGGACTTTCAAGCGGTACTGACAGCCTGATATCCAGCGAGGCCTGTCCCAACGATGAGAACAGTCACAGTTAAGAAGGAGCTGATAAGCTTGGCCTTTACCGAAAAGTACATCTCACTACCTCGCCGAGTTTTTTTCATATACGAGTCATACCAAGGGCTTTGATAAAGTTCCCTGCGGAATACAAAGCTACAGGGCAATAAGTTTATCGTTGGAAACGATGCACTGTCGCCTAGCGATGTATACTCACGCAATTTTCCTAGTGTGTTTGGCTGCAAGGTATTGAATTTTTTATGGAGCAATCACTAACGAGGACGCTACAAGTTCGAAAACACTCTAGGGAATTACCGTTAGGTAGTTTTGCCTAAGTAGACAAGCAAGAGCAGAACGCCTTATCTAGAAAGCGATCCTATCGGTAGGGAAATTATAGGGTTCGATTGGGTCGCAGCCAAACATTATAAGTGCAAAGAGACGAGAGTATCTGGATGAACGGGTCCAATTTTTCGGTTGGTTGCCAAGCAAGGTCCTATGGCGCTGAGCGAGATGCGGGAGGCTGCTGAGTGAAGTGATCCGTTCGGAAAGCGCTTGTAGGAAGGGCTAGAGCGTTCGGTGCCTCAAGGGATGGGTAGATAATGCTGACGATGGCTCCGTGGAGTTCGAAGGAAGAGGCTCAGCCAGTCCATTCTTCCATGGAAGCGCTAATCGAGGGCACGAACTGGACATACAGTTCACTTGGGGCCCGCAACTCCTGGCCTGCTACGCTGGACCTTGTGTTGTCCATCATCCTTGGTTCGAGCCAGCCCATGTTCGTTCTGTGGGGCGAAAACCACACCCTCCTCTACAACGACGCTTATATTTCGCTCTTGGGAGCCAAACACCCCCGCGCCTTGGGAAGTCCGTTCTTGGAGGTCTGGAGCGAGGCCGCCTCCAGCCTGCGGCCCTTGATCGACCACGTCTATGAGGGAGGGTCGAACTTCATGGAGGATATCGAGCTCCAATTGGATACGGGCAGCGGCCTCCGGGAGATGCACTTTTCTTTTTCGCATAGCCCGCTTCGGGGCGCCGATGGTCGTATTGGTGGCTTACTCTGCGTTTGCACCGATACGACGGCCGCTGTTCTAGCCAGGCGCGAGAGCGAGGACAATTACCGCTACGCAGCCGAACTCAGTCCACAGATCCCTTGGACGGCACAACCTGACGGTCAATTGGACCGTGTTGCTGGGCGTTGGTCGAATTTGACGGGAACAAGTGGACTTGGCGCCTCATGGGGCGAAGCGATCCATCCCGACGATCTTCCTTCCTCTATCGAGTATTGGACTGCTTCGATCCTGACTTTGCAGCCATACGACGTCGAGCACCGTGTAAGAATGAGAGATGGCACCTATCGCTGGTTTCACTCTCGCGCCTATCCCAGGCTTAGCACCGACGGCACGGTCATCAAATGGTACGGCACGACCGAAGACGTCCATGAGCGCCGGCTTGCGGTCGAGCACATGCGGTCTATTCTTGAAACCGTGCCGGACGCGATGATCGTCATCGATGACAAGGGGATCATCCACTCTTTCAGCAAAACGGCCGAGCGATTGTTCGGCTACGGCTCGCATGAGGCCATAGGCCAGAATGTGCGTTTTCTCATGCCAGAACCCTATCGCACTGGGCATGACGGCTACATCTCGAACTATCGCTCCAAAGGCGAGCGAAAGGTTATCGGTATCGGCCGAGTGGTCATGGGACAGCGCCAGGATGGCTCCACCTTTCCTATGGAACTCAGCGTCGGTGAAATGCGCAGTGGCACCGACCGCTTTTTTACCGGATTCATCCGGGATTTAACCGAGCGGCGCGAAGCCGAGCAGCGTGTCCAGGAAATCCAGGCCGAACTTCTGCATATGTCTCGGTTCACGGCATTGGGCGAAATGGCGTCTGCTCTGGCGCATGAGTTGAATCAGCCGCTTGCCGCCATCACCAACTATTTGAACGCCTGCCGGCGGCTTTTGGCGAACGCAGGTGCACCGCAGGACGAATGTCAGCACTCGGTTTCCCGCGCCGTAACAGCGGCCGCGCAGCAGTCTGTGCGTGCTGGCGAAATTATTCGTTCGCTTCGAGCCCTTGTAAAGCGGACCGAAAGCCGATGCCAGCCCGAATCTCTGCCAAAACTCATTGAGGAAACCTGCGCGCTGGCTTTGATCGGGGCGCGTGAAGCTGGGGTGAAGGTACAAATCAAGATCAGTCCCGCCGTGCATGTCGTTCATGCGGACCGAATTCAGATACAGCAGGTGCTTCTGAACCTGATGCGCAACGCCATCGAGGCCATGGAAGAGTGTGATCGCCGCGAGCTACTCTTGTCGGCCGTTGCCTCCTGCTGCGGTCGTTTCGTCGAAATCAGCGTGTCTGATACCGGTCCGGGTCTTGCCCCCGAGATCGCTGCCGCTCTTTTTCAGCCTTTTCATACGACAAAGGCGAATGGGCTTGGTGTTGGCCTTTCGATCTGCCGCACAATTGTCGAAGGCCATGGGGGGCAAATTACCGGTATACCTCGCTCGAACGGTGGGACAACCTTTACCTTCACCGTTCCCCAAAGCATCACCACGGAGAGTTCACATGCACAATGACCGGCTGGTGCATATCATAGATGACGACCCTGTCGTTCTAGACTCACTGTCTTTTCTTATGTCAGTTCATGCCATTCCTTGCTGCGCCCATCTGAGCGCCGATCGCTTCCTAGAGCACCTTACCCCGCAGACGAGAGGTTGCATTCTAAGCGATGTGCGAATGCCCAAGATGGACGGTGTGGAACTTCTCCAACAAATCCGGCGAAGAGGTAGCCTTCTCCCCTTCATCGTAATGACAGGCCATGGTGACATTCCTTTAGCGGTACGTGTAATGAAAGAGGGCGCGATTGAGTTTCTGGAGAAGCCTTTCGAAGATGACATGCTTCTTTCTATTCTGGAAAAAGCTTTCGAATTGGAAGTGCAGAACTATCAAAAACGGGTCAAAGCACAGGCCGCGAGGGATCATTTGTCGCGTTTGACGCCCCGAGAATACGAGGTTCTAGAGTTGATTTCAACAGGAATGGCGAGCAAGGTCATCGCTCACCAATTGAGCCTCAGTGTTCGTACGGTCGACGTATACAGAGCCAATATTCTTTCAAAGCTGAACGCAGACAACGCCTTGTCTGCCGTAGCCTTCCTGAACGACGCGAAGCTGTTTTCTCACCAAACGCCTCTTTGATTTACGTTGCCTTACATGTGCTCGCCTTTATAGGCCGAGACACCCCTTTTTATGCACTTGATGGCGATCACTTAAATAAAGATAAAAAATTATATTAATTATTGGAATTTACTCTAGTTTTATGTTTTATAACATGCTCATGTCCTTCGATTACCGATTTTTTTCTGCATAATTGCCTATATGAAATTTATTTCTTGCATTTTATGATGCAGAATGTGATCGTCTAAAACAAATCACAACATAATCTATTTGGATCAATCTAACGGGTCGTGTAGACGGTCAAACAACAATCAGAAATATCGTTATTTTACGACGCATAAAATGTGTAAACCTTAGGCTCCCATTGCGCGTCAGGCATATGGTTGCCTGCTAGACTGCGCGGGAGTCGTAAGTGGTGAGCAATATCAACGTCCTGTTGGTTGATGACGACCGCGCCAATCTGAAGCTCATGGGCGATCTGCTGAAGCAGGATGGCCGCTATGAGCAGCTTTCCTTCACCTGCCCTCGGACCGTCAAAGTCATCTTGCCTCATCTCAGATTCGATATGGCCGTGGTCGGAGATCAAATGCTCCACATGAGTGGAAGCGATCTAACGAGGGAAATTCAGAAAAACGCCGCTCATGCTGACAAGCCCATTATTATGGTCACAGCCGATCACAGCGAACACAACCGCGTGGAAGCTCTGCAAGCTGGAGCCTTAGAGTTTCTACGGAAACCAGTCGACTCCATCGAGTTCATCACACGTATCCATAATCTGGCACGCCTGTGCAATGCACAACGGAGATTGGCAGATCGCGCTGATTGGCTACGTGCCGAAGCAGACGTCATTGTCGAGGAGCTGCGGCGACGGGAAGAGGAGATCATCCACCGACTGACACTGGCAGCCGGCTACAAGGATGACGACACTGCCGCCCATACGGTTCGGATGGCGCGGATGTGCGCAGAAATAGCTCGCGAGCTTGGGCTGTCGCCCAAGTTCTGCCGAGATATCGAGTTGGCGGCCCCAATGCACGATATCGGTAAGGTCGGCATTCCCGATGAACTGCTTCTGAAAACGGGCAAGCTCAGTGAGACGGAGATGGAGCAAATGCGCGAACATACGCGCATTGGAGGTGAAATCCTGAACGGCTCGTCCTGCGAACTCTTGCGTCTAGCTGCGGTCATCGCGACATCTCATCACGAGTGGTGGAATGGAGAGGGCTATCCGGAAAAGTTATCGGGTACGAATATTCCCATGGCGGGGCGTATAGCGGCGGTTGCCGACGTTTTCGATGCACTCATCAGTTCACGCTCGTACAAGCGTGCTTGGCCGGAAGAGGAAGCTCTCGAATATATAACAGGTCAAGCCGGTATTCAGTTTGATCCGGACTGCGTAAGAGCTTTCATCGCCGTCATTTCAAGGAAACCAAAGGATACAGACGTGGTTGAATACATTGCAGCATAATCTAGTCATTGCTATAATCGAATGATAATATTAGATACTTCTCCATTATAGGCCATGACGAACTTCCAGCTGATGCCATACTACGCGAAGGCATTGCACACCAATGCCCAACCAAAATTCTCGCGGACCACCTCCCTCAGTAGTCTTTTGAGCTGCGCGGGTGGCCTTGCATATCACCTTGTTTGATCCGAGCCACGCCCCTACGAGCGCGCTTAATAAGAATTACGATTTCAAAGTAAGACCACGTACTGATGACGTTTATCGATGTGCGGTTATTCGAAATAAAGTATATTTTCTATTCCAATTCACTTGGCTGATAATCTAAGATTACGCTCGCGCACTCTGAATGGGGGGTGATTTTCAATTTCCCAGCCGCCTCATCAGTCTGCGCGGTTGACGCAGAAGATCGCACTTCCAACGATCCTGGAATTCGAGGCCCTTCATGCGCGCGCGTCGGAGGGCAACGGATCTCGAAAGCTTCCGATTGGAGCCGGTGGAGAAGGGCATGGCTGTGGGGATTGGCGTCGAAGCTGACGCAGCCTCCATTTCCGGGGCCTGCTCCTCAACAATGGGAGGCTGATTGTGCGAACGTCCCTCTGGAGGACGACTTTTTACGATCTTCCTGGATTGGCCCCGCTTCTCCTCACGAAAAGGTAGGCTCGCTTCCATCCCATCTGCTACCGCCTTCGTTGATCCCTTCTCGATGACGGGCTGACGGGTTTCGAGGATACGCGAGGGACGCTTGATTTCCCCGTGCCCCAGATTGCTGGCGGCTTCGTTCGTGTCACGGAGTCCCGTCTTGCGCGGAGCGAGAGGGGGGAAAACACCAGCAGAGAGCGCCGCCTGATCGTCCTGCTGATCCGATTGCAGCAAGCTCTTCAATCCCTTGCCGATTGAGCCGCTCCAAAGCGAGGGTTCCGATGTCTTGTTGAGTTTGGGACGACGTTTATATTCCACCGCGAACGGCGCAATCGGACGTTTCATGAAGCTGATATCAATCTCTGGTGGAAAGATGCAGATCCCCGGTCGATGATGGCCCAGGGTTCGCCCATCATTACATTCGCTTCGTCGCAGTGCAATTCAGCATCTGCGGTATCTTCGCCGTCGCGACTTGTCCTGAGCACCGATGCGGCGTACCACCCTCGCTCCTGTGCTTGAAGGATGCTGCATGACACCGCCGAACCATCAAGAAACGCTCGAACAGACCACTGAGATTGTGTCCTCTTACGTGAGCAACAATCACGTCCCCCGCGAGGAACTGGTCAAGCTGATCGGGGAGGTGTTCGGCGCCCTGAAAGGGGTGGGGGTTTCGAAGGCGGAAGCTAAAGCCGAGGCGGCTGCGCCAGTGGTACCGGCAGTGCCCATCCGTAAGTCGATCACGCCCGACCATCTGATCAGTCTGGAGGATGGGAGATCCTACAAGTCGCTCAAGCGTCACCTCAAGGTTCAGTACGGTATGACCCCTGAGGAGTACCGCGCAAAATGGGGCTTGCCGTCGGACTATCCCATGGTGGCGCCCAATTACGCTGCCAAGCGATCGCAAGTCGCACTCCAAACAGGCTTGGGTCGCAAGTCTCGGTCCTGAACCCTTCCGATAGCCGAATGGGATGGGACTGGCCCGAGTTGGCGGATCGCGATGCCATAGTCTGCCGGTCCCCGTTCAGATGGAGAGAAGGATCGATGACCATGGGGCAGAACCGATCCCTACAGATCGACCTCTTTGCTCCGGAGCCTTTCTCCTTGCCGGTGCCTGTCCTTAGAGAGGACGCCAAGCCCCGCAGATCGGAGAGCACGGCGAAGCCAAAACGACGCATCCTCACTCCTCTGACGAGGAAGCGTTGGTTCACGAACTGGAAGAAACCGGCCGGTATCGCGTGCTGCGCCAGCTCGAACCGCGCTCAGTGAAGGCGTCTCTTTGGCCAGCTTCTGATCGACCACTCTCGGCTTGGCCACGGCTCGGTGTCATTCTCAATACTGAGACGACGGGTTTGGATGCTCACACGAAGTGATCGAGCTCGGCATGGTCGCGTTCACCTATAACCAGACGAGTATCCAGGACGTCGTTGGGGTCTACTCCGCCCTCCAGCAGCCATCCGCACCGATCACGGCCGAGATCACTCGCATCACCGGCATCACGGACGAGATGGCGGCGGGCCAACGGATCGACCTGGACACCGTGGAGAGCTTCATCGAGACGGCCGATTTGGTGATCGCCCACAATGCCCGGTTCGACCGTCCGTTCTGCGAAACGCTGGCTCCCGGATTCGATATCAAGCCTTGATCGCCTCGACGGCTCCCGCATCCTTCTTTCCGGTCAGCAAAAGATCGTGGGCTCGCGAAAGGGCCTGAATGCGCTTGGTCAACGTATCGCGCGCCACCGCCATGTCGGGCGCGGAGCGCAGTGTCTGGTTGGCGATAGACTGGACGACGGCGAGCGTGTTCTTCAAACGATGAGCGAGTTCGTGATTGAGGGCGATCAGCTGTTCCTCGGCCTTGTGACCATACTCGACGTCGGTCACCAGAGAAACCGCCGCGAGGATGTTGCCGACCTCGTCGAGGACCGGCTCCGCCTACACTAGCCAGCGTCTCACCTCCCCTGTTCGGGCATTGCGGTATCACCTCGGCTCGTCCAGGAGCGCTTCGCCCGTCCAAAGCGCTCGGATCGTCGGGTATTCTACGATCGCATGGGAGCGACCATCCTCATGCACACCCGATGAACGGGCACCTTTCCATCGCAAACCCTACGAAACAGGGGTTTGGAGGCTTTTGGTCATGAGCAAATACGATCGATTTAGCGCAGCCTGCATAGGAGTAGACTGGCCCCTTCGCCTTCAGCTAGGGTTTTGCACGTCGCCGCACCGCCCGCGATCTTGTGCACCATTCGACTAATTTGGCATATAGGCCAAGAACCGAACAAGAACCGAATATGAAGAGTTCGGGGTAAAGCGAGGTCACAGCGATGGCGGCGGCAAAAGGCAAGATCGTGGAGGGCGGGCGCGTGATCCTTCCGGCCGCCTTTCGCAAGTCGATGGGTCTAGCGAAAGGCGATACCGTCCTGATCGAATTGCATGGCGAGGAAGTTCGCATTCGCCCCGCACGCTCTGCCCTACGGCGCTTGCAAGACAAGCTGAGGGACTATGCCCCCGAAAACGGATCGGTCGCAGACGAGCTGATCGCCGATCGCCGGCAGGAAGCGGCTGGCGAATAGGACATGGCCTGCGTTCTAGATGCGTCCGCCGTCCTCTGCCTGCTGTTTTCCGAGAAAGGTGCCGAGAAGGTCGAAGCCCGTCTCGGCGATGCCAGCATCTCGGTCGTCAACTACACCGAGGTTCTCTCCAAGCTCGTCGATCGCGGTCTCGATGCCGAGGAGGCGATCCGGGACCTGTCCGATCTCGACATCATCGTCCTACCGGTCGGCCAGGAGGTCGCGGAAGAAGCGGCCCGGTTGCGCAGCTTGTCGAAGGAGGCCGGGCTGTCGCTTGGTGATCGCTTCTGCCTGGCGCTCGCCCGCAGCCTCGGCGTCCCAGCCCTGACCACAGATCGGGCTTGGAAGGATATCGCTAAACCCGCTGGGGTTAAGGTCGAGCTCGTCCGTTGACCGGACGCGGCGAGGCGATGACGCAATGACCAGACGCAAGACGCCAGCGACCCACGATCGGTCCGTGCAGATCGATCTGTTTGGAGGGACCGCTTCCCTACCCCATCCGCGCGCGGAACCTCGTCCGCCCGCTCCCATGCGTCGTGTTCCGGCCGCCAAGACGGCGGCATCTCTGGCGCCGAAGCCCGAGGGCGAGACGGCGATGGTCGAGCGTCTGGAGCGCACCGGCCGCTACCGCGTGTTGCGCAAGCTCGTGCCGCGAGAGGTTCTGGCTCATCTTCATCCACCGGCCGATCGCACGCCCGGCGCCTGGCCTCGCCTGGGCGTCGTCCTTGATACGGAAACGACCGGGCTCGACCACGCCGCGCACGAGGTCATCGAGCTTGGTATGGTCGCCTTCACCTATGACGAAATGGGCGTGTGCGACGTCGTCGGCGTGTTCTCTCAGTTGCAGCAGCCGACGGGGCCGATCACGTCCGATATCACCCGGATCACCGGCATCACGGACGAGATGGTCGCCGGGCAGCGCATCGACCTCGAGGCGGTGCGTCGCTTCGTCGAGCCCGCCGATCTCGTGATCGCCCACAACGCGCGCTTCGATCGCCCCTTCTGCGAAAAGCTCTGCCCCGGCTTCGAGGCCAAGCCCTGGGCCTGCTCGGTGTCGGAGGTGGATTGGACGGCGCTCGGCTTCGAGGGAACCAAGCTCGGCTACCTCATCGGCCAGTGCGGCTATTTCCACAACGGGCACCGGGCGGTGGACGACTGCCATGCCCTGCTCGAAGTGCTCTCCCAGCCCTCGCGGACGCAAGCCCTGCCCGCCTTCCGTCAGCTTCTGGCTTCCACCTCAGCTCCGCGCTTTCGCGTCCACGCGCTCGGCTCGCCCTTCCACATCAAGGACATTCTGAAAGCGCGCGGCTATCGCTGGAGCGACGGGTCGGGGCGGCAGCCGAAGTGCTGGTGGCGCGAGATCGCGGAGGACGCGATGGATGAGGAAATGCACTTCCTCGAAGCCGAGATCTATGCCGGCGGCATGAACGCCCATGTCGAGCGCCTCACCGCTTGCGAGCGGTTCAAGGCATAGACCGCGCACAGCGGATACAAGCTGCTGGCATTCCGCAGATCCCGCCGAAACTGAAATTAGCATCGGCAGCTAAGCGCCCATCTCAGCCGTTCGGATTGTATCAAGCGGTCCTAAAACCTGCCGTTCGTGAACTGAACCCGGAACGGCGGTAAGAGCGACCGGCATTGGGACATTGCCGTCATTCCCAAACTGGCGTCGAAAGTGCAGCTTTCAGCCGAAATGCTAACGTTCGGAAAGACGGCATGCAGCGATGGGGAGCAGGCAAGATTGGCTCGCAACGGACTAGCAGGCTTTAGGAGCGATAGTGGCGAAAGCAGCCGCTGTCCCCTTGCGTAGAGCGCCGCCCTCCGAAGGCTGAGATCCCAGGGCTAGATTCACCTAGTTATCGCTGAGGCTGCCCTTCCAAATGCCAACCTAATTGGATTGGCAGCTTCCAACATTGCCTCGAGTTCGCCATTCGTTCGAATTGGCGGATGATAGCGAGATCGAGATCAACGACCGCAAGAGGGAGCTTAGAATACAAAACTGGCCAAGGTCGTTCGGGTGCCGGTTTGCGCAAAGTGCGATAAACACAACCGTCCGTGCATGGATGCACCAGAAAGGGAAGTGGAGTGGACCCCGTTTCGCCGGACAGGCGGCGGTTGGGTTTAGGCACTGAGCCTGATGAACTGGCGGGGCGATTGGAACTTCAGACCTGAGTGCGGGTGAACCTCGCAATAGTCCTCGATCCAGTCGGGGAGCAAGGCGAGGATGGTGTTGGCGTTGGGCAGGATGGTGACGCGGGCGTAGTCGCGTTTCAGGGTTTTGACGAAGGCCTCCGACATGCCGTTGGATTGCGGGCTGCGGACGGGCGTGAACAGCAGCGTCAAGCCGAGGGCTCGGGCCGTGTCGGCGGTGTCCCTGGCGATATAGGCGCTGCCGTTGTCCGAGAGCCATTCGACGGCGTGCGGGACCTTGGTGGTGCCGAAGCGACGTTCGACCGCCGTGACCATGAGGTCGCGCACCATCTCGCCGGAGATGCCGGCATTGGCGACGGCCGACCAGGCGATGACCTCCCGGTCGCAGGCGTCCAGCACGAAGAGGACGCGCACGACCTCGCGGTTGCGGGCGTGGATCTCCAGATGGTCCGAGCACCAGCGGATGTTGGAGCGCAGCGCGATGACGATGCCGTCGTGGGTTCGACCGGGCCGCGAGGCGGTATGGCGCTCCAGCGTCAGCCCATGATGCTGCATGATCCGCAGCACTCGTTTGGCGTTGACGGTCTGCTTCCCCTGAAGGCGCAGTTCCCGGTTCAGCAGCGCCGTGACGCGCCTGTAGCCGTAGGTCGGCCGGGCATCCACAATGGCGCGGATGGCAGGCAGGAACCCGGCATCCTCGGCCTTGCGATACGGACCCCGCGGCGTCACCGTCCTGCCGCGTCGCTCGTTGATGTGAGAACGAGCGACGTTCAGCGTTCGCGCCACGGCCGTCACCGGGAACCGTCCGTCGGATCGCTCCAGGACAGCAAGGGCAACGTCCGTTTTTTTGGGCGGGCGACGTCGAGAGCCTCTTTGAGGATCTCGTTCTCCATCGTCTTGCGGCCGAGCAGGCGCTCGAGGTCACGGACCCGCTTCTCCAACTCGCGCACGCGGGACGTGCCGACGACATCTTCGTCGGCCTGGACGGCAGCGTGGCCGCCTTCCAGCATCCGGCGCTTCCAGGCAAAGAGCTGCGAGGGTGAGACGCCAGCCTGACGTGCCACGAAGGACACGCTCATGCCCGGCTGCATCGCCTCCTCGACGAGCCGGACCTTCTCGGCCGTTGACCAGCGCCGCCGCCGTTGCACCGAGGTGATGACTTCGACCCGCGAGACCGGACCGTCAGACGCTTTCGACATAGTCGTACTCATAGGCGAATGCCTATGCCTTATCGGCTATGCCGCCTGTCCGGTCAAAATGGGGTGCGCTCCAGGAAGTCTTGTCTCAATCGGCAGAATTGGCTGGTGGTGAAGGGTTTACGTACGAAGGGAATGCCGCGGCGTATTATCTAGCGGCGTTGCTGGCGGAAACCGGCGCACCCGGAATATCGGACCGCATCGTGCACAAAGTTGCGGTCCAGCAACGCGACTTTGGTGAACCACTCGACGATGTGATCGTAGATTTTCGTGATCCCGCAGGTGAGCTGGCGAGACTCAGCCTTCAGGTAAAGCGCGCGCTTACGATCAGCAACGCAGCCTCGAACGCGGACTTTCGCGATATCGTACGTGACTCCTGGGCGAGCCTGGGCAAGTCCGATTTCCGAGACCATGTCGATCGTTATGGCGTTGCCGTGGGCACGGTAGCAACCGCGAAGGCACGGTCGCTGACCACGCTGTGCGAGCTGGCGCGTGAAAGTCCCGCCACCGCTCATTTCGAGGCACGCTTCGCATCGGGAGGCAATGCCGCGCCGGACGTCCGGGTAGTCCGAGATGCAGTGATTTCGCTGCTTAAGGACGCCAAGGGCAGCGATTGCACGGCTGAGGAGGTGCATCGGTTCCTTGCGCACTTCGTGCTAATAGAGTTTGAATTTCTTCAGGAAGGCGCGGCGGATCCCGCCGCCGCGATCACGATGCTTCGCGGTGCACTGGCGAGCACCGAGTCAGAAAAAGCGTCGTTGCTCTGGTCGAAACTAGTGGAGCTGGCCAGGGCCTCAGCAGGCAAGTCCGGCGTCTTCGATCGCAGCCGCCTCGTACGGACGATAGCGCCCCTAGCCAGACTGGGTGGTGCGCGTTCGTTGCGCCAGGACCTGGATGTCCTTGGGGACATCGCTAAAGCCCATGTCGAGAGCATTCAAGATGATGTCGGTGGCGCACGGATATCGCGCGACTCTCTCGCCGCAGAGCTCGAGGAGAAACTCGCCAAGTTTCGGATCGTCCAGGTCCGCGGCCTTCCGGGCAGCGGAAAGTCCGTCGTACTCCGCAATCGGGTAGAACGGGCGCTGGCCATCGGACCCGCGCTCTTCATCAAAGGGGATCAGCTCGAAGGAAAAAGCTGGCGCAGCTTCGCCACGTCTCACGGCCTCTCGAGCGTGCATCTGGAAGATCTACTGGTCGAGATCGGCGCTACCGGTTCGCCCATTTTGTTCGTCGATGCCGTCGACAGGATTGAGAGAGACCACCAACCGATCCTGCTCGAGATCCTCCGGTCGATCCTCAACTCTCCGCTACTCGACAACTGGCATGTTGTCTTGACCCTGCGCGACACGGGGATAGAACCGACGCGGAACTGGCTCGGCGACACGATCGACGCGGCAGGCGTCGGCACCGTGGACGTCAAGCAACTGGACCGGGACGAAGTCGAGAAGCTGGCCGTAGCCAAGCCGCATCTGCGCCCCTTGCTGTTCGGGCCGCCGCAAGTGAGAGAGATTGTTCGCCGGCCATTCTTCGCGAAGATCCTGAGCCAGGGTTATGCCGGCGATGCCGAGGCAGAGACGTTCGCGCCCAAATCTGAGGTTGATCTCATCGACAATTGGTGGGTGCGCGGCGGCTACAATGCTGCGGGCAGAGACGCGCTGGAACGGCAGCGCGCCATAGTGGAGCTCGCCGGTGCACGCGCTCGGAAGCTGAGCCAACCGATTGCCCTAAAGCAATTGAGCCCTTCGAGCGTCAGCATGATTCCGCAATTCGTCGAAGACGGTATCCTGCAGCAGGTCCGTGTCGGCCACACCGTCCGCTTCTCGCACGACATCTTCTTCGAATGGGCTTTCTTCCACACCCTGGCCGATCGCGGCGAAGAGTGGCTGGAGGAAATCAACGCATGCGGCGAGCCTCCCGCTATCGCCCGCGTCGTCGAGTTGCTGTCCCAGTCCGAATTCGCCCGCAAGGAGATATGGGCGGACCAGCTTCATCGCGTCGCGCACTCAGACATGCGCTCGCAATGGACCCGCGCTTGGCTTCTCGGCCCGGTCGCCGCTTCGAATTTCGAGGACGATGCGGATCAGTTCGCCACCGTCGCCTTTGCGGATGATTTCCAGTTCCTGAAGAAGGCACTCGTATGGTTTCAGGCGGAAAAGACGAGCCCCAACGCGGCAGTTCTTGCCAGCGACTTGGCGGCGGACCAACGGCTTCGCTATGCAGATCTTCTAGGCTGGCCTTCGGATTTTTCGGCATGGCGACGGCTCATCGTCTTTCTGCTGCGCAGAATCGCCGGTATTCCACCTCGGCTTTTTTCGAACGTGGTCGCGGTTTTTGAGGTATGGCAGAACGCCATGGGCGCGATCGCCAATCCCCTGTCGAAGGCTATCCTTTCCCAGTGTGAGGCCTGGCTCGCGGACATAGCTCAATTCAATCAATCCAAGGGACAAAGTACCGACATCGCCGATTGGAAAAGCATTGACGGTCTTGGTGATTTCCGGGGGCAGATCACGCAGCTGATCCTGCGTGCGGCAAGCGTTGAGCCCAGCTTTACCACGAGCTATCTCCGGCACATCATCGATGGTGAAGAGATACGCGACAAGCAGTTCAAGGAGATCATCGGTTTCTCACCGACGCTCGCACAATCCCATCCGGCACTGCTCGTTGAGCTGACACTCAAGCATCTGCGAGAGGAACTGCCCGATGATAAGGTAGCTCGGCAGCACGAAGAGGCACGAATTGCTTCGGAGCGTCGCAGACGTGCATTGGCGAAGCCTGAAGCGGAACGGGACCGAATCGATAAACTGGTGATCGAAGGCATCTTCTCGCGAATAGGCTTTGATGCATTCAGCTATCATGACTTCGAGACGCTTTCGATCGAGCGTGGCATGCAGGATTTCTGGCCGGCCTCGCCCTTGCGCGAACCATTTCACTCGCTTTTCCGATTCTCGCCTTCCGATGCTCTTGCCTTGCTCGTGGACCTTTGCAATCACGCCATGACAGCATGGGGCCAGCTGCATCGCCATGTTCGCGACAGCAGGGGCACGCCGGTTGCGCTGGAGATTGTATTCCCCTGGGGAAAGCAGACTTTCTGGGGCGGCGATCGGGAATATCTTTGGTTTCGCAACATCCGGGCACCCAAAGTGTTGGGCTGCGGCTTCATGGCGCTGGAGGAGTGGTGCTTCGCGGAGTTGGAGCGCGGAAGAGACGCGGACGACCTCATTCGGCAGATCGTCGAAGGTAATGGGTGTATCGCGATCCTTGGGGTCGCCGCGATGATCGCCATGAACGGTGATCTCATCTCTGATGTGACGGTCCCGCTCGTCACCTCCCAGCGGCTTCTGGCGGCGGACTATAGTCGGTTCATCAAGGATCTCACCGAAGGGAGTGCAAGTTTTATCGGTCTCGACGGCACTGCCAATAAGGCCGATATCGAAATCATCGCCACCGCGAATGCGAGGGAGGTTCGGCGAAAGCAGCTGAGCACGCTGCTCCAGCGCCACTTCATGATGGGAGGCGAAGCAATCGCGAAGACGGTCCAGGTCGCGGTACGAGACTTTCCCAACGCCCTGCCCTTCCAGCTAGAGGAGCACCGTACCCTGTCCGCTGCGATCACGGACCTAACGCGGCAAGCCGCGGAGTATGCCGAGCTGGTCGAACCTGGCAATTACAGGGCCTATCGGACCGAGGTGCCTGATGAGGTGGCCATCGTCCATGTCAGCCCTTCCGCTTCCGATCCCGATCGAAAGGCAAAAGCCGAAGAGGCAAGGGTCCGGCTGGAGGAAGGCAATCTTTGGGCTTGGGCGGCCAAGGCATTCGAGACAGGGGTGCCTGGCGATGCCTTCACGTTCTCCTCCGCACGTGCAATCGCGCAGCAACTAGACGCGCCCATGCTGTTCTTGGCGGAAGAGGAAGACCTTGGAACGCGCCGCGGCGCCGTAGCCGGCGCGGCTGCAATGGTCCTTCGCTTCCGCGACGGCGCGACATCTGAAAGTCTTGCCTGGGCGCGCGAGACGATATCCAAAGCGGCTGGGGCTCCTGAGCAACACGACCAGTTCTGGTCCCCCAGCTCGATCATTCCCTGGCATCACGCCACATTTGCCGCACGCGGGCTTGCAGCGGATCTGGCGGCGGGAACAGCAAACGGGAACGCCGCCGAAAACCTGCTCCGTCTCGTCGCCCATCCGCTCGAGATTGTCAGCCTGGCCGCCATCGACGAAGCAGGACGTTTATGGGATCACGATGCGAGGCTGAGTTGGGCGGCCTTGTGCCTAGCCTTCTCGCTCTGCCATATATCGCCACGCCCCAGGGGTTCACGTGGCCCGAGCGACCCCACTCATTCCACGCGGGAGACCGAGGCGGCCATCTCTTCCGTCCTCGCCTTTTACCATTCCGAGCAACCCTGGCCGGACCTCGCCTTGCCGCCGCCAGCCTTTATCCGGATGCCAAAAAGCGCAGCGAACGACCTTCGCTATTTTCCCATTCTCGATCACGGCGACGACAGTGGCGAGGACGAGGATAACCTGATCGCTAGCGAGCGGTTCACCGAGGTCTGGGCGGAGCCGGCGTCTCTCTGGCACTATCAGCTGGCCGACAAGATCCTCCCCTTGCTGCCCGTCGAGAGGATTGTCGCGGGTACAATGCGTGACAACCTGTTGCGATTCGCCAGCGGCCTTCTGCTCTGGACGAGATTGAAGAACGAGCCACCGGGAAACAAGCCGGGCCGCCGCGACCGCACGGATAGCTCCCTGTTCGAATGGACCCACGAGCTGGGCAGCATGCTTGGACGTATCGCAGGGCTCATTTCGGAACCGGAGGCTGCCGATCTCTTTCTGGCACCAATCGCCGCAATGCATGGCGAGGCGTGCTGGTCGCCGCTTACGCCCTTCACCGATGTCTATATCTGCCGGTATCTGCTCGACGCCCCCGCGGTTCCCGTTGGGGCTGTGCAAGTCCTCGACACCGTGCTAACTCGCTTCCTCGCCACACCCGAGCTGCAGGCGGGCTCCTACCGTAGCGGCGAATTCTCGGGCTTCGACCAGCCCCGGCTGGCCCGCCATCTGATGTTCGTTTCCATTGAGCGCGCTACAGGCGCTTCGCGATATGTGAATGGGGACTGGAGCGAGATCGAGCGGATCCTACCGCTGATAGATCGCTATGTACGCGCCGGTGGCTGGGCCGCCACGGTTATGGGCCATTACCTAACTCTGTGCGAGAGAGCGAGAGCGAGCTACCCGGCAGAGGCGTTCGCAGATCAAATTTTAGATACGCTTCAAGAGAATGATGCCAAGCTCAAGGGGTGGCACGGGACGTGGCTGCCGGCGCGTATCGCGAGCCACGTGCAGCATTTTGCCGATCGAGATTCCCCCATGCCCCTCCGGCTGGCGCAGAAGTTTCTCCGGATACTCGACCTCCTAGTTGATATGGGCGATCGGCGCAGCGCAGCACTCCAGTTCGCGGAAGCCTTTCGGGAAATCCGGATGGCCTGAGTGAATATCGGCTTGCGGGCGGCGGCGATCACTCAGCGAACGATCCATAGTATGGCGCTTAAGTGCTGGACGGCTATCCACTGGGCGAATGGAAGGTTGTGGCGGAATCTGCCGTCGTACTCCCGATCAACGAACGGCGTATTTCGGTCGATCGGGAGCAGGACGGCAGCTTTCTCCTGTCGACGACCTGAAAGCTGACATTCCGCAATCGGCCCTCCACTCGGCTTCGCCGCCAATCCGACTTCAAACGTCAGTCAGGCAGCTAGCATAGATCGTCAGCTGAAAACTAATCTGATCGAAGTCCCCGGTTGGATGCGACTCGGCAGACGACGCCGAACGGTCTTCGGCGTTACTCCTCAACCGGCCCGTGACGGAGGCCGCCAGCCGTGGCGAGCTGTCAGGCCCTGTCTGTCGGCGAAGGACACTTCGGTCCAGAAATCCCTGGACCCGAAGGTGAGATGCTTCAGCGGCCGGAGCGCCGCGGCGACGGACGGTGCACGGTCCAGGGCATAGAGAAGCTGCCCAAGGTCCATCCAGAATACGTCGAGGAAGTAGGGAAAGAGGTCGAGCCGACCTTCGTCGTCTTTTGGAGCGACGGCCGCCAGACGCTCGCGGAGCTGCCGCGTCCTGTGATTTAACTTCTCTACCTTTGCCACCTCCGCCGGAGCCGGATCAAGAGAGCCGAAACTGTGGTTAAGGACGGCCGGCATCATGTTGACGGTCAGCAGACGGTCCATCATGGGACCGAAGCTTAAGGGCGAGATTGCCACCTTTGTAACTATCGTCGCGTCGGTGATCTCGGCCTGTAGACACAACAGGGAGATCACGCCGCGACGCAGCTGTTCCTCATGGCGGACGAGCTGGCACAACATTGCCAGGAAACTGTCAGCGTAGTCCACGAAAGCGGACCTCCCCTCCCCCGACCGCGCCTGTGCGGTCAGCGACTTCGCCTTCGTCTCGAAGAGAAGGACGTCGCCGCTGTCGCATACGCCGACGTCCAACTGCAAAGCCTGTTTTCTCGTGCCGTATGAGACGTCCCTTTGGAGGACATCGGGGGTCCTCCGCCGACAGGCGTTTTCTATCGCCGCTTCGAGAATTGAACCAGTAATTTTGGATGCTCGCTTTCCATCGAGCTTGGACCAGAGTGTTCTGAAGAGAAGTTCGCAGGCCGCGTTCGCGCGTAGCGGACGCGGCAGGAGGAGGACATTGCCGTCCGGTGTCTCGAAGAACAGGAGCCGGTCGTGGTTTCTGTGTTCTGTGTCGGACGGAAGCGAGTAACCGTTGTTCACGAGACCTCTTTGTCCTAGCCCAAGTTCCCATAGGATGGGATGGGCCATCTGTACGGCACTTCGTGCATACAACTTCAGTTCACGGTCGTGCTCAGCCCCGAGTAGCGACCGGAACTCAGCCGCTAGACTTTTCGTCTCGAAACCTAGCGCCTCTTCATCCTCACTCGTCACACAGTCACTCAGCGCCGATACAACTGCGTCCGGTAGGTGTGCCGGTCCCTGCGGCATGAAGAACAGCTCGCGCCAGACGGTCGATTCAACGATGGTCCGTTCGAATTCTTCGGGAGCGATATTCGAGATGCTGTCGAACTGGCTGTAGCGTTGACAGTCGTGCGCTGCAGCAAAGTCGCGTGCCAGTTCCACTAGGGAGGACCAGGCGATCGAAGGCTTGCGGCGACTGCGGGGTAACGAAAGGTTAGCCATCGCGAGAGAGAGGAGCCAACCCCACGGGCACGCAGGACCATTTTGACCGGGCACTGAAGAAACGCGATCGCCAAAGACGAAGAAGCCGTCGTGCACACCTCCCCCAGTCTCCAGAGACCAGAAGATACGTCGGGCGCACTCGATGCCGCCGATCAGGCGGATCAGCGATAACGCCTGCTCGATAACGCGCCGGGCTCCGGCCTCGGTGACGAAGAGTCCGAACGCGGATGCTTCCACTGCGATTTTCCGGTCGCGCAGGCGTGAGAAGGCGCCACCAACATGCAGCACCCGCTCGGTCCACGGTATTGCGTTCGTTTCCAGCGGCTGCTGGCGGACCCAGGCAATGGCATCGAGCCACCGTTCCTTCTGGGTAAAGTCCGCGTACCTATCGTAGGCGAGCTGCTTTGTCAGCGCAGTCGCGACTGATGCTGTCTCGTGAGTCGCCAGCCCGGCGACCGAGGCGATTTGCAGCGACCGGACGAGTCGCCCGAGATCATGGCGGCTTAGGCCGGGTCCATCGGTCCGGAGGAGTTCGTCGGGAGGAATAGTAGCCGCCCGCCCTGATAAGGCCACCTCCCGGTCCAAAAGAATGAAAGATGCGAAATCCTCGTGACGGAGCATAAGCCACGTTAATAAGCCGTCGCTCGCTCCGCAACACGTGTTCGGCCGTCCGCGCGAGGTCCGCGTCGCCCTGATCGCGCGACCCGCGCGCCCGGCATGATGGCTTCGACCTCCTCAGTCGTGAACATCAGCGGTGGCAGATCGTTTCCGGACCGCAGCACGTGGCCAATAGCCGTACGGCAGCTTTCCTGCTTGGTGGTCTCAGAAGCGGACGGTCCGGTTTCGGCCCGGATCGACTCGCTACTGGCCCGCCAGTCCTACAAGGCCGCGGCGGTGGCGCTGGCCAACAAGATGGCGCGTACGATCTGGGCGCTGCTCGTGAAGGGAGGCGTTTACTAGGCGCCGCCGATCATAGCGCGAGTGTAGGTAAGAAAGATTCCGGCATCCTGATGCCGGGATGACAGCAAGGTGCCAACGCGTGATGAACCCAAGGGACGATACCTCGACGCCGGCCAAGCCGTCTAACGCATCGTGCCATTGAGCGCGCGAGATTAATTAGGCGAGCGGCATCGCGGATCTCATCTTGGCCAACGGTCCAGCACCGCGCCAATAGGCCGGACATATGACTGCACCGTCCGACGGCGAATGACGCGGCGACTACCTTGCCAACCGGGCCGTTCCACATATGCGTCAGACCCAGTTTTGCAGGCCGTTTGACACTCGGTCAGCCGCCAGGGAGACGGACGCAGCGATGAGACCACCTGCTTCGCCTTCGCATAGCCTCGATCTGTCGCCATGGACCGCTCCAGTATGGGAACGATCAGGTGCACCGGATCGATGGCTGGCTGTCCCGTCTCGCGGCGGAGAAACTCCGCGTAAGCGGTAAGATCGCGGTGAAGGCTGGCGGGCAGTTCCAGCGTGATCTCGCGGGCTTGTCGGGCTTCGTACGGTGTGAGGCCGCGTAGAGTCCTCAGGCTGCGACGAAGCCAGCGAGATGCTGCCGGAGCTAATCGTGACTGTCGTAGCGGAAGCGTTTGACGATCACGCCTTGATCGTGTGATTCATCCGCTCGACTTGGCCGTTATCAGGTGCAACGATCCACTAAATCGTTTACTGATCCTTCGAACTCCAAGGATGGCGGGACTTGGTTAACGTGCGCCATGGACTTCTTATGCAATTTTTGCTTTTAGTAAAAGTGTAATTTCGGGCTGGAATGTGCTGTGAATTGCCGCGCCAAGATACGTGCTGCGATCGCGGATGTATGCGCTTGTAGTCACCAACACGATCCGCTGTAAGCGTTCCTTCCTTCGGCTGTGGGGCTCGCCGATGACCTATATTCTCGTGACTTCCACATTGCTTTTCGCAGTCATTCTTCCGGGAACGCTGGTCCTGATCCGCGAAACCGTCAAGCATCACCGCCAAGAGATCATCCGCGACCTCGCGGCGGTCTTTCAGGCACAGGACGGAAACGCCGGCCAGCGACTTATTCCGTCGTTCGAGTTCGTCAAATTCAAATACTTCCTCGGCACGATCAACGAACAGCCCAACCGGCAGCCGCAGGATTTCACGACCATGGCGTGGGTCGTGGCGATGGTCCCCTTCGTGATCATCGTCGGTCTGCTCTGCTGGTTCGCTTTCAGCGTTCTTCTCGCCGGCCGACTACCGCACGAACTCTGCCATCTGAGCGTATCAAAACTGTGCGACCCACCTGCTGTGGGCGCCGACCAGTCTGCCCCTCTCTGGGCCTACGGCGCCATCAGTGCGTTCTTTGGCAGCTACATTCTAGAGATCCGCAACCTATACAAAGCGATCAACAACTTCGACCTGACTCCGGCCCTCTTCGTCGATTGCGCGATCACGATCGCCATGGGCGCCTCCATCGCGGTTCTCATCGTGCTGGTGTTCGATGTCCTGCTTGACGTCGTGCCGAAGGGCACCGACAGGACCGTCATCCTGTTCTGCTTTGCCGCAGGCTACCTGCCGCAGGTCACGCTCCGCTGGCTGATGACGAAAAGCCGGCTGAATAACTTCAAGCGCGAGAACCAGGAGATCTATAAGAATTTCGAGGCGACCCCGATCGAACTGATCGACGGCATCGACACCGAAATCCGCGACCGTCTGGCGGATTTTCACATCTCCTCCACCCAGAACCTCGCCGCGGCCAACCCACTTATGCTGTTCGTGGAGACACCCTACGGCGTCTACCAGATTATGGACTGGGTTGCGCAGGCGCAGCTCTGCGCTTCGGTCGGCCCCAAGGCGCTGACGGCCCTCTGGAGGATCGGTGTCCGGACCCTGTTCGACCTCGAACGCGCCGCTCTCGATCCTCTCTGCAAGAACACCAAGATGCTTGAGGTGATCGGCGCCGCGATGTTCGCGGACCTGCCGCCTTCCGCCGCCCAGACCCCGCCAGATGCATCCACCGCGCGTTACGACGAGACCTTCGTCAAGGCCAATATCGAGATGCGGCTTGACGACCCCCACGTTCACCGCCTGCGTCAGATCTACATGCAGGTCGGCGAGCGGATCGGCGAGCGCCATACCCGCTTCCTGGCACGCGGCGGCATCGCCCCGGTCACGTTGAAATCCTCAGCGTTAGGGTTCGTCCAGCCGGACACGATCCAACTTACAAACGGCGGGCTGGGCCTATTCCGCATCGGGGACACCCTCAGAATCAGCGGTGGCATCAACGGCGGCAAGGGCGGCGCGGTGACGTCGGTCAGCGACACCCTGCTCAAGCTCAACGGCGCCGGTTTCGCCGACGCGGCTGGCGAAGCCGACATTACTCTCGTCAAGATCAATCCCTAGGAGGCTCGCATGGATCGGTTTGCGGACATCATGACGACTGTGCTCGAATGTGAGGGCGGTTACGTCAACAACCCGTTCGATAACGGCGGACCCACGAACTTCGGAATTACACACAAGGATCTCGCGGCCTGGCGCGGCGCGGCTAGCGTGACCCCTGCCGAGGTCAAGGCGCTGACCAAGGACGAAGCGATAGAGATCTACCGCAAACGGTACTGGGGCCGAATATGGGGCGACCGGCTCCCTCAGCCCGTCGACTTCGTGGTTATGGATGGCGCGGTCAGCCACGGGGTTGCCGCGATGCTCCATATGCTTGAGACCGCAGCGGGACTCGCCATGGCGGACGCCCTGCCGGAGGCCGATCTGGCCGCCATTGTTGCGCGGGCAAACAGCGATAAGGCGGCGGTTGAGCTTGCCACCGCGCTCGCCGAAGCCCGCAAAAAGCGCTATCTCGGCCATGAAGACGCGGCGCATTTCATCAACGGATGGCGCAACCGACTGAATACGGTCATGGCGGCCGCCCTGGAGCCCTACGGCGTCGCCTGGACCTTCGATGGCGGCGTCTCGGGTGACGTTCGGCCTGGAGGTGCGGGGGGTGTCGAAGCGACGCCCGTCACTAGCCTGATGCAATCCACCATCAGCGATGAGGATCTGCAGCGTGGCTTGGAGGCCGCCGGCGTCTACACCGCGGGCATTGATGGCATGTTCGGCGAGAAGTCCGTCGCCGGCATGAACGTGATGTTCCTCAAGCGAACCGAAGAGGTCTCGACCGGCTGGCAGGTGTGGTCGGCGACGCGCCGCAAGATCGCGCTGGGGCAACTGCTTTGCAAGGACCGCGGCATCGATACGGGCCGCATCGACGGTCTGTACGGACAACAGACCCTCGCGGCTTTCGAGGCTTTCAATCTTCTGAAAGCCGGGCAGCCACTGGAAAAGTGGCGGGATGAGATTCACGATGACGCCGCGATAGCGCCACCCGCCCCTGCCATCAACACGGCTTGGCCACGCCAGTCCGAGGTGCCGACCTTCTTCGGGCCGCCTTGCAAACCCCAGATGAAACGCCTTGAACTGCCGTTCCGAATGCGGATCGCCTGGGACCTGGAGAAGGAAATCACGGGCTTTATGATCCATGAGAAGGTGCATGACAGCGCGGCCCGCGTCTTCGAGAAGATCTGGAGGCATTACGGGGAAGCGGGCATTCGCGAGATTGGCATGGATCTCTTCGGCGGCTGCTACAATTGCCGGAAGATGAAAGGCGGCTCCTCCTGGTCCATGCACTCATGGGCGATCGCTATCGATTTCGATCCGGCCCGCAACCAGTTAAAGTGGAGCCACCTTCACGCACGCCTCGCAAAGCCAGATGCCACGAAATTCTGGGAGTTCTGGGAAGAAGAGGGTTGGCTGAGCTTGGGCCGCGCCCGCGATTTCGACTGGATGCACGTACAGGCGGCAAGGCTCTGATTAGGTGTCGCCCTCTCCCGGCGAACGGCGGGGTCGGGCGAAGCGCGATCGTTTCCCGCGTAATCGCCTTGACGTCATTTCGCGGTGATGGGGCAATGAGCAGCAGCCCAGATCCGCGCGATGTCATCAACGAAAGCACGCCCCATGGAAGCAATGGAAGCCGAACGTCTATCTAGTGTCAGGACTCGTTGATCAGAGCCAGAAGATGACGGCGGCCGCGATGCAGATGGCTGAGAAGAAGGTGTGGGCGCATCGGTCGTAGCGGGTGGCGATGCGTCGCCAGTCCTTGAGGCGGCCGAACATGATCTCGATCCTGTGGCGCTGCCTGTAGAGTACGGGATCTGTCTCTTATACACATCTGACGCTGCCGACGATCCACTCTGTGTAACTCTAGGGGGACGGCGTTGAAGTACAAACACAACGTGTACTGCACAGGGTGACGTGGATCCAAAAATGATAAA
>NZ_LDQA01000063.1 GCF_001475935.1 Aureimonas ureilytica
TGCTGCGAGGCCTGGAACAAGCTCGTCAATCAGCCCTGGAAAATCATCTCCATCGGCATGCGCGACTGGGCACATCGGTTCTGATCAGTGCCCGTTGGTATGACCCGTGAAACTGGTCCGGACGGTGTGAGAATTTTCGGGCAGGCTTTCTCGACGAGAGGAGAGAGCCGATGCCCAAGAAGCGGTTCACGAACGAGCAGATCGCCTTTGCCCTGCGGCCAAGCGGAGAACGGCACACTGGTCGGCGAGATTTGCCGGAAGATGGGGATCGCCGAGGCGACGTTCTATCGATGGAAAAAGGTCTATGCCGGGATGGGCGTGTCGGAGATCCGGCGCCTGAAGCAGCTCGAGGAGGAGAACGCCAAGCTCAAGCGGCTGGTGGCCGACCTCAGCCTGGACAAGACGATGCTGCAGGATGCCCTGCAAAAAAGTGGTGAAGCCCGTCCGGCGCCGCGAGGCAAGTCCGGCACTTCCAGGCGGCGTTTGCCGTGTCGGAGCGCCGAGCCTGCCAGGCCAGCGGCTTTGGACGGGCTTCCCATCGCTACAAGTCGCGCCGCGATCCGGCACCAGCGCTGCGCATGCGGTTGAAGGATCTGGCCGCGAGCCGGGTCCGCTATGGATATCGACGCCTGCACATCCTGCTCCAGCGGGAGGGCTGGGTGATCAACCACAAGCGCGTGTACCGGCTCTACAGCGAGGAAGGGCTGTCGATCCGCACGCGAAGCCCCAAGCGCCGGCGATCCTCGCGGTACCGGGTGGGCCGGGCCACGGCGGAGCATGCCAACGAGGTCTGGTCGATGGACTTCGTGTCGGACCGGCTGTTCGACGATCGGCCGTTCCGAATCCTGACCATCCTCGACTGCCATACGAGAGAGGCTCTCGCGACCTGTGCGAGGACGAACTTCCGGGCGTATCAAGTCGCCGAGGAGCTCGACCGGCTCGTTGCCCTTCGCGGCAAGCCGGCGAGCATTCGGGTGGACAACGGCCCAGAGTTCGCCGGTCGGATGCTCGATCAGTGGGCCTACCTGAACAAGGTCGAGCTGGACTTCTCGAGGCCGGGAAAGCTTGACGACAATGCCTTCATCGAAGCCTTCAACGCCCGCCTGCGCAGCGAATGCCTAAACGCCTCCTGGTTCCTGTCCATGGCCGACGCCCGGTCCCGGATCGAGGCCTGGCGGGAGGACTACAACCACCACCGTCCGCACACCAGCTTGGGTAACTTGACCCCGGCCAAGTTCGCGGATCAACTTGGGAAAGTCCGAGAGTTCTCATGACGCCTGCGCCAAAGGCCGGGTCAGGACCAAACACATAGGCGATTTCATGCACTGGCGATTCAGATTCGCTGAGACTGCGCTCGCCGCCGCGGCCTGAGGACAACGCTTAGGATCAACACAGTCATGACGTCTGATATGGCGTCAAGCTGAACGCTGGCTCGGATGCACACGAGTTTTGCGATCCTCCCGATATTCGAGCAGTTTGAGGTCGCTCCTGCCGAAAAAGCGAGCAGCGACGGGGAAATCATGACTGGACGAGATAGTGGACACCGTCCATCATCTCGGTGTGGCGCACGGGGGTGACAGATCGGCGTCCCAGATGGCAAAGGGGGTAACGCATGTCCCAGATCGCCGTGCCAGCCGACTTGGTGCTCTCCGTTCGACATCTGACCGTCGATCTTCCGCCCGGCATGGAGCGGCGCCATGCGGTGGAGGATATTTCCTTCGATCTGCCCGCCGGCCAAATCCTCTGCATCATCGGCGAGTCCGGTTCGGGAAAATCCGTGACGGCCAACACGATCATGGGCCTGCTGCCGCCGGCGATCAAAGCCAGCGCCGGCGAAATCCACTTCCAAGGCATCGACATTCTCAAGGCTGGCGAAGCTCAGATGCGCGAGCTGCGCGGGCGCGTCGTCTCGATCATCTTCCAGGATCCGCTCTCGGCGCTCAATCCGCTGATGACGGTCGGCGACCAGATCCTCGAAGTCTTGGAAACGCATCGCCACGGCACGGCCTCAAGCCGCGAGGCCAAGGTGATGGCGCTGCTGGAGGAGGTCGGCCTGCCCGACCCCGCGCTGATGCGCTTTCAATATCCGTTTCGTCTGTCGGGCGGTCAGCGCCAGCGCGTCATGATCGCGATGGCGCTCGCCCTCGATCCCGACCTTCTGATCGCCGACGAGCCGACCACGGCGCTCGACGTGACGACGCAGGCGCAGATTCTCGATCTCATCCGCAAGATCCAGAAGCGCAAGGGCATGAGCGTCATGTTCATCACCCATGATTTCGGCGTGGTGGCCGAGATCGCCGATCGTGTCGTGGTGATGGAAAAGGGCAAGCTGGTCGAACAGGGACCGGCCGGAGAGGTGCTGGTCCATCCCACCCATCCCTATACGCAGCGCCTGGTGGCCGCCGTTCCGCGTATGCGCGCCAGCGCAGCCGAGATCAGCTCGGATGCGCCCGTGGTGCTGGAGGTGGAGAAGCTCGAAAAGGAATATCGGCTGTCCGGCTCCTTCTTCGGCAAGACGCGCGTGGTCAAGGCGGTGGACGGCGTCAGCTTCCAGCTCCGCCAGGGCCAGACGCTCGGCGTCGTGGGCGAAAGCGGCTCGGGCAAGTCCTCGCTCGGGCGCGTGCTTTTGAAACTCCTGGAGCCGGACGCCGGCTCGATCCGCTTCCAGGGCCAGGACATCGCGGGACTGAGCGAGGAGGCGTTCCGGCCGCTGCGGCCCTATATCCAGATGATCTTCCAGGACCCCTTCGCCTCGCTCAACCCGCGCCATACGATCGGGAGGATCCTGACCGTCGGTCCGGTGGCGCACGGCCTGTCCGTGACCGAGGCGCGCGCCAAGGCGTTTCGCCTGCTCAAGCTCGTCGGGCTGGACGAGCAGGCCTATGACCGCTTCCCGCACGAATTCTCCGGCGGCCAGCGCCAGCGCGTCGGCATCGCCCGCGCTCTGATGTTCGACCCACTCGTTCTGGTGGCGGACGAGGCGGTGTCGGCGCTCGACGTGTCAATCCAGGCGCAGATTCTGGAGCTTCTGGACCGGATTCAGAAGGAGACGCAGGTCGCGATGATCTTCATCACCCACGATCTGCGCGTCGCGAGCCAGATCTGCGACGAGGTGATCGTGATGTACAAGGGCGTGGTGGTGGAGCGCGGCCCGCCCACCACGATCTTCCGCGACCCGCAACACGACTATACGCGCAAGCTCGTCTCGGCGATTCCGGGCGCGGACTGGGAGCCGGCGGCCGAAGCCGGCTAGTTCATCGCCGAACGGTCGCCGGCACCAAGGCCGGCGACCGGAACGCGCGTCTTGGCCCTTTGGGCCGTCTCCCACCGCTGGCGCCTTAGGTGCCGGCGACGCTGTTGTTTTCCATGTAAGCGGTTGATTTCAAATCAAAAATATTACGGTCTTAGTGCCAGAAAATGGTTGCCAATATCCACTATCTGGCCTTTCATAGTGTCATAAAACCGACAAGCGACACGGCCGCCGAGCCCTGATCGCCGCGCAGCAAGGATGCGGCGCGGCAGGGCGGGAGTGCGCGCGCCCGAACCGAGACCGATGAAGACAGCCAAGCCCAAGACGCCGCCGCCGACCCTGCCGCAGGACATCAATATCGATGTCTTGGAAGACACGTTGAGCTTCTACATCCGCACGGTGAATCTCGCCGTCTCGCGCGATCTCGACGAGCGTCTGGAAGGGCTGGACGTTGCCAAGGGCACGGGCAAGATCACGACCCTTCTTCTGGTGGACGATTATCCGGGCATCCGCCCCTCCGTGATCGCGCATCTGATCCTCAAGGACCGCTCGGCCATGGGCCGGCTGCTGGATCAGATGGAGGGCCATGGCCTCATCCGTCGCGAGATCTCGCCGGAGGACAACCGCGCCCAGCAGCTCTTCATCACCGAGGCCGGGACGGCGCTGGCGGTGAAGATCCGCGAGATCGTGCCGCAGCAGTCGCGCGACTTCTTCTCCTTCATCCCCGAGGACGAGCAGAAGCTCGTCACCGACATCCTCAAGCGCGCCTATCGGCGCATCGTGGGCCTCTCATGAGCGATCCCCAAAGTCCCGTCGTGCTCGTATCGGGCGCCAGCCGCGGCATTGGCGATCACATCGCCGCCGAGCTTGTGCGCCAGGGCTGGCGTGTTTCGCTGGGGATGCGCCGCCCTTCCCTGCCGGCCTGGGCCTCCGGCCATGAGGACCGGGTGCATCTCTTCGCCTACGACGCCGAGGACACGAGCGGCGAGGCGCGCTGGGTGGAGGCGGCGCTCGCTCGCTTCGGGCGGATCGACGCGTTGGTCGCCAATGCCGGCATCATGATCCCCAAAAGCGTGATCGAAGCCGAGGACGAGGACATCGACGCCATGATGGGGGTGAATGTGAAGGCGCCGCGCCGGCTTGCGAAAGCGGCTTGGGATTCTCTCTGCGCCACCGGCCGGGGCCGGGTGATCATTCTCGCCTCGCTGTCCGGCAAGCGCGTGAAGTCACCAGGCGCGGGCAGCTATTCGCTATCCAAATTTGCCGCCGTCGCGCTCGCCCACGCCATCCGGCAGGCGGGCTTCGACCAGGGCGTTCGCGCCACTGCCGTCTGCCCCGGCTTCGTCGCCACCGACATGGCGGCGGCGATCACCGATCGCCCGGCCGAACTCCTGACGCAGCCCGGCGATCTCGCCCGCGTCGTCGCGCTGCTTCTGGCCCTGCCCAACTCCGCCTCGGTCGCCGAATTCGCGGTCAATTGCCAGCTTGAGGAATTCTTCTGATATGCCCGGTCCTTATGTCGTTCCCGTCCATGGCGATGCCGAGCTGCCCAAGGCGGTGGATGTCGTCGTCATCGGCGGCGGGATCATCGGAACCTCCACCGCGCTGGAACTGGCTGAACGGGGCCTGCGGGTCGCGCTCTGCGAGAAGGGCGGGATCGGCCACGAGCAGTCCAGCCGCAACTGGGGCTGGGTTCGCATTTCCAGGCGCGACCCGCGCGAAGTGCCTCTCATGGCGGAGTCGCTGCGCATCTGGGCCGATCTCAACCGGCGGACGGGGCGCGAAACGGGCTTCAAGCGCTCGGGCATCGTCTTCACCTGCACCGACGAGAAATCCTTCGCCGATCATGAGCGCTGGAACCGCAATCTGGAAGGCTACCAGATCGAAAGCCGGATGCTGAGCGCGTCCGAGTTCAACGCCAAATATCCCGGCAACACGATGAAGATCGCCGGCGCGCTCTACACGGCGGGCGACTGCCGCGCCGAGCCGCAGAAGGCCGCGCCCGCCATCGCCGAGGCGGCGCGCGACCGGGGCGCGCATATCCTTACCGAATGCGCGGTGCGGGGTCTGCAACTCTCGGGCGGCAAGGTGTCGGGTGTCGTCACCGAGCGCGGCGAGATCGCCTGCTCCTCCGTGGTGCTGGCGGGCGGGGCGTGGTCCAGCCTCTTCATGGGCAACAATGGGCTCGACCTGCCGCAGCTGAAGGTCCTGAACTCGGTCCTGCGCACCAAGCCGCTGGAAGGCGGGCCGGACGAGGCGATCTGGGCGAGCGGCTTTGCCCTGCGCAAGCGCGAGGACGGCGGCTACACGATCGCGGATGGATCGCGCAACGTGGTGGATATCGTTCCCGCCTCCTTCCGCCATGCCGCGAAGTTCATGCCGGCTCTCTCGCATGAATGGCGCGCGCTGCGCTTCCGGGTCGGCGGGCGCTTCCTGGACGAGGCGCGCCAAGCTCGCCGCTGGGCGCTCGATGAGCCCTCCCCCTTCGAATATAACCGCGTACTCGATCCCGTGCCGTCCAAGGCCATTTCGGACGCGGCCATGAAGCGCCTGTCGGTCGCCTTTCCGGTGTTCAAGAAAGCCGAGATCGCCCAGCGCTGGGGCGGGATGATCGACGTGACGCCCGATGCCGTGCCCGTCATCGACGCGGTGGACGCGATCCCCGGCTTCCATGTCGCCACCGGCTTTTCTGGCCATGGCTTCGGCATCGGCCCGGCCGCCGGGCGGCTGATGGCCGACATCGTGTCCGGTCGCACGCCGCTGGTCGAGCGGCACGACTTCCGTTTCAGCCGCTTCTCGGACGGCTCGAAGATCGAACTGATCAGCGGTTTCTGAGCGTGCGGCGCGGCGGCTCAGGCTGCCGCGCCGCCCCGAAGAGCATGCCGGCAGGCGACTGCCGCCGGGAGGTCCACCGCCCGCAGAGGCGGATGCAACGATGTGATCCCAAGCCATTCCATCCGACCAAGGGGAACCGACACCATGCCCGACAGCCGTAAGCCATTCCTCACCACCACCCGCCGCCAGGCGCTCGGGCTTCTCGCCTTCGGTGCGTCCGGCCTCGTGATGACCGGCCTGCCCGGCCTCACACGCGCTGCCTTCGCGCAAGGCGGCCAGGACGCCAAGGGCCAGTTGACCGTGGGCTTCTCGCAGGAGCCCACCGTCTTCAACCCGCATATGCCCCATATCGAAGTCGATGAGGGCATTCACTTCAGCATTTTCGATCCGCTCTTCTATGTCGATGAGAAGGGTGCCTTCGTGGCGGCGCTGGCGGCCGAAGTGCCGACGGTCGAGAATGGCGGCATCTCGGCGGACGGTCTGTCCTGGAAGGTGAAGCTGCGCGACGACGTGAAATGGCACGACGGCACGCCCTTCACCGCCGAGGACGTGAAGTCCACGCTGGAGCTTCTGGTCAATCCGAACTTCCGCTCCTGGCGCAAGACCGGCCATGAGTTCGTGCGGGATCTCACCGTCGTCTCGCCGACCGAGATCACCTGGAAGATGGAAAAGCCCTTCGCGCCCTATCCCTCCATCCTGGCCTCGACCTTCATCACGCCCAAGCACATCCTGGGCGCGGCGGCCGATCCGAACACGGCCCCCTTCAACAACGCGCCCGTGGGCACCGGCCCCTTCAAGTGGAAGCAGCGCGTCGCCGGCGACTATATCCTTCTGGAAGCCAACAAGGACTATTTCGGCAATGGTCCGCATATCGCGACCCTGATCTACAAATACGTGCCCGATCTCAACGTCATGTACACCCAGTTCAAGGCGGGCGACATCGACGTGGCCGGCCTCCAGTGGATCACGCCCGATCACTATGAGGAAGCCAAGACGCTGGAGGGCAAGGTCGTGTCCGTTGTGCCGGGATCGACCATCGAATCCCTGACGCTCAACATGGAGCGCCCGCAGTTCAAGGACCCGAAGGTTCGAGAGGCGCTGTATCACGCGATCGACAAGCAATCGATCATCGACGCGCTGTATTACGGACTGCCGACGCCGACCGAAAGCTACGTTCCGCAGCAATCCTATTACTACAACCCCGATCTGCCGAAGCACGAATACTCGCCCGAAAAGGCCAAGGCCCTGCTGGACGAAGCGGGCTGGGTGCCCGGCGCGGACGGCGTGCGCGCCAAGGACGGCGTGAAGCTCGCCTTCACCTGTTCCACGACAGCGGGAAACCACATCCGCGAACAGGTGCAGCAATATATGCAGCAGTCCTTCAAGGATCTGGGCATCGAAATGACGATCTCCAACCTGCCCCCGGCGGTCATGTGGGGCGATTACTGGATGCTGTCGCAGTTCGACAGCGTGATCGTCGGCCTCGACTTCCTGACCGGCCCGGACCCGGACACGTCGGATTTCTTCCGCTCGACCTCCAGCCCCGCCAAGGGCGGCTCGGGCCAGAACAACTGGCAGTTCGCCAACAAGGAAGTGGACGATCTGCTGACGCAGGGCGGCAGCCTCTTCGTGCCGGAAGAGCGCCGCGCGGCCTATTTCAAGATTCAGGAGATCATGCGCCGGGAGCTGCCGCTCCTGCCCCTGTTCCAGTACGCGACGGTGCGCGGCTACAAGCAGGGCGTCGAAGGCGTCGCCTACAACATCAACACCCGCATCGACACTTGGAATGTCGGCCACTGGAGCCTCGCCTGATCAAGTGATCGCCTGATCACGTGATCGGCCCGGCCTGCATGCGAGGCCCGGCCCGCCGAAGCGGCAGCGCGCGCACGAACGCCAAGGTCCGCGCGCTCCCTTCCCTGACGCCCCGCATGGCGCGTCCCGCGCGCAGGACAGACCATCCGCCGATCCGGAGCCAGCACCATGTTGTCCTATCTTCTGAACCGCCTCTGGCAGAGCCTGATCCTTCTGGTGCTCGTGTCGATCATCGGCTTCGCGGTCCTGAACCTCGCGCCCGGAGGCCCCTTGTCGCAATTCGCGCTCACGCCTGGCATGACGCGCGAGGCGATCGACCGCATCGCCGAGCAGATGGGCCTCAACCGGCCCCTGCCGATCCAGTATCTCGACTGGGGCTGGCGTCTCCTCCAGGGCGACTGGGGCACGTCCTATCGCGACCAGCGGCCGGTGCTGGAGATCATCTCCGGGCACCTCTTCGCCACGCTTCTCTTGATGGGCTCGTCCACGCTGATCTCGATCCTCGTCGGCACCTGGATCGGCATCAAGGGCGCGACGAAGCGCTATTCGCTCTTCGACTATGCTGCGACGGTGGGCGCCATGGTGGCGCTGTCGATCCCGACCTTCTGGTTCGGCCTCGTCGCCATCTATGTCTTCGCGCTGAAGCTGAAATGGCTGCCGGTCGGCAGCATGTACACGATCGGCGACCAGTCCTTTTATGACTACGCCATCCATCTGGTGATGCCGAGCCTCGTTCTGGCGCTCGTCAACATCGCGGTGTGGAGCCGCTATATGCGCACCGCGACGCTCGATGTCATCAATCAGGATTTCGTGCGCACGGCCCGCGCCAAGGGTCTGACGCAGCGCCGGGTCCTGATGAAGCATGTGGTGGGCAACGCGCTTCTGCCGATGATCACGCTCGCCGGCCTGCAATTGCCCACCATCCTGGGCGGCGCGCTCGTCACCGAGACCGTCTTCACCTGGCCCGGCATGGGGCGGCTCTTCCTCGATAGTCTCGGCTATCACGACTACCCCGTCGTCATGGGCCTTCTCATGTTCTCCGCCATCCTCGTCCTCGCCGGCAGTCTCATCGCCGACCTTCTGGTCGCGCTCGTCGATCCGCGCATCCGCCTGGGATGACGCCTGCCCGACGCTCCGTCGCCATCGCTTGAAGGGGTTAGATCATGTCCGCCGCAACGCTTCCCATCGCCGCCGCCCCCCCCTCCCCCCGCTGGTGGCGCAGCCGCACCGCTCGCCGGTTCGCGCGCCACAAGCTCGCGGTGGTGGGCTTGGTCATGATCGCGGTGCTGATCTTCGCTTGCGTGGTCGGCCCGCATCTCCTGCCCTATGACGAACTCTATATCGACCTGCGCGCCCGCTTCGCGCCGCCGCTGACCGGCTACCACATACTGGGCACCGACCCGCTGGGGCGCGATATCGCCGCCCGGCTGTTCAGCGCGGGGCGCATCTCGCTTCTGGTCGGCTTCTTCGCCATGGTGCTCTCGACGCTGATCGGCACGGTGATCGGCGTCGTCGCCGGCTATTACGGCGGGCGGCTCGGCGCGGTGCTGATGCGCTTCGTGGACGCCTTCCTGTCCTTTCCCTCGATCTTTCTGCTTCTGGCGCTCGCCGCCTTCGTCAAGCCCAGCCCCTTCATGATCACGGTGATCATCGCGGTCACGAGCTGGATGGAGATCGCCCGTCTGGTCGAGGCCGAGGTGCGTTCCTTGCGCGAGCGCGACTTCGTGCTGGCCGCGCGGATGCTGGGTCTGCCCAACGGCTGGATCATGTTTCGCGAGCTTTTGCCCAACGCGGTCGGGCCGATCATCGTGGCGGCGACGCTGACGGTGGCGCGCGCGATCCTTCTGGAGGCCTATATCAGCTTCCTCGGATACGGCATCCAGCCGCCCCTGCCGAGCTGGGGCAACATGCTGAACGGCGCGCAGCAATATCTCGACAAGGCCCCCTGGCTCGCCATCGTGCCGGGTGTCGCGATCACGCTGGCCGTCACCAGCTTCAACTTCATCGGCGACGGGCTGCGCGATGCGCTGGACGCCCGCAGCGACCTCAGCTGACGGGAGGCTCGATCATGGCCCGCTTCTCGCCCTTCGAGGATACGCTTTGGTTCGCCACCGCCAAGCCCGCGCCGCAAACCAACCCGCTGGAGGGTTCCGTCCGTGCCGATGTCTGCATCGTGGGGGCCGGCTATGCCGGGCTGACGACTGCGCTGGAACTCGCCAAGGCCGGCGTCGATGTGGTGGTTCTGGAGCGGGAGGAAGCGGGCTTCGGCGGCTCGGGTCGCAATGCCGGCCATTGCACGCCGACCTTCACCCATTACAGCCTGCCCGAACTCAGGCGCATGTTGGGCGAGCCCTGGGCGGAGCGGCTGATCCAGCGTCAGACGCGGGCCAATGACCGCGTGTCTGCAATGATCCGCGACTACCAGATCGACTGCGAATGGGTGCAGAACGGC
Source organism: Aureimonas ureilytica (assembly GCF_001475935.1). Classification (GTDB taxonomy): domain Bacteria; phylum Pseudomonadota; class Alphaproteobacteria; order Rhizobiales; family Rhizobiaceae; genus Aureimonas; species Aureimonas ureilytica_A. The sequence continues at coordinate 10,350 of NZ_LDQA01000063.1, forward strand.
TATGTCATGGGCGCGCCGCACAAGGGGGCGCTCGCGGAGATCCGCCGCAAGGTCGAGACCTACAATGGCGTCGGCGCGCGCACGCGCTTCGTGGATCGCGACGAGGTGGAAGCCATCACCGGCAGCCCGCGGTTCCACGGTGGCTGGCTGCACGAGGAGGCGGGCCATCTCAACCCGCTCGGCTACGCGAGGGGCCTCGCCCGCGCCGCGATGCAGGAAGGGGCGAGGATCTTCACCGGATCGGCAGCCCTCTCCTGCGAGCGCGAGGCGAGCGGCGGCTGGGCGGTCGGCACGCCGGGCGGGCGCGTGATTGCCGACAAGGTGATCTTCACGACCGGGGCCTACACGGTCGGCGGCTGGCCGAAGCTCGACCAGACCTTCAAGATCCAGCGCGTCTTCGTCGCGGCCACGCAGGTTCTCTCGCCGGAAACGCGCCAGAGCGTCCTGCCTGATAACACGACGATCCATGACGGGCGCGGCGACATCTATGTCTACAAGTACAATGGCGGGGGGCGCATCGTCTGCTCGATGTTCCCGATGGGGCGGCGCGGGCGCGACCTCGCCTATACGAGACAGGTGATGAGCGAACGCCTGACCTGGCTGCACCCGCAAATCCGCGAGACGATCCGCTGGGACTATCTCTGGTTCGGCGAGTTGGACATGCAGGTCCGCACCGTTCCCCGCCTCTATGACCTCGCGCCCGGCGTCGTGGCGCTGACCGGGCTTTCGGGCCGGGGCGTGCCGACCGGCTCGATGCTGGGATCGATCCTCTCGGAATGGGCGCTGGGTCAGACAGAGAGCGAGCTGGCGCTGAAGCTGGAGCCGCTCACCGCTGCCCCCGCCTACATGGCCTTCGGCCCTGCGCTGACGCTGCGCTACTACCGCGTGCGCGACAATCTCGCCACGCGCTTGTCCGGCGCGGCGCTGCCGCCGCACGCCTGACCCCCTTCACCCAAAGCCTGACAATGCCCCGCGAGGAGACTGCCATGACCATGCCCATCTTCAACATATCCGACGATATCGACCTGACGCCCGCCATGCCGGCGCAAGGGCGCGAGGGCGGCTCCTATCGCCGTCAGATCTGGCAGGATTCCACCGAGAACGGCACGATCATCGCCGTCTGGAAGGCCGAGTCCGGCATCTACAACTATCCCGGCCGCGATCTGGAAGAGACCTTCGTCGTGGTGGAAGGCGAAGCCATCTATTCGCAGGCCGACGAAACGCCCGTGACGATCGGCCCCGGCACCATCGTCAGCATCGCCAAAGGCGTGCCCAGCCGGCTCGAAATCCTGTCGCCGTTTCGAAAGCTGGCGACCGTCATCCCGAAACCCTGAGTACCTCGCGAGCGCGCCACGCCCTGTTCGGGCTTGAGGCACACTCGGCCCGATGACCCAAAAGTATCCCGTCGGAAGCTGAGCTTTCTTCCGACGGGTCGTTCTCAACCGATCATCAAGCGGCTTCTTCCAAGCCCTTGCCGACCTTCTCCAGATGTTCGGAAACGGATTTGTCGTCCACGCGACCGGCAACCTTCGCCGTCTTGCTCCCGAGATCGGCTAGGAGCTTCTTGACCGCATCGCCGTCCACCTCGTCGGCCTGGAGCTTGGTCTTGAGCGAATGGAGATCGGCTAGAATCCCCTTCGATCCAGACACGCCGACATCCTTCAGCTGCTCTTCCCAATATTCGATCTGATCGACGGCAGCCTTGGCAGCCATGTTCTTGAGGCCAGCCTTGATGGCGTTGTCCAGCTTGGTGAAACGTGCAGGCATGGTGAATCTCCAAAGCGCACTCGCGGCGCGAGAGCGTATGGGCAGCAAACGAATTCGCGGGGCAGTCGATCCTTTCGGAATCCGAATAATAAGAGCTGCCGCCAAAACCTCGCGGGGTCGGCTGGTCGGAGGTTCCGTCCCCAGCTTCAAGACGGCTGGGAGAAGCCGGCTGCGCACCGGCCGGGCCGGGTGGTGCGCGCTCTAGCGAGCGGCCTTGGCCGCGAACCAGAGCACATGTTTTGCTCCACGTCCGCGTCCGGCCTTCACACGCATCTCTTCCACTTGGAAGCCGTTGCGGCCGAGGCGCGTGGTAAAGGCCGGGTCCGGCCCTTGTGACCAGATCCCCAGGATCCCGCCCGGCGTCAGCGCTTGAAGGGCTGCGGCAAGGCCAGCGTGGCCGTAGAGCCGATCATTGCCGCTTCGCGTCAACCCGTCCGGACCATTGTCGACGTCGAGGAGAATGGCATCGTAAGCACCGCGGGCCCGGCCGATCGTGTCCGCCACATCTTCCACGGCGATGTCGACGCGGGGGTCGGACAGACTGTCCCCGAAGACATCGGCCATCTCCGCCCGCGCCCAGGCGACGACGCCCGGCACGAGTTCGGCGACGGTGACGCGGGCATCCGGCAGGAGGCTCGCCAGCGCCGCACGAAGCGTAAAGCCCATGCCGAGGCCGCCGATCAGGACACGCGCCCCCGTGCGCGGGCCGATCCGCTCTGCCGCCAGCGTGGCCAGGGCCTCCTCTGAGCCGCTGAGGCGGCTGTTCATCAGTTCGGTCCCGCCGATCATGATGGAATATTCCGTACCGCGCCGCATGAGACGCAATTCGCCGCCGCCCGGAATGGACGCTGTGCCGAGCGGCACCCAGGGGATCAACGCTCCGCCCTTTCGGAAAGAGCGCCTCGGCACTCAGCTTCGACAATGCAAGGAGGAGGGGTCATGAACAGGCTCGCTGTAGCATTTGGAAGCTGACTGGTAACGCGCAGGCGGAAAGCCGGCGAGAGATTTTGCCATCAAGCGGGACGATCATCGCCGCCGAGGTCGGAGGTCTCGGTCAGAGTTCCCGAAAACGGACCAGAAGGCTCTGCCGGAACTGACCGGCGCAACGCCAGCCGGCCCAGAACATCATGCTTTCGCGGCCTCCGTTTGCTTCGGCCCGGTTTCTCGCCTCCTCATGCTTTCATCGCGCGTCCGCTGGATCGTCTGCCGGCTGGGACCCTAGAGGCCGTTATGGACCCTAGACAAGGCTTGTGCTGCCCGCCCCGATCCGCCGGGTAGGAGCCGGGTGAAGGCCATAGTGGTTCTATGTCCAAGACCGGCGACGCTCTCCGGCGGTTCGAGGCGGGCAGCCCGAAGGGTCGGGTGAGCGAAGTCATCTCCGGGCGAGCCACGTGTCTCGCCCGTCCTGCGGACCGTCGGCAAGATCGGACAAGACGGCCAGTCTTGACCGATCTTGTCTCCTTGCGGCCTGTTCTTCGCTGACCCGACACAAGTCTTGTCTAGGGTTCATAACAGACTCTAGGGTCTGTTAGCGCCTA
>NZ_LDQA01000064.1 GCF_001475935.1 Aureimonas ureilytica
CGAATTTGCTCTTGGCCATTGCGGCACTCCATCAAATCATTCGTTCGGCTCACATGAGCCAACAGGGATTCGCCTTCGCCGAAGCGTCAGGCGAACTTCTTCTGGATCTCTTCCGCGACCTGGTTCGGAACCTGCTCGTAGTGATCGAACTGCATCGAGTACTGGGCGCGGCCCTGAGACATCGAACGCAGAGTGTTCACATAACCGAACATGTTCGCGAGGGGAACCATCGCGTTGACGACAGTCGCAATTCCCCGCGACTCCGTGCCCTGGATCTGGCCGCGGCGGCTGTTCAAGTCGCCGATCACGTCACCGACATAGTCTTCCGGCGTGACGACTTCGACCTTCATGATCGGCTCGAGAAGCTTCGGACCGGCCTTCTGGATGGCTTCACGGAAGCCAGCGCGCGAGGCGATTTCGAAGGCCAGAACCGAGGAGTCGACGTCGTGGTAGGCACCGTCGATAAGCTCGGCCTTGATGTCCACCATCGGGAAGCCCGCGAGCGGACCCGAGGTCATCACCGAAGCGATACCCTTCTGAACGCCCGGCACGTATTCTTTCGGAACCGCACCGCCGATGATCTTCGATTCGAAGACATAGCCCGTGGTCGGCTCGCCCGGCTCGATGTGCAGCTTCACGCGAGCGAACTGGCCGGTACCACCGGTCTGCTTCTTGTGCGTGTAGTCGACATCCGCCGCGCGGGTGATCGTCTCGCGATAGGCGACCTGCGGGGCGCCGATATTCGCCTCGACCTTGAACTCGCGCTTCATACGATCGACAAGAATGTCGAGGTGAAGCTCGCCCATGCCGGCGATGATCGTCTGGCCGGACTCTTCGTCCGTCTTGACGCGGAACGAGGGATCTTCGGCGGCCAGACGGTTGAGCGCGAGACCCATCTTTTCCTGGTCGCCCTTGGTCTTCGGCTCGATCGCGATCTCGATGACCGGGTCGGGGAATTCCATGCGCTCCAGAATGACCGGCTTCAGAGGATCGCAAAGCGTGTCGCCCGTGGTGACTTCCTTGAGACCGGCGAGAGCGACGATGTCGCCCGCGAACGCCTCTTCGATGTCTTCACGCGAGTTCGAGTGCATCTGCAGCATACGGCCGATGCGCTCGCGCTTTTCCTTCACCGTGTTCTGAACGCCGGTGCCCTTGGTGAGCTTGCCGGAATAGATGCGGCAGAAAGTGAGCGAACCGACGAACGGGTCGTTCATGATCTTGAAGGCGAGCATCGAGAGAGGCTCGTCATCAGACGAAACGCGCGTCGTCTCGGTCTCGTTCTTCGGGTCGATGCCCTTGATCGCGGGCACGTCGACTGGCGACGGCAGGAAGTCCACGACGCCATCGAGCAGGGGCTGAACGCCCTTGTTCTTGAAGGCGGAGCCGCAGAAGATCGGCGTGAAGGTGACTTCGCAGGTGCCCTTGCGGATCAGCGCGCGGAGCTTGTCATTATCCGGCATGTTGCCTTCGAGATAGGCTTCCATGGCGGCTTCGTCGACTTCCACCGCGGTCTCGATCATGAGCTCGCGATATTCCTGCGCCTGATCGGCGAGGTCGGCGGGGATTTCAACGACATCCCACTGGGCCCCGAGAGACTCGTCGCGCCAGACCAGCGCCTTCATCTCGATCAGATCGACGACGCCCTTGAACTCGTTCTCGGCACCGATCGGCAGCTGGACGACGATCGGACGCGCGCCGAGGCGAGTCTTGATCATGTCCACGCAGCGGAAGAAGTCCGCGCCCGTCTTGTCCATCTTGTTGACGAACATCATACGGGGAACGTGATACTTGTCGGCCTGACGCCAGACCGTTTCGGTCTGCGGCTCGACACCGGCGTTCGCGTCCAGAAGAGCGATCGCCCCATCGAGAACGCGGAGCGAGCGCTCGACTTCGATCGTGAAGTCGACGTGTCCCGGCGTGTCGATGATGTTGAAGCGACGCATCTTCTCGTCGCGACCCTTCCAGAAGGTCGTGGTCGCGGCGGACGTGATCGTGATGCCGCGCTCCTGCTCCTGCTCCATCCAGTCCATGGTCGCGGCGCCGTCATGGACTTCGCCGATCTTATGGGACTTGCCGGTGTAGTAGAGAATCCGCTCGGTCGTGGTCGTCTTGCCGGCATCGATGTGGGCCATGATGCCGAAATTACGGTAGTCTTCGATCTTATATTCGCGGGCCATCGGGCGTCGCCTTTCGGATTGAAGCCGGACTTACCAGCGGTAGTGCGAGAACGCGCGGTTCGCTTCTGCCATACGGTGCGTGTCTTCGCGCTTCTTCACGGCGCTGCCGCGATTGTTCGCCGCATCCATGAGTTCGCCCGACAGACGATCCACCATCGTGGTCTCGTTGCGGTTGCGAGCGGCCGTGATCAGCCAACGGATGGCCAGAGCCTGACGACGCTCGGGACGGACATCGACCGGGACCTGATAGGTCGCACCACCGACGCGACGCGAGCGGACTTCCACATGGGGAGCCACGTTCTCGAGGGCCTGATGGAAGATGCCGATGGCATCCTGGCGGGTCTTTTCGCCCATGACGTCGAACGCGCCGTAGACGATGCGCTCCGCCACCGACTTCTTGCCGTCATACATGACGGCGTTCATGAACTTCGTAACAACCAGATCACCGAACTTCGGATCCGGGTTGATCTCGCGCTTTTCTGCAGAGTGACGACGGGACATCGAATGCTCTCTCTAAATCGTTCGGTCGGGCTTACTTCGGACGCTTCGCGCCGTACTTCGAACGACGCTGACGACGATCCTTGACGCCCTGGGTATCGAGCACGCCACGAATGATGTGGTAGCGCACACCCGGAAGATCCTTCACGCGGCCGCCGCGGATCATGACCACGGAGTGCTCCTGAAGGTTATGCCCCTCGCCGGGGATGTAGCCGATGACCTCGAAGCCATTGACCAGACGCACCTTGGCGACCTTACGGAGAGCCGAGTTCGGCTTCTTCGGCGTCGTGGTGTAAACGCGAGTGCAAACGCCGCGCTTCTGGGGATTGGCCTGGAGAGCCGGAACCGTATTGCGCTCGCTCGGGCGGACGCGGGGCTTCCGGATCAGCTGGTTGATGGTCGGCATTCCAACCTTCCTTCTTCTCAAATCTCGGTTCGAAACGATCGGCACTTGCCGCGATTCGGTCCGCATAGTTCATACGCGAAACCGGGCGTCGACCTCACATAATAAGAGGTCTGCCCGGGAATGATGCAGAGGATCGCAGGCAAAACCGCGATCATGCGACCAGCAATGGTGCGTCTCGTTGAACGAAGCCTTGTTTAAGGAACCATTCCCGAGCGCGTCGCTCCGGGAAATATCGTGCCTTACATCGGCTCTGTTGGCGGGTGTTTAACGATTCCGCGACGGCGCGTCAAGCCCCGTTCCACCACGTGCCCTTGACAACCTGAACTCAGGCACCAAGCCGTCGGCATAAAGAAAAGGGCGCCGAGCGGCGCCCTCCCCTGTCTTCAATGGCGGCGAGATCACTCGGCCGCGTTGGTCATGTTCGTCAGCAGGCGGTCCGCGCTCGGCGATGCCGAAGCCTTGCGGCGATCGTCGATGATCAGATCGTCACGCGACGAGGCGATGCGACGAACCTGGGTCATCATGCCGCCCGTACCAGCCGGAATGAGACGGCCGACGATAACGTTTTCCTTGAGCCCCTGCAGCGTATCCATCTTGCCGGCGACCGCCGCTTCCGTAAGGACGCGTGTGGTCTCTTGGAAGGACGCCGCCGAGATGAAGCTCGGCGTCTGCAGCGAGGCCTTGGTGATGCCGAGGAGGACCGGGTTGCCGGAGGCCGGCTTCTTGCCCTCTTCCACCAGACGCTCGTTGACTTCGGCCAGCTCGATCCGATCGACATTGTCGCCCGGAATATAGCCGGAGTCACCAGACTCCACAATCTCGACCTTCTGCAGCATCTGGCGAACGATCACCTCGATGTGCTTGTCGTTGATCAACACGCCCTGCAGTCGGTAGACTTCCTGGATTTCGTTGACGAGGTAACTTGCCAGCGCCTCGACACCACGAATGGCCAGAATGTCATGCGGCGCCGGGTTGCCATCGAGAATGTGGTCGCCCTTCTCGATCATGTCACCTTCCTGAAGATGGAAGGGCTTGCCCTTCGGGATCAGGTATTCGACAGGCTCGATGCCATCCTCATGTGGTTCGATGATGATGCGCCGCTTGTTCTTGTAGTCGCGGCCGAACCGGATCGTGCCATCGATCTCCGCGATGATGGCGTTGTCCTTCGGACGACGCGCTTCGAAGAGTTCGGCGACGCGCGGCAGACCGCCCGTGATGTCCTTGGTCTTCGCGCTTTCCATCGGAATACGCGAAAGAACGTCACCAGCCCGCACCTTCGAGCCCGGCTCGACGGAGAGGATCGCGTCTACCGATAGAAGGTAGCGCGCATCCGTGCCCCGCTGAAGCTTGGCGATGGTCCCGTCCTCCTTCCGGATAACGAGCGCAGGCTTGAGATCCGAGCCGCGCGGGTTCGCACGCCAGTCGATAACCTGACGCTTGGTGATGCCGGTCGACTCGTCGGCCTGTTCCGAAACCGAGAGACCTTCCACAAGGTCCTCGAACTCCACGACACCGTCCATTTCGGTCAGAACCGGACGGGTATAGGGATCCCACTCGGCGATACGCTGGCCGCGACGCACTTGATCGCCATCATCCACGAAGATACGCGAACCGTAGGTGACGCGGTGCGAAGCACGTTCCTTGCCCGACGGGTCGAGGATCAGGATCGCCATGTTGCGACCCATGGCCACGAGTCGGCCTTCGGAATCGCGCACCACGTTGCGGTTGCGGATCTGGACGCTGCCCTCATAGGACGCTTCCAGGAACGACTGATCGACCACCTGCGCCGTGCCGCCCATGTGGAACGTGCGCATGGTGAGCTGCGTGCCCGGCTCGCCGATCGACTGAGCCGCGATGACGCCGACGGCCTCGCCCATGTTGACGGGCGTGCCGCGCGCCAGATCGCGACCGTAGCAGACGGCGCAGATGCCGGTGCGCACTTCGCAAGTGAGCGCCGAGCGAATCTTCACCGACTGAACGCCAGCCTTCTCGATGATGTCGACATCCCGCTCCTCGACCGTGACGCCGCCCTTCACGAGGATGTCGCCGGTCACCGGATGGAGGATGTCCTCCAGCGCGGTGCGGCCGAGAATGCGCTGGCCGAGCGTCGCCACGACCTGCCCCGCATCGACGATCGGCTGCATCGTCAGACCGTTCGGCGTGCCGCAATCGGTCTGCGTGATGATGCAGTCCTGCGCCACGTCGACCAGACGACGCGTGAGGTAACCCGAGTTCGCCGTCTTCAACGCCGTATCCGCAAGGCCCTTACGGGCACCGTGGGTGGAGTTGAAGTACTCGAGAACCGTCAGACCTTCCTTGAAGTTCGAGATGATCGGCGTTTCGATGATCTCGCCCGACGGCTTGGTCATCAGGCCGCGCATCGCGCCGAGCTGGCGCATCTGCGTGGGCGAGCCACGAGCACCCGAGTGCGACATCATGTAGATCGAGTTCATCGGCTTCTGCCGGCCCGTGTCCGGGTTGAACTCGACCGCACGAATGCGGCTCATCATCTCGTCGGCGATCTTGTCCGTGCACTTGGCCCAGGCGTCGACGACCTTGTTGTACTTTTCGCCCTGCGTGATCAGGCCGTCATTGTACTGCTGCTCGTATTCCTTCGCGAGCGTCTGAGTCTCACCGATCAGCTTCGGCTTGGTGTCCGGAATCACCATGTCGTCCTTGCCGAACGAAATGCCGGCCAGGCAGGCGTGCTTGAAGCCGAGCTGCATGATGCGATCGCAGAAGATCACCGTGTCCTTCTGACCGCAGTGGCGGTAGACGGTGTCGATCATCTTCGAGATGTTCTTCTTCGTCATCAAGTCGTTGGCGATGTCGAAGGTGATCTTGTGCGTCTTCGGCAAAAGCTGGCCGATGAGCATACGACCCGGCGTCGTCTCGTAGATCTTGGACGTCTCGTTGCCGTCCTGGTCGATCGAACGGATGCGGCCACGAATCTTCGTGTGCAGCGTCACGACCTTCGAGGCGATCGCATGCTCGAGTTCGCCGATGTCGGAGAAGGCCATGCCCTGCCCCGGCTCGTTCTCGTTCATGATCGAGAGGTAGTAGAGGCCGAGAACCATGTCCTGCGACGGCACGATGATCGGCAGACCATTGGCCGGATGCAGGATGTTGTTGGTCGACATCATGAGGACGCGCGCTTCCAGCTGCGCCTCGATCGACAGCGGAACGTGCACGGCCATCTGATCGCCGTCGAAGTCCGCGTTGAAGGCAGTGCAGACCAGCGGATGCAACTGGATCGCCTTGCCTTCGATCAGCACGGGCTCGAAGGCCTGGATGCCCAGACGGTGCAAAGTCGGCGCGCGGTTCAGAAGAACCGGATGCTCGCGGATGACCTCGTCGAGGATATCCCAGACTTCCGGGCGCTCCTTCTCGACCAGCTTCTTGGCCTGCTTCACCGTGGAGGAGAAGCCCTTGGCGTCGAGGCGCGCGTAGATGAAGGGCTTGAATAGCTCAAGCGCCATCTTCTTCGGAAGGCCGCACTGGTGCAGCTTGAGGCTCGGGCCGGTCACGATGACCGAGCGGCCGGAATAATCGACGCGCTTGCCGAGCAGGTTCTGACGGAAGCGGCCCTGCTTGCCCTTCAGCATGTCGGACAGCGACTTCAGCGGACGCTTGTTGGCGCCCGTGATGACACGGCCGCGGCGGCCGTTGTCGAACAGCGCATCCACCGCTTCCTGAAGCATGCGCTTCTCGTTGCGGATGATGATGCCCGGCGCGCGCAGTTCGATCAGCCGCTTCAGGCGGTTGTTGCGGTTGATGACGCGGCGATACAGATCGTTCAGATCGGACGTCGCGAAGCGACCGCCATCGAGCGGCACGAGCGGACGCAGATCCGGTGGGATCACCGGGATCACGCTCATGATCATCCACTCCGGACGGTTGCCCGACTCCAGGAAGTTCTCGACGATCTTCAGCCGCTTCATCAGCTTCTTGGTCTTGAGCTCGGACGTCGTCGTCGCAAGCTCCTCGCGCAGATCGCCGGCGATCCGCTCAAGGTCCATCGAAGCCAGAAGTTCCTGGATCGCTTCCGCGCCGATCAGCGCGGTGAACGAATCCTCGCCATACTCGTCAACGGCGATCAGGTACTCTTCCTCCGAAAGGAGCTGGTGCTCCTTCAGGGCAGTAAGACCAGGCTCGGTGACGATGTAGTTCTCGAAATACAGGACGCGCTCGATATCCTTCAGCGTCATGTCGAGCAGCGTGCCGATGCGGCTCGGAAGCGACTTCAGGAACCAGATGTGCGCGACCGGCGCGGCCAGTTCGATATGGCCCATCCGCTCGCGCCGCACGCGCGAGAGGGTGACCTCGACGCCGCACTTTTCGCAGATGATGCCCTTGTACTTCATGCGCTTGTACTTGCCGCACAAGCACTCGTAGTCTTTGATCGGGCCGAAGATACGCGCGCAGAAGAGGCCGTCACGCTCGGGCTTGAACGTGCGGTAGTTGATCGTTTCCGGCTTCTTGATCTCGCCGAACGACCAGGACAGGATCTTCTCCGGGCTCGCGATCGAGATCCGGATCGAGTCGAACGTTTGCGCCTGCACCTGAGGATTGAAGAGATTCATAACCTCTTGGTTCATGGTGCTGTCTCCTTATGAGGCCCGGGGCCTCTCCACGCACCGGGCGGAGCCGGCGCCAAGAACGATTCCGCAAAGACCGATCGGCCCCCAGACGTTGGGCGCCGATCCTGACCGCACAAGGCGGCGTTTGCGAGGCGGCCTATTCGGCCGCGTCGGGCAGCCCTTCCACAGGGGACCCGGAGTAAGGCAGTTCCGCCACCGTGTTCGACAGATCGACGTCGAGACCGAGCGAGCGCATTTCCTTGACGAGAACGTTGAAGCTCTCGGGAATGCCCGACTCGAACGCATCGTCGCCGCGCACGATCGACTCGTAGACCTTGGTACGACCCGCCACGTCGTCCGACTTCACGGTCAGCATTTCCTGCAGCGTGTAGGCGGCGCCATAGGCTTCGAGCGCCCAGACCTCCATTTCGCCGAAGCGCTGGCCGCCGAACTGCGCCTTGCCGCCCAGCGGCTGCTGGGTGACGAGCGAATACGGGCCGATCGAACGGGCATGGATCTTGTCGTCCACGAGGTGGTGCAGCTTCAGCATGTAGATGTAGCCGACCGTGACCTGACGATCGAAGGGCTCGCCCGTACGACCGTCATGCAGGGTGACCTGACCGGAGCCGTTCAGCCCGGCCTTCTCCAGCATGGCCACGATGTCCCGCTCGTTCGCACCGTCGAAGACGGGCGTCGCGATCGACACACCCTTGCGCAGCTGCTTGGCCAGCGTGACGACGGATTCCTCGTCATACTGCGCCACGCGCTCGTTGCGTTCGCTCTCGCCCATCAGTTCGGCGATCTCGTTGCGCAGCGGGGCTACGTCATGCGTCTGCTGGTAAGCCTCGAGCAGATCACCGATCTGGCGTCCCATGCCCGCGCAAGCCCAGCCAAGATGCGTCTCGAGAATCTGACCGACATTCATGCGCGACGGCACGCCCAGCGGGTTCAGAACGATGTCGACATGCGTGCCATCCGCAGTGAACGGCATGTCCTCAACCGGAACGATGCGCGAGACGACGCCCTTGTTGCCGTGACGGCCGGCCATCTTGTCGCCCGGCTGGATCTTGCGCTTGACCGCGACGAAGACCTTCACCTGCTTCATGACGCCCGGAGGCAGTTCGTCGCCGCGCTGGACCTTCTCGACCTTGTCCATGAAGCGCTGTTCCAGCGTCTTCTTGGACTCGTCGTAGACGGACCGCAGCCCTTCGAGTTCGCCCTGCATCCGCTCGTCTTCGACGGCGAACATCCACCACTGCGAGCGGGGATACTCGTTCATCACGTCGGGCGAGATCTGCGTCCCCTTACGGAAGCCACGCGGACCGGCGACACCCGCCTGCCCGTTCAGCATCTCGACCAGACGGCCATAGACGTTGCGGTCGAGAATGGCCTGCTCGTCGTCGCGATCCTTGGCGAGACGCTCGATCTCCTCGCGCTCGATCGCCATCGCGCGCTCGTCTTTTTCCACGCCGTGGCGGTTGAAGACGCGCACTTCGACAACGGTACCGTAGGTGCCCGGAGGCATACGGTTGGAGGTGTCGCGAACGTCGGACGCCTTTTCACCGAAGATGGCGCGCAGAAGCTTTTCTTCCGGCGTCATCGGGCTTTCGCCCTTCGGGGTGATCTTGCCGACCAGGATGTCGCCCGGCTGCACTTCCGCGCCGATATAGACGATGCCCGCTTCGTCGAGATTCTTCAGCGCTTCTTCCGAAACGTTCGGAATGTCGCGCGTGATTTCCTCGGGTCCAAGCTTGGTGTCGCGCGCCATGACCTCGAATTCCTCGATATGGATCGAGGTGAAGACGTCGTCGGCGACGATGCGCTCTGACAGGAGGATCGAGTCCTCGTAGTTGTAGCCGTTCCACGGCATGAACGCGACGAGCACGTTCCGGCCGAGGGCGAGATCGCCGAGATCGGTCGACGGACCGTCCGCGATGATATCGCCGCGACGCACCCGATCGCCCATCTTCACCAGCGGGCGCTGGTTGATGCAGGTCGACTGGTTCGAACGCTGGAACTTCATCAGGCGATAGATGTCGACGCCCGAACGACCGCCTTCGAGGTCTTCCGTCGCGCGAATAACGATACGCGTCGCGTCCACCTGATCGACCACACCGCCACGACGCGCCGCAATGGCAGCGCCGGAGTCGCGCGCCACGACGGCTTCCATGCCGGTGCCGACGAACGGCGCTTCGGCGCGCACCAGCGGCACGGCCTGACGCTGCATGTTCGAGCCCATGAGAGCGCGGTTCGCGTCGTCGTTCTCGAGGAACGGAATGAGCGCGGCCGCGACCGACACGAGCTGCTTCGGCGACACGTCCATCAGATCGACGTTCTCGCGCGGCGTCATCATCACGTCGCCGGAATGACGGCAGATGACGGAGTCTTCGGCAAAGCGCATGTCATCCGTCAGGATGGCGTTGGCCTGCGCGACGTAGTGCTTCGACTCTTCCATCGCCGAGAGATAGACGACGTCGCCCGTCACCTTCCCGTCCACGACGCGGCGATATGGGCTTTCGATGAAGCCGTACTTGTTGACGCGCGCGAAAGTGGCCAGCGAGTTGATCAGACCGATATTCGGGCCTTCCGGCGTTTCGATCGGGCAGATGCGGCCGTAATGCGTCGGATGCACGTCGCGCACTTCGAAGCCGGCGCGCTCGCGGGTCAGACCACCGGGCCCGAGCGCCGAGAGACGACGCTTATGCGTAATTTCGGAAAGCGGGTTGGTCTGATCCATGAACTGCGACAGCTGCGACGAGCCGAAGAACTCGCGCACAGCGGCGGCCGCTGGCTTCGCGTTGATCAGGTCCTGCGGCATGACGGTGTCGATCTCGACCGACGACATGCGCTCCTTGATCGCGCGCTCCATGCGGAGCAGACCGACGCGGTACTGGTTCTCCATGAGCTCGCCGACCGAACGCACGCGGCGATTGCCGAGATTGTCGATGTCGTCGATCTCGCCCTTGCCGTCGCGCAGGTCCACCAGCAGGCGAACCACCGCCAGGATGTCTTCCTTGCGCAGGACGCGAACCGTATCCTCGGCGTTGACGTCGAGACGCATGTTCATCTTGACGCGACCGACGGCCGAAAGGTCGTAGCGCTCGGCATCGAAGAACAGCGACTGGAACATGGCTTCCGCCGTTTCCATCGTCGGCGGCTCGCCGGGGCGCATGACGCGGTAGATGTCGAACAGCGCGTCCTGACGGTTCTCGTTCTTGTCGGCCGCCAGTGTATTGCGGATATAGGCGCCGACCGTCACGTGATCGATGTCGAGAACAGGTACGTCCTCGTAGCCCGCGTCGAGCAGAACCTTGAGGGTCTTCTCGTCGATCTCGTCGCCCGCTTCGAGATAGATTTCGCCCGTCGCGAAATTGACGACATCCTCGGCGAGATAGTTGCCGAACAGGTCCTCGTCGGTGGCCCGCAGAGCCACGACGCCGCGCTCCTTCATCTGGCGCGCCTGACGGGCGGTGACCTTCTTGCCGGCTTCGACCAGCACTTCGCCGGAATCTGCGTCGATCAGGTCGGTGATCGCCTTCTGGCCGCGCACGCGCTCGACCGAGAACGGAATCCGCCAGCCGTCCTTGCCCTTCTCGAACTTCACCACATTGTAGAAGGTCGAGAGGATCTCTTCGCCATCCATACCCAGCGCCATGAGGAGCGAGGTCACGGGAATCTTGCGGCGCCGGTCGATGCGCGCGAACACGATGTCCTTGGCGTCGAACTCGATATCGAGCCAGGAGCCGCGATAGGGGATGACGCGCGCGGCAAAGAGCAGCTTGCCGGACGAGTGCGACTTGCCCTTGTCGTGATCGAAGAAGACGCCCGGCGAACGGTGCATCTGCGAAACGATGACGCGCTCCGTGCCGTTGACGATGAAGGTGCCGTTCATCGTCATGAGCGGCATGTCGCCCATGTAGACGTCCTGCTCCTTGATGTCCTTGATGGACTTGGAGCCCGTATCCTCGTCGACATCGAACACGATGAGGCGCAGCGTCACCTTGAGCGGCGCCGCGTAGGTCAGATCACGCTGGCGGCACTCATCGACGTCGAATTTCGGCTGCTCGAACTCGTACTTGACGAATTCCAGCATCGAATGGCCGGCGAAGTCGGAAATCGGGAAAACGGAGCGGAAAACGGACTGCAGCCCCTCGTCGGGACGCCCGCCCTCGGGCTCGTCCACCATGAGGAACTGATCATAGGACGCCTTCTGAACCTCAATGAGATTGGGCATCTCGGCGACTTCGGGGATGGACCCGAAGAATTTGCGTACGCGCCTGCGACCGCTAAACGTCGTCGTCTGAGACATCGTCGCTCCTTGCTCTCGTCAGCGCCCTTGACCGAAGGGCTGAACTATACTGTCCTCCCCGCCGGGGAGAAACGCCTGTCGCGGTGGGCCCGCCGCTCGGCGTCAGACTGTGGGGACCAGAGGCCGGTCCGTGTCTCCCGAAAGCCGAAGCCCGGCCCTCGGGAGACACGCACGCCTAGAGCGGAGGTTCCGCCCCGAGCACGGAAGGCGGAACGGCAAACTGCCGTCCCGCCCGCCATTTTCATGCGCAAGACGCCAAGAAGGCGGTCTTACTTGACGTCGACCTTCGCGCCAGCCTTCTCGAGCTGGTCCTTGATCTTGGCAGCTTCGTCCTTGGAGACGGCTTCCTTGACCGGCTTCGGAGCGCCGTCGACGAGGTCCTTGGCTTCCTTCAGGCCGAGGCCCGTGATCGCGCGGACTTCCTTGATGACGTTGATCTTGTTCGCGCCGGCTTCGGCGAGGATCACGTCGAACTCGGTCTTCTCTTCGACTTCAGCCACCGGGCCAGCGCCGCCAGCGGCGGCAACGGCGACCGGAGCTGCAGCGGAGACGCCCCACTTCTCTTCGAGCATCTTCGAGAGCTCGGCGGCCTCGAGGACGGTCAGGCTCGACAGGTCTTCAACGATCTTGGCGAGATCAGCCATGGTAGTCTTCCTTTATGGTTCGAATGTTCTGAATGCAGCGAGGAACAAGCCTCACGCCGCTTCGTCCTTCTTGGCATAGGCCGAGAACACGCGCGCGAGCTGAGCCGCGGGTGCCGCAACGACGGCTGCGATGCGGGTCGCCGGGGTCTGGATCATGCCCAGCAGCTTTCCGCGCAGTTCGTCGAGCGACGGAAGGGCGGCCAAAGCCTTGACCCCTTCCGCATCGAGGGCCGTGGTGCCCATCGCACCGCCGAGGATGACGAGCTTGTCGTTCCCCTTGGCGAAGTCGTTGGCCACCTTCGGAGCCGCAATCGGATCGGCGGAATAGGCGATCAGGGTCTGGCCCTGAAACAATCCGTCGATCTTTTCGGCGTCCGTGCCTTGAAGAGCAATTTGGGCGAGGCGGTTCTTCGCGACTTTGACGGTTCCACCCTGCGCACGCATCTTCGTACGAAGATCGTTCATCTGCGCGACGGTGAGACCGGCATAACGAGCCACCACGATCGAACCGGACGCCTTGAAGGCTCCGTTCAGCTCGGTGACGAACTCGCGCTTTTCCGCTCTGTCCACTGCCACTCTCCAGTTGGAACTTACCCTTGCGAGCAAGCTCCGGTTGCCGTTTGCCGTTCGGCGAACCGAACGACGCTCGAGGATCCTGTCCCCTTGGCTTCCCTGGGTCCGCATGGGAACCGTAGACAACACAAGGCATTCAGAGGTTCGAACCGAAGGTCTTGGCCAGGGGCCAACGAATTCGGATCTTTCCCCGTCTCATGCAGGCTGGTGGATTAAGACCCCTCGGATCGTCCGAATGGTCGCCCGCAATCTTGGACAGGAAGCGAGGCTTCGCGAGAAGCCTCACCTATCCGAGCCGCTCTCGCGACTCGAGATGATGTTGGAAGGACGGGATATGCCCCCTGCCCTTCCGAATTGCAATCAGGCGACCGGACGAACCGTCGCGGGGTCGACCTTGATGCCGGGGCCCATGGTCGAGGAGACCGCGATGCGCTGGACATAGTT
Source organism: Aureimonas ureilytica (assembly GCF_001475935.1). Classification (GTDB taxonomy): domain Bacteria; phylum Pseudomonadota; class Alphaproteobacteria; order Rhizobiales; family Rhizobiaceae; genus Aureimonas; species Aureimonas ureilytica_A. The sequence goes on from NZ_LDQA01000064.1 coordinate 13,632, forward strand.
GCCCTTGGCGCCCGACGGCTTCGCCTTGGTGACGGCGTCCGCGAAAGCGCGGATGTTCTCGAGCAGCGCGTCCGCGCCGAACGAAGCCTTGCCGACGCCGGCGTGAATGATACCGGCCTTCTCGACGCGGAACTCGACCGCACCACCCTTCGACGCCTTGACGGCGGCGGCGACGTCCATGGTCACCGTGCCAACGCGCGGGTTCGGCATCAGGCCGCGCGGGCCAAGGACCTTACCGAGGCGGCCGACGAGGCCCATCATGTCCGGCGTGGCGATAGCGCGATCGAAATCGATCTGACCGCCCTGAACCTGCTCGACCAGCTCTTCCGCGCCGACGATGTCGGCGCCGGCAGCGCGGGCTTCGTCAGCCTTGGCACCACGCGCGAAGACCGCGACGCGGACCGTACGGCCCGTGCCGTTCGGCAGATTGACGACGCCACGAACCATCTGGTCCGCATGGCGAGGATCGACGCCGAGATTCATGGCGATTTCGATCGTCTCGTCGAACTTGGCCGTGGAACGCTCCTTCAGGAGGGCGATCGCGTCGGCGAGGTCGTAGAGCTTCTCGCGGTCGATACCCTCGCGGGCCTTCGCAATGCGCTTTGCAATCTTAGCCATCGTCTCAGCCCACCACTTCCAGGCCCATCGAACGAGCCGAGCCCATGACCATGGTCATGGCGGCATCGACGTCATTCGCGTTCAGATCCTTCATCTTCTTTTCGGCGATCTCGCGGACCTGAGCCTGCGTGACCTTGCCGGCAACGACCTTGCCAGGCTCCTTCGAGCCGCTGGTGAGGCCCGCCGCCTTCTTGAGGAAGAAGCTCACGGGAGCCGTCTTCATCACGAAGGTGAAGGACTTGTCGACGTAGTAGGTGATCACGACCGGAACGGGCGATCCCTTCTCCATCTCCTGGGTCTGCGCGTTGAACGCCTTGCAGAACTCCATGATGTTGATGCCGCGCTGACCGAGGGCGGGACCGATCGGGGGCGACGGAGTCGCCGAACCGGCCTTGACCTGCAGCTTAAGCTGGCCTGCTACTTTCTTAGCCATAAGCTTCTGCCTTTTCGTTGTGCCGGCAATCCGGCCTTTGGGCTCGAAAGCCCCATGCAGATGTGCGGTTCGGATCTTGGAAAGCCGGCTCAGCCCGCCTCACCTTCCGCACGGTCGAGAGCCGCAAGGCTCCCTCGATCAGATCTTCTCGACCTGACCGAATTCGAGATCGACGGGCGTTGCACGGCCGAAGATCGAAACTTCCACTTTCAGGCGCGCCCGCTCATGGTCGACTTCCTGAACCACACCATTGAACGATGCGAAAGGCCCATCCGACACGCGGATCTGCTCACCCACATCAAAAGAGATCGAGGCCTTGGGACGCTCGACACCCTCCTGAACCTGACTCAGGATATGCGTGGCTTCCGCCTCGGAAATCGGAACGGGCCGATTGTCCGGACCCAGGAACCCGGTGACCTTCGGCGTGTTCTTGATGAGCGAGAACACCTGATCGGTCAGATCCGCCTTCACCAGCACGTAGCCCGGAAAGAACTTGCGCTCCGAGTCCACCTTACGGCCGCGACGAACTTCCGTCACCTTTTCGGTCGGAACGAGGATCTTCTCGAACTTGTCCGAAAGACCCTTCTGGCGCGCCTGCTCCTCGATGGATTCGGCGACCTTCTTTTCGAAGTTCGAATAGGCGTGGACGATGTACCAGCGAGCGGCCATGAAATTCCTGCGTATAAACGTCTTTTATCGACCAGCGCTCATGATGGCGCCAACCCCATAGCCGATCGCCTGATCCGCCACAAAAAGGAAAGTCGCCGCAAAGGCGACCATGATGAAAACCATAATGGTCGAAATCACCGTCTCGCGACGAGTGGGCCAGGTCACCTTCGCGACTTCGGTCCGCACCTGCTGCAGAAACGTAAAAGGATTTGTCTTGGAGGCCATGCACCGCTCACGGCAGAAGGCGCGTAAAGCTGTGTGACCAGCTCCGCGCGCCACGCGTCTGTTAAAAACTACATAAACCGACCCGAACCGATTCACAAGGGGGTCGAAATCATTTTGAACTGAGGGGAAACTGGCAGGGGCAGTAGGGCTCGAACCTACGACCTGCGGTTTTGGAGACCGCCGCTCTACCAACTGAGCTATACCCCTGCGGGGGTCGTCGTGGAGTTGGAGATATCCAGATCGACGCGCTTTTGCAAGCCCTATTGCTGGGCTTGGCGCTCAGCAAGCTTGGCCTTTCGTGTTTTAGGCTTGAGACGGCGTAAAAGCGCGTCAAAGCGACGTTGGGGTCGCGTCAGTTTCAGAAGATCGTCGATCGCCAGATTCGCCCCTTCCAGCCGCTCCGTCAGCACCTCGGCCGCGACGCTCGACACGTCGCCCGGCGTGAACTCGGGGAATCGTCGCGACACCGCGCCGAACAGATCGGGCGCGACGCTGCTCGTCATATGCAGGCGCCCCGAGCGCAGGAGAAGGCGCAGGACGATCTGCTCAAAGGTCCAGTCATGATCGGCGAAGAGCTTCCACTTCTGGCTGCGTCTCGCCGTGAAGCCCGCCAGGATGACCTTCGAGTCGGGCGCGACTTCGATCAGAAATAGCGCAAGGGCGAAACCGCTCGTCGCCAGATGCGTCTCGGGGTAGAAGCCGGAGAGATCGGCGGACAAATCGAGATGCCCGACGGGCTCGGGAATGGCGAACTCGTCGCTCGGGCTGAATTGCTCTGCCGCGCCGGCCCGTAGATTGCAGATGCCACGGAAGCGCGGCGAGCGAACGAGTTTCGTCACGTCCCCCACTTCGCGGCGATAGACGATGTTGGCGCCCGCCGGGCCGGAGCGCGCCACAAGGAGGCACGGACCGTCGAAGGGCCGATCCAGAACCTTGTAGACCTTGTTGAAGAAAACGAAAAGGGCGTCCTCGCCATAGCGCGCGCGCAGATCGTCGATCCGAACCGCGTCGCTATTGGCGATCAGAAGGATGGTCGAAAATCCGCGAAAGAACGTCGCCCAACGGTTGAGCGCGTCTGATTCGCCAGCCTGCGGAAAGCCCTCCGATTTCGTCATTCGGTCAGGCCTTCGGCGCGCGCTGCGTCACATGCAACATGCGCTCGCGCATGGCGAACCATTCCTCGGCATAGTCGTCATTACGATACTCGTCGAAGTAAGGGCCGCCATCGGTGAAATGGACGTTCTTCGCGCTCGCATCGTGTTCGTATTCATTGACGAGCCAGTTCCACGCGGCCGGCAGTTCGCCGATCTCATTGTCGCTCTCCAGCCATTTGAACTGGTGAAGCTCCAGGCCCGTCGCGCTGTTCACGAAGTCCGGCGTCAGAGCGCGGCAGCGCGCATTGTTGAAGAGCATGACGCTCGACCAGTTCTTCTTCTCGTACTTGGTCTGCACCTGGCCCAGAAACTTGGTTTCGACCTTCGGCTGGTAGTCGTGCTTCACGCACATGACCGCGGCGCTGTCGTCCCTAAGCGCCCAAAGCTCGGCAATGTCGGCGCGCATCAGCATGTCGCAGTCCATAAACAGGCTCCAGCCCTCGAAGCCGCTGAGATAGGGCACGAGGAAGCGCGAGAACGAGAACTCGGTGGATTGAAGCGCGTTGCGCTCGCGTGTGAACGTCTCATGCAGATGCGGCAGCACGATGGGCGAGAACAGGACGGGCATCGTCGCGTGCTCGATGATGCTCTGGGCCAGCACGTGGTAGGCGACCACTTCCTTGGAATCGAAGCCAATGAAGACGCGGGCGATTTCGGCAGACATGACGGCATCCTTCCTGTTTCCTGACAGGCTCTAGTCCCCCCGGACCCGGCCAAGCAAGCAAGAACGCTTCCAATCTCCCGGGATGGCAAGACAGTGCCCAAACGAAAACGGGCCCCGAAGGGCCCGCTCGTGCGTTCGAATGAACTCGAGTCTTACTCGATGATGGAAGCGACGATACCGGCGCCGACGGTGCGGCCGCCTTCGCGGATCGCGAAACGCAGCTTCTCTTCCATCGCAATCGGAACGATCAGCTTGACGTCCATCGTCACGTTGTCGCCCGGCATCACCATCTCGGTGCCCTCGGGCAGCGTGACGACGCCCGTCACGTCCGTCGTGCGGAAGTAGAACTGCGGACGGTAGTTCGTGAAGAACGGCGTATGACGGCCGCCCTCTTCCTTGGTCAGGATGTAGGCCTCGGCCATGAAGCGCGTGTGCGGCTTCACCGAACCCGGCTTGCACAGAACCTGACCGCGCTCGACGCCTTCCCGGTCCACGCCGCGAACCAGCGCGCCGATGTTGTCGCCTGCCTGGCCCTGGTCCAGAAGCTTGCGGAACATCTCGACGCCCGTCACCGTCGTCTTCTTGGTGTCGCGGATGCCGACGATCTCGACTTCCTCGCCCACCTTCACGATGCCGCGCTCGACGCGGCCCGTCACAACCGTGCCGCGGCCCGAGATCGAGAACACGTCTTCGATCGGCATCAGGAACGGCATGTTGATCGGACGCTCAGGCGTCGGGATGTAAGCGTCGACCTGCTTCATCAGCTCGCGAACCGCGTTCTCGCCGATCTCCTTGTTGGAGTCTTCGAGGGCTGCCAGAGCCGAACCCTTCACGATCGGAACGTCGTCGCCGGGGAACTCGTAGCTCGACAGAAGCTCGCGCAGCTCCAGCTCGACCAGCTCGAGAAGCTCGGCGTCATCGACCTGATCGACCTTGTTCAGGAACACCACCAGCGCCGGCACGCCGACCTGGCGGGCCAGGAG
>NZ_LDQA01000065.1 GCF_001475935.1 Aureimonas ureilytica
CCGGTGGCGCTTCGACGCCGTCCAAGCCTGCCGCTCCAGACTCCGGTCCCCCGACCAATGCGCCGGAGGGAACTCGCGGCAATATGCCGACGGATCAGGGCACGCTCAACGACGCAGCCCCAGCCCCCAATCCAGGCCCAGAACCGGCCCCTGCCGCGCCAGAGCCAGCGAAGCCCGAAGCTTCCGAGCCGCCCCGGCCGACAGGCGAGCAGCCTGCGCCGGCGCCTCAACGACGCGCAGCCCCGGCTTCCCAGACGCCAGACGCCCCACCTCCGCCGCCTAAACCTGAGGCCGAAACGCCGCCTCCAGCGGACGCACCGGCGGCGCAGCCATCTGCAACACCGCCACAGACGGAGCCTGTACCGCCCGCCCCTCCGCAGCCTGGGCAAGAACCGGCCGCGCCCAATGCGGACCCCGCCACACGAGCCGCTCCTGCCGCAGCGCCCACCGCGCCAACCGCCGCACCGGCAGCACCCGATGCCGCGCCGGTCGTACAGGGCACGCCGCCGGCTCCGCCTCCACCGGCGGGAAGCGACACGTCGCCCGCTGCGCCCGGCAGCGTTCCCGCTCCGCCGGTGCAGGACGGGGCGACGCCTCCTCCTGCGCCGGCCAATCCAGCTGCGGCGCAACTTGCGCCCCCGGCGGCCGAGGCTCCCCAGCCCGTTCCCGTCGAAGTTCAGACCGCGCCGGTCCCTCAAGGCGGCGTTAGTCAGAGCGATGCCCGCGTGCAGCAGTTGCAACAGCCGATCGCCGTACCGCCTGTGCGACAAGCCGAAGGGCAACCCATTCAGGCTCCGCCTGCGCTTGCGCTCCCGCCCAATGTTCAGGTCGTGGAGCGGGTCGGGAACCGCGACATCCTGTCCTTGGTCGGCGCAGGCGTCGCCGGCGCGGCGGCGGGCGGTCTGGCAGCCTATTTCATCCGCTCGGACGACAATCCGCGCCTGACGCAAGGGTCGCAGGACGTTCGGTTCGAGCAGTTGCCGCGTGGCTTGACGCGTCAGACGATCCGGCGGCCGAACGGTGTCGAGGTCGTCACGATCGAAAACGAATATGGCGACATCGTCCAGCGGTCTCGGATCATGCCGGACGGCCGGGAAGTCGTTCTCTTCTACGACCCCTATGCCGAGGACGACACGCGGCGGAACGACTATGCCGACGTGGGCGCGGATCTTCCGCCTCTGCGCCTGACCATTCCTGAGGATCGTTATGTCGTGGACGTGTCCCGACCCGACGAGGATCTCTACTATCAAACCATCGTCGCGCCGCCGGTGGAGACGGTGGAACGTATCTATTCCGTCGATGAGGTGCGACGCTCAGCCCGCATTCGCGACAAGGTTCGGCGGATCGATCTCAACACGATCAATTTCGGCTTCGGTTCGGCGACGATCGAGCAGGCCCAAGCTCGCAACCTGCAAGCTCTGGCCGACGCCGTGAAACGCGTCATCGATGAGAATCCGGGCGAGGTCTTCCTTTTGGAAGGTCACACGGACGCGGTCGGCAGCAATGTCGCCAATCTGGCCCTGTCGGATCGGCGTGCGGAAGCGGTGGCCAGCGCTCTCACCGAGTATTTCGAAGTGCCGGCCGAAAACCTGGTGACGCAGGGCTATGGCGAGGAAAATCTCAAAGTGAACACGCAGGAGCCGAACCGCGAGAACCGCCGCGTGACGCTGCGGCGCATCACGTCGCTGGTCAAGCCGGTTGAGACCAGCAACCGCTGACGCGGGATGAACGCAGATGATGGGGCCGGGCCGCAGATGCGCCCGGCCCCGTTCTTTTTGGACGATCGTTAGGGGGAAGGAGGCGTCTCCTCCTGCGCCTCTTCGGCGGCGAGGAAGTTGGCAAGGGGATGCAGGCTCTCGATATAGCCCGCCACGATCTTGACGCAGACCATAAGCGGCACCGCCAGAAACATACCGACCACACCCCAAATCCAGCCCCAGAAGGCGACGGACAGAAAGACCGCGGCCGCGTTCATGCGCAGCCGCCGCCCGACCAGAATAGGTGTAATGAACTGCCCCTCGATCGAGGTGATCAGGAGATAAACCAGAGGCGGCACGAGCGCATAGGCGTCGCTCCCGAACTCGGTGAGCCCCACCAGCCCGACAAGACCAATCCCTGCGATGGCGCCGAGATAGGGAATGAAGTTCAGAACGAAAGCCAGCGCGCCGAACACCGCCGGCATGGGAAGCCCAACCAGCGCCATGGCTGAGCCGATCGCCAAGCCTAGGCAGAGATTGATGAGGGTAATGGCGAAGAGATAGCGCGACAATTCGGTTTCGATATCGGACGCGATCGAGAGCGCCCGCTTCTTGTCCGAAAGGCTCGGCAGAGCCTCGACCGTCTTGCGGTAGAACAGGCTTCCCGAGGACAGAAGGAAAAACAGAAAGATCAGCGCGAAGGCGATGCTGGCCCCGATGCGCGGGATTACCGCCGCCATGTTTCCCAGAAGGCTCGGGCCGCTGATGACAACATCCTCGGGCGGCTCCGCGCCCGTATCCTTACCCGCAGCCTGATGCACCTCGCGCTTGGCGTCGCGAACCACGGCAAAGCGCTCCCGAAGAACCGAAATCTCTTCGTTCGCCGCCTCGATGTAACGAGGCGCGTTTTGCGCGATCTCTGAGATAGGGCCGCTGAAGGCATAGAAGGACGAAAGGATGACGAGCAGCGTGCCGAAGACAAGGACCGCCGCCGTCACAGGCTCCCAGAACCCCAGACGCCGTTTGGCAACGCGCACGATCGGGCTCAGCACCAGCATGAAAAGAAGCGCGAAGACGACGGGCAGAATAAAGTCGCGGGAAAGATAAAGCGCGCCGAAAAACAGGATCAGGAAGATTCCGATCACCGCCCAACGCGGGCCGATCTGGATCGTCTGCGTGTTGATCAGGCCGATATTGGGCGAGACGATTCGTGTCGCCTCTCGCTTCGGCCTGTCTCCGTCGTCCGTCATGGCGGCATGTCCTTGTTTGAAGGAAAATGCCGCCCTCTCCCGCCCGTTCCCTAAGGAATGGTAGCGATCCGAGGCTGCCAGCCGAGCCCGTCCCAGCCGGCAGACCGAACCGATCTTAGTGCAGGATCTGGCTCAGGAAGAGCTTGGTGCGCTCGTGCTGCGGGTTGTTGAAGAAGGCGTTCGGCTCGTTCTGCTCCACGATCTGCCCGGCGTCCATGAAGATTACGCGGTTGGCGACCTGACGCGCGAAACCCATTTCATGCGTGACGCAGATCATGGTCATGCCTTCTTCGGCGAGACCCACCATCGTATCCAGCACTTCCTTAACCATTTCAGGGTCGAGCGCGGAGGTCGGCTCGTCGAATAGCATCACTTTCGGCCGCATGCAGAGCGCGCGCGCGATAGCCACGCGCTGCTGCTGGCCGCCCGACAACTGGCCGGGATATTTGTTGGCCTGCTCGGGAATGCGCACCCGCGTCAGGTAGTGCATCGCGATCTCCTCGGCCTTCTTCTTCGGCATCTTGCGCACCCAGATTGGGGCCAAGGTGCAGTTCTCGAGGATGGTCAGGTGCGGGAAGAGATTGAAGTGCTGGAACACCATTCCGACCTCCTGGCGCACGAGGTCGATCTTCTTCAGATCGTTCGTGAGCTCGACGCCGTCCACGACGATCGTTCCCTTCTGGTGCTCTTCCAGCCGGTTGATGCAGCGGATCATGGTGGATTTGCCCGAGCCCGATGGCCCACAGACCACAATGCGCTCGCCGCGCTGAACCTTCAGGTTCACGTCGCGCAGCACATGGAACTCGCCATACCACTTGTTGACCTGGGTGAGTTCGATGGCGACCGGGCCGAGTTGGCCGGCGGGAACGATGGTGGATTCGGCAGCGGAGGATGTCATGGCGTATCGTCCAGAAATGGGGTGCTGACAGAGATCGGCCCGAACCGATCAGCGGCAAGAGGAAAGGCTGAGCGGGCTCAGCGCTTGTGTCCCCTCGAAAGGCGGCGCTCCATAAAGATGGAATAGCGCGACATGCCGAAGCAGAAGATCCAGAAGGAGAAGGCCGCAAAGACAAGGCCCGTGGCCGGAGTGGTCGGCGTGATCCATGCGGGATCGTTGAAACCGCGCCGGACAGCGCCCAGAAGATCCGCAAGGCCGATGATCGACACCAGACTCGTGTCCTTGAACAGACCGATGAACGTGTTGACGATCCCGGGAATCACGAGCGTCAGGGCCTGAGGCAGGATGATCATGCGCATTTTCTGCCAATAGGTCAGCGCCATCGCATCGGCGCCCTCATACTGGCCTTTGGGGATGGCCTGCAGCCCGCCGCGAATGACCTCGGCCATATAGGCGGCCGCGAACAGCGAGACGCCGACCAGCACACGAAGAAGCTGGTTCAAGCTAACGCCGCTCGGCAGAAGCAGAGGCAGCATGAAGGTCGCCATGAACAAAACGGTGATCAGGGGAACACCGCGCCAGAACTCGATGAAGACGACCGAAAGCAGGCGAACCGCCGGCATACTCGACTGACGGCCGAGCGCCAGAAGGATGCCGAGGGGGAAGGACAAGGCGATGCCGGTCAGAGCGACCACCAGCGTCACGAGCAGACCGCCCCAGAGATTGGTCGGCACGGGTGCCAAACCGAAATCCGTCGTCAGGGTGGCCACGAAGAACAGCGCCGCCAGCGTGGGATAGACCAAGCGCAAAGCGCCGGACTTCTCTTCCAGGGTGGCAAGAGCGGTCACGAAGGACAGAGTGATCGCCAACAGCGATGCGACAAGCGCGACGAAAGACAGCGTGTCGAAGCGGAAGGTCAAAACGCTGAAGCGATCGAAGTTCAGATAGGGTGCCGCCAAAGCGGCCAAAAGGCCGAAGACCGTCAGTCCGACAGCAGCTTTCATCAAGCCATAGGAACCGGCGCGACTGCTGATCCCGACGCAAAGGAACAGCGTGACCGCCGCGGCCAACGCAAAGGCAAGCGCGATCGAAGAACCCGTCATGGCGAAACGTCCGCCGGTCAGGAGAACGATCGTCACCAGCGGAAACACGAAGAACATCAAGGACGCGTTCAGCCGCTTGAAGGGCGCGCGCGGGATCGCCAGGGGAACCAGGAGCACCACGAGCAAAGCGAAGACGAGAACCACCCGCCACCGCTCTTCGACAGGATAAAGCCCGAAAATGAACTGCTGGAAGCGTGCTCCGATGAAGGCCCAGCAAGCCCCGACCGAGTCACCCAAACATGCGCTTCGATTTTCGCCGGTGAAGACCGCGTTGGCGATGCCCCATTGATAGAGGCCGACGGCGATATATCCGATCAACAAGGCCGACAGCAGGGACAGGACGGCGTCCAAAGGCGTCGCAAAGAAGCTTTTCCGAATTCGTCCGGTCCAACCGCCTTCAGCGGATGGCGGTGGAAGAGGCTGTAGATAGCTTCCGGCAACGAAGCGTGAGACTTGTTCTTCCATGGTCTCGTCCTCAGCGCTCGATCAGTTTCATGCGGCGGTTGAACAGATTCATGATTATCGAAACCGTCACGCTGATGCCCAGATAAACCGCCATCCAGATGACCACGACCTCAATCGACTGCCCGGATTGATTCAGCACCGTCGAGCCGACCGCGACGAGATCAGGATAGCCGATCGCCAGTCCGAGCGACGAGTTCTTGATCAGGTTGAGATATTGGGAGGTGAGCGGCGGGATGATGACGCGGAAGGCCTGGGGGACGATGACGAGGCGCAGCCCCTGCCCTCGACGCAGACCGAGAGCCGCTGCCGCCTCCGTCTGACCTTTGGACACCGACAGGATGCCCGCGCGCACAATTTCAGCGATGAACGCGCCCGTGTAGACCGACAGGGCCAGGAAGATCGACAGGAACTCGGGTCTGATCTGGAACCCGCCCGTCAGATTGAACGTCCCGCGTTGCGGAATTTGGAGCGTTGCAGGGAGGCCCGCCGCAACGAACACGCCGATCGGCAAGACGATGATAAGGGCCAGCGCGGGCAGCAAGAGCCCGGGCCGTTCGCCGGTGCGCAATTGCCGCGCCTTGAAGGCCGAGGACAACGCGATCGTGGCGACAATGCCGACGATGAACGCCGCAAAGGTGAGCCAGGCCTCGGGGCCGAACTGAACGCTGGGCGTCTGGAGACCACGGTTGGAAATGTAACTGTCGAACGGCAGTTCGATGGCTTGTCGCGGCTGCGGCAGCACGGCTAGAACGCCGAAATACCAGAACAGGATCACCAGAAGCGGCGGGATGTTGCGGAAGGTTTCGACGTATACGGTCGATATGCCGCGCACGAGCGCGTTATGGGACAGGCGGCCGATGCCGATGAGAAAACCGAGGATCGTCGCGAAGACAATGCCTGTGCCGGCCACGATCAGCGTGTTGGTCAGGCCGACAAGAATGGCCCGCCCATAGGTGGCATTGTTGGTGTAGGGGATCGGCACCTGCGAGATGTCGAAGCCGGATCGCGTGCTGAGGAAGCCGAAGCCCGATGCGATATTGGCGTTCTGCAGATTCTGCGCGGTGTTGCCGACGATCCACCAGACGAAGACACTGAGGCCCAGGATCAGGGCGACCTGGATGACGATGCTGCGCACCTTCGGATTGGTGAATATCGAATCGCGAGAGCGACTGGCTGGCATCGTTCCGGTATCGACCGTCATGGGCGTCCCTGTACTGGGAGATAAGGTAGCGTCGCCGGCTAGAAGCCGGCGACGGGATTCATCAGACAAGCCCGATCAGCGCACCGGCGGAGCGTATTGGAGGCCGCCCTTTGTCCACAGAGCGTTCTGGCCACGCGCGATTTTCAGCTGCGAGTCCTGACCGACATTACGCTCGAAAATCTCGCCGTAATTGCCGACCGCCTTGACGATGCGAACGACGAAGTCGTTGGTCAGACCGGCATCCGCGCCGAACGTGCCTTCGACGCCGAGGAGACGACGAATCTCAGGATTGGTCGAGTTCTTCATTTCCTCGACATTGGCCTGATTGACGCCGAGCTCTTCGGCGTCGAGCAGCGCGAAGTGCGTCCACTTCACGACATTGAACCACTGGCTGTCGCCTTGGCGAACGGCAGGACCGAGGGGCTCCTTGGAGATGATTTCCGGCAGAACCACGTTATCGTCCGGGCTGCCCAGTTCCAGGCGGGACGCGTAGAGGCCCGACTGATCGGTGGTCAGGACGTCGCAGCGGCCGCTCTCATAGGCAGCGTTCACGTCCGACTGCGCCTCGATGACGACCGGATTGTACTGCATGTTATGGGCGGCGAAGTAGTCCGCCAGATTCAGTTCCGTCGTGGTTCCGCTTTGCACGCAGACCGTGGCGCCGGACAACTGCAACGCGGAATTCACGCCGAGCGACTTGCGGACCATGAAGCCCTGGCCATCGTAGAAGTTGACGCCCGCGAAGGTCAGCCCCAGTGCCGTATCGCGGCTCATCGTCCAGGTCGTGTTGCGAGCGAGAACGTCGATCTCGCTATTCTGCAAGGCCGGGAAGCGTTGAACGGCCGAGAGCGGCGAGTAAACGACCTTGCTCGCATCGCCAAAAATCGCAGCCGCAATGGCCTTGCAGTAGTCGACGTCCAGACCGGCCCATTCACCCTTGTCGTTCTGGTAGCCGAAGCCCGGCAGGCCGGTGTTCACGCCGCAACGAACGGTCCCGCGCGCCTTGGTGTCGTCCAAGGTTCCAGCGGAAGCGCCAGTCGCAGCAACTCCAACGGCGGACAGGCAGAGCGCGGCGGCTAGAAGCTTCAGTTTCATCCCAATACCTTTTTGCATTCGGGTGGAGGATCGTTCACCGCTTGCTGATCCCAACAAGGGCAATTCGAAACGTTGCGAGCGTCAGGTTCATGCCATAAAACTGCGCAGGTCAAGCAGGTGACAAATTTTCTCCCAAGATTTTGTCCTGGCTCGAACCGACCCTGTTTAAATCTCTCTCAGGATGCCCGTAGCGTGAGCAGCCCAACTGACAATAAGCACCAGTTCAGAGCATCGACCCGGCTCATCCACGCGGGCTATGATCCTCACGAATACCATGGCTTCGTCAATCCGCCCGTGGTCCATGCCTCTACAGTTCTATTTCCTGACGCCGCGACAATGCGTCGGCGCGATCACAGCTATCTCTACGGGCTGCGGGGAACGCCGACGACAGATGCGCTCGAGGCCGCGCTGGACGATCTCGAAGGCTCAGCGGGCACGATCCTGGTTCCTTCGGGCCTCGCCGCGATCAGCATTCCTCTGCTCGCCTTTCTGTCTCACGGCGATCATTGTCTGGTGATTGACAGCGTCTATGGTCCGACCCGCCATTTCTGCGATACGCTGCTGACGCGAATGGGGGTTGAGGTCGAATATTTCGATCCCGCGATCGGTGCGGGTCTGAAAGACTTGATGCGCGACACGACCCGCGTCGTCTTCCTGGAAGCGCCGGGATCCAACACCTTCGAAATGATCGACATCCGTGTGATGGCCGACATCGCAAGAGCCGGCAATGCCGTGTCGATGATCGACAACACCTGGGCGACGCCGCTCTTCCTTCGCCCGTTGGACTTCGGAGTCGATCTATCGATCCATGCCTTGACCAAATATCCGGGCGGGCATTCCGACATCATGCTGGGCAGCGTTTCGGCGACGGCCGCAACCTATACCAGGCTGCGTGAGGCGCAGATGCAGATCGGCATCAACGCAGCGCCCGACGATGCTTATCTTGCCATTCGCGGTTTGAAGACCATGGAGGTCCGCTTGCGCGCCCACGAGCGGGCGGCGCTTCGTCTGGCGCATTGGCTGGAGGGACATAGCGGCGTCGCTCGGGTCCTTCACCCCGCCCTTCCCTCCTTCCCCGGTCACGGCCTCTGGAAGCGGCAGTTCAAAGGCGCGAGCGGTTTATTTTCCTTCGTTCTCGATGGAGGAGGAAATCGCGAAGCCGACGCCTTCCTAGACGCGCTGCGCATCTTTGGCCTCGGCTATTCCTGGGGCGGGTTCGAGAGCCTCGCTTTGCAGGTGGATCTGTCGGACCGGCTTTTCGCGAAGGCCCCAACGGAGGGACCCGTCATCCGGCTCCAGGTCGGGCTGGAAAACGTCGACGACCTCCAGGAAGACCTCGAAGCCGGCTTCGCGGCCATCTCGGCGATCGGCTGAAAGCGATCAGGGCGCAATCCAACGTCGGATTGCGCCGCGTTCGGAATAGAGAAACTCAGCTCGACTCTGCCGCCCGTCCTGAAGCTGCAACCATTCCAAGCGTCGTATGACGCAGCGGACCAGAACGAAATTCTGCTCCGCCATGTCGTGGTCCGCCACGATCTCGGGCCGGGCGGCGTCGGGATGATCGATCGGCAAACCAGCGGCAACAGGACCTCGATAGGCGTTTCGCGCATCGTCGCTCAGTCCGCGAAAGGCTTCCGCGCCCTCCTTGATCGACGTTCGCCAAAGGGATGCTTCGCCTTCCGCGCGCAGCTGAACACGATCGTCCTCGTCCCACACCAAAAGGCTGACTCGCGTATCCGCCGCGATGTCTCCAACCTTGGACGATCTTGCATCCGTATGAAATGAGAGCCGTCTTTGGGTAGACGCGACGTCTCGCAGGACCACCATCCTTGCACGAGGCGCTCCTTCCACCCCAATCGTCGAGACCGTCAGCAGCCTGAACGGATGACGGCGATCCAGAACCGCTTCTTCCCATCGCTGCCAGATCGAGGCCTCCAGCTTTTCGAGCTCGCCTTCGACTCTCATCTTGATCCATTCCTCGAATTGAAAAATCGACCTTTCGGTCTTCGCCTTGATCTTGCACCATCCATGCTCTATCTCGCGCGCCTTCGGACGAAAGGAGCTCCACGATGCACGACGCACGATCCACCATGACTCGAAACGACATCGTAAGACGGGAAGGCGAAGACGCCAAAGCTAGGCACCGCACCCGTAAGGACAACCCATACCGGCCGGGCAGCGCCGACTGGCGCGCTTGGACCGAAGGCTTCGGCGACGCTTTCTGATCGAGTTGCGCCACGACAAAGCTCCCGCTCCGTGGCGCGACACCCTCGGCTATCCGGCGCATGGAGGATCGACCCTGCGGTCTACAGGGCTTCTGAAGGTCGGATCGATAAAAACCACCGCCTCAGGTGGCAGCGCGATATCTCCAAACGCTGTTCGGGCGTCTGATGCTAAGCGGGACTTTGACGTCAGAGGCTGATCGCCGTACTTCGGCCAACAAATTTGAAAGAAGAGTGGCGACCCCGGCAGGATTCGAACCTGCGACCATCGGCTTAGAAGGCCGGTGCTCTATCCACTGAGCTACGGGGCCCGGTGAGCGCCGCGTCGGCGGCGCTCCGATGGTTCAGTGCGTCCAGGGCGCAATGCGATCGTAGCGAAAATTGTCGGAATAGGACACTTTCGGACGAACCGATACGTGCTCTTCCTCGACGCGATACGCGATACCGTAGCGATCGGCATAGGCAATCGCCTGTTCCTTCGTTTCGAAGGACAAACGGACCTGCGACAGCATATCGGACGAGGATGTATAGCCCATCAGAGGCTCAACGACCTTCGGTGCGGCGGGCTCGTATTGGAGCAGCCATTCCTTGGTCTTCGCCTTGCCGGACTGCATCGCCGTACGTGCAGGACGATAGATCCGGGCCACCATGAAAACGATCTCCAACCTCTTGAGCCAACCAGTCCTTTCAAGACATGGTCGGAGCGGCAGGATTCGAACCTGCGACCCTCTGGTCCCAAACCAGATGCGCTACCAGACTGCGCTACGCTCCGAACGGCCCCAAACGACTGGAACGATCTGGGGTATGCCCTGCGGATGAGCCCGGGTCAAGAGACGCCCGCGCCTCATTCCAGCTTTCCAAAAGCTGCGTGAACGATCAGTTTCGGGACGGGATTACGGCGTGTTCCAGCATGTCGCCGCGTGTCGCTCCATAACGGGCCGCCGCGCCCCCATTGATCTCGAGCACATAGCGAACCGGGCCGCCCGAAGAGATCAGGTCCAAGGACAAGGGCTGGGCATTGGCGCCGATCCGCACGATCCGTCCCGTCTCGTCCAGAAACAGCATGTCGAGCGGAATCAGCGTATTCTTCATCCACATATCGACATCGCGCGTCTGACCGAAATCGAAGAGCATCCCCGTATCATGAGGCAGCGACTCGCGGTTCATGAGGCCGACTTCGCGCTGACCTGGGGTATCGGCCACTTCGACCTCGATCGGAAAGCGCCCTTTCGAAGTCACCAGTGTTGCGGTTGACCCCGAGGATTGCGTGGTGACAGCCAGGACGCCCGCAATGGCCAGTGCCGCCAATCCCAGGGCCGCGACTGTCGATTTGGTCCGTAGAATCATGTTTCTTCACCGCCGTGTTCGTCAGCAGTCGGCCCAAGAGGTTGGATTTCGGCTGCCATCAAGCCTTTCGAGCCGAGACCGAATCGGACAAGCACCGACTGGCCGGGTCGTAGCTCCGTCATGCCATAACGGCGCAGCGTTTCCATATGGACGAAAATGTCCTCGGTGCCCTCGCCTCGTGAGAGGAAGCCGTAGCCTTTGGTCCGATTGAACCATTTGACGCTCGCCAGCTCCAGATCACTCGACGGATCGACTTGAACATGGGTTCGCATCGGGGCGCCCGCTGAGCCGGACGAAACGGCCGTCGACGCATCCATGGACACAACGCGCGAAGCCTGAAGCCCACGTCCGCCTTTCTGAACCTCACAGACAATGGTCGCGCCCTCGAGAACGGTGGAATAACCATCCCTCCGCAGGCAGGTTACATGGAGAAGGATATCCGCCGATCCGTCATCGGGCACGACGAACCCGAACCCTTTCGCGACATCGAACCATTTGATGCGACCGGATACGACCTGCGCCGGCTCCGCCAGTTCCGCGTGACCGTCAGTCGTTTCGGTGGGGCAAGAACAGGCGTGCCCCGTCATATGGGCCATCGCTTCGCTTGCCGATACACAACACGCATTTCCACCCCTGTCCAAACCGCATGCGACACGCTGGTCTCACATCGATTCGCCGCCAATCGTCCTTCGACACCGCCTCTTTTGATGAGAATAGATAATCAAGTGCTTTTGGAAATCCTTTTGGTCGAATTTTAACGATTTTCCCGACAGGCGATCCCCTTACGTCACAGTCGCAGCTAACGGATGCTCTGCGAAATAAACTGTCCGAAATTGGCGGGAGACCGGAACAATTCCGCCGAACCCTTTTCGGCATCGTTTCGGGCACCAGATAGCGCGAACACATTACGACGGGGGAATCCTTGCGCTATCTCCACACTATGGTTCGGATCACCGACATCGATCGCTCTCTCGATTTCTACTGCCGCCATATGGGCATGGTGGAAATCAGGCGATCGGAAAGCGAAGCGGGTCGATTCACACTGATTTTTCTCGCAGCGGCGGACGACGTCGAAACAGGTCGCGCTCAGAGCGCCCCGCTTCTGGAACTGACCTATAATTGGGACCCGGAAACCTATAGCGGCGGCCGGAATTTCGGCCATCTCGCCTATGAGGTCGACGACATCTACGAAACGTGCCAGCGCTTGATGGACGCCGGAATCACCATCAATCGTCCGCCGCGCGACGGGCGCATGGCCTTTGTGAAGTCGCCCGACAATATATCGTTCGAACTTCTCCAGAAAGGTTCGAGCAAGCCGCCGCAGGAACCTTGGGCGAGCATGGAGAACACAGGTTCCTGGTGAGGCGCCGAGTAGTGGCACCCGGCTTCATTCGGTGTTAATGTTTCGCCATGTCAGGAGCTGCGCCGAACAGGCGGGCGCATGGGAACTTGAGACGCTCGCAAGGCCGGTCGCGCCGATCCTCGGATCGGCGCTCTTCTTTAAGACGCCGGTTCTGCGACGCATCAAAGGGTGGACGAGCGATTGACGACCAAGAGTTACTGGCGACAAGCGCGTTGCGTTTGGATTGTCGCGGGCCTCGCGAGTGCCTCGTCCCTGGTGACGGGGTGTGTGTCCGCTGTCGATGAAACATCGGCCTTCGGATTCTCTCATACCCCGAAGGCGAACGAACCCAAGGACATCGCATCGATCATCCAATCGGATGGAAAGGCGACGCCCGACGTCAACAGCCCTCCTGAGGTGGCAGCGCCCAGTCCGGTGGAACCGGCCAAAAAGCAGGCGGAGACGCTCCGAAAGGTGGCGTCGGGCGATATCGCCAAATCGATCGCAGCCCCCGCCCCTGCGGATCGTCAGGCGCCAATGCAGGTAGCGACCGCCGATCGGCCGGCAGACGCCAAATCGCGCAGCCTGCTGACGCCGCTCTCGGCACCGGTCGTTACCGCCTTCTCGCAGCCGCGCAGCGGCGGGCCGGAAGCCGATCATTCTCTTTACGCATCTCTCTATACGCAATCCGAGGCCAAGGTCCCCTTGCGCAACGCCGATCGCACCAAGAGCAAGCGGGTCATCATTCATCAGGCGGGAAGCGACGACAAGCAGAGCCCGGCCGACAATGGGCTTCCCGGCGTCAACCCCAAGTCCCTCTTCGAAATCGGCCAGCGCGCGTCGGTGGATTCGGAACTGATCGACGATCTCGGAGACAGCTATCAGCTGGCCTCGCTCAGCGGCATCGCACGCCTCGCGCCGAGTGGCCTTCTGATCCAGCGTGAAGACGTCGTGACGAATTGCTTCGACTCCAATCTGATGTCGCTGATCTCGCAGATCGAGACGCGCTTTCATCAGAAGGTGGTCATTACGTCAGGCTTCCGTTCACCGTCGCATAATCGCCGCGTCAACGGCGCGAAGGCATCGTTGCATATGCAATGCAAGGCCGCCGACCTTCATGTGCCGGGCGTCAATGGACAGGAAGTGGCTCGCTTCGTGCGCGCGCTGCCCGTGCGCGGCGGCGTCGGGACCTATTGCCATACGGCCTCCATCCATATCGATGTCGGCCCGCGCCGGGACTGGAATTGGCCGTGCCGAGGCATGCGCCGAACCGGGTGATTTTCACTCGCAAGGGGGCTTGCGAATCTGCGGCCTTCCTTGCATAGGAACACTTGTCCGCGCCCGTCGTCTATCGGTTAGGACGCCACCCTTTCACGGTGGAGAGAGGGGTTCGATTCCCCTCGGGCGTACCACATTCTTCGCATATCAAGCCGTTCAAGCGTGTTTCCGAGTTTGGCTCGGTCTCGTTATGAGCGTTGTTTTTCGAGCGGTGGGGCGTCTTCGAATTGCAATGATGGCTTGCGATAATACGCGACTCACCTTATAGAGACCCTCGTCCGCGCCCGTCGTCTATCGGTTAGGACGCCACCCTTTCACGGTGGAGAGAGGGGTTCGATTCCCCTCGGGCGTACCACTCTTCTGTCGGTCTCAGGCCATTCAAGCGTACTTCCGAGTTTGGCTCGGGCTCCTTCTGAGTGCCGCTTTCCGAGCGGCGGTGCGTCTTTGAAGTGCAATAATGGCTTGCCATAACACGCGACTCACCTTATAGACGCCCTTGTCCGCGCCCGTCGTCTATCGGTTAGGACGCCACCCTTTCACGGTGGAGAGAGGGGTTCGATTCCCCTCGGGCGTACCACAAGCCTCCGTAACATGATCTATCTTGTGTCTTGCGGCGTTCGCCCGACTAAGCACGCAATGGGTTCGCTCGCTTTGGGCTGAGCGAGGATCGTTGGTCGATCAGGCTCCGAACCTGTGTCACTCCGACGGGATAGCCATATCTACGACCCGCATCGTCACTTTCTCACGCCCGCCATAGCGGTCCATGGACAGCGTCCCAGCCACATGGATCGCCCTGTCTCGTGACGCCATCAGCGCCTCACCGAGGGGCGTCCCTTCGACCCGGAAGGCGATGGCGGACGCCTGCGCACCATCGGCAGCCTTCAATGTCATCCGAATGTGACCACCTGTCCCGACATAGGACGCCTGGATCAGGCGATGTCGCGGCAAGGCGAAAATGGGCGCGGCATGACCGGCGCCATAAGGGCCTGCCTTCTCCACCAGCGAATAGGTCTCGGACGACAGCGCCGAGGCGGACATGGCCGCGTCGATCTCAATGACATCGCCTGCCATCAGGTCCGGAACGACCTTGCCGGCCTGTTCCTCCGCCAAAGCGCGGAAGTCCCCCAGACGCGCGCGCTCGATCGTCAAACCGGCGGCCATCGCATGTCCGCCCCCTTTCACGAGAATTCCTGTCTCGACCGCGCGCCGCACGAAGCGCCCGAGATCGAAACCGGGGATCGAGCGCCCTGATCCCGTTCCACGGCCGGTCGCGTCGAAGGAAATGGCGAAAGCCGGGCGCGAGAAGCGCTCTTTGAGACGCGCTGCCAGAAGCCCGACAATCCCCGGATGCCAATTCGCGCGGGCGGCGATCAGGACCGAGGGCCCCTCACCCGTCCCAATTTCCGTTCGGATCTCGGCCTCGGCTTCGTCCAGCATCACGCGTTCCATGGCCTGACGCTCGGCGTTCAGGAGGTTGAGCTGCTCGGCAAGCGCCCGCGCCTCCAGATCGTCCGACGTTACGAGAAGCCTTGTGCCCAAATGGGCTTCGCCGATGCGACCGCCCGCGTTGATGCGCGGGCCGAGAAGGAAGCCGAGATGGAACGTGTCGATCGGACCGGACAGGCGCGCGATTTCAGCGAGAGCCTTGATGCCCGGTTTGCGGAGATGGCGCATGGTGGCCAGCCCGCGCACCACCAGGGCCCGGTTGAATCCTTGCAGCGGGACGACGTCGCAGACCGTCGCCAGGGCAACGAGATCGAGATCGTCCATGAGGGGCGGCAGGCTGGACGGATCATAGCCGCGACGGCGAAGTTCGCGCGATACGGCCGCGAGCGTGACGAACACCACGCCCGCCGCGCAAAGATGCCCCTGCTGCGAAAGATCGTCCTGCCGGTTCGGATTGACGATGGCATGGGCGGGCGGAAGCAGGCCGCCCGTCTGATGATGGTCGAGAACGATGAGATCGACCCGCCGCGCGGCGACGGCCTCCAGCGCCTCGAAACTGCCCGTACCGCAGTCGACCGTTACGATCAGCCGCGCGCCACCGTCCATCAGATCCCGCATGGCATTGGGATTCGGCCCGTAGCCCTCCGTCAGACGGTCGGGAATGCGCACGATGGGGTCGAGGCCGAAATGCTGGAGATAACGAGCCAGCAAGGCCGATGAAGCCGCGCCGTCCACGTCGTAGTCGCCGAAGATCGCGACCTTCTCTCGGCGGGCGATCGCGTCGGCCAGACGCGCAGCCGCCTTGTCCATATCCGTCAGGCTGGACGGGTCCGGCATGAGGTCGCGGATGGTGGGCTCCAGAAAGCGCGCCGCCTCGTCCGGTCCGACGCGCCGAGCTGCCAGAACGCGAGCCACCATGTCGGGAATCGCGTGAAGCTGCGCGATCCGCGAAGCGGACGCCTCATCCCGAAGGTTCAATGCGTGGACCCAGCGTCGGCGGGACGCCGACTGCTCGACTTGGAGAAACGTTCTGTGCTCGGCGGTCATGTCAGCCTATATGGGCGTGACGCGGCCATGATGGTCCCGCCATCGCTTTTTGCGAGCAGAAGCCATTAGCTTTGCGTCAAAGCCCGAATTTCTCGAACTCGTAATGGCGCGCGCGAATATCGCGGATCGTGCGGGTCTGCATCCGCATCACCAGCGTATGCGTTTCGATCCGCCCCTGGTGGAAGCGAACGCCGTCCAAGAGATTACCGTCGGTCACACCCGTTGCGGCAAACACGACGTCGCCCCGCACCATATCGGCCAGCCGATAGATGCGGTCGGGATCGCCGAGACCGAGCTTCTCGGCTCGGGTGCGCTTTTCGCCGGTGTTGAGTTGCAAACGACCTTCCATCTGGCCACCCATACAGGCCAAAGCCGCTGCCGCGAGAACACCCTCCGGTGCGCCGCCAATCCCCATATAGATGTCGATGCCGGTCTCTGCGGGACTCGTGGTTTGGATCACGCCCGCAATGTCCCCGTCGCCGATCAGCCGGATAGCCGCGCCGGTTTCGCGGATCGACTCGATCAGCTTCGCGTGGCGCGGGCGATCGAGAATGCAGGCCGTGATCTGACCGACCGACACGCCTTTTGCGGCGGCCAGCGCGTTGAGATTGTCCGCCGGACTGCGGTCCAAACTGACAATGCCATCGGGAAAGCCCGGACCGACCGCGATCTTCTCCATATAGACATCGGGCGCGTGCATCAGGCTTCCCTGCCGCGCAATGGCGAGGATCGTCAGAGCGCCGGGCAGACTTTTGGCGCAAAGCGTCGTGCCCTCGAGCGGGTCGAGCGCCACGTCGGCCGAGAAGCCGCCGGCGCCGATCTGTTCGCCGATATAAAGCGAGGGCACTTGATCCTTCTCACCCTCGCCCACCACGATCGTGCCTTGGATGGCCAGCGCCGCCAATTCGCGCTTCATGGCATCGACGGCCGCGCGGTCAGCGGCGCGCTCGTCGCCGCGCCCGCGAAGCGTCGCGGCGGCCACGGCGGCACGCTCGGTCACACGCGCGATCTCGATCGACAGAACGCGGTCGAGCGACTGCAAGTCTTCGTCCACTCGCTCCGACATCGCTTCCATCCTCCGGCTCGAGAGCCATGGCCCCGATATGTCGGCGTTCCGTTGCCGACATATCAAAGGCGCTCCTGCCTTTTATTCTTAGTCCAAAGCCTCGATACGAACCATGCGGGGCTCGCTCTTGAGGTGACCATCCTTCGAGACGGCATCGAGCGCCTTGCGAACCGCCGCTTCCGTCGTCTCATGGGTGATCAAGATGACAGGCGCGGCGTCTCGCTCGCCCGCACCGTCTCGCTTGCGCTGGACGATGGATTCCAGAGAAATCTCGTTCTCCGCCATACGGCGCGCGATCGAGGCAAAAGCGCCGACACGATCGAGAACGCTGAGGCGGATGTAATAGCCGCCCTCATGCGCGCGCATCCGGGCCCGCTTGTAGGGCGCAAGACTTGCAGGCTCCAGACCGAAGGCAGGCATGGAAACGCCCCGCGCGGCGTCCAGAACATCCGAAAGAACGGCCGAGGCCGTCGCACTGCCGCCCGCCCCCGGCCCGACCAGGAGGATCGAGCCGAGAAGATCGGTGTCTACGGCCACAGCGTTCGTCACGCCATCGACCTGAGCCAAGGCCGAATACGCCGGGATCATGGTCGGATGAACACGCTGCTCGATGCCCGATTCCGTGCGCTGGGCGACGGCCAGAAGTTTGATGCGATAGCCGAGATCGGCCGCCGCCTCGATATCTTCGGTCGTCACCGCTGCAATGCCCTCGATGAAGATCGAATCGAGGTCGATCTCGCAGCCGAAGGCGAGCGAGGTCAGAAGCGCCAATTTGTGGGCCGCGTCGAAACCGCCGATGTCGAAGGTCGGGTCGGCCTCGGCATAGCCCAGACGCTGCGCATCCTTCAGGCAGTCGTCGAAGGCGATGCCCTCGCGCTCCATGCGCGTCAGCATGTAATTGCAAGTGCCGTTCAGAATGCCATAGACGCGGCTGACCTTGTTGCCACGCAGGCCCTCGCGCATCGTCTTGATGATGGGGATGCCGCCAGCGGCGGCCGCCTCGAAGAAGATCGTCGTTCCCTTGCGCTGCGCCAGCTTGGCGAGTTGCACACCATGATGGGCGAGCAACGCCTTGTTGGCGGTGACGACCGGAAGGCCACGGTTCAACGCGGCTTTCACGCTGTCGAAGGCCGCCCCTTCGGCTCCACCCACGAGTTCCACGAACAGGTCGATCTCAGCATGAGACGCCAGAGCGACCGGATCGTCGAACCACTGGACCCCGGACAGATCGACGCCACGATCCTTCGAGCGATCCCGCGCGGTGACCGCGACGAGTTCGATCGGGCGCCCGGCGCGCAATGCATAGGCATCCTTGTTCGAGGCGATCAGCCGGGCGAGCGAGGCGCCGACCGTACCGAGCCCGGCAATGCCGAGCCGCATCGGGCGATCCATGATATGTCCTTGGGTCAAAGCTCTGCGAATGGGTTGCTGCCGCCGTCGCGCGTTACGCGCCGGCTGCGGCCTTTTGGCCCTGATCCTGCTCCGTTGCAAGGAAGCGTCGCAGGTTGCGGGCCGCTTGGCGAATGCGATGCTCGTTCTCGACCAGAGCGATGCGGACGAAATCGTCGCCATATTCGCCGAAGCCGACACCTGGAGCGACCGCAACATCGGCCTTCTCGATCAGCATTTTCGAAAATTCCACCGACCCCATATGCCGGTAGGCTTCGGGGATCTGCGCCCAGGCGAACATGGTCGAGGACGGCGGCGGAACATGGAAGCCGGCGCGACCGAAGGATTCGACCAGAACGTTGCGGCGATGGCGATAAACCGAGCGCACCTCTTCGATGGCCGCATCGCCGGCGTTCAACGCGGCCGTAGCGGCCACCTGGATCGGCGTGAAGGCGCCATAGTCGAGATAGGACTTCACGCGCGCCAGAGCCGCGATCAGGCGCTCGTTGCCCACGGCAAACCCTACGCGCCAGCCGGGCATGGAGAACGTCTTGGACATGGAGGTAAATTCGACCGTCACATCCATCGCGCCGGGCACTTCGAGGACGGAGGGCGGCGGCGCGCCGTCGAAGAAGATTTCGGCATAGGCGAGATCGGAGAGAATGATGATCTCATGCTCTTTGGCGAATTTTACGACCTCTGCGTAGAAGTCCAGCGTCGCCTCGTAGGCCGTTGGGTTCGACGGATAGTTCAGGATGATAGCGATGGGCTTGGGGATCGAATGACGCACTGCGCGGTCGATCGCCCGCAGGAAGTCCTCGTCAGGGCGTGCCGGAATTGAGCGGATCGTTCCGCCCGTCATCAGGAAGCCGAAAGCGTGGATCGGATAGGTCGGGTTCGGGCAGAGCACGACATCGCCAGGCGCGGTGATCGCCTGCGCCATATTGGCGAAGCCCTCCTTGGAGCCCAGCGTCGCGACGATCTGCGTGTCGGGATTGAGCTTCACATTGAAGCGGCGCGCATAATAGGCGGCCTGGGCGCGGCGCAGGCCGGCAATGCCCTTGGAGGCGGAATAGCGATGCGTGCGCGGATCGCGAATCGCCTCGCAGAGCTTGTCGACCACGAAGGACGGCGTCGGCAGGTCCGGGTTGCCCATGCCGAGATCGATGATATCGACACCGCGCGCGCGAGCGGCCGCTTTCTTCTTGTTGACCTCCTCGAAGACATAGGGAGGGAGGCGGCGGACTTTGTGGAATTCTTCGGTCATGGGATTTGCTTTCGAATCGGTACGGACGATCGGACGCGCTGGGCCATGGGAAGGCGCGCGTCACTGTTCACTCGCTTTGAGCGTCCGCTGAAGCCGGGCACATCGACCTTGGGTTCGGTCGGCGGCGCTCTACTGCGCCCGGCTGCTGGCGGCGTCCGCCGCCGATCCGGTGGTCGCGGCTCGAAGCCGCGCTTCGGCTTCGCTCTGCTGCTGCGCCGCGATCTGGCTGAGTTCGCCGACACGGCGCTGATACGCGGCGTCGTTGGGCGGCGTGGCGCGCGCGGCGACATTCGCAAAACGGTCGCGCGTCGCCTGTACCTCTTCGTTCGAAACCTGCGGCGCCGCCGCCTTGGGGAATGCGCCGATTAATGGATAGCCATTTTCATCGAGCCGCTGGGCCGACGGGCCGGAGGCTGGCGCAGCGCCTAGACGCGGAAGAATCGTGGGCGTGTCGTCGCGCGGCAAAAGCGGCTGGCAGGCCGAGAGAGGCGCGCCGATAAGGGCGAGCGTCGCCGCCATTCTCAACCGTAGCATTGCCATACACCGCTTCCCGCTCCACACCGCGTTCTCTTTACCTAAACCACGCGCCCTTGGGAATGGTGCCGTTCCATCGCGTGTCTTGCTGCAATGCCGCGACGAAAACCGGAGCGGAAACGCTGGCAATCGCTGAAACGATCACCAAAACATGCTTATCTCCGACCGACGAGGAGACTTCATGAACGACCAACGCTCCGCCCCCTTCCAAGCCGGGATCGATAGTTTCCAAGGCTATGCCGTGCGCGACCCCGAGGCCTTCGCGCGCAACGCGGCGCGGATGCTCGAGCATCTCGGCAAGGCGGCGGCCGCGTGGGTAGAGCCGCGCGAGCGGGGCGAAGTGCGCGATGGTCCGATCAGCTACACGGACGTCGTCTCGACTCTGTCGGAGGTCGGAGACTATTGGCTGAGCGACCACCAACGCGCGTTTCAGGCCCAGGCCAAGCTGATGTCCGGTTTCATGGGCATCTGGGCCAATTCCATCGCTCGCGCGGCGGGCCAGCCGGTTGCCCCGCCCGTGCCGGACAAACGCTTTGCCGACGAAGATTGGCAGCGCCATCCACTCTTCGCCTTCCTGCGGGAGAGTTATGGTGTCGTCAGCGAATGGGCCAACGGCTTGGCGCAGGACGCCGAAGGGGTGGATCCCCACACCAGGCACAAAGCGATCTTCTACACTCGGGCCATCGTGAACGCGCTGTCGCCCGCCAATTTTCTCGCCACCAACCCCGAGCTTTATCGGGAGACCATGGCCGAAAACGGCGAGAATCTCGTTCGCGGGATGCGCATGTTCGCCGAGGATATGGCGCGGGGTGAAGGCTTCCTGAAGCTGCGCCAATCCTGCGAGAACAGTTTCAAAGTCGGAGAGAACGTCGCGACCACGCCGGGCAAGGTGATCGCGGAAAACGAACTTTGCCAGATCATCCAATATTCGCCGTCCACCGAGACGGTGTTCAAACGGCCGATCCTGATCGCGCCGCCTTGGATCAATCGCTTCTACATTCTCGATCTCAACGCGGAGAAATCTCTGATCCGCTGGATGGTCGAGCAGGGCCATACCGTGTTCGTCATCTCCTGGGTGAACCCGGACGCGCGGCACGCGGACAAGGACTGGCAGAACTACATAGAGGAAGGTCTGGTCTTCGGCCTCGACACCGTTCAGCAGGTGACGGGCGAGAGCGAGGTGAACGCCGTCGGTTATTGCGTGGGTGGCACGCTTCTGGGCGCGGCGCTGCCCTATCTCAAAGCGCGCGGCGACGAGCGCATCCGCTCCGCGACCTTTCTGACGACCCAGATCGACTTTCGCCATTCGGGTGACCTCAAGGTCTTCGTGGACGAGCAGCAACTGGCCGAGCTCGAAAAGACCATGGAGCGCGGCTATCTCGAAGGTACGCGCATGGCGGCGACCTTCAATCTCCTGCGCTCGGGCGAGCTGATCTGGCCTTATGTGGTCAGCAATTATCTGAAGGGGAAGGAGCCTGCGCCCTTCGACCTTCTTTTCTGGAATGCCGACGCCACGCGCATGGCCAAGGCCAACCACCTCTTCTATCTGCGTGCCTGCTATTTCGAGAATCGGCTGGCTCGCAAGGAGATGGAGATCGGCGGCGTTCGTCTCGACCTCTCGACCATAGATCTGCCGGTCTACCATCTCGCGACCAAAGAGGATCACATCGCGCCCGCGATCAGCGTCTATGAAGGAAGCCTCGCCTTCGGCGCGCCGTCCACCTATGTGGTCGCCGCGTCCGGCCACATCGCCGGCGTCGTCAATCCGCCATCCAAACAGAAGTACCGTTTCTGGACCGGGGCCGCGCCGTCGCGGGACGTGAGCTTTCAGGATTGGTGGAACACGACCGAAGAAACGCCCGGCTCTTGGTGGCCGCATTGGCAGGTCTGGATCGAGCCGATGGCCGGAGAGCGTGTGCCGGCGCGCGAGCCGGGCGGCGGCGTTCTCACACCGATCGAAGACGCGCCGGGGCGCTACGTCAAAGGTTGAACGAACCGATCCGGTTCCGCTCTGCCCGCCCACGCTGCCGCACAGCGCGGGCGGGGTTGAAGCCGGGGCCTATCGGTGCGACATCTTCAGAAAACACCGCCTTGTCGCGGTCTTGGATCGAATTGCTGCCCGATGACCATCTATCTTGAAGCCGAAGCCCAGCCCCTGCGCAACACCGGCTCGATCCGCCTTTACGGAGCCGAAGCATTCGAGGGAATGCGCCGCGCCTGCCTGCTGACGGCGACCTGCCTCGACAAGCTCGCCGATCTCGTGAAGCCCGGCGTCACCACGCAGGCGATCGACGATTTCGTGTTTCAGTTCGCGATGGATGCCGGTGCCCTGCCCGCGACGCTGAACTATCGCGGCTACATGAAGAGCGTCTGCACCTCGGTCAATCATGTCGTGTGCCACGGTATTCCGAACGACAAGCCGCTGCGCGAAGGTGACATCGTGAATATCGACGTGACATTCATCGTCGATGGCTTCTACGGCGATTCCTCGCGCATGTATCTGGTGGGCAAGGTGAAGCGCGCGGCCGAGCGGCTTTGCGAAATCACCTATCGCTCGCTCGTTCTGGGCATTCGCGAGGTCAAGCCGGGCGGCCACATCGGCGATATCGGCGCGGCGATTCAGGATTACGCCGAGGGCGAGCGCTGCTCCGTCGTGCGCGATTTCTGTGGCCATGGCGTCGGCAAGCTGTTCCACGATTCGCCCAATATCCTGCATTATGGCCGGCGCGGTGAAGGCGTGGAGATGCGTCCAGGCATGATCTTTACGATCGAACCGATGATCAATCTCGGTCGCCCGCATGTGAAGGTTCTGCCCGACGGCTGGACGGCCGTGACGCGCGACCGCAGCCTGACGGCGCAGTACGAGCACACGGTCGGCGTGACAGAGGGTGGGTGCGAGGTCTTCACCTATTCTCCGGCCGGGCTCGACATGCCCGGCTTCTCGGCCGAGCGTCTGGCAGAAATCTCCGCCTGAAAGCTCGCTGCCGGTGCCGCCCCGCAAGGATCGCAAGGGACTGAATGAAGCCTCGGGCTTTCTGCCGACCGAGCTTCTTCGGACGGCAGAACCCATTCCAGTCGCGCCCATCCAGCCCGCGCCCGAACCCAAGCATCATGACGGGCATCGCGACCGGCTGCGCGATCGGTTCGCGGACGCTGGCGCGACTGCTCTCGCCGACTACGAGCTTCTGGAGCTCGTCCTGTTTCGCTCGATCCCGCGTCGGGACGTGAAGCCGATCGCCAAGGCTTTGCTCCAGCGCTTCGGCACGCTGGAAGATGTGTTGAACGCGCCGACCCATCTCCTTCAGGAAGTGGACGGAATGGGTCGGTCCTCTGCCTTGGATCTTCGCATCATCGCCGCCCTCCTTCAGCGCACCATTCGCTCCGGCCTGCGCTCGCGCGAGGTTTTGTCGTCTTGGTCGGCCGTTATCGACTATTGCTATGCGGCGATGGCGCATGAGACGCGCGAGCAGTTTCGCGTTCTCTTTCTCGACAAGAAGAACGCGCTGATCGCAGACGAGGTGCAGCAGACCGGCACGGTCGACCATACGCCGGTCTATCCGCGCGAGATCATTCGCCGAGCGCTGGAGCTTTCGGCCTGCGCGCTCGTGCTCGTGCACAATCACCCGTCAGGCGACCCGTCGCCGTCCAATGCCGATATCGAGATGACCAAG
Source organism: Aureimonas ureilytica (assembly GCF_001475935.1). GTDB lineage: Bacteria > Pseudomonadota > Alphaproteobacteria > Rhizobiales > Rhizobiaceae > Aureimonas > Aureimonas ureilytica_A. Next base: position 24,319 of record NZ_LDQA01000065.1, read on the forward strand.
ATCATCGTGGACACATGCCGACCGCTCGGCATCACCGTCCACGATCATCTCATCATAGGCCGCAACGGGCACACGAGTTTCAAGAGCCTGCGCCTGATGTGATCAATGCAGATGTCCGAGCTCGCGCATGAGGCGGATTTCCTGCGGGCGGATGAGCCGCTCGTGCGAGATGCGAACCGAGTGGATCTTCGCTTCGATTTCCCGCTCCCAGTGGTCGAGAAAGCGGCGCAGGCGCGGATAGTCTGGCGCCATATCCTCGAACTGCCAGGAGAAACTTTGCAGGAAGCTCGGATGATCCGGCATTCGGTAGAGAATCTCCGCAAAGGTCATTCCGAAGCCCGAAAGCATCTTCCGGAATTGCGGGTCGGGCACGCGTGCAGTCGGCATGTCGCATCCTTTCGCAGGCGGCGCTGAACTGCGCCTGAGACAAGGCTGCGCCTCCAAGCTTAACGAAGCCTTGCGGTTTGGCTAATTAAGAGGCCGGCACAAAATTTGTGCAACGCGATAGGCCAACCATGGAGTTAAGTTGCCGCAGGGCGCTGGTCCCGCTCCAGCGACAGCCCATCTCCGCCTCATGCCGAAAATGAAAAAGAAATCCGACCTTCCTTCCAAACTCTGCCGCGGATGCCAAAAGCCGATGGTTTGGCGGAAGGCTTGGGCGCGCACGTGGGATCAGGTTCTCTACTGCTCGGATCGCTGCCAGAAAGAGGCCAGCCGCAAACGGCATGACGGAACGGCTCAGACGGATCGAACGACCCGCGCAGCGCCGAACTGATGGATCAAGCCGGGGGGAGAATGCCTCCCGCTTGCTCCATCAGTTCGGGCGTATCGACGTCGAACGAGGCGGCGGAGCCGATGTCGATCTCGCGAACGATGTCGTGATGCTGCTGCACGAGCTGTCTCGCACCGACATCGCCCTCGAGCCTAGCTATGTCTTCGCGAAAATCACTCGACAGGATCACGGGATTGGCGCGTCGCTCTCCGTCGCAGGCCAGAACGATCGAACCTTCTCCGGAGGGTTCGAAGGCTGCTATCAGCGTGTCGAGATGGGAGGGCGTCAGAAGGGGCTGATCCGCAAGCATGACGAGGACGCCATCGGCATCCTGGGAGGCGGCTTCGAAGCCGCGTTTGAGCGAGGTCGATAGGCCTTCGGCATAATCGGGGTTGTCGTGTAGCACGACGTCCAGCCCTTCGATCGCGCGCCTCAACTCGCTCGACCTGTGACCCAGAACGACGTGGACCGATACCGCGCCGCATGCGAGCGCCGTTTCCACGGAGCGGCGAAGGAGCGGCTGACCATCGAACCTCGCCAGGAGTTTGTTCGGCCCGCCCATGCGACTGGAGCGGCCTGCCGCTAGGACGACGATCGCGACCCTCGGGGTAAGGGCCTCCAAGCGATTGATCTCGCGAGGCTGCGGGCGCGAGGCGATTTCCATCAGCAGGCCTCCCACGCCAAGACCCGTCAACTCCCGCGACGAGACTGGAAGATCGGCCAACAAGCGGTCGAGAACCCAGTCGAAACCGTTCTCACGTGGACTGCGCGCGCAGCCCGGTGCGCCGATGACGATCCGCTCGCCAAGATGCCCCAGCAGCAGGAGATTGCCGGGATCGACGGGCATACCGAGGTGATCGACTTGGCCGCCGGCCAGCCGGATCGCAGCCGGGATGACATCATCCTCATCGATCACGGCCGACGCCCCGAAGACGATTGTCATCGCTTCGTCCGGGTGAGCCTGCGAGAGGGCTCGCCTCAATTCGTTTTCGTCATGCCCGACCCGCTCCTCCCGCAGGATATTCGAGCCCGTTCGCTTCAACCGTTCAGCCAGGACGGAGGCTGTCTTGTCGAGGATGCTGGGCTTCATCCCGGGAAGAGTGGTCTGCACCAAGCCGACGCCGCGCCCGCGAAACGGCGCGAGGCGGAACGTCGCCTGGCCGGCCAGCAAGTCGGCGACCTGCTCGACTGCGGCACGCGGCACGGCGAGCGGAATGATCTTCACCGTCGCGACCATGCGGCCGGCCTCGACGCTCGCGAAATCGTCAAGCGTCGCGAGCGTGATGCCGGGATGAACGCGGTTGATCGCATCCACAAGACGGCGATCGGCGAGAAACACGCCGGCCTCGCCCGCGAAGAGATTGGCTCGGCCGGTGGCGGCCGGCGCCCCGCCGATCTCGTCGCTTGCCAAGGCGTCGGCAATCGTGGCGGCGGCTTCGTCTTCGGGCAGATCGTCTGGACCAAGCCGTGCGACGATGACGCGATCGATTCCGGCCGCCAGAAGACGCTCCACATCATCTGACGTCAGACACCGCCCCTTGGGCAGTTTGCTGCAGCCGACCTGCGTCGCGTGGGCGAGAATGCAGCCTTGAGCTGACCGGCTCTCGACCGGCCCGAACTTCACAACGCCTCCGTTTCGCCGCGCCGCTCGGCGTGCATCTTCCGCTTACGAAAAGCGGAAATAACCGAGCCGAGGATCGCCACCGCAATTTCGGCGGGCGTCGAAGCACCGATGTCGAGCCCGATCGGCGCTTCGATCCGAGCCGTCTTATGGTCCGGCAGCCCCGCTGCGGCCAGCCGCTCCAGCCGTTTGGCATGGGTCTTCCGGCTTCCCAGCGCGCCGATATAGAAGCAGCCGGCCTTGATCGCTTCGATCAGTGGCAAATCATCGATCTTGGGATCGTGCGTCACGGCCACCAGCGCGCAATAGGAATCGAGCGGCCGATCCTTCAGGACGAGCTCAGGCCATTCGGCTTGGAGACGAAGGCCGGGGAAGCGCTCGGGTGTCGCGAACGCCGTGCGCGGGTCGATGATCTCGATGTCGAACCCCGCGAGTTCCGCCATGGGCACCAAGGCCTGCGAGATATGCGCCGCCCCGATCACGACGATGCGCGGTGGAGGCAGATGCACGTTCAGGAAGAGGTCATCGCCCCGCCGCCCAGACTTTCCACTTCGAAGTGCTTTCGAAAGGTCCGGCGCGAGATCGTCCGCTTCGACCTCGGCCTCGCGAACGAGGCGCTGCGCGCCGCTGGTCAGATCCGTGACCAGAATGCAGGCGCGGCGAGCGAGGCGCTCTTCGTTCAAGGCCTTGAGAAGCGCGAGATCCATCAGGCCACCTTCTCTACATAGACGCAGATGCGCCCGCCGCAGGACAGGCCAACCCGCCAGGCTATTTCGTCCGCCACGCCGAATTCCAGCATTCGCGGCGCGCCGGTTTCAATCACGTCCAGCGCTTCCGCCACCACCGCGCCTTCGACACAGCCACCGGAGACGGAACCGGCAAAATCTCCGGCTGCATCGATCACCAGATGACTTCCAACGGGTCTTGGCGCCGAACCCCAGGTTTCCACGACGGTCGCCAAGGCGACGCCGCGCCCATCCCGGCTCCAGTCTTCGGCGATTTGCAGGACGTCGCTCAATGCATGCAGCGTTTCCATCGTCTCGTCCTTAAGCCATCTCGCGGTTCAACGCATCGGAGCGCAACCAGTGCAGCGGCGATAGGTGGCCGCGATTCGCCCGGTTTTCCGTCAGAGCCTTGCAGAGCGCATCCAACGAGGCGACGGAGTGGACCGGGCGAAACTCATCGACATGCGGCAGCATCGCCCTCATTCCCTTGGCCTTGGCCTCGAACCCGTCGAACCGCAGCAGCGGGTTCAGCCAGATGAGCCGACGGGAGGACAAATGGAGCCGCACCATCGCCTCTTCCAGTCGTTCCGTCTGATCGCGTTCCAAACCATCGGTGATCAGCAGCACCGTCGCGCCGCCCGATAGCACGCGGCGCGACCAGATCTTGTTGAAAGTCTCCAGGGCCTCGCCGATCCTTGTTCCGCCCGACCAGTCCCGCACGGCCGATGCCGCACGATCGACCGCTTCATCCGGGTCGCGGCGAGTCAGTTCGCGCGTGATATTGGTCAGCCGCGTCCCAAACAGAAACGTATGGACACGCCGGCGATGCGCCGTGATCGCGTGAAAGAAATGCAGGAACAGCCGGCTATACTGGCTCATGGAGCCGGAAATATCGGCGAGCACCACGAGCGGCGGCGGACGCATTCGGGCGGTTCGCCATTTTGGAAGAAGCAAGGCGCCGCCGGTTCGCACGCTGGCGCGCAGGCTTTCGCGCATATCCATCCGCTCGCCATGAGGAGCCGGGCGGAACCGCCGCGTGCGGCGTTCGTCGCCCGAGAAGGCGATGCGGCGCACGGCTCGCTTGGCGTCCTCCAGCTCGGCCGCCGTCATCTGCGCGAAATCCTTGGTTCGCAGCACGTCTTCACCCGACATGGAGAAACGCGCGTCGATGTCGAGAATGGGTTTCTCACGCGGGGCTCCGTGCGGCGCTCCCGTCTGCGAGAAGGCGTCAGCGGCCCGCTGTGCACCCGCCCGCTTCTCGGCCGGCCGTGCTGGGGCACGACCGGAAAACAGAGCCAGCATTTTTTCGATCAGCTGGCGCGAGCGCCAGAACGTGTCGAAGACTTCCGCGAAGACAGTGCTGTCCTCGCGCCGATGCACGAAAACGGAATGCAGAACCCAATAGACATCCTCGCGCGAGCCGATCCCGCCGAGGCGGAGCGCCTCGATCGCGTCCAGCGTTTCGGCCGGCCCGGTCTTCAAACCGGCGCGGCGGAGCGCCCGAGCGAAATGGACGATGTTGTCGCCGAAGCGGCCGCTATCCGGGTTGGTGCCTAAGTCGCCCGTCGCTGGCATGTCGTCAGCCGACCGCCAGTTCACGCTTCACCGCATTTAGGATTTCGCGGCCTTCGCCCTTCTCGATGCGGGCGATATCGTCCTGATATTTTAGGAGAACCCCGAGCGTGTCGGAGATCAGCGACGGATCGAGCGCGATGGCATCGAGTTCGGTCAGCGCGGTGGCCCAGTCGATCGTCTCGGCCACGCCCGGCGATTTGAAGAGATCGGCCGCGCGCAGCTTCTGCACGTAGCTGACGATCTCGCGGGAGAGATCATCGCTCGCGCCGGGTGCCTTCAGGCGGACGATGGCCAGTTCCCGCTCGGCGCTGGGATAATCGACCCAGTGATAGAGGCAGCGGCGCTTCAGCGCGTCGTGGATTTCGCGCGTGCGGTTGGTCGTGATGACGACGATCGGCGGGTCCTGCGCCCGGATCGTCCCGAATTCGGGAATGCTGACCTGATGGTCGGACAAGACCTCAAGGAGAAAGGCTTCGAAGGCTTCGTCCGTTCGGTCGAGCTCATCGATGAGCAGAACCGGCGCGCGGCCCGCTTCGCCTTCGAGCGCTTGGAGAACGGGCCGGCGGATCAGGAAACGTTCGGAGAAAATATCCGCCCGAAGCGCCTCGCTTGTCGCATCGCCGGCCGCCTCGCGCAGCCGGATTTCGATCATCTGCGCGGCGTGGTTCCACTCGTAGACGGCGGACGAGAGGTCGAGCCCTTCATAGCACTGGAGACGGATCAGCGGGCGATCCAACGCCTTGGACAGAACTTTGGCGAGTTCGGTCTTGCCGACACCCGCCTCCCCTTCGAGAAACAAGGGGCGACCCATCCTGAGCGCCAGGAAAAGAACCGTCGCCAACGAGCGATCGGCCACATAGTCCGCAGCCGCCAGGAGTTCGATGGTCTCATCGATATGGGCCGGCAGATCACTCACGGTCTTCATCCTCCCAGATGACAGTGGCTTCGCCCGCGCGGAACCGTTTTAGAGGCTATGATACCTTCGCGCGCGATACAAAAGACTGTTGCCGGCGGTCGGCTCCCCGATGGCCAGAACCTCGCCGACGATCACGCGGTGCGTAGCAACCGGGCGGCTGTCGATCACGCGGCAATCGAAGCTGATCAGCGCATCCATGAGAACGGGTGCATCCGTGACGAGACGCGTCCAGCGCCCTGCGGCAAATCGCGCTTCGAGCTCCAACTGGCCTTCTCCCGCGAAGGCGCGCGCGACCGGCTCGTTATGGGATGCCAGAAGATTGACCGCAAAGACGCCGTTCTGGTCGAAGCGCGTGTTCGCCAGACTGGTTTGGTTCAAGCAGAAGAGAACCGTCGGCGGTTCGTCCGAGACGGAACAGACCGACGTCACCGTCACGCCTCGTCGGCCGGCCGGACCATCCGTCGTCACGAGACAGACCGGCGCGGCGAAATGGCTCATCGCCTCCCGGAAATGCACGCGGTCGGCAGGGGGATGAGAGGCGACACCGGACTTCAACACAAGGCTTTTCCCAGAGCTTCCCGACTCGCGGAGGATGCAAGTCGTCCGTTTAAGATAGAAGAGTCTGTTGAAGAATGAATGGCCCTGCGCCCGGTCCTTTCGCGGTCGCTCGGGATTTGACAAATCAACGGCATCGCGTATGGGGGCCGCTTCGCCTTTCATCGTCGCATCACATGCGCCCGCCGAACGGAGCGACCCGTCATGGCTCCAATGATCGAAGTCAAGAACGTCACCCGTCGCTTCGGCGGCTTCGTGGCGGTCAACGATTGCAGTCTTTCCGTCGAAAAGGGCAGCATTACCGGGCTGATCGGGCCGAACGGTGCCGGTAAGTCGACTTTGTTCAACATGGTGGCCGGCAATTTGGAGCCGAGTTCGGGCGCCATCTTTCTGGATGGTCGGGAGATTACGGGCCTGAAGCCGCATCAGCTTTTCGGCCGTGGCCTCCTGCGCACCTTCCAGATCGCCCATGAGTTCTCGCGCCTCACCGTTCTGGAAAACCTGATGATGGTGCCGGCGGGTCAGCCCGGCGAGAACCTGTTCGATGCCTGGTTTCGCGGTCGCAAGGTGCGAGAGTTCGAGCGCGGCGTGCGCGAGCGCGCCGAAGAGGTCGTGGACTTTCTCCAGATCGGCCATGTGCAAAACGAGCTGGCCGGCAATCTCTCCGGCGGCCAGAAGAAGCTCGTCGAACTCGGCCGGACCATGATGGTGGATGCCAAGGTCGTGCTGCTCGACGAAATCGCCGCCGGCGTGAACCGCACGCTTCTCAACGATCTCGCCAGCAATATCGAGCGTCTCAACCGCGAGCGCGGCTACACGTTCTTCGTCATCGAGCACGACATGGACCTGATCGGTCGCCTCTGCGACCCCGTCGTGGTCATGGCGGCCGGGTCGGTCATGATGAAGGGCTCGCTCGCCGAGATTCAGGCCGACGAGCGCGTGGTGGAAGCCTATTTCGGCGGCTCGCCCACGGGACATGCCACCAGCCTGCCCGGAGCCACGGCATGAGCCTTCTTTCGGTTCGCGGGGTCGTCGCCGGCTATGGCGCGGCCACCATCCTGAACGGCGTCGATATCGCGCTGGAAGCGGGCGAGATCGGCGTCATCGTCGGACCCAACGGCGCGGGCAAGTCCACGACGCTCAAGGCCATTTTCGGCCTGCTGCGCGTATCCTCCGGCTCCATCACCTTCGACGGGCAGGACATCACCAACCGCCCGACCGAGAGCCTCAGCGCTCTCCGCATGGCCTTCGTGCCGCAGGAGCATAATGTCTTTCGGACATTGAGTGTGCACGAGAATTTGGAAATGGGCGCCTATGTCCGCAAGGACGATGTGTCCGCCCTGCTCGATCGCGTCTATCAAATCTTCCCGCCGCTGAAGGCCAAACGAAACCAACCGGCGGGCGAGTTGTCGGGCGGACAGCGCCAGATGGTGGCGGTTGGCCGCGCGCTGATGATCGATCCCAAGCTGATCCTGCTGGACGAGCCGACGGCCGGCCTGTCGCCGCTTTTCATGAGCGAAATCTTCGACCGCATCCTCGCCATCAACGCAACCGGCGTGACCGTCGCGATGGTGGAGCAGAACGCCAAGCAGGCGCTTGGGATCGCGCACAAGGGTTTCGTGCTCGCCGGCGGGCGCAATCGATTCACCGATAGCGGCGCGGCGCTTCTCGCCGATCCCGACGTCGCGAAATCCTTCCTCGGCGGCTGACGCCAGCATCAAGACAACGGGGCCAGCCGTGGACGAGCTGATCTTCTTCATCAATCGCGGCGTGGTCGGCGGGCTGATCATCGGCTCCGTCTATGCGCTGGGCGCGGTCGGCGTGACGCTGATCTTCGGCATCCTGCGCTTTGCGCATTTCGCCCATGGCGACATGATGACGGCGAGCGCCTTCATCGCGCTGGCGCTGGCAGGGCTCCTGTCGGCGCTTGGCGTGAGCCTGCCCATTCCGCTGGTGCTGGCGCTTCTGCCGGTCGTGATGGCGCTGACGGCGCTGTTCGCCATCGGGCTGGACAAGGCCTTCTATCAGCCGCTGCGCCGGCGCGGGGCGAAGCCGGTCGTGCTGGTCATGGCGTCGATCGGCGTCACGCTGATGCTCCAAGGCGTCATCCGCCTCTTCGGCGGCACAGGCTCGCGGGACATGTATCTGGAGGCTCCCAAGGCGATCTATCGCATCCCGACCGGCGGACGCCCCATCATTCTGACCGAGCCGCAGCTCGTGCTGATCGCGCTCACGATTCTCTCGGTCATCGCGCTGCATCTGTTTCTGACGCGCTCGCGCCTTGGCAAGGCCATGCGCGCCGTCTCGGACAATCCCGATCTGGCGCGCGTGACGGGCATTCCGATCGAGCGAGTCGTCAAGGCGACTTGGGCGATCGGCGGGGGCCTCGCCGCCATCGCGGGGACGATGCTGGCGATGGACGTGCAGCTGAAGCCCGACCTTGCCTACAACATCCTCCTGCCGATCTTTGCGGCGGCCATCGTCGGTGGCATTGGCCAGCCCTATGGTGGGATCGCGGGCGGCTATCTCATCGGCTTTGCCGAGACGCTGGCGGTTTTCAACTTCTCGGTTCTGCTGCGGCCCTTCCGGGATTGGCTTCCAGCCGGAACGGAAATCCCGGCGAGCCTCGCCATGGTGCCGACGGAATATCGGCTCGTCGTGCCCTTCTTCATTCTCGTGGCCGTCCTGATCTACCGGCCGACCGGCATCTTCAAGGGACGGGTGTTCTGATGACCGATGCTTCCGCCTCTCGTGCTCGCC
>NZ_LDQA01000066.1 GCF_001475935.1 Aureimonas ureilytica
GCGAGAGTGGCCTCGCCGGCCTGAGGTGACGGGTTAGAGCTGCGCCAGAAGCGCGGAAGCCGAGGAGGTTTCCGCCTGGCCCGGCGATTCTTCGACGTTGAGCGCGGCGACCGTTCCATCGCGGACGATCATGGAATAGCGCTTGGACCGAAGGCCCAAGCCGCCGCCCGACAGATCGACATCGAGGCCGGCGGCACGGGTGAACTCGCCGTTTCCATCGGCCAGGAACAGAATGCGGTCTCCGGCCTCCGTGGCCTTGGCCCAGGCCTTCATGACGAAGACATCGTTCACCGAGACGACGGCGATCGTATCGACGCCCTTGGCACGGATTTCGTCGTTGAGTTCCAGGAAGCCGGGCAGGTGGTTCATCGTGCACGTGGGCGTGAACGCACCGGGCACGGCAAAGAACGCCACCGTCTTGCCGTTGAAAATCTCATCGGTGGACAGGGTCTTGGGGCCGTCTTCGCTGGGCGTGCGGAATGTCGCCTGGGGCAGCTTGTCGCCGATCGATAGGGTCATGGCATATCCTCTGGCATCTTGAGTCGGTCAATTCCGACCGACTGGAAGCGCGCGGATTAGCTCTGCCTTCTCCCCATCCGTCAACAGAAGGTCGATCTTCGTCAGCTCCGCATCGGTGCCGGGTGTGGATAGGATCGGAATGTCGAGGGAAAAACCGTGTGCGTCGGAGCCCGCGACCGGCACGCCGAAGCCCCAGCCTTCGGGCGCCGCCACAAAGGCGTCGGTTGGGGGCGGCCCCTCGCGCGAAGCGCTGGCGATATGCAGCCGGCCCTGCCGCATCGAAGCCTCGATGTCGTGCGGCTGAACGTCCTGTGGAAGCGCCGCCAGCGCGCGGCGCACGGCTGCTCGCGCGTTGAGGCTTGTCGAGGGCTTGGCTTCCAGTTCGACATGAACAGGCAAACAAAGCTCGCGGCAGAGACCGATCGTGATATCGGCCCGCAGGATCGACGTTTCGCCCGGCTTTGCCGCGCCCATGACGACAAAGGAGACGGGCTCGGCATAGCCGATGCTCTCCATGTCACCCTCGCGGAACCGCGTTGGAACCGGCAGAAGAATAAGAGCGTCTTCAACCCCGGCGCTGTTGTCGAGCTGGATCGCCGGGGCAAGTCCCACCGGGCCGGGCGAAATCCAGTAAGTCTTCCAGCCCGGCTTGAGATCGATCGAGAGCGCGGCCTGAACGCGACCGTTCTCCTCCACGACGTCTAGCCGCATATGCGCGCCCTCCACCTCGATTTCGGATGCGGAGAGGGCAGGACCGGCCGTGAAGGACACAGCCGCTAGAAGCGCGAAAAACAGCCAGCCCATTGCGAGCCTGTGCGGCAGCTGGAAAAAATCGAAACGCCGCATTTCAAAACCTCATGTCGCTGATGCAAAACCGGCAGGACAGCTTTATCTTAGGCTCATGGACTTCGAGAACATTCGCAACCGATCCGACGAAGCCTCTTCCCTGGAAGGGCACTTTCTCATCGCCATGCCGGGCATGGAGGACGAGCGATTTTCGCGCTCGGTCGTTTACATCTGTGCGCATTCGTCGAGCGGTGCGATGGGTTTCATCGTCAATAAGGCGCAGCCGCTCAGCTTCGCAGCGCTTTTGACGCAATTGGAGATCGTGAGCGATCCCAACGAGATTCGCCTGCCGCAAAAGGGGCGGGAGGTTCCTGTTTGCCAGGGCGGGCCGGTCGAGCAGGGGCGCGGCTTCGTTCTGCACTCCGAAGACTACGATTCCGAGTCCACCGTCAGCGTCGATGATGGCATTGCCCTGACGCCGACGCTCGACATTCTGAAGGCGATTTCGAGCGGCGTCGGCCCGTCTACGGCGATCATGGTGCTCGGCTATGCCGGCTGGAGTCCTGGCCAGCTCGAATCCGAAATCGCCGCCAACGGATGGCTGACCTGCCGCGCTGATCTCGACATCGTGTTCGATGCCGAACTCGAGAACAAATACACCCGGGCGCTTGCCATCCTCGGCATCAATCCCGCGTTTCTGACGAGCGAAGCCGGCCACGCCTGAGGCGTCGGCGGCTACGCCTTTCCGCAAGGGATAGCCGCATCAGACGACAGCTGCCTTGCGGCCCTGCCGATCCTGAAGCCGTCGGCGCGCTTCCTCGGCGGTGAGCGGCGGCGAGAACATGAAGCTCTGAACATATTCGCAGTTCAGCTGGCGAAGCCGTTGCGCGTCGATCTCCTTATCGACGCCTTCGGCGACCACGGCGAGCCCGAGTTCATGCGCCATGGTCACGATCGACTGCACGATGATCTGCTTCTGCGGATGCGCGTCTCCGCGTAGGAAGGTCTGGTCGATCTTCAGCGTGTCGAACGGAAAGCGGATGAGATAGGAGAGGGCGGAATAGCCCGTCCCGAAATCGTCCAGCGACAAGCCGACGCCCATTTCCTTGAGGCGCTCCAGAAGCTTGGCCGAGCGCTCTGGGTTGTCCATGACGAGCGATTCGGTCAGCTCCAGCTTCAGAGTCTCGGGCGGCAGGTTGTAGCGTTTCAGAATGTGCCGGACATCGTTCAGCAGGTCTTGGCGGATGAGCTGGCGGCTGGAGATATTGACCGAGCAGAAGAGCTTGGATTGGCCCGGCAGCTTTTGCCAGTCCGACAAACGCCTTGTCGCCTCGTCCAAGGCGAACTGGCCGAGTTGCACGATCAGGCCGGTATTCTCGGCCATCGGGATGAACTCATAAGGCGAGATCGGTCCGCGCTTGGCGTGGTTCCAGCGCAGCAAGGCTTCGAAGCCGACGATCTCGCTCGACGACAGCTTCACGATGGGCTGGAACATGAGCGACAGCTCGTTGCGCCCGAAGGCGCGGCGCAGGTCCGATTCCAGTTCGACGCGGCCCGAGGCGTGGGTCTTGTAGCCGGGCCGGAAGGGCTCGATGCGATCCCCACCGAGTCGCTTGGCCTGATACATGGCGAGTTCCGCGTCGCGTAGAACCTCATCCGCGCTGGCACCATCCGTCCATCCTGTCAGGCCGATCGAGCCCGTGAGGATGATGTCGCGGTCTCCGAACGTGATCGGCGCACGCACGACTTCACGCAGGGCTTCCGCGAAGGAGCCGACCGCGCCAATCTCGGCTTCGGACATGAGGATCAGCCCGAACTGATCCCCCGTCAGCCGGGCCAGCGAATCCTGCGGTTTGAGGACGCGCTTCAAGCGCCGGCCGAGCGTGAGGATGATCGTGTCGCCGGTCGCCATGCCGAAGTCGTCGTTGACCTGCTTGAACCGGTCGATGTCGATGACGAAGAGCGTCGGCCGTACGTCCGGGTGGCTCGCGGCGAGGGCGGCTATCGAGTTCAGCCGGTCGATGAAGAGTTCGCGGTTGGGCAGGCCGGTCAGCTGGTCGTGCAGCGCGTCATGCAGAAGGCGCTCCTCGGCCTTCTTCCGGTCGGTCACGTCCTTGAGCGTACCGACGCAGCGCACGACCTCGCCGTTCGACCCGAGCACCGGCCGGGCCTGCAGGTTCATCCAATGGTAATGCCCGTCGTCGCTCCTCAGGCGGAAATCCTGCGCGATGCGGCCACGACGATGTTCGAGGATCGTGTCGAGCGTGATCTTGAAACGATCCCGATCGTCCGGGTGCAGGATGGGAAGCCAGTCCCGCGCCGGTCCGTTCATGGCCGCCACCGGCATCCCCAGGAGACCGTCCGTGTCGGAGCCCGCGAAGATGCGATCGCGCGCGACGTCCCAGTCCCAGATCGCATCGCCGGTTCCCGCCAACGCCAGAGCGCGGCGCTCCATGTCGGACAGGAGCCCGCTGCCGAAACTGCCATTGCCGGCGAAGGCGTGCTGCATGACCGTAAAGCCGATGAGCAGGACGACGAGCACCAGACCGCCGCCCAATGCCGGTTGAATGATGTCGTTATGGATTTGGCCGGTGATCGTCAGCCATCCCGTGGCGAGCCACGCAATGATCAGCAGCCAAGTCGGGATCAGCATGATCGCCCGGTCGTAGCGCATGGCCGAGAGATAGAGGATCAGGAGAAGACCCACCCCGGCCGTGGCGGCCATGGACATGCGCGCGATGCCGGACGCCATGGGGGGATCGAACGCCGCGAGGGCACCGAGGCCGCCCAGGCCCACCAGCCAAAGCGCCGTGAACGCGGAGAGAATCCCGTGCCAGCGGTTGAGGTTCAGATAGGCGTAGAGAAACACGACCAGGGTGAAGGCGAGGGCCACTTCCGTGCCTGCGCGCCAGATGCGCTCCTCACCCGGCACGATGGGCACCAGCTTCTGCCAGAAGTCGAAATCGATGCAGATATAGGCGAGTACGGCCCAGGCGAGGGCGGCGGTCGCAGGGAACATGGGCGACCCCTTCACGACGAAGAGGATCGTCAGAAAGACCGCGAGCAGGCCGGCGATACCGAGCACGATGCCGCGATACAGCGTGAAGGCGTTCACGGTGTCCTTATAGGCATTGGGCTCCCAAAGGCGGATTTCCGGCAGCTTGTCGCTGGCCAGTTCCGCCACGAAGGTGATCACCGTGCCGGGGTCGAGCGTCACGAGGAAGACGTCGGCTTCCGGGCTATCCTGCCGGTCGAGCGCAAAGCCCTCGGACGGTGTGATGGCGACGATGCGCTGCGAGCCGAGATCGGGCCAGACCAGCCCGGAGCCCGACAGTCGGAAATGCGGCGCGACGACCAACCTATCGATCTGCTCGTCCGTGTTGTTGGCGAGCGCGAAGACGGCCCAATTTCCCGATGGATTGGACGAGCTGGACTCGACTTCGATGCGCCTCACGATTCCGTCCGAGCCTGGGATGGTCGAAACCTGGAAGTTCGCTCCACGCCCGCGATGGATGTCGATCGCGGGCGCAAGATCGATCGCGACATCCTCGCGTCCGATGCTCACGGGGGCGAACGCACTGGCGGGCGTTGCACAGGCCCAGGCCAGCAGGAAGAAGCCGAGCAGGCAGAAGAGAAGGGCCGGGGATCGGGAGAGTTGGGGCATGGAAAACGTCAAGGTCTTGTCCCGGCAAGCGAAGGGGCGGACATCGAATCGGCATGATAACCGGCGCTGGCGGCCCAGTCTTCGGCCAACAAGGAATAGAGTAGGTGATCCTCCCAGACACCGGCTATTTTGAGATATTGCCGGAGATGGCCTTCCCGGCGGAATCCACAGGACTCAAGAAGGCCGATCGATCGGCCGTTGCGCGGAACACAGGCCGCTTCGACGCGGTGCAACCCTTCGATCTCGAAGGCGAAGATACAGATCGTACGAACCGCGCGGCTCATGATGCCCCGCCCTGCGTGGCGTTCGCCCATCCAATAGCCCAGCGTCGCCGATTGGGCCACGCCGCGCTGGATGCGTCCAAGCGTCAGGCCACCGTAGAGAACCTGCCCCTTTGGATCGAACACGAAGAATGTGTAGCTGCCGCGCTCGCGTGCATCGCGGCGGTAACGCGAAAGGCGTAGGCGGAAGGCCGGGCGGCTGAGTTCCCCCGGAGACCAGCTGGGCTCCCATGGCGTGAGAAAGGCTCGGCTTTCCTCCCGAAGCGCCCTCCAGCGCTCATAATCGCCGGGACGCGGCATCCGCAGCAGGATTCCGGGACCGTTCAGCACCGGCTGAGCCGATGCCTGAACCCACGTCAGCCAACCCATCCGGCTGGGATCAGCTAACCGCAGCGGCGGCGCGCAGTGGGGCCGATGCGCTACGACCCGCCCCACCTTGCATCAAGGTCTCCGACGACGGCAAACGCGACACCGGGCCGATCGCCGCAAGGGTCGGAACGGTGTCGATGAAGGTCGCCTCCGCAAGCCCTGCCAGACGCGTCGCCGTGATGGCGTCGAGCCGATCCAGCAGCTCGGTATTGGCGATGATCGAGCCGTTGAACATCAGCTGGCGCGCCATCTGGCCCGCGCGCGATGCCGGGCTTTCCTGGCTCATCAAGAGGCTGGAGCGCATCTGCGCCCGGGCGCGCACGACTTCCTTCTCGGTGATGCCGTCCGCTGCGCGAACCAGCTCCTCCACGATCACGGGCGCGAGCTCGGCCAGTTCTTCCTCGCCCGTCGCGGCGTGAACGCCAAAAATGCCGCTGTCGGAGAAGCTCCAGTGGAAGGCCGAGATCGCGTAGCAGAGCCCGCGCGTTTCCCGCACTTCCTGAAACAAACGAGACGACATGCCGCCGCCCAGGATGATCGACAGGACCTGCGCGGAATAGAAGTCGCGCTGGTAGTAGGGGCGGCCTTTGAAGCCCAGCACCATCTGCGCGTCGGAAAGATCGCGCTCTTCGCGGAACTCGCCGCCCGTATAGAGAGCGGGCGTACGTTCTGGCAGGGCGCCCCCCATGGGCGCTTGTGCGCCGAAAGCGGCCGAGACACGGTCCACGATGTCCTGATGCGACACGGCGCCGGCCGCCGAAACCACCATGCGGTCCGGCGCGTAATGGCGCGTGAGATAGGTCCGCAGATCATCCGGGGTGAAGGAGCGCACGCTTTCGCGCGTGCCCAGGATCGGTCGCCCGATGATCTGGTTGGCGAAGGCGGATTGCTGAAAATGGTCGAACACGATGTCGTCCGGCGTATCCTCGGCTGCGCCGAGTTCCTGCAAGACGACCTGTTGCTCCCGCTCCAGCTCTTCCTCGTCGAAGCGGGAATCGAGCAGGATGTCCGACAGAATGTCGATCGCCAGCGGTACGTCGTTCTTCATGACGCGGGCGTAGAAGGCGGTGGTCTCGACACTGGTGGAGGCGTTCAACTCGCCGCCGACATCTTCGATCTCTTCGGCGATCTGCCGGGCCGAACGGCGCGACGTACCCTTGAACGCCATGTGCTCGAGAAGATGAGCGATGCCGTGCTCGCGCTCGGTTTCGTCTCGTGCACCGGCCTTGACCCAGACCCCCAGCGCGGCGCTTTCCAGCGTCGGCATGGTTTCGGTCGCGACCGTCAACCCGTTGGAGAGGCGCGTGACCTCGACGCTCATGCTGCGGCCCCGTGGCGCACGGCGCGGCTGCGCTCACGGATAAAGGCTTCGATGGCATCGAGATCGTTCGGCAGAACGTCGAACTTTTCCTCCCTGCTCATCAAATCTCCATGGCTGGGCGGCAGCGGAGGCTCGACGCCGCAGGCCGCCTTCACCGAAGCCGGGAATTTGGCCGGATGCGCCGTACCAAGCGTAATCATCGGGATATCGCCCATATGCTGGTCCGCCACGGCAACGCCGACCGCCGTATGCGGATCGAGGAGATAGGCCGTCGTTCCGAGATAGGTCTTGATCGTTTCAGCCGTGCCGGCCTCGTCCGTGCGCCCGGCGTCGAACTCGGCGCGGATGGCCTGGATCATGGGCTCGGGCAGGGTGAATGCGCCGGACTGGCGAAGCTGCTGCATCAGACGGCGAACCGTTTCCGCATCGCGCCCGCTCGCCTCGAACAGGAGACGCTCGAAATTCGAGGAAATCTCGATGTCCATGGAGGGCGACATGGTGGCGTGAACGCCTTCCATCTCGTAGCGCCCGCTTCTCATCGTCCGCTCGAGAATGTCGTTCTTGTTGGTGGCGATGATCAGACGATCCACCGGCAGGCCCATGCGCTTGGCGGCAAAGCCGGCGAAGATGTCACCGAAATTGCCGGTCGGCACGGTGAAGGACACCGTGCGGCGGGGCGCGCCGACACTCGCGGCCGCCGTGAAATAATAGACGATCTGAGCCATGACGCGGGCCCAATTGATCGAATTGACGCCCGAAAGAGCCGTTTCGGCGCGGAACTTCGCGTCGTTGAACATGCTCTTCACCAGGGCCTGGCAGTCGTCGAACGTGCCTTCCACCGCAAGCGCATGAACGTTCGGTCGTCCGGCCGTCGTCATCTGGCGCTGCTGGACGGGGGAAACGCGGCCCTTTGGGAAGAGAATGAACATGTCGGTGCGCTCGCTGCCCGCGAAGGCTGCGATGGCCGCGCCGCCCGTGTCGCCCGAGGTCGCGCCGACGATCGTGGCGCGGCGCTGGCGCTGCGTCAGCACATGGTCCATCAGCCGCGCGAGTAGCTGCATCGCCACGTCCTTGAAGGCGAGCGTCGGGCCGTGGAACAGTTCGAGCACGAAATGCCGATCGCCGATCTGAACGAGCGGGGCGACGGCGGGATGGCGGAAGGTCGCATAGGCCTCGCGCACCATGCGCTCCAGATCGGCCTGAGCGATCTCGCCGCCCACGAAGGGCGTCAGGACCTCCAACGCCACCTCGGCATAGGGGCGACCGGCGAAGGAGGCGATGGTCTCGGGCGAGAGGGTCGGCCAGGTTTCCGGAACGTAAAGACCGCCGTCCGTCGCAAGGCCGGCCAGGAGAACGTCAGCAAAACCAAGGGTCGGAGCTTCGCCCCGCGAACTCACATATCTCAACGACAACTCCCGTGCGCCCTTGCGGGCGGCTTGCTTCGGCTCGGAGGAAACGGTCTTCGCTTCTCCATGCCAAGACTGGTCGCAACCTGGCTGGGTGCCTGATATAGACCGAGCGACACCCCTATGGGAAGAACCGCGGATGCATATGTCGAGACGCAGCCCCTTCCAGAATCTGCTTTTTTTGACGCTGGCCGGCCTCAGCGCCGCCGGTTGCAGCACGTCGGGCGGAGGGCCGGCACCCGCCGCGCCTTCGTCCGCCAGCCTTCCGGCCTCGCCCGCGCAGGTCGCCAGCGCGGGAAAGGTCGCGGACTATTGCCCGCAGGTTGCTCTACGCGAAGGCACCGCCATCCTGCGTAAGGGCTCGGGAGATTCTGTGGACTATGTCGCCTCCATCACCGGCACGACGCGGTCTTGCCGCGAGCGCGACGGGCAGTATTTCATGGAAATCGCGGTCACCGGGCGCGTCGTGCCGGGGCCGGTCTCGAAGGGCGGAACGGTCGATCTGCCGCTGCGCGTGGCGATCGTGGACAATGGCAAGCTCGTCTATAGCCAACTGGGTCACCAAGGCGCGCTTCTGGATTCCACGGGCGGCGCGGTGAACTTCTCCTATATCGACCGCAACATCCGCTTCCCCAAGCCCGCCGGCAAGACGCTCACGATCTATGCCGGCTTCGACGAAGGACCGCCGGCGCCGGCCGTTGCCGCCAAGGGCAAGACCGGCCGCTGAATGGTGCGTCGGGGGCGGCCGGTCAGGCCGCTTCCCAATTGCTGAAAGCCTCCACGACGCCGGGAAATTCCGACAGGCGACGGATCACGGTTTCCGCGCCCGCTTCGGCCAGCGCATGGCCGTGGCCGTCATAGCTGTGCTGCCCGCCGGTGAAGCCGACGACTCGGCAGCCCGCCGCAACGGCTGCGGCAACGCCATGAACGGAATCTTCCAGAACAATGGTTTCGCGCGGCGCGGTCTCGAACTGACGGCAGCCATAGAGATAGACGTCCGGCGCGGGCTTGGGCCGCTTCGTGCCGACTTCGCGCGAGGCATAGACATAGGGGCGGAAGCGGTCCCAGAGCTTGGTCGGCTCCAGAACGATCTTCAGCCGCTCGGAGGAGGAATTCGAGCAGATGGCGCGGGGCAGGTCGAGCCGATCGAGCATCTCGTGAACGCCCGCAATCGGCGTAATCTCGGCGGCGAGGCGACGGTCGAGTTCCACTCGCTGACGCTCGGCGTAATCCTCGGGAAAACGGATGCCGGCTTCGGCCGTCAGGAGTTCGAGAATGCGGTCCTGCGTCAGGCCCGCGAAGCGCTCGGCGATCTCGTTGGCGGATATTTCGTAGCCGAGTTCCTTCAGGAGCGAGGCGTCCACCTTGGCGGAGATGATTTCGGAATCGACGAGCACGCCGTCGCAATCGAACAGAATGAGGGAGAGTGCCATCGTGGCCTTTCGAGGTTCTGTGCGGGCCTCGGCCGAACTCGCGTTCCTGAGCCGCTCCCGGATGCTGTCGCGGCACCGGTTCGAGGGCCGCTCATGCTCCGCCGCGACGACGAAACCCAAGTGAGACAGGGGCGGGCGGGGATGCGGCGGGGTTAGCACGCTTCGCAGCCGGAGGCCAATCGGTGGGTCACTTCATGGCTCGTTAACCCTCTTCGGTAACCATAAGCACATGAGGGGCGGCGGTGATTTGGAGCCGGAGCCCGGTGTGATCCCGCGGTGTTGTCGCGTTGAGTGGGTGGTGGTGGCGCTATGTCCAGGTCCGGTGCGGTTCGCGTGTCTCGTGCAGTGCCAGCGTCAAAGGCCGCGCCCGGAGCGGAGCGCCTGAGCGCAGGCACACCGCTGGGCTTCGCCGGTGCGGGGGCTGTGGCCCTCTCGCCAAGCCAGCCGGAATGGCTGGACACGATCATCAAGGGCGACTGCGTGTCCCGCATGGCCGCGCTGCCCGCCGGCAGCGTCGACGCCATCTTCGCCGACCCGCCCTACAATCTTCAGCTCGGCGGCGACCTCACCCGCCCCGACCAGTCCCGCGTCGATGCCGTCAACGAGGAATGGGACCGCTTCGAGAGCTTCGAGGCCTATGACGCCTTCACGCGGGCCTGGCTGCTCGCCGCCCGCCGCTTGCTCAAGCCCAACGGCACGATCTGGGTGATCGGCTCCTACCACAACATCTTCCGTGTCGGCGCCATCATGCAGGATTTGGGCTTCTGGATGCTGAAC
>NZ_LDQA01000067.1 GCF_001475935.1 Aureimonas ureilytica
CGGCATCCGTCATGCGGAAGAAGCCCGCGCGCTCTTCGAGGCGGCCCGCTTCGGACGCCAGCTGCTCGGCCGTCGCCGTCATCTGGTTGGCCGCGCCGGCATTGGCCTGCGTGACCTGATCCAGCTGCCCGATCGCCTGATTGATCTGCTCGATGCCGATCGACTGTTCGCGGCAGGCCGCTGAAATCTCGGAGACCAGCTCCGCCGTCTTTTTGATGTCCGGCACCAACTTCTCCAGACGCGAGCCGGCATCCTCGGCGACGATCAGCGTGCGGCTCGACAGGTCACCGATCTCGGTCGCCGCCGCCTGACTGCGCTCGGCGAGCTTGCGCACTTCCGAGGCGACGACCGCAAAGCCCTTGCCATGCTGCCCGGCGCGCGCCGCCTCGATGGCGGCGTTCAGCGCGAGCAGGTCCGTCTGACGGGCGATCTCCTGCACCACGGCGATCTTCTCGGCGATCTCGCGCATGGCCTGCGTCGACTGCGCCACCGCATCGCCTGTGGTGCCGGCATGTTCGGCGGCCTGGGCCGCGATCTTCTCGGTGGTGGACGCGTTGTCGGCGTTCTGGCGGATATTGGCGGTCATCTCCTCGATCGCCGCCGAGGCCTGTTCGGAGGCCGCAGCCTGTTCGGTCGAGCCCGACGACAGCTTCTCGGCGGTGGACGCCGAGCGGGCGGAGCCGGCCGCAACCAAGGACGACGAGGCGCGCACGCCCGAGACGATCTCGGAGAGCTTGACCGTCATGTCGCTCATGGCGCGCTGAAGGTCGGCCAGTTCGTCGCGGCCCTTCACCTCGATGCGCTGCGTCAGGTCGCCCGAGCCGATGCGCCGCGCCAGTTCAACCGCGCGCGACAGGCCGCGCGAGATCGACAGGCCGAGCCAGGCGGCCACGGCCAACCCAATCAGCACCGCGCCGCCGATCAGCGCGATCAGGAAGATTTTCGTTTCCGTGAAGGCCGTGTTGGCGCGCTGCACGAAGCCGCTGGCGATCTGATCCTCGACCTTCTTCTGCGCGAGAATGCGGGTCTCGAACTTCTCGGCCGCCGGCACGATCTGACTGTTGAACAGGTTGCGAGCGCGGCCCGTGTCATTGGCGATGCCACCAGAGACCCAGCCGTTCATCGCGTCCTTGAACTGGCCCCAGCGCTTTTCCAGCGAATTCAGCCGGCCTTGGAAGGACGGGTCGGCCGCCGACTTCAGCTGGTTGATATAGGCGCCGAACTGAGCCTGACGCGCGGTCAGAAGCTGCGACATCGCCTTCAGCTTGGCGTCGTCGGTCTCGATCAGCACCTGATTGGCCATCATGCGCATCTCGGGAAACCGGGCGCGCATGTCCGACAGCGTGTTGATCGAAATGGTCATCAGCGGCGTCTGCGGCCCTGCGCGGAAAGCGCTCTGGAGCTGCTGGAGGACATTGGTGATTTCGATGCCGATCGGCTCGGCCTTGCCCATGGCCTTGATCGCGTCGGTGCGGAAGGTCGTGGAGGCGAAGGGGCGCGCCTGCGCGAAGGCGGCGTCGAGTTCGCCGAGCAGTGTCTTCATATCGGCGGCGTCCCCGCGCATCGCCTCCGGCAGACCCGCGATATAATCCTGAAGCACGGTGTTCACCGTGCCCATCTTCTCGTCGAAGCGCGCGCCGATCGCCTTCTGCTCGTCGGCTTGCTGGCTGAGGATCAGGCTCTGGAAGTCGCTGCGCGCGGTGGCTTGGAGCGCATAAAGCTCGCCCAGGCGCTGAACCTGCCGAAAAGGCCCATCGGTGAAGGCCTCGGTCTGCTCGTTGGAGCGCCCGAGTTCGCCCAGCCCCACCGCGCCGGTGGCCGCCAACATCACCAGAACGACACCGAAACCCGCCGCGAGCTTGGTCCTGATACTCAATCTCACCGCTTCATCCCCCGATAAGACGCCGGGCGACAGATCCGTCGCCTTATTATTCCTGTTGCAGACGATCGTTCGCCTTTTCCCATTGCCAAGATATTGACGCCTCGGCTCCGCGCACGCCTTCGCTGGAATCGGGGTCAAGAAAGCATGAAGACGCGCCCGCCAAAATGCGCCGACACGCGGGCGCGCCGCGCGATCGGTCCGCTCTGCGCCGGCCATGGCGGCTTGCGGTCGGCGGGCCGGGCCGCTACGACCCGTCCGAACCAACTGCCGCACCGGCGGATTTCGAGCCCTGGGGGATCTCATGACCACGCGCAAGCTTCTTCTTCTGCCGGGCGACGGCATCGGACCGGAGGCGATGGCCGAGGTCGAGAAGCTCGTGACCCTTCTCAACGCGGAGCGCGCGGCGGGCTTCGAGACCGAGCGCGGCCTGGTCGGCGGCGCGGCCTATGACGCGTCGGGCGATCCGATTTCCGACGCCGACATGAACAGGGCCATGGCGGCGGACGCGGTGCTCTTCGGCGCGGTGGGCGGCCCGAAATGGGATAGCGTCCCTTACGAGAAGCGCCCCGAGGCGGGTCTCCTGCGCCTGCGCAAGGACATGTCGCTCTTTGCCAATCTGCGCCCCGCCATCTGCTATCCCGCGCTCGCCGAAGCCTCCTCGCTGAAGCGCGAGCTGGTGGACGGGCTCGACATTCTGATCGTGCGCGAGCTGACCGGCGGCGTCTATTTCGGCGCGCCGAAGGAAGTCGTGGATCTCGGCAACGGCCAGAAGCGCGGCATCGACACGCAGATCTACGACACCTACGAGATCGAGCGTATCGCGAAGGTCGCCTTCGAACTGGCGCGCACCCGGCGCGGCCGCGTCACCTCCATGGAAAAGCGCAACGTCATGAAGTCGGGCGTCCTGTGGAACCAGGTCGTCACCGAAACCCACAAGGGCTACAGCGACGTCACGCTCGACCACATGCTGGCGGACGCCGGCGGAATGCAGTTGGTGCGCGCGCCCAAGCAGTTCGACGTCATCGTGACCGACAATCTCTTCGGCGACATGCTGTCCGACATCGCGGCCATGCTGACGGGCTCGCTCGGCATGTTGCCCTCCGCCTCCTTGGGCGCGCCGGACGAGACGAGCGGCCAGCGCCGCGCCATGTACGAGCCCGTCCACGGCTCGGCCCCCGACATCGCGGGCCGTGGCATCGCCAACCCGATCGCCATGATCGCCTCCTTCGCGATGATGCTGCGCTATTCCTTCGCCATGGTGGACGAGGCCGACAAGCTGGAAGCGGCCATCGCCGAGGTTCTGGAGTCGGGCACGCGCACGGGCGACATCATGGCGCCGGGCTGCCGCGAGGTCGGAACGAGCGAGATGGGCGACGCGGTGCTCGACGCCTTCCGCCGCAAGCTCGCGGCCTGACGCTCTTCGTTTCCTGAAGAACAGACAAAACCGCCGCCCCGGTCTCCCGAGGCGGCGGTTTTCGTTTGAGGATTATGTTCGAGCGCGCCGATCAGTCGGCGAGATCGACGCCCTTCTTTTCGCGAACGAAGATGACGCCGATCACGACGGTCAGGAGCGCGAAGAAGACCGGGTACCAGAGACCCGCGAAGATATCGCCCGTGGAGGCGACGATCGCAAACGAGGTCGCAGGTAGCAAGCCGCCGAACCAGCCATTGCCGATATGGTAGGGCAAGGACATGGCGGTGTAGCGGATGCGCGTGGGGAAGAACTCCACCAGCGCGGCGGCGATCGGGCCGTAGACGATGGTCACGTAGATCACCATCACCGTCAGGATCGCGATGACCTTCAGGGCCTGAACCGAGGCGAGCGCCGAGAAGAAGCCGGTGATCTTGACCTTGGCGGGGTCGTTGGCGGCGGGATAGCCGGCCGCGACCATGGCGGGGCCGAGCGCTTCGGAGAAGCCCTTGGCGTCGGTGAAGGCGATCGGCGCGCCGCCATTGACGACGAGCTGCGGCGCGCTGCCGGCGGGCGCGTCCACCTGCGTATAGCGGAAGGCCTGCTGCGACATGGTGCGGCGCATGATGTCGCAGGGGCTAGTGAAGGTGCGGATGCCGACCGGATCGAACAGCGAGCCGCAGGTGGCGGGATCGGCCACGACTTCCGCCCGCACGGTCTGGATGGCGCTGGCATAGGTCGGGTTGGCCGCGTTGGTCAGCGCGCTGAAGAGCGGGAAATAGGTTGCTGCCGCGAGCAGGCAGCCGGCCAGGATCACCGGCTTGCGCCCGATCCGGTCCGACAGCGAGCCGAACACGAGGAAGAAGGGCGTGGCCACGATCAGCGCCCAGGCGATCAGGACGTTGGCCGTCAGAAGATCGATCTTCAGCACAGTCTGCAGGAAGAACAGCGCGTAGAACTGGCCGGTGTACCAGACCACGGCCTGACCGATCACGAGGCCGAACAGCGCGATCAGCACGATCTTGCCGTTGCGCCAGTTTCCGAAGGCTTCCGAGAGCGGCGCCTTGGACTGGGTGCCCTCTTCCTTCATCTTCTGGAAGATCGGCGATTCATGCATCTGAAGGCGGATATAGATCGAGATCAGAAGCAGGATGATCGACAGAAGGAAGGGAATGCGCCAGCCGCCCGTCAGCCCGAGAAACAGCGGCTGCGAACTCTGGAAGGCGTCTTCGCCCAGATTCAGGCGCAGCGTCACGATCACGAAGAGCGACAGGAGCAGGCCCATGGTCGCCGTGGTCTGAATCCAGGCGGTGTAGAAGCCGCGACGGTTGCGCGGCGAGTGCTCCGCGACATAGACGACCGCGCCGCCATATTCGCCGCCGAGCGCCAGGCCCTGCGCCATGCGCAGCGCCACGAGGATGATCGGCGCGGCAACGCCGATCTGGTCGTAGCCCGGCAAAAGGCCGACCGAGAACGTCGACAGGCCCATGATCAGGATCGTCAGAAGGAACGTGTATTTACGTCCGACGAGATCGCCGAGGCGCCCGAAGACCAGCGCGCCGAAGGGGCGCACGAGAAAGCCCGCCGCGAAGGTCAGAAGGGCGAAGATGGCCTGCGTGGCCGGCGGAAATTGCGAGAAGAACTGCCGCCCGATGATCGCGGCGAGCGTTCCGTAGAGATAGAAATCATACCATTCGAAGACGGTGCCGAGCGAGGAGGCGATGATCACCTTGCGCTCGCGCTTCGTCATGGGCTGGCGTTCCAGCGCCGGATCGGCGCTCCTGGAATAACTTGTCACGCGTTGTCCTCCCTGGCCGCATGAAGCGGCGGCGCCTCCCAGCGCTGGTCGCAAAGGCTAACGGATTTTTACGAAATAGGAAGTTACACCGCCCTTTTGCCGACACAATTCAGCTGCGATCACGTGACTGCTATCGTGTATGCTGGTCAGGAACCTCAAGAGCTTGGCCGCATTCTGCCTCCAACGAGACACATCAATCCTTGGAGACCGAACCCATGATCCGCAGCATCATCAAAGCCTTGTTCGTCGGCTGGGTCACGAAGAAGATCGCCGAGCGCAGCGCGCGCCGCTCCGCCACGCCGCAGCCGGTGGGCACGCCCTATCCCGATCGCCGCGTCTGATCCGGGCGCCTTGGCACGGATCAAAGCGTCGAAGTTTTAAAGCTCCAGGCCGGTCTCTCCTATGAGAGGCCGGCCTTTCCCTTAAGTCTCAGGCCGCGCGACCCCATTGCGGAAACGGGTCGGGCAGGGCGCGGAAGCGCGCGGCGTCGAACACGTCCGCCGGGCCGACGAGGCAGTCGTCCAGCGCCTCGCGAATCGCCGCCTCGTCCAGCCCCGCGCCGATGAAGACGAGTTCCTGCCGCCGGTCACCCCAGGGCGCGGACCAGTTGCGGCGCAGGAGATCCTGCCATTCCGGCACATCGGGCCAGCGCTCGCGCGGCACCGCCGCCCACCAGCGCCCGAGGCCCGAGACGCGCGCCACTGCACCTGCCAGCGAGAACTCGCCCACCCAGTCCGGCCGCGTCGCCAGCCAAAAATGGCCCTTGGCGCGGATGAGGCCCGGCCAGACCGCCTTGACGAACGCGTCGAAGCGCTGCGGGTCGAAGGGTCGGCGCGCGCGGTAGACGAAGCTCGTCACGCCGTATTCCTCGGTCTCGGGCTTGTGCGCCTCGGGCTGGTACAGTTCCTTGTACCAGAGCGGATGGGTCTGCGCGGTTTCCTCGTGGAAGAGGCCGGTGTCGAGCACCTCGCCCAGCGGCACGCGGCCGAAATCGGTCTCGACGAGGCGCGCGGTCGGGTTCAGCGCGGTAACAACCGAGCGCACCGCCTGAAGCGTCAGCTTGTCCACTTCGGACGCCTTGTTGATCACCACCACGTCGGCGAACTCGATCTGCTCCACCAGGAGATCCACCAGCGTGCGCTCGTCGCCCTCGCCCGCCGTCTCGCCCCGCTCGGAGAGAAGCACATGCGAGCCGTAGTCGCGCAGGAGGCTGGAGGCATCCACCACCGTCACCATCGTGTCGAGGCGCGCGCGGTCGGACAGGCTTTCGCCCGCCTCGTCGCGGAAGGAGAAGGTGGCGGCCACCGGAAGCGGCTCGGCGATGCCCGTGCCCTCGATCAGGAGATAGTCGAAGCGCCCTTCCTCGGTGAGGCGCCTTACCTCGGCCATCAGATCGCCGCGCAGCGTGCAGCAGATGCAACCGTTCGTCATCTCCACCAGCGTCTCGTCGGTGCGCGACAGATCGGCCCCACCCTCGCGCACGAGATCGGCGTCGATATTCACCTCGCTCATGTCGTTGACGATGACGGCGACGCGCCGCCCCTCGCGATTGTTGAGGATGTGGTTGAGCAGCGTCGTCTTGCCCGCGCCCAGAAAGCCGGACAGAACGGTGACGGGAAGCCTCGTGTCCTTCGGCGTCTCTTCACAGCGATAGCGGCCCATGCGGGTCTCCTCTGTAATGTTATAATATTACATAGACCCATTCCAAAGCGGACCGCAAGCGCGAAACCAGCTTCGTGCCTTTGCGGCGATTGACAGGGCGCGCGGGCTGGCGCATGAGAAGCGCCATGTCCGCGCTTCCGACCAAAACCACGATTACGCCCTGACCCTCGTTCCGCTCGCCCCCGGAACGGGGCTAGAAGCGCATGACGAGTTCTTGCAGGGGGCGGTGGAACAGGTCAGACCCATGGGTTACAAGGTTGCAGTGGTCGGCGCGACGGGCAATGTCGGCCGCGAAATGCTCAACATCCTGGACGAACGCGGCTTCCCGGCCGACGAAGTGGTGGCGCTCGCCTCCCGCCGCAGCCAGGGCACCGAGGTTTCGTTCGGCGACAAGACCCTGAAGGTCAAGGCGCTCGAGCTCTTCGACTTCTCCGACGTCGACATCTGCCTCATGTCCGCCGGCGGTTCGGTCGCCAAGGAATGGGCGCCCAAGATCGGCGCGCAGGGCTGCGTCGTGATCGATAATTCCTCGGCCTTCCGCTACGATGCCGACGTGCCGCTGATCGTGCCCGAAGTGAACGCCGACGCCGTGTCGGGCTTCACGCAGCGCTACATCATCGCCAATCCGAACTGCTCCACCGCGCAGCTCGTGGTGGCGCTGAAGCCCCTGCACGACAAGGCCAAGATCAAGCGCGTCGTCGTCTCGACCTACCAGTCCGTTTCGGGCGCGGGCAAGGAGGGCATGGACGAGCTGTTCGAGCAGAGCCGCGCCGTGTTCGTGGCCGATCCCGTGACCGCCAAGAAGTTCACCAAGCGCATCGCTTTCAACGTCATTCCCCATATCGACGTCTTCATGGAAGACGGCACGACCAAGGAAGAGTGGAAGGTCATGGCCGAGACCAAGAAGATGCTCGATCCGAAGATCAAGGTCACCTGCACGGCCGTGCGCGTGCCCGTCTTCATCGGCCATTCCGAGTCGGTCAACATCGAGTTCGAGAACCCGATCACCGCCGACGAGGCGCGCGAGATCCTGCGCGAGGCCCCCGGCTGCCTCGTGATCGACAAGCACGAGGACGGCGCCTATGCGACGCCGATCGACACGGCGGGCGAGGACGCGACCTATATCTCGCGTATCCGCGAAGACCAGACGCTAGAGAACGGCCTCAACATGTGGGTCGTGGCCGACAATCTGCGCAAGGGCGCGGCGCTGAACGCGATCCAGATCGCCGAGTTGCTCGTCAACCGCCGTCTGCTCGGCGCCAAGAAGGCCGCCTGAGCGCGCCAACTGCTCCGCTGACATAGAAAGGGCGGCGCCATCTCCGGCGCCGCCCTTTCTCGTTTGGCTTCGGTCTCTTGTCTCAGCGAGCGGCCATGGAAGCTGTCGCCGGGCTTGGCGTGGCGTCCGCCGCCGAATATTCGGCAAAGGCTTCGTCCATGGCGCGGGTCTTGTTGCCGAGCCATGGGAAATGGCCGAACATGAGCGACAGCTGATCGGCCGCTTCACCTGCGGCCTGTCCTTGCGAAAGCTCATAGATCGCGGAGGCGAGGCCCGTGCGATCGGCCCCTTGCAGGCAATGGATCAGAAGCGGCTTGGGCGCATCGCGCATGAGGGCTGCGAGATGGCGCATCGCGGCGAGGTCGGGCTTGTGGCGGGCCGACAGCGAGACGGAGATGTATTCGACGCCGTTGGCCTCAGCGACCGCCCGCTCCTCCTGCCACCAGGCCTCGCCCGGATGCTCCCCGCGCAGGTTGAGGATCGAGCGCACGCCCCGCGCCTGAATGGTGCTGGCGAGATCGGCCGGGCTCATCTGCGCGGCGCGGATCACGCCGCCGCCGACCTCATGCAGATTGCCGCCAAGCAAGGTGAGACCGAGCAGCGCCGGCACGGCGAGAGCGGACGCCCCGAGGCTCGCCAGAAGAAGACAGACGATTTTCCCGCCGACCGAACCCATGGCCCCTCGCGACCCAAACCTGCTGGAGGTTTGTTAGGGCCGCGAGGTGGAGACAGCGTCGAGGTTTCCATACGGTTTCGTATAGGAGCGAGGAATCAGCCCGCGAAACCGGAATTCACGAAGTCCAGAACCAGCTTCACGTTGAGGACGATGATCAGCGTCGCGATCGCGCCGGCAATGGCGAGCAGCCAGATCGGGGCCCGGAAATTCCCCATCTTGCTGCGGTCGCGCGACATGAGCACCAGCGGCACCACGGCGAAGGGCAGCTGGAGCGACAGGACGACCTGACTGAAGATCAGGAGCTGGCCGGCGCTTTGTTCGCCATAGGCGATGATGATGCCGGCCGCCGGCAGAATGGCGAGGCCGCGCGTGATGAGGCGACGCACGACCGGGCTGATGCGAAGGCGCAGGAAGCCCTCCATCACGATCTGGCCGGCCAGCGTCGCCGTCACCGTCGAGGACAGGCCCGAGGCCAGCAGCGCGACGGCGAAGAGCACCGGGGCGATGGCCGCGCCCAGAAGTGGCGTCAGCAGCGAATGGGCCTGCTCCAGATCCTCGACGCTGCCATGGCCGGACGCGTGGAAGGCGGCGGCAGCGAGGATGAGAATGGACGCGTTGACGACCAGCGCGATGCCGAGCGCGAGGGTCGAGTCGATCGTGGCGAAACGGATCGCCTCGCGCTTGCCCGCCTCGTCCTCGCGGTAGGCGCGCGTCTGCACGATGCCGGTGTGCAGATAGAGATTGTGCGGCATCACGGTCGCGCCCAGAATGCCGAGCGCGAGATAGAGCTGACGCTCGTCGGTCACGATCGAGGCCGAGGGCAGAAAGCCGGCGAAGATCGCCGCGATCGAGGGCTGGGCCAGAAGCAGCTGGCCGACAAAGCAGAGCGCGATCACCAGGATCATGGTCGCGACGAAGGCTTCGACATAGCGAAAGCCCCGCGACTGCAGCCAGAGAATGACGAAGACGTCGAAGGCTGTGACGATGACGCCCCATTCGAGCGGCAGGCCGAACAGGAGTTTCAGCGCGATGGCCGTGCCGATGACTTCGGCAAGATCCGTCGCGACGATGGCGAGTTCGGCCAGAATCCAGAGGCCGACCGAGACCGGCTTGGGATAGGCATCGCGGCAGGCCTGAGCGAGATCGCGGCCCGTGGCGATGGCGAGCCGCGCGCAAAGCGCCTGAAGCACGATCGCCATGAGAGAGGACAGAAGCACCGCGAAGAGCAGCGTGTAGCCGAACTCCGAGCCACCCGCGAGCGAGGTCGCCCAATTGCCGGGGTCCATATAGCCGACGGCCACGAGATAGCCGGGGCCCAGAAAAGCGAGGA
Source organism: Aureimonas ureilytica (assembly GCF_001475935.1). Taxonomy (GTDB): domain Bacteria; phylum Pseudomonadota; class Alphaproteobacteria; order Rhizobiales; family Rhizobiaceae; genus Aureimonas; species Aureimonas ureilytica_A. The sequence continues at coordinate 10,036 of NZ_LDQA01000067.1, forward strand.
AGCGCCGGAACAGCGTCCCGCCGTCTCCGACCCCCACGCTGCGGAACGACTGGTGCAGCGAGCCCTCCCCGCGCTCCCGCGCAAAGCCTTGTTGATCGGGCGGGTTGGCGAAGGAAGGGGCGATCTCGGCCTCGGCCTGACGCGACGACATGCGGGAACCATCCTTTGCGGGCTGCGAGCGAGAGGAAAGCTAGGAGCAATCCGCCAACCCGTCAATGCAATTGCAAATGATTTGCAAGAAAAGACCATTGCGTCGCGTTGGATGAGGCGCAGCCTCGGGACACGCTGTTCGAAGGCGGCCGGGGTGTGCGTGGCGGGTGGCGATCCGGCGAGACGAGAGACCTGCGAGCCGCGAGCCGCGAGCCGCGAGCCGCGAGCGTCGTAGCCCACTTCGACAACACGCGCCGCTCACGAACTCAGGCGCTGACTTGGACGCTCGAGCCGCAGGAGCAATCCATCGATTCCGGTATGCGTCCGCTCGGCTCAACGCGGTGCGATCCCGAGATTTTGAAGCGCCCCCTGACTCACCAACCCCATCCCGAGAGAGGCGAGGTCTGCTGCGGTGCTCGGCCTTCCAGACGTCAGGGGCGACGGCCCCCCATGAGGTTTCCCTTCCGCCTCCTTGGACGCGCCGACAGGCGCTCGGATGGAAAGCGGGCAAGCTGCACGGAGCCGGAAACGCAGGCCCTGCGGCATGAGCGATAGAGCGGCTCGACCAACGCCACCGAGTCGGTCCTGTCGGACGCATCCAAGTCCTGCCCGGAAGCGTCTCGCGCACCGTGCCATTTGCGGGTAGAGAGCCTTGCATGAGCACGGCGAGCCAAGCCCACGACTATGAGAAGCTGCTGCGCGAAGCGGGTGTGCGCATCACACGGCCGCGGCGCACGATCCTGCGCATCCTTAGCGAAGGCGGCGACCATCCGGACGCGCTGGAGATTTTCCGGCGGGCCTCGGCCATCGACCCTTCCATCTCCCTGTCGACCGTTTATCGCACCATGCGGCTTCTGGAAGACAAGGGCGCGATCCATCGCCATGCCTTCGCCAACGGCCCCTCCCGCTTCGAGCAGGCCGACAGCGACCATCACGACCATCTGATCGACATGGACACGGGGGCGGTGATCGAATTTCGCTCCGACCGGATCGAAGCGCTGCAGGACGAGATCGCGCGTGAACTCGGCTACGAGATCGTCTTTCACCGGCTCGAACTCTACGGACGCAAGCGACGCGGCTAAGTCTCACGCGCCATGAGAAAGCCCGCCGCATCGGCGGCGGGCTCCCGTTTCACAGGCGCGGGATCAGACCAGCTTGGCGTCCAGCGAAACCTCGATGGCGCCGAGCGCCTTCGAGATCGGGCAGCCTTCCTTGGCCTGATTGGCGAGCTTCTGGAACGCCGCGTCGTCGATGCCCGGCACCTTGGCTTCCAGCGTGATGGCGCTCGACTTCACCTCGAAGCCGCTATCGGCCTGCTCGACGCTGACCACGGCGCGCGCCTTCAGCTCGTCGGCGGGCGTGCCGTTCTCGGCCAGGAAATGCGACAGCTGCATGGCGAAGCAGCCGGCATGGGCGGCGGCCAGAAGCTCTTCCGGGTTGGTGCCCGACTTGCCGGATTCGTCTTCGAACCGAGCCTTGAACGAATAGCCGTGCTGGCTGAGAGCGCCCGACTGGGTGGTCAGGTTTCCCGTGCCGGTTCCGAGCGCACCGTTCCAGACGGCGGTTGCATGGCGCTTCATGCGGATCTCCTCGTTTCGGCGGACGATCGTCGTCCTGTCCCTTGATCGAATGCGGCCGCATGATACGTCCGCATTTCATCCCGCGATGTTCTGGGGCGCGACCGGCCGGTTTCCAGCGCGGCAACCTTTCATTTACGCCGAAGCGGCCAGATAGTTGAAACAGCCATGGGTGGCCCGCGCGTCGCCCCCGTCGTCCGGCTGCAAGGAAAGACGCTCGGCATGAACGCCCCTGTTCTGATCTCGGCGACCTCGGACCTTCTGGCCCTGAAGACGCAATGGCTGCGGCGGCTGGAGGTGGAGCGGCAGGCCTCGCCTCAGACGATCGACGCCTACGAGCGCGACGTGCGCCAGTTCCTCACCTTCTTCGCCGGCTACCAAGGCCGCCCCGCCGCTCCGGCCGATCTTGCCGACCTGAAGCCTGCCGAGTTCCGCGCCTTTCTGGCGGAGCGTCGGCGCGACGGCGCGGGCGCTCGCTCGCTCGGGCGTCATCTTTCGGGCGTGCGCTCCTTTATCCGCCATCTGGAGCGCGAAGGGCTGGCGTCCGGCGCGGGCGCGGCCTCCATGCGCGCACCCAAGCGGCCGAAATCCCTGCCCCGCCCCTTGAGCGTGCCGGACGCCCTGGCCGTGACCGAGGAAGCAGGCGCGGGCGCGAGCGAGCCCTGGATCGCGGCCCGCAATGTCGCGGTGCTGACACTGCTCTATGGCTGCGGACTTCGCATCTCGGAAGCGCTGAACCTGCCGGGAGACGCGCTGGCCGATCCGAGCGCGCGCTCCATGACCATCACCGGCAAAGGCAACAAGCAACGCCTCGTACCCCTTCTGCCGGCCGTGCTGGAGGCCGTGGCCGCCTATCGGCGTCTGTGCCCCTACCAGCTCGCGGCCGATGGCCCCTTGTTTCGCGGCGCGCGCGGCGGGCAGCTCGCCCCCGGCATCATCCAGCGCGAGATGCAGCGGCTGCGCGGCTATCTCGGCCTGCCGGATTCGGCAACGCCCCACGCGCTGCGCCATTCCTTCGCCACGCATCTTCTGGCCAAGGGCGGAGACCTGCGCGCCATCCAGGACCTGCTCGGCCATGCCTCGCTGTCCTCGACGCAGGTCTATACTGGCATCGAAGGCGGGCGGCTTCTCCAGATCTATGACGACGCCCATCCGCGCGCGCGGCGCGGCGCGGCTTGACCCTCCCTCCCCTTCCCCGTTCGGGATCGCCCATGTTCGCTCTTGCCTCGCCTCGTCCGCTCCTGCGCCGCAGTGGCGCCCTGGTCGCCTTCGCGCTTCTTGCGTTCCCGGCTCAGGCCGAGACCTCCACCTGCGCCCAAGGAACCAGCGCGCTGCCAGCGCTGGAGCAAAGCGGCAAGCTGGCCGAGGCGGAGCGGGAGGCCGCCGAGGTGCCGAATGGCGAAGGCCGCTTCTACCGCGTCGAGCGGGCAGGCGTGGCACCCTCGTTCCTCTATGGCACGATGCATCTTTCCGATCCGCGCGTTCTGACCCTGCCGCCAAAGGCGCGCGCCGCCTTCGAGGCCGCGTCGGGCATGGTGGTGGAAACCACCGACGCGCTGGATCAGGCGGTCATGGCCAAGGTGCTGCTCTCGCGCCCAGACCTGACCACCCTGCCGGCGGGCCAAACGCTGGACACGCTGGTGCCGGCGGATGAAATGGCCCGCCTTCAGCCCGAGCTGGAAGCGCGCGCCATGCCGCTCGCCGCCATTCGCACGCTCCAGCCCTGGTTCCTCGCCACGCAGCTTCTGGTCGCCCCGTGCGAGATGGAGCGCATGAAGAGCGGCGCGCAGGTTCTCGATCTGGCGCTCGCCGGCGAGGCGCGCGAGGCCGGCAAGCCGCTGATGGGCCTCGAAAGCGCCGCCGAGCAGCTGGAGGCGCTCGCCTCCCTGCCGCTCGATCTCCAAGTCGACAATCTCGTGGCGACGCTGAACCTCGTGGACCGGCTGCCCGATCTCTTCGAAACCATGACCGAGCTCTATCTCAGCGATCGCATCTCGTTGATCGAGTCCGCGACCTCGGCCCTTGCCCCGAGCGGCACGGACGATGCTCGCTCCATCGAGGTGACGCAGCGCTTCGATGAGGCGGTCGTGCACAAGCGCAACGCCGTGATGTCGGAGCGGCTGGGTCCGCTTCTTCAGCGCGGCGGCCTGTTCGTGGCCGTCGGGGCGCTGCATCTGCCGGGCGAGACCGGCTTGGTCGAAAGCCTCCGGCGCGCCGGCTGGAGCGTGACGCGCATTCCCTGACGAAAGACGCGCGGAGCCGGCGACATTGGCGCCGAAGCATCGTCTGCCTCAGTCCGACAGCGGGCCGGGCTTTGCCAGTCCTCTTCGCGGCGGTCGCCGCTCTCTGCGCGGGCGCAGGGAACCTCGGACCGGCCCCCGCTCGTTTCCTCCGCAAATCGATCAGCGGGAGATGCTTCCATGCGCCGACTTCTTTTTGCCCTTCTGGCTCTGCCGCTCGCGGGCTGCGTTCCGACTGCGCCGCCCATCGGCCTCGCCCCCGCCTCCTACCGCCCGCCAGTGCGCCCCGGCTGCGAGAACTATGCCGATCAGACGGCGCGCAACGCCTATGAGAACCTGACGGACCACGAGGATTCGATCGGCGTCGATCTCCTGAACCGCCAAAACGCCGAGGATGCGGGACGGCGAGCCTATGCGCGCTGCCGGGCGGGGCGACTGAACTGACAAAGCCTTCCCCCGAGCGAAAGAGACCAAGCCCCCCCGCGCTGAGGCCGGAGCCATCGACCCTCGCTCTCAAGGCGCATCGTGAGGTCTGTGGAGCAAGGTCGCGGCAGCGGAGCCTTCTGAGTGAGGCTCCCACGATCTAGAGAACCGCCTATCGAGGGAGAGCCGCGCCGCCGACGCTCAGCACCCGGCGAATGGCTTGGAAGCCCACGAAGCCGATCAGGCGTGTTGCCGAGCCTCTGTGCGCTCGGGCAAACGCTTTGCCCCGCTCAGAGCGGCATTGTGCAGGCGGCGAAGATCCTGCGCGGTCGGGGCTTGTTGCGTTGCGATCGGCTCGAACTCGACGCGGTTCCGCCCGTTGGCCTTGGCGCGATAAAGGGCGTGATCGGCGCGATCGAGGACGACGCGGCTGTTTTCAGGCCCGACAGCCAAGGTTCCACCGATGCTGATCGTCACCCTCTCGCCATCCCGGCCAAGATGGCGGATGTCGAGCGCCAGAACCGCCTGGCGGAAGGCCTCCAACCGCGGCATCATCTCTTCGCCTTCCACAAGCGGAAAGAGGACCGCAAACTCCTCCCCGCCATACCGTGCCACGAAAGCGGTGCCCGCCGCCTTGCGCAGGCTGGTGGCGATGCGACGAAGACATTCGTCGCCCGACAAATGGCCGGCCGTATCGTTCAGCGCCTTGAAGTAATCGACATCCAGGAGAGCCACGCAGACAGGCTGGCACGGGAGCGCTCGCGCGAGATGCTCCATCAGGCAGGTGTCGAACGCACGGCGGTTGGCGATGCCCGTCAGCGAGTCGACCTTGGCGAGCCGCTCCAACGATGCCAGCTGAGAAATCCGTTGCTGATGGAGCAATCGGCTCCGATAGCGCAGAAGAAAAGCCTCTCGCCGAAGGGCCGAAACCTCCCCGTTCACATGATCGCTGACCATACGCAGGACCATGGCGACACCGATGAAGACGGCGGCCCGGCCGAACGGGAGCAGTGCGAAGCCACCACAGGCAATCACCAGAACGAGGCCCGCAGTCGCGCGGCGTATCCAGGCCTTGGGAAAAGGCGCGCCGATGGAAATCGCGAGCGTTGCGAGGGGGCCAAGAAGCGTATTCGGCGTCACAGCGCTCTGTGTCCAGAGCGGCAACAATATCAGCTTCATCTGGAGGAAGGCCGTGCCCAGCGTCAAAACACCGACCGCAGCCAGCAACCATTTCCGGCGGGTCAACAGGCTGGCTGGAAAGGCCAGCAATGCCAGAAACACCATCGCTATGACGGCGTATGTATGGATGGGCGTGGCCCAGCCGGCCGGCGTCATGGCCAGACCGAACGCCCAGATGCCGTGGGCGCTTCCCCAGAGTCGGAGCCAGGATCCGATCCGCTTGGGGCGTTCCCGGTCCTCTTGTTCCCGAAACGTCTGTTCCAGCGCTGAAGGGAAAGGCGAGCCGTCGATGCCGCGTGCGAGTTCCGTTTCGACCAGTGCGAGCGAATCTTGCGAGGCGACATCGTCTGTCCGCGGGTCGCCGTGAGGGGAGGCCTGCTTGGCCGCCCCTCGGGTGCCCAAAAGATAAACGGCTGCAAGGCTCATCGAACGACCCGACCGGGGACACGGCCCATGCCTCCCCATGATCGCGCCAGATTGAAGGCCAGCACCTTACGCTACGTTAAAGGTTCCCGCGGTCATGCGTCTCACGTGAAACATGATGAATATCATCTTAACCGCGTCGTCCGATTGCGAGCCACCGAACGTGCGAACCGGAACCTGGAAGCGTGAAGATCGGGGCGCCCATTAAAATCGGGGCACAACCCTGCGGATCAGCCCGCCGGGTTGTGCCCCGATTCTGGGTCTTACATGTGGATCGGCTTGGCGAAGGCCGCGAAAGCGGCCTCGCGCACGGCTTCCGACATGGTCGGATGCGCGTGGCAGGTGCGGGCCAGATCCTCCGACGAGCCGCCGAACTCCATCAGCACGGCCGCTTCCGCGATCATCTCGCCGGCGCCATGGCCGACGATATGCGCGCCCAGAACCCGGTCGGTCTTGGCATCGGCCAGAACCTTCACGAACCCATCCGTGTGCAGCATGGCGCGGGCGCGGCCGTTGGCCGAGAAGGGGAACTTGCCGACCTTGTAGGCGACACCGTTCTTCTTCAGCTCTTCTTCGGTCTGCCCGACGGAGGCGACCTCGGGCGAGGTGTAGACCACCGAGGGGATCACGGCGTAGTTCACGTGACCCTTCTGGCCAGCGAGGATTTCGGCGAGCGCGATGCCCTCGTCCTCGGCCTTGTGCGCCAGCATCGGACCCTTCACCACGTCGCCGATGGCGTAGATGCCCTCGACATTGGTGCGGTAATGCGCGTCGATCTCGACCCGGCCCGCCTTGTCCAGCGAGACGCCGGCGTCCTGGAGGCCGAGACCGTCCGTGTAGGGCTTGCGGCCGGTCGCGATCAGAACGACCTCGGCTTCCAGCGTCTCGGCCGCGCCGCCCTGCGCCGGCTCGAAGGTCACGCTCGCGCCGGCCGAGCTCTTGGCGACGGCGGTGACGCGCGCGCCGAGCTTGAAATGGAAGCCCTGCTTGACGAGGAGCTTCTGGAACTGGGTCGAGACGTCGGCGTCCATGGGGCCGAGAATCTTGTCGAGATATTCCACCACCGTGACGCGCGCGCCCAGGCGCGACCACACCGAGCCGAGTTCGAGGCCGATGACGCCGCCGCCGACCACCACCATCGTGGCCGGCACTTTCTTCAGCGCGATCGCATCGTCCGAGGAGACGATCGTGTCCCGGTCGAAAGCCACGTCGAGGCCGGGAATGCCGGCGACGGACGAGCCGGTCGCAATGCAGATCGCCTTGGTCTTGAGCGTGCGCTTGGCGCCGTCCTCGGCCGTCACCTCGACCTCGCCGGCCTTGACGATGCGGCCCGCGCCCGTGACGCCGGTGATCTTGTTCTTCTTGAACAGGAAGGCGACGCCGTCCGTGTTGGCGCGCACGGTCTTGTCCTTGTGCGCCAGCATGGTCGGCAGGTCCAGCTCCGGCGTCACCTTGACGCCGAGATCGGCAAAGCCGTGGCTGGCTTCCGCGAACATCTCGGAGGCGTGCAGGAGCGCCTTGGACGGGATGCAGCCGACATTGAGGCAGGTGCCGCCATAGGTGGCCCGCTTTTCCACCACAGCCACCTTCAGCCCGAGCTGGGCGGCCTTCACGGCGCAGACATAGCCGCCGGGGCCGGAGCCGATGACGACGAGATCGAAGGTTTCAGACGTGTCGGACATGGGTTGATCGTCTTTTCGTTTGTCAGAGGAAGCGAATGAGCATGAGGAGAAGCCCGATCACCGAGATCAGCCAGGCGAGGCTGCGGATATAGGGAACCCCGAAGAGGTAGAGCGGGATGTAGACGAGGCGGGCGACGAACCACACGAGAGCCCCGGTCGCGCCGATCCCCCCGGTGCGTCCCGAGACGGCCAGCGCGAGAGCCAGCGCAATAAAGGCCGGCCACGTTTCCTGAAAGTTGCGCAGCGCGCGGTCGGCTCGGCCGGCATAGGTTCCGAGGGGCTTGGCCTGCCCGTCGCGCGGACCGGCATTCCACTCTCGGCCCCGCTCGCGTGTCACGAGCTGGCCCTGAAGGCCGACATGAATGAAGAGGATGATGACGGACCAGCCGAGAAGGGCGAGTTCCAGAGACAAGGGCGTGTTCATATCCAAGAAGGCTCCGCACTCGGGCGCGTCATGCGCCGCTTGTCTCCTGAGCTAGGGCGCACGCGGCCGGTCGAAACCATTGCCCACGCCGATCGGGCGCAGCGCGGCGCTGACGCAAGTCCGGTTCTCACGGCTTGGCCGGCGGGTTCGGCTGGGAACAGTCGCCCTGCCCCTCCTCGAACTTCGCCTTGGACTGGCGCAGATTGCCGCGAACGATGCCCATAGGCTGGAAGGGTGGCTCGGCCTGCGTGGCCGGCTGCACGAGACGCAACTCGTAGCAACCCGAAAAGACGGTCGCGGTGCCGCCGCGCGTCGCCTCGACCACGACCGGCAGTCGATAATAGGTGGAGCCCGCCGCTCCTTCCGCCTCGCTCGCGCCGAGCTTCAAGCGCACGCGGCTCGTGTCCTGATAGCCCTTGGCAAAGGTCTCGAAATCCGGCCGGTCCGGCTCCTCACGGAAATAGCTCCAGGCGCGAACGAATTCGCGCCGGTTGATCGCGTTGTAGAGGCTTTCGATCACCGCGTTCGGCGTCGAGCGGTCGTCCCGGTAATCCGGCGTTTCCTGCGCGCGGGCGGGTGCGGCGGGACCGAGCACCAAAAGCCCCAGCAGCATCGCGGACGGGAGCCCGCCCCAGCGTCCGGCAGCACGGGCCATGGAAGGCTTCGTTTCCCTCGTCGTCTCGCGGGGGCATGAGGCGTTCCGGCCCATGGACGTCCTTGGCATTGATACGGCGCTTGGGGGTTGGACGGGAGGCGGCCCGAAGGCGATCTCCCGATGGGATGAGAGAAGCGGGAGACCAGCCCCCGCCAACCCGTGATCTCAGAGGTCGAGCACCAGACGCTCGGGGTCCTCCAGCGAGTCCTTGACGCGCACGAGGAAGGTCACGGCTTCCTTGCCGTCGACGATCCGGTGATCGTAGGAGAGCGCGAGATACATCATCGGACGAATCTCGATCTTGCCGCCCACCACCATCGGGCGCTCCTGGATCTTATGCATGCCCAGAATGCCGGACTGCGGCGCGTTCAGGATCGGCGTCGACATCAGCGAGCCGTAGACGCCGCCATTCGTGATGGTGAACGTGCCGCCCTGCATGTCGCTCATGGTCAGCGAGCCATCACGCGCGGCCTTGGCGAGGCGGCCGAGTTCCTTCTCGATGCCGGCAATCGACATCTGGTCGGCGTCGCGCACGACCGGAACCACGAGGCCCTTGTCGGTGCCGACCGCCATGCCGACATGGCAGTAGTTCTTGTAGATGAGGTCCGTGCCGTCGATCTCGGCGTTGACGGCCGGGATTTCCTTCAGCGCGTGCGTCACGGCCTTGGTGAAGAAGCCCATGAAGCCGAGCTTCACGCCATGCTTTTTCTCGAACAGGTCCTTGTAGCGGGCGCGCAGTTCCATCACCGCCGTCATGTCCACCTCGTTGAAGGTGGTGAGCATGGCGGCCGTGTTCTGCGCGTCCTTCAGGCGGCGCGCGATGGTCTGGCGCAGCTTGGTCATGCGCACGCGCTCTTCGCGCGGCGCATCGGAGGCCGAAGACGGCGCGCGGGGGGCGGCCGGTGCGGAGGCGGCGGGCGCCGTCGTGCCCTTGGCAATGGCGTCGAGAACGTCGCCCTTCAGGATCTGGCCGCGCTTGCCCGAGCCATCGACGTCGGACGCGGAAACGCCCTTCTCGGCCATGAGCTTCTGCGCCGACGGGGCCGCCGGCATGTCCGAGCCGGACGCGGCAGGAGCCGGGGCAGCGGCGGGAACGGGCGCGGCGTTGCCGTAGCCTTCCTTGGCCTCGGGGGCTGGGGTGGCGGGCTTGGCGCTAGCGGGCGCAGCCGAGGCGCCAGCCTCGCCGATCACCGCGATCAGCGCGCCGACACCGACCGTCTCGCCTTCCTTGGCGACGATCTCGGCGAGCGTGCCGGCGGCGGGCGCGGGCACTTCCACCGTCACCTTGTCGGTTTCAAGCTCGGCGATGATCTCGTCCTGGCTGACCTGATCGCCCGCCTTCTTGAACCACTGGCCGATCGTGGCCTCGGTAACGGATTCGCCCAGCGTCGGGACTTTGACTTCGGTGCTCATCGCTTGCTCATTCGTGACTGAAATTGGAATCCGAGTGGATAGGGGCAGCGGCCGTCAGGCCGCCGCGTCGCCGAGAGCTTCCTCGAGGAAGGCTTCCAGCTGCGCGAGATGCTTGGACATGGTGCCCACCGCCGGCGAGGCCGCGGCCTGACGCCCGGCATAGCGGGCGCGGCGCTTGGTGCCGCCGATGCGGTCCAGCACCCATTCCAGATAAGGCTCGATGAAGCTCCAGGCGCCCATGTTCTTGGGCTCTTCCTGGCACCAGACGATCTCGGCATCCTTAAAGCGCGACAGCTCGTTGACCAGCGACTTCGCCGGGAACGGATAAAGCTGCTCGACGCGCAGGAGGTAGATGTCGTCCACGCCCCGCTTCTCGCGCTCTTCCAGAAGGTCGTAATAGACCTTGCCGGTGCACAGCACGACGCGGCGGATGTCCTTGTCCTTCTTGAGCTTCACCGTCAGCGTCGAGGGGCGCATCTCGGCATCGTCCCAGAGGAGACGGTGGAAAGAGGTGTCGCCGCCCAGCTCCGTCAGGTCCGACACGGCGCGCTTGTGGCGCAGCAGGGACTTCGGGGCCATCAGGATCAGCGGCTTGCGGAAGTCGCGCTTCATCTGCCGGCGCAGGATGTGGAAGTAGTTCGCTGGCGTGGTGACGTTGGCGACCTGCATATTGTCCTGCGCGCATTGCTGCAGGAAGCGCTCCAGACGCGCCGAGGAGTGCTCGGGGCCCTGACCCTCGTAGCCGTGCGGCAGCAGCATGACGAGACCCGACATGCGCAGCCACTTGGCTTCGCCCGACGAGATGAACTGGTCGATCACGACCTGCGCGCCGTTCACGAAGTCGCCGAACTGCGCTTCCCAGAGCGTCAAGGCGTTCGGCTCGGCCAGAGAGTAGCCGTATTCGAAGCCGAGCACCGCCTCTTCCGAGAGCATCGAGTTGATGACCTCGTAGGCCGCCTGGCCCTTGGCGAGGTTCGAGAGCGGAATGTAGCGGTTCTCGTTGCGCTGATCGTAAAGGACCGAATGGCGCTGCGAGAAGGTGCCGCGCTCGGAATCCTGGCCCGACAGGCGGATCGGCGTGCCCTCGGTCAGAAGCGAGGCGAAAGCCAGGGCCTCGCCGGTCGCCCAGTCGAGATTTTCGCCGGTCTCGATCGCCTTGGCGCGGTTCTCGAGGAAGCGGCCGATGGTCTTGTGGACCTCGAAATCGGCCGGAATCTCGGTCAGCTTGCGGCCGAGTTCCTTCAGCGTCTTGACGGGAACGCCGGTGATGCCGCGGCGCTGCTCGTCCTCGTCGTCGGCACGCTTGAGGCCCGACCAAGCGCCGTCGAGCCAGTCCGCCTTGTTGGGCTGGTAGCTCTGGCCGGCCTCGTATTCGGCCTCGAGATCCGCGCGCCATTCGGCCTTGCGGGCATCGACGTCTTCCTGGCTGAGGACGCCATCGGCCACCAGCTTGGCGGCGTAGATTTCGAGCGTCGTCTTCTGCTCGCGGATCTTGCGATACATGATCGGCTGCGTGAAGCCGGGCTCGTCGCCTTCGTTATGGCCGAAGCGACGGTAGCAGAACATGTCGACGACGACGGGCTTGCCGAAGGTCTGGCGGAACTCGATCGCGATCTTGGCGGCGTAGGTCACGGCCTCCGGGTCGTCGCCATTGACGTGGAAGATCGGCGCTTCGACCATCTTCGCCACGTCGGACGGATAGGGCGAGGAGCGCGAGAAGCGCGGATTGGTGGTGAAGCCGATCTGGTTGTTGATGATGACGTGCAGCGTGCCGCCGACGCGGTGGCCGCGCAGTCCCGACAGGCCGAAGCATTCCGCCACGACACCCTGGCCGGCAAAGGCCGCATCGCCATGGATCAGCAGCGGCAGAACCTCGGCGCGCACTTCGGCGGGAACCGGCTCGGTGCGGGTGCGCCCGCCGCCGATCTGGTCCTGCTTGGCGCGCGCCTTGCCCATCACCACCGGGTTGACGATTTCCAGATGCGACGGGTTGGCCGTCAGCGAGAGGTGGACCTTGTTCTGGTCGAACTCGCGGTCGGACGAAGCGCCCAGATGGTACTTCACGTCGCCCGAACCCTCGACGTCCTCGGGCTTGAAGGAGCCCCCCTTGAACTCGTGGAAGATGGCGCGGCGCGGCTTGCCCATGACCTGGGCGAGCACGTTCAGGCGGCCGCGATGGGCCATGCCGAACACGATCTCCTTGAGGCCCATCTGGCCGCCGCGCTTGATGACCTGCTCCAGCGCCGGGATCAGCGATTCGCCGCCGTCGAGGCCGAAGCGCTTGGTGCCCTTGTACTTGATGTCGATGAACTTCTCGAAGCCTTCGGCCTCGATCAGCTTGTTCAGGATGGCGCGCTTGCCCTCGGGCGTGAAGGCGACGCCCTTGTGGAGCCCCTCCATGCGCTCCTGAATCCACTGCTTCTCGACCGGGTTCGAGATGTGCATGAACTCGACGCCGATCGTGGAGCAGTAGGTGCGCTCCAGAATGTCGACGATCTGGCGGATCGAGGCGAACTCCATGCCGAGCACGCCGTCGATGAAGATCTTGCGGTCGAGATCGGCTTCGGTGAAGCCATAGTTCGCCGGGCTCAGCTCGTTGTAGTCTTCGTCCGCCGACTTGGCGATGCCCAGCGGATCGAGCTTGGCGTGGAGATGGCCGCGCACCCGGTAGGCGCGGATCAGCATGACTGCGCGCACGGAATCGCGCGTCGCCTGAAGGATGTCGGCTTCGGACGGGCCGGCAGCGCCCTTGGGCGCCTCGGCCGCCTTGTCGCGAAGCTTCTTCTCGATGCGGGCCTCGGTCTGGCCCCAGTTGCCGTCCAGCGCGGAGACGAGTTCGCCATTGGCCGCGATGGGCCAGTTGGCGCGCTGCCAGGACGGGCCTTCGGCGTTCTTGACCACCGTCGCCTTGTCGTCGGCCATTGCGCCGAAGAAGGAGCGCCACTCCTCCGACACGGAGGCAGGATCGCGCTCATAGGCGGCCGCCAGTTCCTCGATATAGTCGGCGTTGCCGCCATAGAGGAACGAGGTCTGCGCGAAGGATTCGTTCGCCGGGTTGCGTGCCATGATCTGAAAACGCGGCTCCCTTTTTGTCGGGCGCCGTCTCCTTGAAAACTGGAAGGTGGCGAAGGACCGTCACTTCGCCGTTCACTCGAAACGCGTCTTACCCGGCCATTCTTGCGCGAAGACCTCCGAACAGGAGCTCCTGCGCAAGAGCCGCGCGGGCCGGGAGCCGCGCGGCATCGCCTTGTCGAACCTCAATCCGGCCGAAACGGGGCAGAAACGACCCGCCTCGCCGGAAGAAGATGCATCAGCCCTTCAGGACTTCCACCAGCGTCTTGCCCAGACGCGCCGGCGAGGGCGACACGCGGATGCCCGCCGCCTCCATGGCCGCGATCTTGGACTCCGCATCGCCCTTGCCGCCGGAGACGACGGCACCGGCATGGCCCATCGTGCGGCCCTTGGGCGCGGTGCGGCCCGCGATGAAGCCGGCCATCGGCTTCTTGCGGCCGCGCTTGGCCTCGTCGATCAGGAACTGCGCGGCGTCTTCCTCGGCCGCGCCGCCGATCTCGCCGATCATGATGATCGACTTGGTCTCGTCGTCGGCGAGGAACATCTCGAGCACGTCGATGAACTCGGTGCCCTTGACCGGATCGCCGCCGATGCCGACCGCCGTGGTCTGGCCGAGGCCCTCGTTCGTGGTCTGGAACACCGCCTCATAGGTCAGCGTGCCGGAGCGCGAGACGATGCCGACATTGCCCTTCTTGAAGATGGAGCCCGGCATGATGCCGATCTTGCACTCGTCGGGCGTCATGATGCCGGGGCAGTTCGGGCCGAGAAGGCGCGACTTCGACTTGTCGAGCTTGGCCTTCACGCGCACCATGTCGAGCACCGGAATGCCCTCGGTGATGCAGGTGATGAACGGGATTTCGGCCTCGATCGCCTCGATGATGGCGTCGGCCGCGCCGGCGGGCGGCACGTAGATCACGGAGGCGTTGGCGCCCGTGGCGTCGCGCGCTTCGGCGACCGTGGCGTAGATCGGCAGGCTCTCGCCCTTCGAGCCGGTCCAGGTCTCACCGCCCTTCTTGGGGTGAATGCCGGCGACCATCTGCGTGCCGTGATAGGCCAGCGCCTGCTCGGTGTGGAACGTGCCGGTCTTGCCTGTCAGGCCCTGCACGATGATCTTGGTGTTCTTATCGACGAGGATGGACATCCAACGTTTCCGATCTTTTGTTTCGGCGGCGGCGTATCAACGATACGGCGATCGTCACACCGGAACTGATGACAATGCTGGCAGCAACCACGGGAGACAGTGGAAGGCAGAGGGTGAGGGCGTAAGGACTAGCCCACGCCTCGAAATCCCGACACCACCGCTCCTCCGATTGCCACCAGAACCAGCAGGCGACCAGGGCGACGGCGGCAAGGGCCGCTGTCGCCCTGGGAACGCTCGTTACTTGATCGCCGCGACGATCTTCTGCGCGGCATCATCGAGATCGTCCGCCGCCGTGATGGCGAGGCCCGACTCGTTGAGGAGCTTCTTGCCGAGATCGACATTGGTGCCTTCGAGGCGCACCACCAGCGGAACCTTGAGGCCGACTTCCTTCACGGCGGCGATCACGCCTTCCGCGATGACGTCGCACTTCATGATGCCGCCGAAGATGTTGACGAGGATGCCCTCGACGCGCGGATCGGCCGTGATGATCTTGAAGGCCGCCGCGACCTTCTCCTTGCCGGCGCCGCCGCCGACGTCGCAGAAGTTCGCCGGCTCCTTGCCGTAGAGCTTGATGATGTCCATCGTCGCCATGGCGAGGCCCGCGCCATTCACCATGCAGCCGATATTGCCGTCGAGCGCGACATAGGCGAGGTCCCACTTGGAGGCCTCGATTTCCTTGGCGTCCTCTTCGGTCTCGTCGCGCAGCTCGCGCATGTCGTCGTGGCGGAACAGCGCGTTGCCGTCGAAGGAGACCTTGGCGTCGAGAACGCGCAGATGGCCGTCCGTCATGACGATCAGCGGGTTCACTTCCAGAAGCGCCATGTCCTTCTCGGCAAAGGCCTTGTAGAGCGCCGGGAAGAGCGACTTGGCGTCCTCGCGCGCCGCGCCGTCGAGGCCGTAGGCGTCGGAGATCTTGGCCACATCCGCCTCGGTCACCCCCGTCTCGGGGTCGATCGCGATCGTGTGGATCTTCTCGGGCGTGTCGTGCGCGACGGCCTCGATGTCCATGCCGCCTTCGGTGGAAACCACGAAGGCCACGCGGCCGACCGAGCGATCCACGAGCAGCGAGCAGTAAAGCTCGCGGGCGATGTCGGCGCCGTCCTCGATATAGAGGCGGTTCACCTGCTTGCCGGCGTCGCCCGTCTGCGCGGTGACGAGCGTGTTGCCCAGCATGTCCTTGGCGTGGGCGACGACCTCTTCGATCGACTTGGCGAGGCGCACGCCGCCCTTGGCGTCGGGGCCGAGTTCCTTGAACTTGCCCTTGCCGCGACCGCCGGCATGGATCTGCGACTTCACGACGTAAAGCGGGCCCGGCAGCTGCTTGGCGGCGGCTTCGGCCTCGCTGGCGCTCGTGATGGCGACGCCGCCCGCGACGGGCGCGCCAAAGCCCTTGAGAACCTGCTTGGCCTGGTATTCGTGAATGTTCATGGGATCATCTCGTTGAGAGCGGGATCGGCGCAGCCGGCAGGGCGGGTGGGAGACCCGGCCGCCGCAGGCTGCGAAGCGACAGGCGAGAACAAGAGCGTCAGCCATGGCCATCCGTCGGCGCGGATAGCGCGCGAAGATTGAGCCAGGATCGTGCGCAATCGCGCCATGACGCCTCGTTTCGCATCCACGGCACGAACCGAACCTCAACACCCGGATCGTAGGAAGCGATCGCGCCTCGCACGCCCGGCCCTGAGCCCTGCTCGTCGCCGTTGTTGCCGGCTGACTACCCCCCTCCCGGAGAAAGTGCAATCATTGCTTTTTGCACTCCAGCAGATTCAACCGGTTAGACCATGTGGGAGTTACGTAAAGGTCAATGACAAAGCTTCGCATTCCCAACAGGAAAGCCGGAGCGAGGTGCCTTTGATGAATTTTTTCGCAAACTGACGGGAGCGCGGGGCTTCGCGGATCGGCCGCGCTTCAACACAGCCACAAAGGCGCAGGACGCGTCATCCGAGAAGCTGCAAGGCCGACGGCACGGTGCCAGCGTTCGGCCCACCCCCTCGAGCGGGCGTCAGGCCGCCTTCGTGGTCTTGGCGGCCGCTTGCGCCAGATACTCGTCGGAGCGCATTTCGGTGAGGCGCGAGACGGTGCGGTCGAACTCGAAGAGTTCGGTGCCCGATGTGCCGCGGTACAGCTCATGGGCCGGAGACGCTGCCGACAGAATGATGCGCCGACCCGCATCGTAGAGCGTGTCGATCAAAAGAATGAAGCGCTTGGCCTCGTTGCGCTGATCCTGCGTCATGACGGGCACGCCGTCCAGAACCAGCGTGTGGTAGCGCGCGGCGAGCGCCAGATAGTCGTTGGCGCCCAGCGGGCGCTGGAGAAGATCGGCAAAGGCGAAGCGCGCGGCCCCCTGGCCCGCACGCGGCACGGCGATGCGCCGGCCCGCCACCTCGAAGCTCTCAGCCCGCTCCGGCGCGCCGCCCAGCACCTGCCGCCAGAGCGCGTCCATGCGTGCATCGGCCTGCGGGCCGAGCGGCGTCACATAGACATCGTCTCCGCCCACCGTTTCCATGCGATAGTCGGTCGGCGCGTCGAGAAAGAACACGTCGGCCCGCGACTTCAGCGTCTCCACGAAGGGTAGGAAGAGCGGGCGGTTCAGCCCGTTGCGGTAGAGATCATCGGGCGCGACATTGCTGGTCGCCACGAGGACGACCCCTTGTGCGAAGAGCGCGTCGAACAGGCGCGACAGGATCATCGCGTCGGCGATGTCGGTCACCGTGAACTCGTCGAAGCACAGGAGCCGGGCTTGCGCCCCGATCGCCTCGGCCACCGGCGGGATCGGATCGTCGCCCTTGGCCTCTCCCGCCTTCACCGCCGCGCGATGGGCGTTGATACGCTCATGCGCCTCGCGCATGAACTCGTGGAAGTGCAGCCGTCGCTTGCGGGGCTCGGAGGAGAGGCGGAAGAACAGATCCATCATCATGGACTTTCCGCGCCCGACCGAGCCGTGGATATAAAGGCCGCGTGGGGCGGCAGGCTTCTCGCGCTTGCCGAAGAGCCAGCCGAGCGCGCTGGATTTGGCCGGCAGCGCCTGAAGCTTCAGCTCGCGCTCCAGCCGATCCAGCCGATCGGCCAGAACCGCCTGGATCGGGTCGGGCTGGATGTCGCCGGCGCGCACGCGCCGCTCCAGCTCGCTGCGCACGGGTCCGCGCTCGGACCCCGGCGTTCCGTAACCCTTCGCATCAGGCATGTCGGATCAACCTCGAAAGAAGCGGGAGGCCGGCCGATGGCAGAGGAAAAAGGGTATCGAGCCCGATCGCGCGCATTGGCCGGTATGCATGGGCAAGGCTCATAGCACCGCCGCCGCCGCACCGCAAAAACGCCGCCCCATTCAGAGCCGCAACGGCGGCAGAATGGAGCGGCGTGACACCTTCGGCCCGCCTGTTGGGCTAGCAAGGATAGGCTGGGCATCCTGACGCTGATCGGACATTCGCCGCGCCTCGGGCCAACGCGCCGCGCGATCGGAACCGCGCGGCGTCTTTCACGAGCGAATCTTCCCGGCCGATCCCCGGCTCGGAAACGAGTCCGCCTTTAGCGGTAGAGGCTGACCGACTGGCCGCCGCTGGTGGTGCCCTCGTAGCGGGTGCCGCCGGCATTGGAGAGCGTGGCGACCGTGGAGCCGCCCGAATCCTTCAGCACGACCTGGCTGCCCGAGACGTCCCAGGCCGACACGTCGGCGACCTGACCGGGGCAGCCGCGCGAGGCCGCGCGGTAGCCGCCCGTCCATTGCGTCAGCGCCATGAAAATCTGGCAATTGCCGCCGCCCGAGGACACGCGCCACGCGCCGACGAGACCTTCGCGGGTCACGGGCGCGGCGGAGGCCGTCTTGGTCGGCTGGGCTGCCGGCTGCGCACCGGGGGCGGGCGTCTGGCCCGGAGGGGTCTGGCCCGGAGGCGGCGTCTGCGCCACGGGCGTTGCCGGCGGCGGGGGCGGCGGAGGCAACTGGCTGGCATAGACCTGCCCGGCCGGGGCCGCGCGCACGGGGGCAACGCCGCCGCCGCCGCCCAGATTGCCACCGCCGCCGAAGCTGGGGGCGACCGAGTTGCACCCCGCAAGGCTCAGAAGCGCCGCCATTGCCACGCCCGTCTTCATCCACTGGGTCATGCGTGCCCGATCCTCGTTCGCATCCGCCAAGCCGCGCCGCCGAGGCCGCGCGCCGTTTCTTAACCGTTAAAAGGGGCCGTCCCCCGATTTCGCAAGCGGGAACGGGATGTCTTCATTAAAATGCAAGGTAAATTGTGGCGGCGCGGCCACGCAAGGGCGAAGGCGAGCTTCCTTGCGAGGCGTCGATTCCGTTGCCGGTTTGACAGGGCGGCGGCTGAGTGCACCGGCCCTCGCTACCCTATCCCTCTACGCGCAGAGGTAGAGCCGACCCTTTTCGGATGATTGGGACCTGCCGCCCGTATCGGTTGCGTTGAGGGGCCCATGAAACGGGGAGCCGCGCCCCGGCCCATCGGGGCCAAGGCGACCGGCAGCGTCTCGGGCCAGCGGGCCAGCGAGCGGTTTCTTGGACCCGCCTCGCTGCCCTCGCGTCAGTTCGCCCCTTCGGACAGAGCGTCCTCGCCGATCTCCTCGCTCTCGCCGGCGCGGTGCATCGGGTCGCCTTTCGCGATGCTGTCGCCCGGCTCGGGATCGAGATCCACTAGCGGGCGCTGGAAATCGCCGCTCTCGGGATCCATCGCCCAAAGCTCGGCCGTCGAAATGTCGAACCAGGCGCCGTGCAGGCTCAGATCGCCCGCCGCCTCGCGCTCGGCGATATAGGGGAAGGAGCGCAGATTGCCGATCGAGGTGCGGATGGAAATGCGCTCCAGCGCGGTCTGGCGCTCGCCGGAGGTCAGAAGCTCGTTGGCCGAAACGGCGGCGGCGACCGGCTCCAGAATGCTCATCCACTTGCCGATGAAATCGCCGGGCGACAGCGGTTCGGCATCGGGCGACAGCGCGGCCTTGATACCGCCGCAACGCCCATGCCCCATTACGACGATATGTTTGACCTTGAGGGCCTGAACCGCAAATTCGAGCGCGGCGGAAGTGCCATGGAAATCACCGTCCGGCTGGTAGAGCGGCACGAGATTGGCGACGTTGCGTACCACGAACAGTTCGCCCGCGCCCGCGCCGAAAATGGTCTCGGGTGCCGCACGCGAGTCGCAGCAGGCAATCACCATGGTTTCGGGCGCCTGCCCTTCGCGTGCCAGGGTGCGGTAGCGCTGCGTTTCCTGGAGATAGCGGCCTTCCACAAAGCTGCGGTAGCCCTGAAGGAGGGGCGTCGGAAGAAGGGACATCGGGCGCTCCATATCTGATGACGCGAGGGGCCGAGCGTGCGAATCAGCCCCAGTTCGGACCGTCTCTAACCTTTTTTGCATTTGCTCACATAGGTGGCTGACGGTTCTTATGAAGCGGAAATCGACGTTGAATCGCCCTTTTCCGATAGGCCCTTCGAGGTTTCCCTTCGTTCCTCGCCCGAAAGGGCGATCAACCAGCCAGGGGGGAGGCCACAGCCTGAGGGAACCGATCCGGTTCTAAGAACCGGGGACAGAACCATTCGGCGGAGGGCGAGCGAGGGATTGTTTCTGTCGGCGAGGCGCCGGGCGCAGGCCATGCAGCGCATGGACGAGCACCGGCAACGATGCCCGGCGGGAACAAGACCCGGTCGATCGACCCGAAGGGTTCTGTCCCCGGTTCTAAACCCAGATCGCGACGGGCAGGCCGAAGGCGTCGCGTCCCGGCGGATCGGGAAGGCTGACGGCTTGCCCCGCGCGCAGACGGTGCGCGACGAGAAGAAGGGCGCAAGAGTCGAGCCTGTCGTCTTCGCCGGCGCCGCGCGGCAGGGGATCGGCCAGAAGTTCGGGCGGCAGGCCGCGGGAAAGAAGCAGGGCGCGGCGCTCCGCCATGCCGTCCTCGAACGGCCGCCCGCCGCGCTTCTTGGAATGGCGCATGGCCTCGCCGCCATTGAGCCGCGCGAAGGCGATCTCGGGATGGCTTTCGAAGACGCGCGTGGAAAGAGCAGCGTCGGCGCGCAGCAAGGCGTCGAGTTCCAGAATGCGGGGAAACAGGCCGAAGCCCTGAATCGACACGGCGCGGGGCGGATCGGAGGTGGCGCGTGCCAGCGCACAGACGCGGGCGAACACCTCCCGGCGATGCGCTTCGCCGGCAAACGGCCCGGCTCCGGTCTCCACCGCCGCGCGGGCGGGAATGGAAAAGATGCTGGAGCGCCGGCTGGGCGACAAAAGCGGGCGAGCGGCGATCTCGGCCTCGCGCCCCGCACCCATGATGCGCTCGGGCAGGCCGATCGGCATGTCCACGGCGAAAAGCGCGTCATCGGGCAGATCGGCGAGGAGCGCGTCGAAGCGAGAAGCCGTGCGAAGCTCGGCGCGCCCATCCTCGTGCTCGATCGCCGCGATCCAGCCGGCGCGGCACCCATCGACGCCGACGAGGCATCGACGCGCCGTCACACTCGAGCTTTGCCGGCTAACTCGCCGTTGGAGCGGGACGCAATCACGCGCGCCGTCCCCCCGTCGCGAGACGGCGGATCTGCACCATGGCCATGGGCGTCTTCAGACTGTCGGCGTCGGTTTCCAGTGTCAGCTCGTCCTTGCCGCGCTTGGTGGTGCGGGCGAGGATTTCGAACACGGCGGCCGTGGTGGATTGCAGCGCCTTTTCGCCCGACAGGCCGGCGAGCTTGCGCGCCAGGAACACCGCGCCGGTGAGATCGCCGAGCCCGTTCGGCACGCCCTCGATGCGCCGATGCTCGGCGAGGATGGCAGCGTCATGCTCCACCAGAAGATTGCCGATGCCCCCCCGCAGGAGCGGATAGGCCGAGGTGACGACGACCGAGCGCGGCCCCAGCGCGCTCGCCGCTTCCACCAGATGTTGGTTGCCGGAGAATTCGAGGCCGGTGAGGAACTCCAGCTCGAAGCGGTTGGGCACGGCGATGTCGGCAAGCGGAATCAGACGGTCGCGGATCGCCTCCAGAACCGGGCGCGGCTGGTAGAGCCGGCCCGCCCCGTCCGCCCCGCCATCGCCGAGCACGGGATCGCAGAGATACAGCGCGCGCGGGTTCTTCGCCTTCACCGCCTGGACCAAAGCGGCGGTGGCCTCCACCTGCTCGGCCGCGCCGAAATAGCCGGAGATGACCGCGCCGACCTCGCCCAGCCAGGGCGCGTTCGCGAGATCCTGCATGAAGGCCGCAAACGCGCCGGGGTCGGGGACGATGCGCGTCGAAGGCCCGTGGCCGGGATGCCAGGGCAGCGTCACGGTCGGCACCGACCAGACGGGATAGCCCAGCGTTTCCAGCGCGAAGACCACGGCCCGGTTGCCCACCGTGCCGCGCGCGACATGGGACGAAATGGAGATGACGGCCGGTTTTTCGTCCGACGCGGAGGAGGGTTGGGACATGAAGGTCTGGTTCACTCCGCCATAAGCTGTCCGACCAAGACGAAGGCGAGCACGATGAAGGCGGCAAGCCCCGCCAGCCGCCCGATCCGCGTGCCCCAGACCTCGATCCGGTCGGCCGGGTCGGCATCGCCGGCCCAGAAATGGCGGCGCGCGCCGAGCACCATCCGCTCCACGCCCGCCCCGGTTTGCGGCTCGGTCTCCTGGCGCACACGGCGCAGGATCGCCTCGGCCTCTTCGCGGCGCTGCTCGTCGTCGGATCGTCCTGTCATGGCCGCGAACCTGACCCAAAAGCCGGTCATGAGCAAGACGAGCCGCTCCGGCCTCCTCGCAAAAAACCAAGGTGTTGGATGGCGACGAGGATCGCGTCGCTGCGACCCTGCCCGGCGCGACATCCTGCCCCATATGGGCCACCATATTATCAGCCCGCCAAGGGATAGCGCCCATGTCCGCTTCCGTCGCCTGTCCGACCGCCCGCCCGCGCCTGGCGCGGCTTCGCCTCGCCGTGGTGCTTCTCTTTCTGGCGCCTGTTCTCTCGGCTTGCGGGATCAACAACGTGCCGACGCTGGAAGAGCGCGCCAAGGCGACCTGGGGCGAGGTGCAGAACCAGTATCAGCGCCGCGCCGACCTGATCCCCAATCTGGTGGAGACCGTGAAAGGCTATGCCGCGCAGGAGCGCGACGTGCTGACCTCGGTGACGGAAGCGCGCGCCAAGGCGAGCCAGACCACGATCCGCGCCGACCAGCTGACCGACCCCGCCGCCGTGCAGCGCTATCAGGCCGCGCAGGAGCAGCTTGGCGGGGCGCTGTCGCGTCTTCTGGTCACGGTGGAGCGCTATCCCGACCTGAAGTCCAACGCCAATTTCATGGCGCTGCAAAGCCAGCTCGAAGGCACCGAGAACCGGATCGCGGTGGCGCGGCGCGATTATATCGAGGCGGTGCAGGCCTATAACACGGAGCTGCGCACCATTCCGGGCCGCTGGATCGCGGCGATCTTCTACTCGGACGCCAAGCCCATGCAGGTCTTCGAGGCGCGCACGGGGGCCGAGATGCCGCCGCCCGTCTCCTTCACGCGATAAGGCGCGGCGACAATGCGCGCCCTCGCCTTACGTGACGTAGCGGCCCGATCCCTTGCGCGGAGAGCCGGCCAGGAATGGTTTGCGGCGGGCCGAAGCGGTGGGCCGCTTCGAGGCGCACGGGGGCGCGACATCAACCTTGCCGATGCGCCTTCGGCTCAAGCCTGCCCGCGTCCGGTCGGGCCTTTTGCTCTGCGGTTTTGGGCGGCGGCGCTGGTGCTCCTCGCCGCGATCCTTCTCGTCTCGCCGGCCGGAGCCCAGACCTTCCCGCCCCTGACCGGCCGCGTGGTGGACGCCGCCGGCCTGCTCGACCCAGCAACCCGAGCCGCGCTGACGCGCGAGCTGGAAGCGTTCGAGACACGTTCGAGCGATCAGGTCGTCGTCGCCACCGTACCCGACCTCCAAGGCTACGAGATCGAGGATTACGGCTACCGGCTTGGCCGCGCCTGGGGCATCGGGCAAAAGGGCGAGAACAATGGCGTCATCCTTCTGGTCTCGCGCGGTGACCGGCGCGTGCGCATCGAGGTCGGCTACGGGCTGGAAGGCACGCTGACCGACGCCCTGTCGCGTCTCGTGATCGAGGGGGACATTCTCCCCCGCTTCCGCGCCAACGACTATGCCGGCGGCATCAAGGCCGGGACAGAGGCGATCCTGCAGATTCTCGGCGGCGACGCAGCCGAGGTGAAGGCCCGGGCCGAGCGCAATCGAGGCTGGCAGGAGGGCGATGGCGGCGGCTGGCTGACCCTCGGCGTCATTCTCTTCATCCTCGCCGTGGCCATCGGCCCGCTCGTCCTCGCCTTTCTGGCGCGCCTGTTCGGCGGCGGCGGGCGTGGGGGGCCCGGCGGCGGCACGCCCTTGCCCGTGCGACGGCGACGGCGCGCCTTGCCCGTCGGCCCCGTCTGGGGCGGCGGCATGGGCTCGGGCTGGGGCGGCGGGGGTTCGTCGTCGGGCGGCTTTTCAGGCAGCGGCGGGTCTTTTGGGGGCGGCGGCGCCTCGGGCAGCTGGTAGGAGACGGGGATGGCGCTTGGCTTCACACCGGACGATCACGCGCGCATCGCCAGCGCCATCGCGGCGGCCGAGCGCCAGACGAGCGGCGAAATCTACGCCGTCTTCGCCCGGTCGAGCGACGATTACCGCTTCGTCGCGGCGAGCGTCGCGCTGGCTTTGTCGCTCGCGCTCGGCTGGGTCGCGACCGTGATCGCCTCTCTCGCCGGCCTTGCCGTGCCGGCGCTGGCGGTGGAAACGGCGCAGCTCGTCGGCGCGGCACTTCTGTTCGCGCTTCTGCGCTCCTCGCAGCTCACCATGCTCTTCGTGCCGCCCGCCTTGGCGCGGATGCGCGCGGCGCGGCTGGCGCGGGCGCAGTTCCTCGCCCACAATCTGCATCGCACGCCCGAGCGCACCGGCGTCCTGCTCTTCGTTTCGGAGGCGGAACATTATGCCGAAGTCATTGCCGACGAGGGGATCGCGTCCGCCGTGGACCCGTCCGAATGGGAGGCGATCGTCGCTCATCTGACGGAAGCCGCGCGCGAAGATCGGCTGGTGGAAGGCTTCGAACAGGCGGTCGGCCGCTGCGGAGCGCGGCTCGCCGCGCGCTTTCCGCCCGACCCCAACAGGCGCAACGCCCTGCCCGACCGTCTGGTGGAAATTTGAGCGGCCTGCGCAATCTTCGCTCCGGCCCGAACCGCAATCGTCTTGTCGCGAACGCATTATAGACCGTTGCTGTTGTAGAAGAGCCCCGTCGCGACGCGGGGGAGCTGCGCCGTCCGATCTTCGACCGGACCCCGGGAGGCGGTGCCGCCGAGGCCCTTGAACGTCGAACGGAGCGGCCCGACGCTCCATGGCCCAGAACGAGGAAACACCATGCAGGAAACGACTGGCGAGAAGCGCGCCATCCTCGAAGCCGTCCTGTCCCGGCTTGGCCCCGGCGGCCCGGCCGCCCGGCTTGCGCCACTCCTCTTCGCGCGGCCGCCGGCCGAAGACCTCGCCCCCTTCGATCCCGCCTTCCTCGCTCGCATGGCCGAGCGCGCGTCCGAGCTTCTCGCCGGCCACCGCCCCGGCCAATCCACCGTGGTGGTGGAGCGCCTGTCGGAGGGTGCGCGCCTCGGCCAGGGTGTGACGCTGGTCACGCTCGTGCATGACGACATGGCCTTTCTGTTCGATAGCGTGACCGCCTGCATCGCGACCAGCGCGCCGGCCATCCACGCCGTCTCCCATCCCGTCCTCGACGTAACGCGCGATGCCACCGGCGCGCCGACCGAATTTCGCGCCGCCGGCCGGGACGGCTCGGGCGGCGAGCGCGTGAGCCTGATCCAGGTCGCCATCGAGCCCACCGCCGAGCCCAAGGCCGAAGCCGCGCTTGCCAGCGATCTCGAAGCCATCCTCACCGAGGTCGCCATCGTCAACCGCGACCATCGGGCGATGTATGCCCGCGTGGAAGACGCCGCTCGTGAGATCGAAGCGCGCGCCGCGAGCGAGAGCGACGCGCAGCGCGCGAGCGACGAGCGCGAGGGCGCGGCGCTCCTGCGCTGGCTCTGCGACGACAATTTCATCTTCTTCGGCCTTCGCGACTTCACCTATTATCCCGAAGGCGAAGCGCTGCGCCGCAACGAGGGCACCGAACTCGGCATCCTCACCAACCCGGACGTGCGCGTTCTCCGCCGAGAAGCGCCGGGTTCGGCCACCAGCGCCGAGGTTCGCGCCTTTCTGGAAGACCCCGCCCCGCTCATCGTCGC
Source organism: Aureimonas ureilytica (assembly GCF_001475935.1). Classification (GTDB taxonomy): domain Bacteria; phylum Pseudomonadota; class Alphaproteobacteria; order Rhizobiales; family Rhizobiaceae; genus Aureimonas; species Aureimonas ureilytica_A. Next base: position 35,602 of record NZ_LDQA01000067.1, read on the forward strand.
CAAGGCGAACGCGCGCTCGCGCGTCCATCGCCGCGTCTATATGGACTATATCGGCATCAAGCGGCGCGACGCGGAGGGCCGCCTCGTCGGCGAAACCCGCATCGTCGGTCTGTTCACGTCCGGCGTCTACACGGCTTCCGTGCTCAGCATCCCGCTTCTGCGCCGCAAGGCCGAGGCGGTGATCGAGCGGTTCGCCTTCTCGCCCCGCTCGCACTCGGCCAAGGCGCTGCGGGTCGCGCTCGATTCCTATTCGCGCGACGAGATGTTCCAGATCGACACCGATCTCTTGGAGCGCTTCATCGGCGTCATCACGGAGCTCGGCGAGCGCCCGCGCATTCGCGTCCTGCCGCGCATCGACCGGTTCGACCGCTTCGCCTCGGTTCTCGTCTTCGTCCCGCGCGAGCGCTACGACGCGCGGCTGCGCGACGAAATCGGCCTGCTTCTGGCCGAGCGCTACGACGGCCATGTCTCGGCCTGGTATCCCGCCTTCCCCGAAGGCTCGCTCGCCTCGATCCATTTCATCATCGGCCGTCGCGGCGGGGTGACGCCGCAGCCCGACCCGGCGGACCTCGAAGCCGAGATCGCCAATCTGGCGCGCGACTGGATGCTCGGCTTCGAGCGCTCCAGCGCCGCCGCCGGCCGCTATGACGCGTTGATGGCGCTGGCCCCCGGCCTGCCGGACGGCTACCGCGATCTCGTGCCGCCCGACGAGGCGGTGGGCGACGCGCTGCATATTCTGACTCTTTCGCACGAAGAGCGTCTGGCCGCCGATTTCTACCGGCGCGAAACGGACGGCGCGGATGTCCTGCGCCTGCGCCTCTACAATTACGCCGAGCCGCTCTCGCTCTCGCGCCGGGTGCCCATCCTCGAAAACATGGGCTTCTCGGCGGTGGCCGAGCGCTCCTTCGAGGTGCGCCGGCCGGACGAGACCACGGTCTGGCTGCACGACATGGAGCTGGTGCTGCGCGCGGGCGGCGCGATCACGCTTCCCGATGGCGGCGCGGCGCTGGAGGCGACCTTTGCCGCCGTCACCGACGGGCGCATCGAGAATGACGGGTTCAACGCGCTGATCTTCGCCGCCGGCCTCGACTGGCGCATGGCCAATGTCCTGCGCGCCTATGCCCGCTATGTCAGGCAGACGGGCTTTGCCTATACGGACGCCTTCATCGCGCAGGTTCTGGAGCGCCAGCCGGCCATCGCGCGTGATCTGGCCGAGCTTTTCACCGCGAGCTTCGACCCGTCGAAGGCCAGCCGCGAGGATGCGCTGCCCGACGATCTGAAGGGCGACGGCGAGGCCGAGCGCGCGGCCAAGCGCGGGGCGCTCGCCATTCTCCAGCGCCTGCGCACGTCCCTCGACGCGCTGGAAACGCTGGACGAAGACCGCGTGGCCCGCCGGCTTCTCTCCGCGATCCTGGCGACGCTGCGCACCAATTTCTACGCGGTACCGAAGGTTTCGGCCGATCCGAACTCGCGGCCCGCCCAGGTCGACCCTGCGCTCGCCTTCAAGTTCGATCCGCATCTTCTGGAGGGCGTCCCCGCGCCCGTGCCCTATCGCGAAATCTTCGTCTTCGACGCGCGCGTCGAGGGCGTCCACCTGCGCTTCGGCCCGGTGGCGCGCGGTGGGTTGCGCTGGTCCGACCGGTCCCAGGACTACCGCACCGAAGTGCTCGGCCTCGTGAAGGCACAGCAGGTCAAGAACGCCGTGATCGTGCCGGTCGGCTCCAAGGGCGGCTTCTACCCCAAGCGCCTGCCCGACCCCGCGCAGCGCGATGTCTGGTTCGAGGCCGGCCGCTCGGCCTATATCGTCTTCATCGCCTCGCTCCTGTCGGTCACCGACAATATCGATGCGGCGGGTGAAACGGTGACGCCGGACGGCGTCGTGCGCCTCGACGATCTCGATCCCTATTTCGTCGTCGCGGCCGACAAGGGCACGGCGACCTTCTCCGACACGGCCAATGCCGTGGCCGAAGCGCGCGGCTTCTGGCTGGGCGATGCCTTCGCCTCCGGCGGCTCGGCTGGCTACGACCATAAGGCCATGGGTATTACCGCGCGCGGTGCATGGGAGGCCGTGAAGCGGCATTTCCGCGAGATGGGCTCCGGTGACAAGGCTTGGGACATCCAGTCCGAACCCTTCACGACGGTCGGCTGCGGCGACATGTCGGGCGACGTGTTCGGCAATGGCATGCTGTTGTCGGAAAAGACGCGCCTCGTCGCGGCCTTCGACCATCGCGACATCTTCATCGACCCGCAGCCGGACACGGCGGCCTCCTATGCCGAGCGTCGGCGTCTGTTCGATCTGCCGCGCTCCTCCTGGAACGACTACGACCGCGCGAAAATCTCGGCGGGCGGCGGCGTCTTCTCGCGCCGCGAAAAGCGCATCACGCTCTCAGTCGAGGCGGCCGAGGCCATCGGTTGGGACAAGCGCTCCGGCACCCCGCAGGAGGTGATCTCCGCCATCCTGCGCGCGCCGGTCGATCTTCTCTGGTTCGGCGGCATCGGCACCTATGTGCGCGCGCGCGCCGAGACCAACCAGGATGTCGGCGACCGCGCCAATGACGCGGTGCGCATCACCGGCCGCGATATCCGCGCCAAGGTCGTGGGCGAAGGCGCGAACCTCGCCCTCACCCAGCAGGCGCGCATCGAGGCGGCGCGCGCGGGCGTGCGCCTCAACACGGACGCGATCGACAATTCGGCGGGCGTCAACACGTCCGACGTCGAGGTCAACATCAAGATCGCGCTGCGCGCGGCCATGGCGGGCGAGCGTCTATCGCGGCCCGACCGCGACACGCTTCTCGCTTCCATGACGGACGATGTGGCGCGCCTCGTCCTCAGCCACAATTACGAGCAGACGCTGGCGCTCTCGCTGGAGCAGCGCGCCGGCACCTCCCGCCTCGCCCTACAGACACGCCTCATGAACGTTCTGGAGGAGACCGGCGCGCTCGACCGCACGGTGGAAAACCTGCCGAGCGATGCGGCGATCGCCGATCTGCGCGCCAAAGGTCAGAGCCTGACACGGCCCGAACTCGCCGTTCTCCTCGCCTATGCCAAGATCGACCTGTTCAACGGCATCGTCTCCGGCCCGCTGCCGGACGATTCCTATTTGCATGAGCGGCTCGTCTCCTACTTCCCGCCGGCCATGCGCGAGAGCTTCGCGGCCGAGATCGACGGGCACCGCCTGCGCCGCGAAATCGTGGCGACGCGCCTCGCCAACGATCTTGTCAACCGCCTCGGCCCGAGCTTTGCCGTGGTGCTGCGGGATGCAACGGGGCGCAATGCCAGCGCGGTCTGCCAGGGCTTCGTCCTGGCGGCGGATGGCTTCGAGGTGCACGATCTTCTCAAGCGCATCGACGCGCTCGACAACGCCCTGCCGGGAGAAGTTCAGAACGAGCTTTACGCCTCGGTCTCGACCTTCCTTCAGCGCGTGACGGTCGGACTCGTGCGGGCCGGCACGAGCGATCTCGGCCCCGCCGTCGCGGCGCTGCGCGAGCGCGTGCGTCTTCTCAAGCCGCAACTGGCCTCTCTCGCCAGCGAGCGAGCGCGTCAGGCCTTCGAGGCGGCCGAAGCCGGCCTCGTCGAGCGTGGCATCCCGCAGGATCTGGCCACCGACCTCGCCCTCCTGCCGCTTCTGGCACTGGTGCCCGATATGGACGCCGTTTCACGTGAAACATCGCAGCCGATCGAAGCGGTCGTGCGCGCTCTGTTCGAACTGTCCCATGCCCTGCGCATCGGCCAGCTCGAAAACGCGCTCGGGACGCTCCGGCCGACCGACTATTACGAGACCCTGGCGCTGGAGCGCGCCGCCAGCCAGATCGCCCGCGAGCGCCGCCGCCTGACGGTGCTGGCGCTGCGAAACGGCAACGGCGAAGACCCGGTCGGCTCTTGGCTCGCCAGCCAGGGCGACGCGCTGCGCGACGCCAGCGAGCAGATGGCGCGCCTCGCCGGCACCGGCGAAACCTCCGTCTCGCGCCTGACGCTGGCCGCCGGCCTCTTGCAGGACCTCGGCCACTGAGACGATGACAGGGCCGGGCCGTTCCTTCGGGAACGGCCCGGCCCTTCTTTTGCTGGAAACCGAGTTCGGTCGACCGCCGGAATGATGGTCCGCCCCTCCTTGATTAACGTTCCTTCCAAGGCGTCTCAGCCAGGAACACCGCCCCTTCCCTGCGGATCAGGCTCTCGTCATTCCCAAGGGGAAGTGCGGCTCGTGCGAAATCGCGAGAAACATCCGCCGCGAAGACTTGGCTTTCGAGTGCTCTCCTGATGCCGAATTGATACGGCCACATCGCTCTGTTCAGTTTCCAGCCCTCACCATCTTCCCTCAATGACTGCAAAATCATACAGATAATGCATCCATAGATTGCAGGATGCCTGATGGGAAAGACGATCATCTCCGTTCAGTATCTGCGTGGGATCGCCGCGCTGATGGTCGTCTACTTCCACACCAAGGTCTATCTCGCGGGATATGCTTGGGGCGTTCCGAGAAATTTCGGCTATTCCGGCGTCGATCTGTTCTTCTGCATCAGTGGTTTCATCATGATGCACACCACGCTCGGCCGCCCGGTCCAACCCGCGTCTTTCCTGCGAAACCGGCTCTTGCGAGTCTATCCGCTTTACTGGCTGCTGACCCTTTCCAGCCTCGCGCTCTACGTGATCGCACCGTCCGCCTTTATCGATGGCTCGGCCAGTCTGGGCCACGCGATCCTGTCGCTCCTGCTGATCGCGCATTTCGATGCGCCGGTGCTGAGGATCGGCTGGACGCTGGTCTATGAGATCTTCTTCTACGCGCATTTCGCGCTGACGCTTTGGGCGACGCCCCATCGCAGACTACCTTTGCTCTGCGCCCTCATCATCGGCCTCGTCGCGCTCGGTGCCCTCTGCGCGCCGGAAAGCCCGGTGTTGCAGACCTATACGCATCCTTTCCTCCTGGAGTTTCTGGCGGGCGCAGCTATCGGCGCCGCCTTCCGCTCCGAGCGTTTCACGCAGCTGCCGAGCGGGTTGGCGATCCTCTGCCTTCTGGCAGGCGTCGGCCTCATCGCCCTCGGGATGGAACGGCGGGGCGGCGACGGGTTCTCGCGCGTGCTGTGGTTCGGATCGGGCGCGGCGTTGATCCTGTTGGCCGGTCTCGTCTTCGAGCGCAGAGGGCGCCTCTTCGCCAGCCGGTGGCTGCACGACATGGGGGACGCCTCCTATTCGCTTTACCTCACCCATCCCTTCGTGCTGACCGGCTTTCGCCAGATCGGACGCCGCCTCGGCGTCGCGGATGGAACCGCCTTGGTGCACGGCCTCTGGGTCCTGGCCGCGATCTCCACCGCGATCGTGACGGGATGGCTGACCTATCGCCTTGTGGAGCAACCGCTTCAGCGCGCCTTGCGCGAGCGTGGCTGGAACGGGCGTGAGACGGTGGACCGTCTGCCGGCGAACGCCGCAGCCCAAACCTGAATGCCTGATTTGGACCGGGAGCAGGTTTTTCCCCGTCCTATCCCATCCACCCGACAGAACGTGGGGACGGTTGGCCTAGCGCCATAACCAAGGCCGAGGAGGTGCAGCGGGTCGAAGCGGTTGAGCCCATAGAGAGATGAGCAAGGCCATCCGACACCAGGCGGGTCTCTGGTCCGCATGAGACGTCAAAGCCCGCCGGGGCTTGCCGAATGGACGATACCATCCGGCGGGAGATGCCATGCGGGGCGATCGCGATGCCTTATTCCGTCAGCCGATCGTCCTGACGGATCGGGCCGGCAGCACCCCGGCCGCCGGCCCGACAGTGGTCATTTCTTGGTATCTTTCTGGGGCGTGGCGAACTTGCCGGGAACGCCGGTCGCCACGGGATCGACCTTTTTGGTCTTGTCCGCCTTCGGCTTGCGGGTTTCCTTGTTGCTGCGCATCTGACCCTTGGCCATCTCGTCCTCCACAAGACCGCCGCGCCCGGACGTCCAGGCGTCGAACCGACGATCGGTCGAGCTTTGTGGGCCGAATTTTCAGGCTCCACAAGCCGTTTCGTCGCGCCTTTCGAATGACAATTTGGAAAGGCCGCAAGGCTCGGCTAAACCGGTCGCGCTGCGTCCTCACGAGAGCCTGCCATGACCGAGCCCCCGTCCGCGATCCCGGCACAGGCCTCAGACGGTGCAGAGCCCCCCGCCTCGCCCTTGAAGCGCCTCTCCGTCTGGAGCTGGATCGGCTTCGATTTCGCCGCGCAGCCCTTCTTCACCGTGGTGCTCACCTTCGTCTTCGGCCCCTATTTCGTGGCGCATCTGGCGAGCGATCCGGCGGAGGGCCAATCGACCTGGGCGCTGGCCGCGAGCCTCACGGGGCTGTGCATCGCCATCGCCTCGCCCGTCGTCGGCCAATGGGCCGATCGGCGCGGGCCGGTCAAACCCATGCTCCTCCTCCTCGGCCTGGTTCAGGTTCTCGCCTGCCTCGCGCTCTGGCGGGCCGCACCCGGCTCGGCGCTGTGGCCGGTCGCGGTCGCGGTGGTGCTGGCGGGCGTCGCGGCCGAACTCTCGGTCGTTCTCAACGACACGCTTCTGCCAAGCCTCGTGCCCCGCGCCTCGCTCGGGCTCGTGTCCAACATCGCCTGGGGCACCGGCTATGTCGGCGGCATTCTGGCGCTTCTGGTCACGCTGGGCGGTCTGGCGGGCGATCCTGAAAGCGGCCTGACGCTGCTCGGCCTCACGCCCTGGTTCGGGCTCGATCCTGCCCAGTTCGAGGGCGCGCGCGCGGCCGGGCCACTCGCCGCGCTCTGGTACGTCGCCTTCGTCTGGCCGATGTTTCTGTTCGTGCCCGACCGCCCGCGCCGGGCAGCCTTGAAAGCGCCAGCGAGCGGGGGCGCGGTGCGCGCTTTCTGGCGAACCTTGGTCAGTGACCTGCGCGATCATCCGCGTCTCGCCCGCTTCATCGCCGCGCGGATGCTCTATCAGGATGGGATCAACGCGCTGCTGGTGCTCGGCGGGGCCTTCGCGGCGGCGACCTTCGGCTGGACGGTGACGGAGAGCGGCGTGTTCGGCCTGCTTCTGGCGGTGGCGGCGAGCTTCGGATGCCTGGGCGCGGCCTTTCTCGACAGGCGCTTCGGCCCCCGCCCCGTGCTTCTGACGGGCCTGTCGATGCTGACGCTGGCCACCATTGCCATCGTCTCGACCGGGCCGGACTCGACCCTGTTTGGCACGCTGGCCTTCGCGCCCGGAGCGGGGGCCAGCGGCCTCTTCGCCGCGCCGGCCGAAAAGGCGTTTCTTCTCTACGGGCTTCTGATCGGCATCGCCTTCGGCCCGGTTCAGGCCTCGTCGCGCTCGGCGCTCGCCATGGCCGTGCCGGCAGAGGACGCGGCGCGCTGGTTCGGCCTCTATGCGCTGGCCGGCCGGGCCACGGGCTTTCTCGCGCCCCTGCTGGTCGCGGTGCTGACAGCGCTCGCCAGCCTCGCGACCGGCCCGACCACCGCCACGCGCATCGGCATGGCCGTGATCGCGCTGTTCTTCGTCGCGGGTCTCGCGCTTCTGCCCCGGCAGATCGTGAAAGGGCGCGCTGCCCCCTGACGCAGACATGAGCGCGGACGAGGCGCTGCCGCCTCGCCCGGTTTCGTCTTTAGTGGCGGAAGTGGCGCATCCCGGTGAAGACCATGGCGATGCCATGCTCGTCGGCGGCGTCGATCACGTCCTGATCGCGCATGGAGCCGCCCGGCTGGATCACCGCCGTCGCGCCCGCCGCGACGGCCGAGAGAAGCCCGTCCGCGAAGGGGAAGAAGGCGTCGGAGGCGACGGCCGAGCCGCGCGTCAGCACCTCGCCGCCGGCCGCCTGCGCGGCGTCTTCGGCCTTGCGCGCGGCGATGCGGGCGGAATCGACGCGGCTCATCTGGCCCGCGCCGATGCCGACCGTCGCCAGATCCTTGGCGTAGACGATGGCGTTCGACTTCACATGCTTGGCGACGCGGAAGGCGAACTGGAGATCGGCCATTTCCTGCGCGCTGGGGCTGCGCTTGGTGACGACCTTGAGATCGAGCGCATCCACCGTGCCGGAATCCCGGTTCTGGACGAGGAGGCCGCCCGCGACGGACTTGACCAGAAGTCCCGGCGCGCGCGGGTCGGGCAGGCCGCCGGTGAGAAGGAGGCGCAGGTTCTTCTTGGCGGCGACGAGCGCGATCGCCTCCTCGTCGGCTTCCGGCGCGATGATGACCTCGGTAAACACCTTGACGATCTCGGCCGCCGCCTGCGCATCCAGCTTGCGGTTCAGCGCCACGATGCCGCCGAAGGCCGACACGGGGTCGCAGGCGAGCGCGCGCGTGTAGGCCTCGATCAGGCTGCCGCCTTCGGCGACGCCGCACGGGTTGGCGTGCTTGATGATGGCAACGGCCGCCGTGCGGGCGGGGTCGAACTCGGCCACCAGCTCGAAGGCGGCGTCCGTGTCGTTGATATTGTTGTAGGAGAGTTCCTTGCCCTGCACCTGCCGGGCAGTGGCGACGCCCGCTCGGTTGGAGCCGTCGAGATAGAAGGCCGCGCTCTGATGCGGGTTCTCGCCATAGCGCAGCGAGGAGGCGAGCGTGCCGGCAAAGGCGCGGCGCGCCGGGGCGACATCCTGCATGACGCCCGCGAACCAAGAGGAAACGGCCGCGTCATAGGCCGCCGTCATGCCATAGGCCTTGCCCGCGAGACGGCGGCGAAACTCCAGATCGACCTCGCCCTTGCTCTCGTCCATGGCGGCGAGGAAGCCGTCATAGTCGGAGGGGTCGGTGAGAACGCTGACATAGGCGTGGTTCTTGGCGCCGGCGCGGATCATGGCCGGGCCGCCAATGTCGATATTCTCGATGATGGCCGCCTTGTCGGCGCCCGAGGCGACGGTCTGCGCGAAGGGGTAGAGATTGACCACGAGAAGGTCGATGCCCGAAATGCCGTGCTCGTCCATGGCCGCCTGATGCGCCGGGTCGGCGCGCATGCCCAGAAGCCCGCCGTGGACGCTGGGGTGCAGCGTCTTCACGCGCCCGTCCATGATCTCGGGAAAGCCGGTGATGTCGGAGACGTCCCGCACGGGCAGGCCGGCCGCCTCGATCGCCGCGCGGGTGCCGCCGGTGGAGATCAGCTCGACGCCGCGCGAGGCGAGACCCCGCGCCAGATCCACGAGCCCGGTCTTGTCGAAGACCGAAAGCAGCGCGCGGCGCACGGGATGGCGATCGGGGGCGGGATAGAGATTGGCGGCGACGGCCATGGGCGGCACTCCGGCAGCAGGGGCGGCGGATGGCGGGGCGCGGGAGAAGCCCCGGAACGATCGCCTCCCCATAGAGCGCAAACGCCTGGGGAACAACGCCTCGGCGCGAATTCCGTCCTCTCCCCGCGCGGCCATCGTTCGATATCCCGTTGCGAGCCGATGAAGGGGTGTCGAGACGGCGGGGTGGGGGCGCGGTCGTTCGGCCGGCGAACGTTGGCGGTGCCGCGCGACCGCCCCGCCCCGCATGGCCGGCGAAGCTACGCTTCGTTCTGTCCCGGATCGCGCTTGCTTTGTCGCCTTGCGTTAGCAGAGCCAGTTCGCCCGCAACGGTCTGATAATGGGTGTTTCGCTTCCGCAAAGCGCCCGACGCCGATGATGTCACGTCCGTTTCGGCTGAGCCGGGCCAAGATGCGCGCGCGAAAATCCGCCGGGCCGCCGGGTTGTTCGATAGAGGCGGCGTGGACCATCCGGACGCACCGCAAGCGTCAATCGGGTCGAGCATCGAATGGCGGGTTCGAGCGGGCGTCCCGCTCTTGCGGCAAGCGAGGCTGCGGGAAACGGGCGTGAGCCTACAAGTCCCACGGCACGAGCCACCCATGGGATCGCTGTCGCTTGCGGGCGGGGTTCGAAGCATCCTTGTGCGTGTCGGCGGAGGCTTCCGTGAGAATGCGCGGCAGCGGATGTGGCCGATGCCGGATTGCTTCAAATGCGGGGTCTCAAGGACACCACATCGCCAAGGAAGCCCGGCGGGCGTTGAAACAGTCGCCTATCGCCGTGGCCAGGCAAAGGTCCGTCGCGGCTGATCCCGCCGGAGCGATCGAGGTCGCGCGTGGCTAAAGGCCTGCCAAAGCCGCCTCTCCGCCATCGGGCCGCAGCGCGGCGGTCTGACCGGCGTCAGGCGCTCATGCGCTCGAAGCCGGCCTCCGTGTCCAAATCCAGGGCGAAGCCCGCGTCGCTGCGCTCCGGTGAGACCGGCGGCGCGGCATTCGCGCGAAGGCGCGTCGAGGCCCGCGTGGGTGCGGCTGGAGCGTGCTCCGCGCGCGCGGTCTGGATACGGGTCTTCAACTCGCGCACGCTTTCCTGGCGGGACGGGGCGACCACGGCGGGGCGTTCGGCCCCTGCGCGAAGTCGAAAGAAGCTCGTGTTCTGCGTCAGCCGCTGCGCTTCGCCCGAAAGCTGGTGCGCGGTGGCGGCCATTTCGTTGGCGGCGCTCGCATTGCCCTGCGTGACCTGGTCGAGCTGCTGGATGGCCTGATTGATCTGCTCCACGCCGATCGTCTGCTCGCGGCAGGCGGCGGAAATCTCGGACACGAGATCGGCCGTCTTCTGGATGTCGGGCACCAAAGCGTTCAACATCCGCCCTGCTTCTTCCGAGGTCAGCAGCGTCTGGGCCGAGAGCTGGCCGATCTCCTGCGCCGCCGTTTGGCTGCGCTCGGCCAGCTTGCGCACTTCCGAGGCCACGACCGCAAAACCCTTGCCGTGCTGGCCGGCGCGGGCCGCCTCGATGGCCGCGTTCAGCGCCAGAAGGTCGGTCTGGCGCGCGATCTCCTGCACCAGCGCGATCTTTTCGGCGATTTCGCGCATAGCCTCCAACGAGGCGCCGACGGCCTGACCGGCCTTCTGGCCGCTTTCAGCGACCTGCGTGGCGATCCGCTCGGTGGTCGCGGCATTGTCGCCGTTCTGGCGCACATTGGCGCTCATCTGCTCGATCGCGGCCGACGCCTGCTCCGATGCGGCGGCCTGCTGCGTGGCGCCCGAAGACATCTGGTCCGCCGTCGCGGCCGACTGTAGGGCGCCGCCTGCCACCTGTTGGGAGGAGGACAGGACCTGCGACATGATCTCGGACAGCTTGGCGCTCATCTGGTTCATGGCGCGCAGGAGTTCGCCGATCTCGTCATTGCCCTTGACAGCGATGGTCTGCGTGAGATCGCCCGAGGCGATATCGTTGGTCAATTGGACGGCACGGCCCAGCCGACGCGAAATGGAAAGCGACATCCAGACCGCCGTTCCGAGGCCCAGCAGGAGGCAGGCCACGATGGTGGCGATCATGACGGCGCGTGCGGAAACGTAGGTCTGATCGGTGTCGGCGGCGAGCTTGTCGGCAAACGCCGTCTCATGGGTCAGAAGCTCGCGGGCATTTGTCGTCAGTTGCAGAAGTGCGGGCCGCATCTTGCTCAGCATCAGGCCAACACCTGCCTGAGATCGATCGCCGAGGCCCGCCACGAAAGCCTGGTCCAAGGATTCCCGCAAGGAGTTCCAGTCCGCGACCGCCGCCTTGGCCGGCACGATCATCGAAGCGGGGTCGCTTGCGGCCGCAAGGACCGTGAAGTTTCGACCGGCGCTTTCCATCAGCGTGGCATAGTCCGTCCTCAACGACGCTTCGGCCTGCGGGTCGGGACGTTTGCCCGCCCGCTCCACATAGACCACCAGGGTCGGCAGAGCCGATCGTAACTCCGATACCGCGTTGCGAAGCGGACCGGTCGCATTGGCGGCCGCCAGCGTTTCTTGCAGGGAATGCAGTTCGCCCGTCAGCCGTTTGAAAAGGGGAGCGATCTGGGTTCGGTTGATCTCCTCAGCCTGAACGATCGTGTTCTGTTCCAGAAGAGCGTCGATGGACTGGAACAAGGGCGTGATGGCTTGCCAGCTTTCGATCAGCGCCGTCGCCTTGGCGATCGCCTCCAGATGGCTGGGCGTGATGCCATCGCGGTAAGCCTGCAATTCCTTCAATGTGGCGTCGATCTTGCCTGTGATCGCACCGCGCAGCTGGCTTCGCGCGTCCTCGGTATCGACCAGAGCCAAAGCCGCCATGGAACGGCCGACCGCCTCGGTCTCGGCCACGACATTGGCCAGCCGGCGAGATTGGGCGAACGGATGGTCCACGAAGTTTTTCATCGTTTGGTTGGCGGAGCCAAGCGCCGCGACGCCCTCGTAGCCCGCGACCCCCATCAGCAAGAGCACCACGCCGAAACTCACGCCAAGCTTCAACTTGATCGATGTACGCATCGCCAGACCCACCTTACCGAAGAAAAAGATCATGAGATACGGCGTTGAATTATTCGTGAATCGGACTCATCTTTTGGTGCCGTAAGATTCGGAGCGCCCTGTCTCGAATAACGCAATCTTCCCTTACGACCGTTCGCGTTCCATTCAGCGGCGCGGTGGCCGGCACCGCGCCTTGAGCTCTCAGGCGCTCAGGCGCTCGAACGAAGCCTTGTCGTCCAGTTCGAGGTCGAACCCCTTCGCCTCGCCCTCGAAGCCCGTCATTTCGTCGGGAACCTGGGCCTTGGGGGCCGCGACTGACTTGACGGGACGGGCGGGCTTGGCGCCCTCGTTCGCCGCGTGCTGGCTGCGCAGGGTCTGGATCCGGTCCTGGAGCCCCCGTACGGTCTCCTGGCGGGCCGGCGCGACCACGGGCGGGCGCGCCGCGCCGGCGCGCAGGCGGAAGGCGGCCGAGCTTTGCGCCAGTCGTTGCGCCTCGGCCGAAAGCTGCGCCGATGTCGCCGACATTTCGCCGGCCGCGCCGGCATTGGCCTGCGTGACCTGATCCAGCTGCTGGATCGCCTGGTTGATCTGTTCGGTGCCGATCGTCTGCTCCCGGCAGGCGGCGGAAATCTCCGACACGAGGTCGGCCGTTCGGCGGATATCAGGCACGAGCGCCTGCAACATGCGCCCCGCCTCCTGCGAGGTGAGAAGCGTATCGGCCGACAATTGGCTGATCTCGGAGGCTGCCTGCTGGGAGCGCTCGGCGAGCTTACGCACTTCGGACGCGACCACCGCGAAGCCCTTGCCGTGCTGGCCGGCGCGGGCGGCTTCGATGGCTGCATTCAGTGCCAGAAGGTCGGTCTGGCGCGCGATCTCCTGAATCACCGCGATCTTTTCGGAGATGACGCGCATGGCCTCCAGCGAGGCGGCGACCGCCGCGCCCGCCTGCTCGCCGCTGACGGCGACCTGCGTGGCGATCCGCTCCGTGGTCGAGGCGTTGTCGGCGTTCTGGCGCACATTGGCGGTCATCTGCTCGATGGCGGCGGAGGCCTCTTCCGAGGCCGCGGCTTGTTCTGCGGCGCCCGAGGACAGGCGCTCGGCCGTGATCGCCGACTGTGCCGAGCCCGTGGCCACATGGCCGGACGAGGCGACGACCTCGCTCATGATCTCGGACAGTTTGGCGCTCATGCGGTTCATGGCGCGCAGGAGATCGCCGATCTCGTCCGAGCCCTTCGCGTCCGCGACCTGCGTCAGATCGCCGTCGGCGATGTCGTTGGACAGTTTGGCCGCGCTCGCCAGCCGCCGCGAGATCGACAGCGACATCCACACGGCCGCCCCAAGGCCCAGAGCCAGCGAAGCGCCGACGACACCCATCAGAATCGTGCGGGTCGTCAGATAGGTTTCGCGCGTCTCCTGGGCGAGCTGGTTCGCCACACCGGCTTCGTATTGCGACAAAGCCTGGGCTTGTTCGGTGAGCTGGTTCAGGGCCGGGCGCACGCCGCTCGCCAGAAGGGCGGCGGCCTGAACCGTGCGGTCCGCCTCGCCCAAGGCAAAGGTCTGCTGGAGCAGGGGGCGCAGCTTACCCCATTCTCCCAGGCTCTCGCTCATCAGCGCCCCTGCGGGCCCCGTTCCCAGACTTGTGGAAAGGGTCGCAAATCCTTGGTCGGCTTGACCGAGCAACGTGTCGATTTGCTGCTTCAGATGAACCATCGTCTGCGCATCGACGCGGTTTGCAGCATCGGACACGATGAGGGCCAACATGGGAAGGATGGTGCGCAGGTTCGACAGTTGATCGCGCACACCGACATTCGCATTGACCTTGATCAGGCGTTCCCGAACACCACCCAGGCTTTCCTGCAGACGATCCAGCGTCGGCATGATCTGCATGTGGACGATCTCGTCGGCCTTGATGGCACTATTCTGGTCGAGAAGCCCAACCGTTTCGAGAAGCACCGGGTGCAGATGCTGCCAGCCTTCGATCAGCGTGGCGGCCTGCGCCAGAGCCTTGGTGTCGCCCGCGGCGATCTGGGCGCGATAGGCTTTCAGCTCCTCGATCGTGGCGCCGATCTGGGCTTCGCTGTCGTCCCGCAACGCGGCGCGCAGCCTGTCGTCGGTTTCATAGGAGAGGGCGCCGATCGAGCGACCGACGCTTTCGGTTTGCCTCATGATATTGGCGAGGCGCTTGTTCTGCGCGAACGGCCGGTTGACGAAGCTTTCCATCGTGTCATTGGCCGAGCGCAACGACGCCACACCGAAATAGCCGGCCGTGCCCATCATCGCGAGAATGACGCCAAAGCTGGCCCCAAGCTTCAACTTTATCGTCGCGCGCATACCGATCCCCAACCTTCTGAACTATAATATCTCCGTGTTATGCTGAAATATCGGTTAATTCGTGCAACGGTTGTTCATAAAGCCGCGCTAGAAAGCTCTGGCGCGCAGCGTTTCGTTCTTTTTCTGCCACGATATTGACGAGCGCTGCCACCTTTCCATATTCAGTCGGCCATAATAGTAATTAATACATACATTAGGCGCAGCATTTTCTACCGCGAGGCGCGCTACTGGAGCCGCAACGCGAAAAGGGCCCGACGCGTCAAACGCCGAGCCCTCTCACGAACCATCGATTTGACCCCGCCCCATCAAATGGAGAAGGGAGAACGGCCTTCGGCCTTTCGATCCGCAAGGGTTCGAAGCTGAGAAGGCTGCGTCCCGTAGCGCTTACGCAACCAGACGAATACGAGCGCCGCTTGCGCCACGGTTCGCTTCGTCCGCCGCCAGATTGTGCCGGTCGAGGGCGTGGAGCGCCTCGTTGATCTGCTGCGCGCCGACGCTCTGCTCGCGGCATGCGGAGGAAATCTCGCGCACCAGTTCGGACGTCCGCTCGATGTCGGGCATCAGCGACTTCAGCATGTCGCCGGCCTGCTCGGAGATCGTCACCGTGGAGGCCGACAGCGCGCTGATCTCGGCCGCGGCATGCTGCGAGCGCTCGGCGAGCTTGCGCACCTCGGAGGCGACCACCGCGAAGCCCTTGCCGTGCGTGCCGGCGCGCGCGGCCTCGATGGCCGCGTTCAGCGCCAGAAGGTCGGTCTGGCGCGCGATTTCCTGCACCACACGAATCTTGTCGGCAATAACCCGCATCGCCGTCACGGCTTCCGCCACGGTCTTCCCGGTGCGCAACGCGCTCTCGGCGGCATGCTGGGCGATCCGGTCGGTCTGCGTCGCGTTGTCGGCGTTCTGAGCGATATTGGCGGCCATCTCTTCCATGGCGGTCGAGGCCGCGACCGTGGCGTTGGACTGCGAGGCCTGCATCTGGGCCTGCTGTTCCTCCACCAGCTTCTGGGAGTGGATGTCGCGCACCGCGCCGCAGGTGCGGATCGGGTTGCCCTGCGAATCCCGCAGACAACCACCCACAGCCGCGACCCAGCGATAGCTGCCGTCCTTCATGCGAATGCGGTACTCGACTTTATATTCCGTCTTGCCCGTCTTATCCATCATGAAGTCGCCGAAGGCGCCAAACACATAGGACCCATCCTCTGGATGGACACGGTCCATCCAGGCTTGCAGCACGTTGGGAAATTCTTCGACGGTGGTGAAACCCAGAAGACGGCGAAACTCCATCGACCAGGACCAGCGGCTGTTCGGTGAGCCGGGATCGCCGTCGACGATCACCGCGTCCCAAAGACCGACACCGCAATCTTCGTCCAATAGATGAAGACGCTGCTCCAGGTCGGCCACCCGCTCGGCGAGTTGCTTGACCTTATTTTTCCGAAAACGGCTCAACATTGCAAGCTAACCTTATAAACGTAGCGGCAATGGCACTTTACGCCTTGAATCTTGATGTTTCGTATTGTCGAGAAATCCAATCGACGCGATTCCCCTCCTCCTTGGGGTGTTGTCGAGCGACGGGTCGTTACATAAGACGGATGATGCAACTTGCTGCGCCATGCGGGAGATGGAGAAGGGCATGACACCGGAACCAAGGCTCGGCTGCGGGATCGCGCTCTGGCGTGACGAACGGCTTCTTCTGGTTCGGCGGCGGCGCGCGCCCGAGGCCAGCACCTGGAGCTTTCCGGGCGGCAAAGTCGATCCGTACGAGCCGACGGAAGCGGCAGCGCGGCGCGAAACGCTGGAGGAACTGGGGATCGAGGTCGGGCCGCTCGAGCTTCTCTGCGTCGCGGACCTGATCGACCCCGAGGCAGGCCAGCATTGGGTTTCGCCGGTCTATGTCGCACAGGAATGGCAGGGCGAGCCCCGCCTCGTTGAGCCCGACAAGCACGAACGGTTCGACTGGTTCGCGCTGGACGCGCTGCCGGAGCAGATCTCGATCGCGGTCGTGACGGCCACCGCCGCGCTTCAGCGGCGGCTTCAGAGATAAGCCGGCTTACACCACACGGTTAGCGATAGTGCGCGGGGTTTCAGCGCCTGGTGGCGGCCAGGGCCTCGTCGCCTGGCTGCCGGCCCGCGCGCAGGGGCTCGGTGCGCCGGCCGAGGTCGTCCAGCGTGTTGGGCAGAACGGCCACGGCGCGATTCATGCCTGCGCAGCCGGCAAGGCTCGCGCAGAGAAGCGCCGATAAAAGGACAAGGCGAGACATGGACGGCTCCCGAACGGCATCCGCTTGGCCCCTCCGGGAGTGCGGATGCGTTGAAGGCTCGTCAGATAGGTCGGCTGTTCCCGATTGTCAGCCGCTGATGGTCAGTTCTGCCGCTCGAAGCACCAGCCGAGCTGCGTGCGCTCGGTGGGATCGAACACCATCGTGATTTGCAAGGTCGGCCGAGCGCCGCTCGCATCGGCGAAGAAGATCGAGTCCTCCAGCCGGGGCATGACCTCGCCGTAGAACCACCAGACCTCGCCACCATGGGACAGGCGGATGCCGGTCCGCGTCTCGTCGGCCACCACGTCCGGGTGGAGATGGAAGCGCAGAAGGCCCAGCGGCTCTTCGCTGGCGGCGCGGGTCGCGCGCCCGGTGGACGGCAGAAGCCGATCCACACCCTCGATTCGCCCGCCGTCGCGCGACAGATGAATCTGCCGCTCGTGGACGAAGCCGAAGGGCAGGCGGTAACCGTCATGGGCGGCGGTGAGCAACTGTCCCTCGCCGGTGTCCTCGCGCGTCACGGGCACGCGGGTCGGCCCCGGCAGAAGCGGCACGCCGAGATAGCGATCCACCACGGGCGACTTGGCAAAGCGCGAGGACGAATGGTCGGCGAGAACGAGGGTCGAATGCGCCGCCGTGTTGCGCGACAGGCGACGGCCAGCGTCTTCGGCGCGCGCCGTCGCGCCGCAATTGATCACCATGCGATGGCGGCCGGAGGAGAATTCGAAGGCCAGCGTGCCGGCATGAGCCTCGCCCGCGACGGCGGGCGCGGGCGGCACGCCGGTATCGGCCAGAAGCGTGGTGCCGCCGGCCGACAGGCGCTGGTAGCCGGACTGGCGCAGCGCCGAAACCGGCTCGCCCAGCGTTTCGTCATAACGCAGGAGCGCCAGCGCCATGGCCCGATCCGACAGGCCCATACCGTTGAACAGCGCCAGCGCCCCGTCGCCATGCTGGAAGAAGCGCAGCGCCAGGAACAGGCGGTCCATCGCGCTGAACAGGGCGCGCGGCATGGCTTGGTTGCGATGGGCGAAGAGCTGGCGCAGCGGCAGGAGATCGGCCAGCAGCGCCGGGATCGCCGCCGGGTTGCGCGAGATATGGCCGCCATCGGCGTAAAGCTGGCGATCCAGCTCCTCGCCCAGGAACTTGGCGGCCCAGCGCACATGGTAGCGCCGGCTCGGCTGGCAAAGGGCGGCGAAGGCCAGCGCAATCCGCGCGCGAAGGCGCGGCAAGCCGTCGGGCGCGGCGGAGGCGGCGCGGGCGAGGCGGCGCGTCTGGCGCGCCAGCGAGGTTTCGAAGCGCTGGACGAAGGCGGTGTCGGCCTGCGCCAGGATGATCGGCGCATGTGACAGCCAGCTGATGATACGGCGCGCCACCACGTCATGGTCGAAGGCCTGACGCGGCAGGACGCTGCGCTCGAAGCGCATCCAGTCGCCGACCAGAACGCGCGCCTGCTCGGCGGCGAGCGCGTCTCCCGCCTCGGTGAAATGGCGCAGCCAGCCGAAACCGTGCAGGTCCCCCGTCCAGCTGCGGGGCGCGGTGCGCAGAACGAAGGGCGAGGTCGTGCCGAAATCCACGATATGCCCGGCCAGCGGCAGACGCCCGATATAGAAGCTTTCGACCAGCGAGGCCTCGCCCCGGCGCAGGTCCGCGGGCACCGCGACCAGTCGCCCGGCGCGGCGCGCGACGGGCGAAAACGCCGTCATGGCCGGAGCCACGCCGCGCAGGCGGCGAAGCGTCTCGCGGACCATCAGCCCCGCAAGGCGTGGCTCATCGACAAATCCCGTCGTCATCGCAAGTCCCCCGACCGACAAAGCCGGCCCTGTGCACCGATCCGGGACGCGCGAGGCGAAACCGGATCGGTTCCTCTCGCAGCCCCTCTTGCCACGAGTTTTCCGCAATCAGGGTTAACAGGGCGCTAATGGCGCCTGAGCGTCGATCTGGAAACTGGGACGGGACGGTCCGCCCATGCCTGTTCGCCGGTGATCCGCCCCCGTGTTTCCCCACCCGGTGTCAGGATCGGGTCAGGCCGGGGCCAGCTTGCGCGCTCCAAAAGCAACCGCGCATCCCGAGACAGGCCCGCCATGGGGATCGGTCCTTCGGGCCAGCGGACGCAGCGCCGGGTGCGATCGCGGGGATCGGCTGGCCCGCGCAAAGGCCAGCCCGAGCCGCTCGGCGTCGGCTTGCGCCGCAAGACGCCGTTTCAGCCGTCTGGAGACGGGGTCCGGAGCCCACTGGACCGGGCTCTTCCCAAGCGCTGATGCCGCCAGACGTCAGCTGGCGCGGCGCAGCCGGGCGGCGAAGAAGCCGTCGAGGCCGGAATGCTCGGGCGTTTCGCGCCGGAGCATGGCGGGCGTCGTGCGCAGATAGCCCTCCGGCGAGATCGCATCCTCCAGACCCGGCACCTCTTCGGGGCGCACGGGCTCGACATGGAAGTCCGTGCGCGAAACCAGGAAGGCCCGCATCAACTCTTCACCCTCGATCGGGTCGAGCGAGCAGTTGGAAAACAGGAGCATTCCGCCGCGCGCCACGAGATCGGCGGCCCGGCCGAGAAGCCGCGCCTGCACCTCGGCGAGCTTGCGCACTTCTTCGTCATCCTTGGTATAGGCGACGTCGGGATGGCGGCGGATCGTGCCGGTGGACGAGCAAGGCGCGTCGAGCAGCACAGCGTCGAAGGGCGTCTCGGGCTCGAAGCGCATGAGATCGCTGCCGACGAACTCCGCCTCCAGCTTCAGCCGCGCGAAATTCTCCTTCAACCGGCGCAAGCGCGAGGGCGAAATCTCGACCGCCGTCACATGGGCGCCGGCCGCCGCGAGCTGCGCCGTCTTGCCGCCCGGCGCGGCGCACAGATCGGCGACGCGCTTGGCCCTGACATCGCCCATCAGCCGCGCCGGCAGGCTGGCGGCGGCGTCCTGCACCCACCATTCGCCCGTTTCGAAACCGGGGAGATCGCTCACCGCCTCCTCGCCCGGCGCGCGGCGGATCGTGCCGAAGGGCAGAAGCTCGCCGCCCAGCATGGCGCCAACGGCGGCGGGGTCGCTCTTGGCGGTGAAGTCGAGCGGCGCGGGCAGGCGATGCATGGACACGATGTCGAGCGCCACGGCCTCGCCATAGGCCGCCTCCAGCCGCGCCCAGAGCCAGGGCGGGCAGTCGAGGCGCGGATCGTCGAAGCGGGCGGCAAAGGCGTCCTTCTCGCGCGCGATGCGCCGCAGCACGGCATTCACGAGCCCGCTGAAGCGCTCGGTGCGCGGATCGACGGAGGCATGGGCGACGGCCAGATCGACGGCAGCGGAATCGGGCACGTCGAGATGCAGGATCTGCGCCGCGCCCACATGCAGGATATGGCGCAGATGCGCCGCGCGGCTCGGCAGCGGCCGGTCGAGGCAGGAGGAGACGATCGCCTCGATCGAGCCGCGCCGACGCAGCGCCGTTAGAAGGATGGCCCGCACCAGGCCCTGATCGCGCGCGGGGAGTTTCAGAAAATCGGGATGGCCGCCCTTGCGATCGGTCAGCCCGTCGGCCGAGGTCTTGGTGTCCACCACGGCGGCGAGCAGCCGGGCCGCCGTGCGGCGAGCGGGCAGACCGGCGCGCTCGGGCTCCGGGCTTTGTGCGGGGCGAGGGGTGCGGCCCTCGGGGC
>NZ_LDQA01000068.1 GCF_001475935.1 Aureimonas ureilytica
ATGTGTTGAGAGTAGACGGTCCCGACCCGGGACAGCGGCCATGGCGGGTCCTGAGCAACCAGAGCCAGATCGGCCGGGTCGCTCGCCACCTTGCGCTCCAGGCAGACCCGACCCGTCTCGTCCAGAATGCAGACACTCGTCTCTTTTACCGAGACGTCCAAACCCGCATAGTACCGCATGCTGCGCTTCCCTCGCTGATGCCTGTGGCTGGGATCCGATCCAGACCACGTTATCCATCAGCTCGAAGCGCAGCACCTCCACCCGTCACAGCAGCGAAGAACAGGGCGCCAAAGCCGAATACCCCATCTGTTGCGAATAGGCGATTTGGTTGCAATGATCCTGTTCTGTTCTTTTCTCAGGCGATGAAGACTTGGAACAGCCGTCCGATGTAGCGGGCCTCCGATCCTCCAGCGAGGCTATCGACCATCGAGCGGAACTGGCCCTTGCGGAACATCCGCATGACCTCGAATCCGCGAATGGCGTTGTGCGCCGTCTTGCGCGACTTGAACCCTCGCACCGGGCGGATCCGCTGCTTCAGTTTCCCGTGGTCGGACTCCAGCCTGTTATTGAGGAATTTCACCTACCGATGCTGGCAGGTCGGCGACAGGCGTCCTTCCTTGCGTAGCGAGGCGATCGCCTCGTTATAGAATTGGTTCTTGTCGGTCGAGATGACGGACGGGCGCTGGTGTGGCGAGCGGTTCAAGGCTTTGCTGAGAAACTGCTTGTCGGCCTTCGTCGTGCGGGTCTGGGAAAGACAGAAGTCGAGCGTCTCGTCGCCGATCGCCCGATACAGATACATCCATTCGTCACGAACCTTCACATAGGTCTCATCGACGTACCAGGTCTTGGTCTGCAGGGGTTTGCACCACTGAACGCGACGGTCGAGCTCGGGCGCGTATTGCTGAAACCATCGATAGATTGTCGTGTGATCCACCGAGAGGTGGCGCTCGGCCATCATCTCCTCGAGGTCGCGGTAGCTCAGCGCGTATCGGCAGTACCAGCGCAGGCAAAGCAGGATGATGTCGGGTGCGAAGTGCCGGCCTTTGAACGTCAAACTCCTGCCTCACGCCCCCGACTGTAGCAGCCTTCGGCACCGAAACTCTCATCCCCAATGATTATTCGCAACAGACCCCGGTCGAGACGTTGGCCGAGATGGGCGTGAAAGTTCATTGCCTGGCCCTGGGCGGTGTGGACCTTACCAGCTCGACGGGCCGCATGACGATGAGCGTCATCAACGCGGTCGCCGAGTTCGAGCGCGATCTCCTGATCGAGCGCACCCATGCAGGCCTGATCCGGGCGACGGAACAGGGCAAGGTGCTGGGGCGTCCGCGCAGCCTGACGGATGCACAGAAGCAGGTGGTCCGCGAGAAGCTGGGGGAGGGGGTTTCGGTGTCGAAGCTCTCACGCGACTAAGGCGTCAGCCGGCAGACCATCCAGCGCGCGCGGGATGAAGGAAAGACCCAAGCCGATGCTGAGGTAAGCGAGGACCGTGAAGAAACGCTAGCATAGCTTTCGAGATCTAATACCTCTTATCAGTAGGCTCCGGTCTACGGACGAGCGAAGCAGCGTTTCATCGCGAGCTCCTGCAACTTGTTCGTTTCAGGTCTTTATAGACCTAAAGATGGAACAGAACGGGATCAACGCGTCCCGTTCCGCTATTCGCAACAGATGGGGTATTCGGCTTTGGCGCCCTGTTTTTCGCTGCTGTGACGGGTGGAGGTGCTGCGCTTCGAGCTGATGGATAACGTGGTCTGGATCGGATCCCAGCCACAGGCATCAGAGAGGGAAGCGCGGCATGAGGCACTATGCGGGTTTGGACGTCTCGGTAAAAGAGACGAGTGTCTGCATTCTGGACGAGACGAGTCGGGTCTGCCTGGAGCGTAAGGTCGCAAGCGACCCGGCCGATCTGGC
>NZ_LDQA01000069.1 GCF_001475935.1 Aureimonas ureilytica
CCGGGCGCAGGTCCTGCAGCGCATGGATGAGCACCGGCAACGATGCCCGGCGGGAACGAGACCCGGTCCGCCGACCCGAGGGGTTCTGTCCCCGGTTCCAAAGGCGCGCTATCTCCCGGAAACCGCTCGGCCGCGCAGGCGCAAGCCGGGCATCGAACCATCGGAAAGAATAGGCATGGATCAGTCGTTCGACGAAGACACGCTGGCGCTGGCGGCGCGGGTCTTCCAGGCCGCGCGCGAGGGCGACACGGGCTTTCTCCAGATGGCGCTGGAGCGTGGCCTGCCGCCCAACCTCTCCAACGACAAGGGCGACACGCTCCTGATGCTGGCGAGCTATCACGGGCACACGCAGGCGAGCGAGCTTCTCCTGAAACACGGGGCCGATCCCGACCGCGTCAACGATCGCGGCCAGACGCCGCTCGCCGGCACCGCCTTCAAGGGCGACACGGTGACGGCGCGCGCGCTCCTCAATGGCGGCGCGGCGGTGGATGCGGCCGGGCCGGATGGGCGCACGGCCCTGATGATGGCCGCCATGTTCAACCGCACCGACATGGTGCGCCTTTTCCTCGACCACGGAGCCGACCCTGCCCGCCGCACCCCCGAAGGCCTCACCGCGCTCGGCGCCGCCAAGGCCATGGGCGCGGCCGATACGCCAGCGCTTCTGGGCGAGGCCGACTGACGGTTGCGACGGACGGGAAAGCCGTCTCGCGCCGGGCCGACCGGGAAAAAGGCTCTGAAACGGGACGATCGGCCAAGACTGCCGATGTCGGTCAGGTTCACGGCGGTTCGTCGCACTGAGGCTGATCGACACTGCGGGTCGCAGCGCTCATCTTCCGTTTCGGGCTGCTCGCCCCCGAACCATCGGACGGTGTGGCACACTTTGGCCTTGGACCCGATGTCCCATCATCTCCCTGCGTCCGCTCTTGCCGCCGCCACGGAAAAGGGCGGTGGACCGGTTCGGAGTCCAAGCGTCGCCGAAGCCGCTGACCCGGTTTCAGGACGAGCGGGGGAGTCGAGCCAAGGCCCCGGCATCCGCTTGCGATGCGTCATCCCGCACCAGCCTCAACCAGGAGCCGGGACATAACCTCGCGGCAAAGGAGCGACCGAGGGTTTTCCGCTGCCGGTGACGCTGCGGCAGAACGGGCGAGACCAGTAGCTTGCCCGGAGAGCGACGCCAATGCCGCGTGGAGTCCAGCGGCGGGCAACGACGCCCCGCAGCAGACACCGGCGACGAGCCGACCCGGCAGGTTCGACACCCGGTTCTAGGCCGCCGACGCCATCGCCGTGCCCGCACCGGAACACCGGAGCGTGACGAGGCAGGCCACCCCGCAGGTCTCGCCTTCCGGCACCCGATTGCCTATCTTGCCCATCGAGGGCGTGTGCTGCGTGCGCCCTGGGGCTTCCCTAAACCGACGGAGAAAAGCGAAACCTTTTCGAAAAGGAGGGAGGGCGAAGCCATGTCCTCGCACGATCCCATCTCGATCCGCAGCCAGCGCCCCTCGGGCTTTCTGCGCCGTTTCATCGCCAGCGAAGCCTCGGGCGGGCTGGTTCTCATGGCGGCCGCTGCGCTCGCGCTGATCGTTGCCAATTCGCCGCTCGCGCCCGGCTATTTCGCCGCGCTCCATGCCTATGTCGGCCCGCTCTCTCTCCTGCATTGGATTAACGACGCGCTGATGGCGGTCTTTTTCCTGATGGTCGGGCTGGAGATCAAGCGCGAGGTCGTGGGCGGGCAGCTCGCCACTTGGCAGGCGCGTATTCTGCCCGGACTGGCCGCGCTCGGCGGCATGGCCGTGCCGGCGCTCTTCTATCTTGCCTTCAACATCGCCTCACCCGAAAGCCGGGGCGGCTGGGCCATTCCCTCGGCCACCGACATCGCCTTCGCGCTCGGCGTCCTGTCGCTGCTGGGACCGCGCGTGCCCGTGTCGCTGAAAGTGTTTCTCGCCGCGCTCGCGATCATCGACGATCTCGGCGCCGTGCTCATCATCGCGTTCTTCTACACGTCCGGCCTCAACCTCCTGGCGCTTGCCGGGGCGGCGCTCGTGGTTCTCGTGCTGGCGCTTCTCAACCGGCGCGGCGTCCTGGCGCTCTGGCCCTATCTCACGCTCGGCCTCGTGCTCTGGGTTCTGGTCTTCCTGTCCGGCATTCATGCGACGCTGGCCGGCGTCGTGCTGGCGCTCACCATTCCGCTCGTCGTGCCCGAGCCCGGCCTGCAGGAGGCGGAGCCCCCGCTCCTGAAGCTGGAACATGCCATCCAGCCCTGGGTCGCCTTCCTGATCGTGCCGGTCTTCGGTTTCGCCAATGCCGGCGTGTCCTTTGCCGGCTTCTCGCTGTCGGCGCTCAGCGACCCGGTGCCGCTCGGCATCGCGGCGGGGCTGTTCTTCGGCAAGCAGATCGGCGTCTTCGGCATGGCGCTCCTCGCCATTCGCCTGCGCTGGGCGAGCCTGCCGGAGCGAGCGAGCTGGAGGCAGGTCTATGGCGTGTCGCTTCTGTGCGGCATCGGCTTCACCATGAGCCTCTTCATCGGCCTTCTCGCCTTCCCGACCTCGCCTCTCCTGCAGGACGAAGTGAAGCTCGGCGTGCTCATGGGCTCGCTCCTCTCCGGTCTTCTGGGCGCGATGGTCTTGCGCCTCGCGCCCACGCGCCAGCCGGAGGTTTGAGCCCTCAAGCGCGCCCCGCCCAGGCGGCGTACCAATCCGGCCACTCGGCGCTCGGTGCGCCGGGTCGCCCCAGGCCGAACCCATGGCCGCCGCTCGGCAGAACATGCCGCTCCACCGGGACATCAGCCTCTCGGGCGGCCCGCTCCAGAAGCGCGGTGTTGGCGATGTCGGAGATCGGATCGTCCTCGGCCTGAACCAGAAACAAGGGCGGGCAGCGGGCGCGCACATGCGTTTCGACCGACCAGTCCGCGCTCATCGCCCGTGTTGGAGGATGCCCGACCAGTTGGACACGCGTGGACGTGTGATTATAGGGCGGCAGCAGCGTCACCACGGGATAGATCAGCGCCGCGCGTGCCGGTCGCGCCGAGCCGCTGTCCAGCCCATCCACGGGCGCATAGGAGGCGAAGGCCGAGCGCGTGGCGGCAAGCCCCAGAAGATGCCCGCCGGCCGAAAAGCCGAGAACGCCGATCCTGGCGACATCGAGTTTCAGCCGCCCGGCCGAGCCCGCGACAAGACGCAGGGCGCGCTGTGCATCCTGCAAGGGCGCAAGCGGCCCGTTGGTCCAGCCCTCACCGGGCAGGCGATAGCGCAGGACGAAGGCCGTGACACCGCGCGCCGCCAGCCAGCGTGCCGCCGGCCGCGCCTCGCTTTCCATCTGAATGCGCTTGTAACCGCCGCCCGCCGCGACCAGCACGGCCATGCCGTTCGCCCGCTCCGGCCGATAGAGTTCGAGCGCCGGCACCGCGATGTTGTGGATCGCGCCCTTGTCGCTCACCTCGACGGGGCCGCTCGGCCCGCCGCCGCCCGGCGGGCGATCCGGCCAGAGCGGGAGGATGTCAGAGGCCTCGCTTGGTTCCATCCGGTCCCTCGCCCGCGCGACCATAGGCGAGCATAGAAGGCCCGTCGCGCCGAGGATCAGATGGCGGCGGTTGATCCGCATGACGGCTCCTTCGCTCGGCTGGAACTGTCCACGCGTCGATGGGAGTCGGCGCGTCGCCTATCCCCACGGCCCACGCTTGCCTCGATCCGAACGCCCCGGCCCGCTCGGCGGTACGGAACCACCGCCCCAAGGGCCTTGGCGAGGCGGCTGCGCGCCCATGCGAGGGGGCACACCCATGTGGGGAGGAAGGAAAGAGCCCCCGCCCTCGCCCTCCATCGACAGAAGCGCATCGATGCGGTTCTGCGTGTCGGGATGCGTCGAGAAGAGACTGTCCATCCGCTGGCCGTTCAGCGGGTTGATGATGAACATATGCGCGGTCGCGGGATTGCGCTCGGCCTCCATGTTCACCGTATGGCCGGCCGAGCCTGCGATCTTGGCGAGCGCGGAGGCCAGAGCGCGCGGGTCGCCGCAGATTTCCGCGCCACGCCGGTCGGCCGAATATTCGCGCGTGCGGGAGATCGCCATCTGCACGATCATCGCCGCAAAGGGCGCGACCAGCGTCGCGACCAGAATGCCGATCAGCCCCAGCGGATTGTTGTTCTCGCGGTGGCCGCCGAAGAAGAAGGCGAAATTGCCGAGCATGGAGATCGCGCCGGCCAGCGTCGCGGTGATCGTCATGGTCAGCGTGTCGCGGTTCTGCACATGGGCGAGTTCATGGGCCATGACGCCCGCCACCTCGTCCGGCGTCAGGCGGTTGAGAAGGCCGGTGGTCGCGGCAACGGCGGCGTTCTGCGGGTTGCGGCCGGTGGCAAACGCGTTCGGCTGGTCGTTCTCGATGAGGTAGACGCGCGGCATGGGCAGGCCGGCGCGGGCGGCGAGCGAGGCCACCATATGGTAGAAGTCGGGCGCCGTGCGCTCGTCCACCTCATGCGCGTTGTACATGCGCAGGACCAGCCTGTCGGCGTTCCAGTAGGAGAAGAGATTGGTGCCGAGGGCGAAGAGGAAGGCGATCATCATGCCGCCGCGCCCGCCTAGGAGAAAACCGACCCCCATGAAAAGGGCGGTCATCCCGGCAAGCAGCATGGCCGTCTTGATCTGGTTCATGGGTCGATGCGTCCTTGCTCGGCGCGGGCGACACGCGGGAGGGCTTGCGGTCGGCGCCGTTTCGACCGATCTGCCGTAGAAGATGTGGGCGCGCACCTCGTTCGCGTCAACAAAGCGGGCCGGCTGACACGCCGCCACTCGGAAGACCGGAAAGGACCCTGCCATGAGCGAAGCGGAAAACGGAGCACCGAAAGAGGCCCGCATTCTATCGCCCGCCGCCCAGCGCGCCCTGGCGGAGGCGCAAGCGCGCCGCGCGGCCGGCGAGGCGGAAAAGCTGGCGCAGGGCGACCTGCCGCCCGAGGTGAACGGGCGCAACGGCCCCGAGCCTGCCCGCTACGGCGACTGGGAAAAGAACGGCATCATCTCCGACTTCTGACCGCACGGGTTTGAGGCGGCGGGTTTGCCCAGCCGCCGCACGCCCGTCCTCGGATCGCGGCCAAGGCCGCCGCAGGCGCGCGCTCGCTGCCGACGTCGCATCCCTTTGCGCGCCCAACCGTTGCCTGGAGGCGACGATGGCCTTGCCCCCCTCGGTCTGCGTTCCGTGACCAGACTCTTGCCATAAGCGCGGAATAGGAATTTAATCTTTGCGGAGTAGGAACGCTGCCATGCGACTGTTCTGCCTTTTCCTTCTTCTCGGCCTCTCGCCCGCCTTGGCGGCGGATGAAGAGGCGCCGCCTCGCGAAATCCTCGGCCCGGTCAATGCGCGCGTTCTGAAAGTGCGCGACGGCGACACGGTGGAGGTCGAGGCCTTCATCTGGCCGCTTCAGACGGTGACGGTCGCGGTGCGCCTGCGCGGCGTCGATGCGCCGGAACTCAAAGGCGAATGCGAGGCCGAGCGCGCCGCCGCGCGCCATGCGCGCGATCGCATGAGCGAGCTGGTGGGCGATGGATTCGTGCAGCTGCGCCGCATCTCGGGCGACAAGTATTTCGGCCGCGTCCTCGCCGATCTGGCCAGCCCCACGGAGCCCGATATCGGCCAGCGACTGCTGCGCGAAGGGCTGGTGGATGCCTATGACGGCGGCCGTCGGCGGAACTGGTGCGCCACGATCGGCGCGCTGAAACCCGGCCAGCCGCTCGGCAAGGGCTGACCGCGCCGCATCCGAATGCCGTTGCGGTTGGGGAGCATCGGCCTGGAGAGACGGTGCGTCCCCGCGTGCGGGCAAGATCGGGGGTTGCTCCCTTTCCGGCCAGAGGATCACGAGCCGGTTTCCAACCAACCCTTGTTCCCCTGCCCCGAACGATTATGTTCTGGCCTGCAAGGGGACGACCTTTTGCGCGCTGATGGCGCTGTTCGGCTTTCGGGACGACCCGGTCTTTTTCCAGGGGTGTTCCCATGGCCTATCTCCTTCTCCTCGTCGCCGGCCTGCTCGAAGTCGGCTGGGCGTTCTCCATGAAACTGTCGGACGGATTCTCGCGTCTCGGGCCGACGATTCTGACCTTCGCGTTGATGGCGGCGAGCTTCGCGCTCCTGTCGCTCGCCATGCGCTCGCTCCCGCTCGGCACGGCCTATGCGATCTGGACCGGCATCGGCGCGCTCGGGGCCTTTCTGGTCGGCATCCTGATACTGGGCGAAAGCGCCAGTCCCATGCGCCTTCTGGCGGCTGCCCTGATCCTCGGCGGACTCGTCCTGATGAAGCTCTCCTCCTCATCATAAGGCACGCGTCGGGACTGGCCGCGCCCCGATTGGGGGACTAGAAGGTTTCACGTGAAACACCGGGAGCCTGCATGACCTCTTCCTCTTCCCGCATGGCCTCGGCCGAAAGCAAACTGGCCGAGGTCGTGAAGGACGCCGTCGCCGCGCTCGCCCCCGGCTTTGCCGTGCGCCTCTGGACGGGCGAGCGCATCGGCCCCGCAAGCGGCCCGGTGCTGACGATCCGCAGCGCCACCACGCTGGCGCGCCTCGTGTTCCGCCCGCGCATCGATACGCTGGTCGCGCTCTGGATGGACAAGAGCCTCGACATCGAAAACGGGACGATCTTCGACATTGCGGAAGGGCGCTCCAAGACCTCCTCGCGCGGGCTCCTGAAGCGGCTCGACAAGTGGCGCATCGCCAAGGCGCTGCCCTCGCTCATGGCGCTGCGCAAGGCGGCGAAGGCGGAGGCCGACGAAGCCAAGGTCGGCGCGGATGCGGGGGCCAGCGGCTCCACCAAGGCCGCGATCCAGTTCCACTACGATGTCTCGAACCAGTTCTACGGCCTCTTCCTGGACGAGCGCATGGTCTATTCCTGCGCCTATTTCACCGAGTGGCACGACGATATCGACCGCGCCCAGCGCGACAAGCTCGATATGATCTGCCGCAAGCTGCGCCTCCAGCCCGGCGAGCGGATGCTCGACATCGGCTGCGGATGGGGCGCGCTGCTGATCCACGCGGCGCAGACCTATGGCGTGTCCGGCCATGGCGTGACGCTGAGCCAGGCGCAGTTCGATCTCGCCACCGCCCGCGTGCGCGCCGCCGGGCTGGAAGACCGCATCACGATCGAGCTGAAGCCTTTTCAGGAGCTGACCGGCACATTCGACAAGATCTCGTCCATCGGCATGTTCGAGCATGTCGGCTTTGCCAACCATGACGCCTATTTCGGCGCGGTGAAGCGCCTGCTGCGCCCGCGCGGGCTCTACCTTCATCACACGATCGCCCGCCCCGCCAAGAAGGACTTTAAAACCTTCATGAAGGGCTCGCGCGAGTATCGTGCGCTGACCCGCTACATCTTCCCCGGCGGCGAACTCGACTGGATCGGCCATTCGCTCCAGAAGCTGGAGGCCAACCGCTTCGAGGTGCACGACGTCGAGAATTGGCGCGAGCATTACGGGCGCACCTGCCGCCTCTGGGCGCTGCGGCTTCAGGCGCGGATGGACGAGGCCGTGGCCGAGGTCGGCGAGCCGCAGGCGCGGCTCTGGCTTTTGTATCTGGCAGGCTGCGCGCTGGCCTTCGAGCGCGGCACGGTGATGATCAACCAGACGCTGGCTTCGAAGCGCGACAAGGGCCCGTCCGGCCTGCCGCCGACCCGAGCCGATCTGTACCGATAGTCGCCGTTTCAGGCCCGTTCGGCTGGTCGACGCCGGCAGTTCCTCAAATATGGAAAAGCCCCGCTTGGCGGGGCCTTTTCCTGTCAGGCATGGATCGGGTGGCGCAGCGTCGGCAGGGCGGTGTCGTCATCCTCGACGAGGCCGCTTTGGGCCATGCGCCGGGTCTCGGCGGCGACGAGGAAGCGGATCTGCTCCTGCAGGCTCGCGATCTCTTCGCTCAGCTGGTTGATCTGGGCTTCCGTGCGCAGGTTGGTCTCGTAGTCGAGGCGCACTTCCAGCCGATCCTTCGCCGCCTGCCGGTTCTGGCTCATCATGATGACGGGCGCCTGGAGCGCGGCCACCATCGACAAAACCAGATTCAGGAAGATGAAAGGGAACGGGTCGAAGGCGTTCTCGGCCAGAACCACCGTATTGAGGACGGCCCAGCCGACCAGAAACACGGTGAAACCGATGATGAAGCTCCAGGAGCCGCCGACGCTGGCGACCCGATCGGCCAGACGATCACCGAAGGTCATCCCATCGTTGAACATCTCGTTGGGATCGCGCATCCGGGAGGCGCGGCGGAGCTGATAGGCAATGAGGCGGATGGCCGTGTTCATGGCTCACTCACTTGTCACGACGGGCCGCAAAACCTGTCGCGCAGCGAGCCGAAGGGATCAGCTCAGCGACAGGCTCTGCGGCACGCGCGATCGACTGGGATCGTTACTGGGCATGATCCTTGGGGACCAGTTGATGAAGGGAGCGCCGGGCCGAAACGGCGGGGCGCGTGAGGGGACATGAACCTGTCGCCCCCTTTGGTCAAGTCTGCGTGAGCTGAAAAAAGGAGACGGGTCGAAACTTTTCGGCAGGACTGCTGGGGAGCGGGTTGAACTCAACGAAAAAAGGCCGCCCCCATGGGGAGCGGCCTTCCGTGATGTGGGATGATGCCGGCAGGTCGTCAAACCCTTGCCGGATCGACATATCGCTTAGGCGTTCGAAAGAGGCTGCTCCAGCGAACCCGTGAGATACAAAGACCCAACCGGCTTCAAACAATCACTCGACATTGGATCACCTCCTTTCGTCCCGTTGAACATGACAACAGAATGGGGGCGTCGAGACCATCCCGCAAGGGCGGACGGTGCGTCATTGCGGCACGGCGGGTTGGCGGTCGTTCCGGGGCGCATGGACGTCACACCGTTTCGAGCGGGCCAACCCGCGAGGCATCGTCCCCCTCCCCGCCACCCGATGAACCTCCGGGCATCCGTGTCCCCCTCGCCCGTTCTGAGCGCCGCATCCATCAGGCGCCGCCGTGTCTGGCGAAAGGGTGACGCCGCCTCGACCTGCGATGTCACGAGGTCGGTGAACGGCATCGTCGGACGGACTTCGGCGAGCCGTCCACGCGCCCTTGCAACTCCGGCGGGGGACCCGTATTCTAGACCCGGAATAAACGACCTCGCGTCCCGAACGACGTCGTTCCCCGGTTCTCCACGGCTCCAACGAGTTTTCCGCGATCCGCCGCCTGGGGTCTTTGGCCCAAGCGATGCGCAGGACGCTTCCCGCGTTCGGCATTCCGGGATGGTCGCGAACGAACTCGGATCAAAAGATCGGCCCCGTCCAGGCTCGACGCCAGATCGTGGCGGGCCGGAAGCGCCACCGCTCGAAGCCATTCGGGCGGCGTGGCCGGGCGAGTTCGAGCATTTACAAAGGGGATCACCCGGGCAAAGCCGCCGGATCGTCCCCATATGATTGTCTTCGGCACGGAAGGACCCATCGCGATGCGGACACCGAACTACAATTTCGAGCGCCAGGAACGCGATAAGGCCAAGGCCGCCAAGAAGGCCGAGAAGGCCGCCGCCAAGAAGGCCAAGAGCGGCTCTGCGGCCAACCTGAACGACGAGTCCGAGACGCTGCCGGAGACTTCCTCCTCTTCCGCGAGTTGACGCGGAGAAAGGCACACGCTGCCATGTCGACCCCTACCAAGACGCCTGCCAAATCCGGTAAGACCGCTCCTCACGAGGAGCCCTACGAGCCGGAAGCCTTCGCCAAGAAATACGGCATTCCGCCCGGCGAGGCGAAGACGATCATCAAGCGCTACGGCCCGTCGCGCCGCAAGCTGGACACCTATATGGCGGCTCGCAACGCCTGAGCGGGATTTGCTCATCTGAGCGTGTCCCGCCCTGTCCGGGCGCGAAAGGCAACGCGGCTTTGTCTGGAAAGGCTCTGGAACCCGCCCCGGCAAAGCGTGTAAACTTTGCCATCGGATGATACGGCAAAAACCTGTGACACCGCCCGGACGCCTCGCGCCCGGGCCATTTCCATTGAACAAGGACCAATGATGAAGACAGACATGGATTTCACCACCCGCAGGCAGACCACCAAGGACGCCAAGGCGGCTCTTCTGGAGAAGGCGAAGGCTCGTCAGAACGATCCCGAGGTTCAGGCGCGCCGCGCGGAGCGGGCTGCCGTTGCCGCCGCGCGCGAGGAGCGGGAAGCTGCCAAGCGTCGCCAGCGTGAAGAAGAGCAGGCTGAGCGCCAGCGCGAAGCCGAGGCCCAGCGTATCGCCGCCGAAGAATTGGCCGCGCAGTCGGCGTCCTCCGAGCGCGAGCGTCTGATTGCGCAGGCTCTGGCGGATCAGGCCGCGCAGAAGGCCAAGCGCGACTCGCGCTATGCCGCGCGCCAAGCCCGCAAGAACTGATCGGCTGGGAACCAGCCGTCCGGCGGTCTGCTCCGATGCCAGATCGCCCATTCTACCCGCCATCATCCCGGCCCAACCGATCTTTTTTCCGAAAGGATCGGTTCGCCGGCCGGGCGATGGCTGCGGGCGAACGATCCGCTGAGGGCGCCTGAGCAAGGTGAGATCAGGCCAAGCACCGGCCTCGACCGGCAACCCGACCGGGCCGGTTCGGCCAGTCCTCTTCGCCGGGTTTCGTTGGGAAAGGCGGAGCCCGAGAGTTCCTCCCCGCGGACCCTTGCCCGGCATCCCGCATCGAGCGCGCTGGGCGCCGTGCGGAACGGAACCCAGTCCCCGCGCCTGCCGGCCCGTCAGCAAGCCGCTGTAAAGGCGAAGGCCGGGCCGGGTCGGACCTCCTTCGATGCACCGATCGGTTTGCCGCTCGCAATCCGTTTGCGGGACGGCGACCGATCCGCCGAATGATGACGTCCGGGTCCGGCAAGGCCGAGCCTCAAGGATCGACGCGCCACTGGCCCGGTCCCGGCCGAACCGGAGCCGGCATCGTTCCTGAGCGCCGTCAGGCCCTGAGCGCCGCCTCGATATCGTCCAGAAGCTTGTCGCGGCCGATGCCCGTCAGAAAGGGCAGGCCCTTGAAGGTCGGCTTGCCCAGATCGTCCGGCACCGGGGTCGTGGCGACCACGATGTCGGCGTCGTCCACCAGACTCCTGACTTCCGTCGCCTTGCACTGGCGCACGTCGACGGGAATGCCGCGCTCCTGCATGGCTTCTTCGATCGCGACCGCGACCACGGTGGAGGTCGCGACAGCCGTTCCGCAGGCGATGAGAACCGTCTTCTTCTTCATGGATTTCTGTCCTTCATGGGGGCCGGCGTCACGCCGAAATCAGGGAGAGAACCTCGTCCGGCGAGTGGGCGGCGGCGATGCCCTCCAGAACGCTCTGGTCCTGAAGAAGGCCCATGATCGACTGGAGCATGGTGATCTGTGCGTCCTTGTCGGTCAGCGCGAGGGCGAAGACGAGCCGAACGGCAATCCTCTCGTCCGGGTCGTCCATGCTGGCGAAGGGAACGGGCTCGTCCAGCACCGCCAGCGCCACGGCCGGGGCCAGCACATGTTCGCGATCCGTATGCGGGATCGCGGCATTAATGGCCCCCAGCGGCAGGCCGGTCGGCATGGTGCGCTCGCGTTCGATCACGGCCGGGCCGTAGCTCGGCCGCACGCGCCCCGCTGCTTCCAGCCGGGCGGCCAGAAGCCCGATCGCCTCTTCGGCCGAAGCAGCCTTGGCGTTCAGAACGATCAGCGAGGCGTCGAGTGTGGATGTCAGCATGAGTTCTCCCTTAGCGGCGCGCGGCAACCGAGGGCGCGGCACGATCCGAAACGCTTGAAGCTTCAGCTGGATCATCGGCGCCCGCGAGTTTTTCGAAGGCGCGAGGCGCGGCGCGATAGGCGAAGAGAAGCGCCAGAATGGCGAGCAAGACGAGACCCAGACCCAGAAGCCCCAGACCTTCCGCCGCCTCGATCACGAGATAGGGGATGTAGAGGAACCCGTCCACGACGCTGGTGATGGCGCTGGCCTCGGGCGGAATGGCGAAGCCCGACGCCTGTGCCGTCGCGGTCATCAGCGGCGAAAGCGCCATGCCGACATAGAAGCCGAGGATCAGCGTCACCGTGCCGATCACCACCATGCGGAAGACATTGCCGTTGACGATGGGCGCGGCCATGGCGACCACGAAGGGGATGACGGCGAGATCGGCGAAGAGAATGATGCGGTTGCCCGGCAGGATCAGCGACAGGAGAATGGCGACCGGCACGAGGATCAGCGACGAGGCGATGGCGGCCGGATGGCCGATCAGGATGGCGGAGTCGAGGCCGACATGGATTTCCCGGTCGCCCGCCCGCTTCTGCACGAAGCTGCGCGCCGCTTCCGACACGGGGATCAGCCCCTCCATCAGGATTTTCACCATGCGCGGCAGAAGCAGCATAACGGCGGCGAGATTGACGCCCGTCTGGAGCGAGCGGGTGAGGACAGCGCCCCAGTCTCCGCTGCCGGCATAGGCGGCAAGGCCCAGCACGAGGCCGATCGCCAGACCCATGACGATGGGCTCGCCGAACACGCCGAGGCGGCGCTGCACGGTTTCGGTGTCGATGCGAATGTCCCGGACGCCCGGAATGCGGTCCATCAGCCAGTTCAGCCCGATGGCGACCGGCACGATCTGCGCCGAGGCGAGATGGGGCACGGAGACGCCCGGCACGCCGTAGAAGCGCTGCACGCCCTTGGCCGTCCAGTCCGCCAACACCAGCGACAGCGCGGCCATGAGGGCGGCGGCGATCAGCCCGTAGCCGAGGCTCCCGGTGGCGGCGGTGATGAGCGATCCGACAAAGGCGAAGTGCCAAAAATTCCAGACGTCCACATTGAGCGTGCGCGTCAGCCCGCTGAAGAGCAGCGCGACATTGACGATGATGCCGATGGGGATGACCCAAAGCCCGACCGAGGAGCCGAAGGCGATGGCGGCGGCGGACGGCCAGCCGACATCCACGATGTCGCGGTGCATCCCCGTATTGGTGACGATGGCCTGCGCCACCTGCCCCAGCGTCGTCAGCATGAGGCCGAGCACGAGATTGATGCCGACGAAGGCGACGCCGATCGTGAGGCCCGCGCGAAAGGCGCGGCCGGGCTTGGCCCCGAGCACCAGCGCGATGACGAAGATGAGAATGGGGAGAAGGACGGTCGCGCCGAGCGCGTCCACGACCCCCTTCAACTGGCCGAGAATATCGTTCATGGCTTCCTCCCGAAGCGTGATGGCTTGCCCGAAGCGCGATGGCTTGCGCGAAGCGCTGTCGCTCGCGCGAAGCGTTATCGCTGGCACGGGTCGCCCGGCTTGTGTCCGCCGGGTCGCCCGTCAAGAAAGGGAACACTTGATTCGATCGAGATCAAGATGTTCACGGCTTTTGTCCGAACTTTATCAAAAGCGAAGCGAGACGGCTTTCCATAGGGCGCGTCCGTCGGTCTCCCCAAAGCGAACGGAGCCTTTGGTTGGCTTCAGCAAGGCCCATGGAAAAGGGGGCCGCAGCCCCCTCCCCTGATGCGTGCTCGATCGATCCGGCTCAGGCCGGTGTCATCTTGCGGTTCTGGCGGTTGTCGATGAGATCGTCCACCACGGCCGGGTCGGCCAGCGTCGAGGTGTCGCCCAGCGCGCCGAAATCGTCCTCCGCGATCTTGCGCAGGATGCGGCGCATGATCTTGCCCGAGCGGGTCTTGGGCAGGCCCGGCGAGAACTGGATCTTGTCGGGCGAGGCGATCGGGCCGATCTCGCCGCGCACATGGGCGACGAGTTCCTTCTTCAGCTCTTCCGACGGCGTCTCGCCCTCCATGAGCGTGACATAGCAATAGATACCCTGCCCCTTCACGTCATGAGGATAGCCGACCACGGCCGCTTCTGAGACCTTGGGGTGCGAGACCAGCGCGGACTCGACCTCGGCCGTGCCCATGCGATGGCCCGAGACGTTGATGACGTCGTCGACGCGGCCCGTGATCCACCAGTAGCCGTCCGCATCCCGCCGCGCGCCGTCGCCGGTGAAATACTTGTTGGGATAGGTCGAGAAATAGGTCTGCTCGAAGCGCTCGTGATCGCCGAACACGGTGCGCATCTGGCCGGGCCAGCTGTCGGTGATGCAGAGATTGCCCTCGGTCGCACCTTCCAGCACCTTGCCTTCGCCGTCCACCAGCTCCGGCTTGACGCCGAAGAAGGGGCGCGTCGCCGAGCCCGGCTTCAAGTCGATCGCGCCTGGCAGCGGGGTGATCAGGATGCCGCCCGTCTCGGTCTGCCACCAGGTATCGACGATGGGGCAGCGCTCTTCGCCGACCACGCGGTAATACCAGTTCCAGGCTTCCGGGTTGATCGGCTCGCCGACCGAGCCCAGAAGCCGCAGCGAGCGGCGCGAGGATTTGGTGACGAACTCGTCGCCCGCGCCCATCAGCGCGCGGATGGCCGTCGGCGCGGTGTAGATGACATTGACGGAATGCTTGTCCACGACCTGCCAGAAGCGCCCGGCATCGGGATAGTTCGGCACGCCCTCGAACATGAGCGTCGTGCCGCCATTGGCGAGCGGGCCATATACCGTGTAGCTGTGGCCGGTGACCCAGCCGACATCGGCCGTGCACCAGAAGACCTCGCCCGCCCGCATGTCGAAGACATATTGCTGCGTCATCGAGGCCCAGACGAGATAGCCGCCCGTCGTATGCAACACGCCCTTGGGCTTGCCGGTGGAGCCCGACGTGTAGAGGATGAAGAGCGGGTCCTCGGCGCTCATTTCTTCCGGCTCGCACTCGGCGGACACGCGCTCGCGCGCCTCGTGCCACCAGTGATCGCGCCCCTCGGCCCAGGCGATCTCGCCGCCGGTGCGCTTCACCACCAGAACCTTCTCGACCGTGTGCCCGGCCTTGGCGGCGATCTCCACCGCCTTGTCGGCATTGGCCTTCAGCGGCACCTTGCGGCCCGCGCGCAAGCCCTCGTCGGCGGTGACGAGCACCTTGGAGCCCGAGCCCTCCATGCGGCCCGCCAGCGCGTCCGGCGAGAAGCCGCCGAAGACCACCGAATGCACCGCGCCGATGCGCGCGCAGGCCAGCATCGCGACCGCCGCTTCCGGGATCATCGGCATATAGATGGACACGCGCTCGCCGCGCCCGACGCCCAGATCCTTCAGGACATTGGCCATGCGGCAGACATCGCCGTGCAGCTCCTTGTAGGAGATGGCGCGCGACTCCTCCGGGTTGTCGCCTTCCCAGAGGATCGCGGTCTGGTCGCCGCGCTCGGTCAGATGCCGGTCGAGGCAGTTGGCCGAGAGGTTGAGCGTGCCGTCCTCGAACCATTTGATGGAGACGTTGCCCGGCGCGAACGAGGTGTTCTTGACCTTCGTATAGGGCTTGATCCAGTCGAGCCGCTTTCCGTGCTCGCGCCAGAACCCCTCGGGGTCGTTCACGCTCGCCGCGTACCAGCTGTTGTAGTCGCTGAGCGTCAGCTGCGTGCCGGACTTCCACTCTTCCTTGACGGCCACCGTGGTCATCGTCTCGTATCCTCCCAGTCGAAAGCGGCCCGCCCTGCGGCGCGACTCACCTTGCGCCGAACTCTAGAGCGGTTCCCGGCGGGAGGAAATACGCGACATCGCCGAGGTCAATCGGCGCTCTTCACCGGGCCGCCGAGCACGTCGTCGATGTAAAGCTCGCGCACCAGCGTGCGCACGACGGCGACGACCGGCACGGCCAGGACGAAGCCCAGAAGCCCGAACAGGAGGCCGAAGATCACCTGCGCGCCCATGGTGAGAGCCGGCGGCAGCGAGGTCGTGTAGCGCTGGGCGATGGGCTGGGCGACATTGCTTTCCACGCCTTGGATCAGAAGATACAGGCCAAGCGCCCAGAGCGCCATGTCGACGCCCTGCGCCAAGGCCGCCAACACGATGATCGCGCCGGCCACGAAGGCGCCGACGGTGGGCACGAAGGCCAGAAGCCCGGCCTGAAGCGCCAGGAGGAAGGCGTTGTTGACGCCGATCAGAAGCAGGCCTGCCCAGGACACCGTGAAGATCAGCGCCATGGAAATGGCATCGCCCGCCACCCAGAGGATCAGCGAATGGGCGGCCTTCTTCAGGACTTCCGAGATGCGGGCGCGCTTTTCCTTGGGGAACAGCGAAACCAGCCCGTCGCGATAAAGGCTCGGCTGCCACGAGACGAAGATGGCAAGAAACAGCACCACGAAGAAATTGCCGACCGCGCCCAGCGCGCCGAACAGCGCCTGCCCCGCCTGCGAGGCGAGGCCCGAGGGCAGAAGATCCTGAAAGGACTGCGAACCCGAATCCCCGTTCACCGGCAGGCCCATGCCCTGGAGCGAGTGCATCAGCTTGTCGGCCTGCTCGCGCACGCCGGCCAGAAGATTGTTGAACTCCTGCACGAGGGCGAAGCCGCCCCAGGCAAGCGGCGCGAGGATCAGGACGAAGGTCAGAAGATAGACCAGCATCAGCGAGGCCCAGCGCGGCAGGCCGAGCCGCTGAAACAGGCGCGCCACGCCGCAGAAGATGGCCGCCAGAAGCAGCGAGGCGAAGATCAGGAAGAAGCCCGTCGCGGCATAGGCGAAGACCACGACGCAGAGGATCATGCCGAGCACGATGGCGGCGATCGTGACCGCGCGATAGGCGACCGGCTGCGGCGTGGCGGGCCCGGACGACAGGCTGGAAAAGGGATTCTGCACGCAAAGCACTCCTGACAAACGCGCGGGCTCGACGCGCGACCGGACGAGAGCCGGCAGGCGTTGGAATATTGCTCGCGCGCGGCCGAAATCGAGAGCCGGCTGCGTTCGCCACGGCGAAAGGAAACAGAGCGTGAGCGGCAAGGCCTTGTTCTGACCATACCGGGCAACCTGCAGACGGTACCATACATGTGGCCCCCTAAAGTCCCGAGTTCGGGACGGGGACACGGCGCGGCGAACGCCAAGCCTCTTGCGCTCGGAGCCGGTTCGGGTCACCCCGCCGTATCGGCCCCGGGGCGCCTTCACCGCCACATCTGCGCCGATCCCCTGCCGTGCCAACCGCATCGACCACGTGGGTCACATCTCGACATTCGTCGCCCTCCCTCCGCTCCCGTTCATCTGGACAGGCTTCGAAGGGCGCTCATCGGCGTGGGGCGTATGCCTCCCGGTTCAAAGTGACGGAAGTTTCCTGTATGGGGGCACAATGCTCGCTCATCACAAGAGCGCCGCAGTCTGCTGTTGCTGGCATGGCGTTCACGCGCCCGTGAGCGCACACGAAGGATTTCAGCTTCATGGAAGCCCTGCTTGCCCCGCTCGTCGCCGGCCTCGTCGCGGTCATGTCCGCCGGGGGGCTGGCGGGCGTCGCGATTTTGATGGGGCTGGAATCGGCCTGCCTGCCGCTGCCCTCCGAGATCATCATGCCCTTTGCCGGCTATGTCGCCTCGCAGGGGCAATACAGTCTCCTCGCAGCGGCGCTGGCGGGGGCGATCGGCTGCAATCTCGGCTCGCATCTGGCCTATGAGGTGGGCGCGCGCGGCGGGCGGCCCTTCGTGGAGCGGTTGATCGCGCGGTCGCGCTGGGGCGCCAAGGAACTCGCCCTGTCGGACCGCTTCTTCGCGCGCTACGGCTCGCTCGCCATCTTCATCGGCCGCCTTCTGCCCGTGGTGCGCACCTTCCTGTCGCTGCCCGCCGGCATCGCGCGCATGAACCTCTGGCACTTCCACCTCTATACGTTCACTGGCTCCTTCCTCTGGTGCTACGCGCTGGCCTGGCTCGGCGCGAGCCTCGGCGAGCACTGGAACGACACGCCCTGGGTCAAGACGGCCTTCCATGTGGCGGACGCGCTGGTGATCCTCGCCGTGCTGGCGAGCGCCGTCTGGTTCTGGCGCAGCCGTCGCCGCAGCCGGGCCTGACGGGTCGGGCGCGGCGGCTTTTAGAACCGGGGACAAAACCCTTCGGGTCGGCCGACCGCGTCTTGTTCCCGTCGGACATCGTTACCGATGCTCGCCCATGTGCTGCATGGACTGTGCCCGGCACCTTACCGGCAGAAACAATCCCTCGATCGCCCTCCGCCGAAGGGTTCTGTCTCCGGTTCTGAGCCTCGACCCGGCCGCCCTGCCCTCGCCTTCAGCTTCTCGTGCCGAAGATCGCCGAGCCGACGCGCACGCTGGTCGCGCCGAAGGGAATGGCCCGCTCGAAATCGCCGGACATGCCCATGGACAGCTTTTCGACGCCCGCCTCGCCCGCGATCTTCTGAAGCAGCGCGAAATAGGGGCCGGGATGCTCCTCGGCAGGCGGGATGCACATGAGGCCCTCGATCTCCAGCCCATGCGCCTCGCGGCAATGGCGAACGAAATCCACGGCCTCGCGCGGCGGAATTCCGGCCTTCTGAGGCTCCTCGCCGATATTGACCTGCACATAAAGGCGCAGCGCCCTGCCCTGCTTCTTCGTTTCCTTGGCGATCTCGGCGGCGATCTTCTCGCGGTCCACCGTCTCGATCACGTCGAACAGCGCCACCGCTTCGGCCGTCTTGTTGGACTGGAGTGGGCCGATCAGATGCAGTTCCAGATCGGGAAAGGCGTCGCGCAGGAGCGGCCACTTGCCCTGCGCCTCCTGCACCCGGTTCTCGCCGAAGACGCGCTGCCCGGCCTCGATCACCGGCCGGATCTCCTCGGCCTCGAAAGTCTTGGAGACGGCGACAAGCTGAGTGCTGCCGGCAGCGCGCCCGGCCTCGGCTTCAGCGGCGCGGATGCGGGCCTCGATGGCGTGAAGACGGTCGACGGCGGTCTCGCTCATGGCATTCCTTGAAGAAAAGGCCGGTTTGAACTAGATTTCGGAGTGGGTACCGGAGCTTCAACTCCGGTACCCGTCGCCTAGATGAGTATCCGGATCCGGAGGACAGCCTGCCAGCCTCTCCGGGTCCGTTTCATCTCAAGCGTGATGCTCAGTGGTATCAGCCACATTGCTCATCACTCCGAAAGAAGACAAAGCCGATGCCACGGCTGCGGGGGCTCATCCTCCGCAGCGGCGCGGGCTGGCGTCGCGCGTCTGCTTCTGCCTTCTTCGTCGCGCCTTATGCGGCCTGTTTGGCGGCTTGTGAAGAGCGGCCGGCGCGCTTGTCGCGAGCGGCATAAGGCAATATTGACGGATACGTCCGTCGTATCCGACGGCTCAATCCGTCGCTATCCGTTGGCGACTCCGCCCGCATCATCCGCACGAGACCGCTCCCGCAATGGCCATCGAACGCTACAATCCCCGCGCCGCAGAACCCCGTTGGCAGGAGCGCTGGGCTTCCGAAAAGCTTTTCGAGACCGACACCGACGCGCCGGGCGAGAAATACTATGTCCTGGAAATGTTCCCCTATCCGTCGGGGCGCATCCATATGGGCCATGTGCGCAACTACGCGATGGGCGATGTGGTGGCCCGCTACAAGCGCGCCAAGGGCTTCAACGTCCTGCACCCGATGGGCTGGGACGCGTTCGGCATGCCTGCCGAAAACGCCGCGATGCAGAACAAGGTCCACCCCGCCAAGTGGACCTACGAGAACATCGCGACCATGCGCGGGCAGCTCAAAAGCATGGGCCTGTCGCTCGACTGGTCGCGTGAATTCGCGACCTGCGACGTCGAATATTACCAGCGCCAGCAGATGCTGTTTCTCGACCTGCTCGAGAAGGGCCTTGCCTATCGCCGCAAGTCCAAGGTCAACTGGGACCCGGTCGACAACACCGTGCTCGCCAACGAGCAGGTGATCGACGGGCGCGGCTGGCGCTCGGGCGCGCTGGTGGAGCAGCGCGAGCTGACGCAATGGTTCTTCCGCATCACCGACTATGCCGACGATCTACTGGCCGCGCTGGATCACCTGCCCGGCTGGCCCGAAAAAGTGCGCACGATGCAGCGCAACTGGATCGGCAAGTCGGAAGGTCTGCTGGTGCGCTGGGCGCTGGCCGAGGGCTCGGCCAAGCCTGAGTTGAACGAAGTCGAGGTCTTCACCACGCGGCCCGACACGCTGTTCGGCGCGAGCTTCCTGGCGGTCGCGGCCGACCATCCGCTCGCCAAGGCCGCTGCCGAGACCAACCCGGAATTGGCCGCCTTCATCGAGGACGTGAAGCGCGGCGGCACCTCGGCCGCCGAGATCGAGACGGCCGAAAAGCGCGGGTTCGATACGGGCCTGCGCGTCACCCATCCGTTCGACCCCGAATGGGTGCTGCCGGTCTATGTCGCGAATTTCGTGCTGATGGAATACGGCACGGGCGCGATCTTCGGCTGCCCCGCGCACGACCAGCGCGACCTCGACTTTGCCCGCAAGTACGACCTGCCGGTCAACCCCGTGGTCCTGCCCGAGGGCGGCGATGCCGCGAGCTTCGCGGTCGAGACCACGGCCTTTGACGGCGATGGCCGTCTGTTCCATTCGCGTTTCCTCGACGGGATGACGCCGGCGGAAGGTTTTGCCGAAGTCGCCAAGCGTCTGGAAGGCGCGACGCTGAACGGCCGCCCGCAGGCCGAGCGCAAGGTGAATTTCCGCCTGCGCGACTGGGGCGTGTCGCGCCAGCGCTACTGGGGCTGCCCGATCCCGGTTCTTCATTGCGAGAGCTGCGGCGTGGTGCCCGAGAAGCGCGAGAACCTGCCCGTTCGCCTGCCGGATGATATCGACTTCGACAAGCCCGGCAATCCGCTCGACCGCCATCCGACCTGGCGTCAGACCACCTGCCCGCATTGCGGCGGCCCGGCTCTGCGCGAAACGGACACGATGGACACGTTCGTGGACTCGTCGTGGTATTTCGCGCGCTTCACGAGCCCGCGCGCCGACGAGCCGACCGTGCCCGAGACCGCCAATGCCTGGCTGCCGGTCGATCAATATATCGGCGGCATCGAGCACGCGATCCTGCATCTTCTCTACTCGCGCTTCTTCACGCGGGCGATGCGCGCCACCGGCCATGTCGGCATGGACGAGCCCTTCAAGGGCCTTTTCACGCAGGGCATGGTAGTCCACGAGACCTATCGTGCCATGGGAGATGGGGCTCGGGAGTGGGTGCCACCCGCCGACGTGTTGATCGAGGAAGTGGACGGCCAGCGCCGCGCCAAGCGCCTGTCCACCGGGGCCGAGATCGAGATCGGCTCGATCGAGAAGATGTCGAAGTCCAAGAAGAACGTCGTGGACCCCGACGACATCATCGCCTCGCTCGGCGCGGACACCGCGCGCTGGTTCATGCTCTCGGACTCGCCGCCTGAGCGCGACGTGATCTGGACGGAAGCGGGCGCGGAAGGCGCGCATCGCTTTGTGCAGCGCGTCTGGCGCCTCGTGGCCGAAACGGCCGAGCATCTAGGCTCGAAGGCGGACGCCGCTTCGGCCGAGCCGAGCGACGCCGCCAAGCTGGTGCGCCGCGCGGCCCATCGCACGGCGGCGGGTGTCGGCGACGATATCGAGCGCCTTGCCTTCAACAAGGGCGTCGCGCGCCTCTACGAGCTGGTCAACACGCTGTCCTCGGCCTTCACGCCGGACGCGCTGGCGCGCGACGCGAGCCTGCGCATGGCGGCGCGCGAAAGCCTCTCCATCCTCGTGCGCCTCGTCGCCCCCATGATGCCGCATCTGGCGGAGGAATGCTGGAAGGCGCTGGGCGAGGATGGCCTGTGCGCCGCGCAGGGCTGGCCCCAAGTCGACCCCGCGCTGCTGGTGGACGACGAAATCGTCCTGCCCGTGCAGATCAACGGCAAGAAGCGCGGCGACATCACCGTCTCCGCCAAGGCCGACAAGGGTGAGATCGAGGCGGCCACGCTGGCGCTCGACTTCATCAAGGAAGCCCTTGGGGGCGCGGCTCCCAAGCGCGTCGTCGTGGTTCCCGGAAGGATCGTGAATGTCGTCGTCTAGGCTCCGCCCTGCCCTTCGCCTTCTGCCGCTGGCTGCCGCCGCGCTCTTGCTTGCGGGCTGCACCTCCGGGCCGCTCTATGGCGCCAAGGGCATCGACCCGGCGACGGGCGCGCGCTCCAGCGCCCTCGTCGCGCTCAAGGGCCGCGTGTCCATGCCGACAGCCCAGACGCGCACGTCGCAGGTCTTCCGCAACGCCATGCTCTACGCCCTGAACGGCGCGGAACCGGCCCGCGCGCCGCTCTACGACCTGCGCTACACCGTGACTTCCACGGATCAGGTGTCCTCGCTGGAAGCGGGCACCGGGGCGCCCTCGGCGAGCCTTTATCGCATGACGGTCGATTTCGACCTCGTGCGCCTGTCGGACGGGCGCTCGCTTGTGAAGGGTCAGCGCTTCGCACTCGTGCCCTATGACCGCACGCAGCAGCTCTTTGCCGCCGAGCGCGCGGTGATCGACGCGCGCGATCAGGCGGGCAAGGCCGTCGCCGAGCGCGTCCTGACGGTCGTTGCCCCCGCGCTCCAGCGCGAGGCCGCAAGCCCCGCGCCCGCCGCCACGCCGGCCAAGTAACGCCGGAGCCGGGGCTATGGCGCAGAAGAAGGCGGGCGAGGTCGAGGCGTTTCTGTCGCGCCCCGACACGTCCTTTCCCGTCGTGCTT
Organism: Aureimonas ureilytica; assembly: GCF_001475935.1. Taxonomy (GTDB): domain Bacteria; phylum Pseudomonadota; class Alphaproteobacteria; order Rhizobiales; family Rhizobiaceae; genus Aureimonas; species Aureimonas ureilytica_A. The sequence goes on from NZ_LDQA01000069.1 coordinate 22,367, forward strand.
CTGTATGGCCCCGATCCCGGCCTCGTGTCGGAGCGCGCCGGCACCGTCGCCAGGCTCAGCGGCGCCGATCTAGCCGATCCGTTCAGCACGGTGACGCTGAACGCCGACGAGCTGGAGCGCGATATCGGCCGCCTGTTCGACGAGGCGCGCACCCTGTCGCTTTTCGGCGGGCGGCGGCTGATCCGCGTGCGCGGCGCGGGCAATGGCAAGAACCTCGCCGACGCCGTGGCCGATCTCGCCGCCGACCCGCCGCCCGGCGCGACCATCGTGATCGAGGCAGGCGATCTCAAGAAGACCGCCGCCCTTCGCCAGCAGGTGGAGCGCGGCCGCGCCGCCATGGCGCTGCCCTGCTATCAGGACGAGGCGCGCGCCCTCGACAAGATGATCGACGAGGAACTGAGCGCGGCGAACCTGACGATCGATCGTCACGCCCGCGAGGCCCTGCGCGAGCGGCTGGGGGCCAATCGCCTGGCATCCCGCGGCGAGGTGCAGAAGCTTTGCCTTTACGCGCTCGGCAAGGGTCAGATCACCGAAGACGACGTCGAGACCATCGTCGGCGACGTGTCGGCCGACACGGTGGACGAGACGATCGACGCCGCCGCGTCCGGCGAGGTGAAGAAACTGCCCGAACTGATCGAGCGTTTGCTGGCGTCGGGCACCGCGACCTTCCAGCTACATTCCGCGCTCCTGCGCCATTTCCAGGGGTTGCAGATCATGCGGTCCGAGGTGGAGGAGGGGGGCGCGACGGTGGCGTCCGCCGTGGAGCGCCGCCGCCCGCATTTTCGTCGCAAGCCCGCCTTCGAGGCCGCGCTCGGTGCCTGGACGGGCGAGGCCATCGCTCGCACGCTCCAGCGCATCGAGGCCGACATTCTGCTCTCGCGCCGCGAAAGCGCGCTGGCCGTCACCATCATGCGCCGGACGCTCACCGATATCAGCGTGGAAGCGGCCCGGCTTCGCACACGCGGGCGGCGCTAGAAAGCCCATGCGGCCGATTGGCAGGTGCTGCACCATCAGGCCGAAGATCAGGCGTAGCCAACGGGGAGGGGAGCGATCGTGATGCGACAGGGACTGTTCGAAAACATGTTGATCGTGCTCGCCGTCACGCTTCCCCTTCAGGCTTCGCCGACGCACGCGCTCGACTGCGAGGGAGCAGACGACCAAACCAGCCTCAACTTCTGCGCCGGGCGAGCCTATAGCGAGGCCGACAGCCAACTCAACGACCTTTATCGCGACCTGAAAGACCGTTTGAAGGGCGATCCCAACCGGCTGGGACATCTCGTCAGCGCACAGCGCGCCTGGATCGGCTTTCGCGATCTGGAATGCGAGTTCGCCATCTCGGCGCTTCTCGGCGCAAGCGCTCAGCCCATGGCGAAAGCCGACTGTCTCCGCGCGCAGACCGAGCAGCGCATCAACGCTCTGAACGCCTATGCCCATTGCGAGGAGGGTGATCTCAGCTGCCCCGTTCCGCCGCCTAGCGAGCAATCGAATTAGCCGGCTTATTCTGGAGCGTCCGAATGGCGAAATGGCCGAGTCTTCCGCAATTGCGAAGCTTTCTCGCCGTGGTGGAAACCGGCAACCTGTCGCTGGCCGCTCGCCGCCTTCATCTGACCCAGCCCGCCGTGTCCCAGCAATTGCAGGAGCTGGAGCGCATTCTGGACGTGCGGTTGCTGGACCGCGCAGCCGGTAGGGCGCAGCCGACACCGGCGGGCGAGGCACTTCTGGAACCCGCGCGCCGCGCGCTGGCCGCGATGGAAGACGCGGTGGAAACTGTGTCGCGCTATAGCGGCGAGGAAACCGGGCGGCTTCGCATCGGCACCGGTGCGACGGCCTGCGCCTTTCTTCTCCCATCCGTGCTGGCGAATGTGAAACGCGATATGCCGGGGCTGGAGATCAGCGTCAGCATCGGCAACACGGTGGACATTCTGCCCCGGATCGAAGCGGGGGAGATCGATGTCGGTCTCGTCACCCTGCCGGTCCCGGTCAGCCGCTCGCTGGATACCACGCTTCTGATGCGTGAGCCGCTTCTGGCCCTGTTTCCAGCCAGCGACGTCCTACCCGACCGGGCGACGCCGCAGGCCATGGCTGCCGAGCCCTTGATCCTCTACGAGTCCGGCGGCCACACGCGTGGCGGGCTTGATCGCTGGTTCGACGCCGCTGGCCTCACAGCCCATCCCATCATGGAACTCGGCAGCGTCGAGACGATCAAGCGGATGGTGGCGGGCGGGCTTGGCACGTCGATTCTGCCGGGGCTGGCCTTGGGGGAGCCGATCGCCGGTACGATCTCTCGCCCGCTCGACCCGCCTCTCTGGCGCGAACTCGGCCTCACCTTGCGCGCCAACAAGATTCGCGACCGGGGGCTGCGTCTGTTCCTGCGCGCACTCGAAGAGGCCGTGCGTCACGAGACGACGATCGGTAGCGCTGTCGTGCCAGACCGCGTCACCAACCCGACAGGGGGGCGGCAGTCGAGGTCGTGACGTGGCGGACAGAGCCGGGAAAGCCTTTGGATCGCCCTGTCGAACTTGGAGATAAGGCGAGATGCTCCGTCACACATCGAGGCTTCAGCGCGTCTGGTCGCAGGAACAATTGGCTGAAATCAGCGGGCGGAGCGAGCGCACGATCCAGCGCATCGAGAATGGCCGCTCCGCCAGCCGTGAAACCATGAAGGCTGTCGCTGCCACCTACGAGGTCGATCTCCCGCAACTTGTGGGAGATCAATGACATACCCATTCCCCTTCCGCAGCAAAGCGATCCCGACGAGGTCCTCGCCCTGGCGAAGGTTCGCCGCACCAAGCGCTTCTGCATCCCGCTGGGGCTCGATGTGACAATCATGGCCGGGCTGACGCTTCTCAACCTTCTGACCACGCCTCACAGCCTACGGGTCCAGCGGCCCGCTTTGGCCTGGGGCGTGGCTTTGGCCATCAGCGGGCTGAGCACGTTTGATCGGCTGCCCTTCGTCACACCCGCCTGGAAGCGCCGGCAGATCGAGAAATAACTCGGCGGACGGCTTTGATCCGGCCCCGGCCCAAACCAACAATGGGAGCGGGCGAAACCCGCTCCTTCAGGGCAGTGGGCTACAGGCTGCGAATGCGCGGCTCGGCGCTTTCCGCCGACACGCGCGTCTGGAGCAGGCGGCAGAGGTGATCGAGTTGGTCGAGATGGCGGAAGTCGAGGCGCAGCGAGCCCCCTTCGCCGCGAAGCTCGATGGCGACGGGCAGGCCGAGCGTGTCCGACAGGAGCTTTTCCAGCGCCTGCGTGTCGCTTTCGCGCACTTCGGCGACGGAGGGCGGGGCAGGGGGCGTACGGCGCTTCTGCGCGGAGCCGCGCGGGGGAGCGGGTTCGGGCAGCGGCTCGCCGCGCGCCAGCGTTTCGGCCTCGCGCACGCTGAGGCCCCCGTCCACGATCTGACGCGCGAAGGCCTCCGGGTCGTCCTGCGACACGGCCGTGCGCGCCGCGCCCGCCGACAATTCGCCCTTGGCCACCATTTCCTTCACGCTGTCGGGCAGCTTCAGAAGGCGCAGCGTGTTGGCGACATGGCTGCGGCTCTTGCCCAGGATGTCGGCCAGATCGGACTGCGTGTACTCGTGCTCGTCGATGAGCATTTGATAGCCCATCGCCTCTTCGATCGGGTCAAGATCGGCGCGCTGGACGTTTTCGATAATGGCGATTTCCAGCGACTCGCGATCGCTGATTTCGCGTACGACGACGGGGACCTGTTTGAGGCCCGCTTCCTGCGCCGCGCGCCAGCGCCGCTCGCCCGCCACGATCTCGAACGCGCCGCTGGCAGTCTTGCGCACCAGAATGGGCTGAACGACGCCGTGCTGGCGGATCGACGCCGTCAGTTCGGCCAGATCCGTCTCGTCGAAATGCCGGCGCGGATTGCGCGGATTGGGCGAAAGCTCGCTCACCGCCAGCTTGCGCTCGCCCGGCTCCTCGACGCGCGCGGCGCCGGGCAGCGGGAAAGGCGTGGCGGCGCGGGAGGGAACGGCGGAGGAGGCCGAGCCGCCGATCAACGAGGCGAGGCCCCGGCCTAGACGCTGGCGTCCCTTGTCTTCGCTCATTCTCATCGCTCCTTGCGGATCGGTCCGCTTCTGCTCTTGGCGGGCCGCGCCCGCATCCTGTTCATTCCAAGGGCGAAACGATCATCCGCCCGAACCCTCACTCGTCAAGCGGCCGCCAATTGCCGCTCGCGCTGGATCACCTCGGAGGCCAGCCGGATATAGGCTTGGCTGCCGGGGCATTTCATATCGTAGAGAATGGCCGGCTTGCCGAAGCTCGGCGCTTCCGACACGCGCACATTGCGCGGGATGATCGTCTCATAAACATGGTCGCCCATGAAGGAGCGGACATCCCGCACAACCTGGCTCGCCAGATTGTTGCGCCCGTCATACATGGTCAGGACGATGCCGTGCAGCGACAGGGCCGGGTTCAGCGTGTCCCGCACCTGCTCCACCGTTTCCAGAAGCTGGCTGAGACCTTCCAGCGCGAAGAACTCGCATTGAAGCGGCACGAGGATCGCATCCGCCGCCGCCATGGCATTCACCGTCAGGAGGTTCAGCGAGGGCGGGCAGTCCACCAGCACGAGGTCGAAAAGCGGCGTTTCCTCGGCGTGGAAGTGCAGCGCATCGCGCAGCCGATAGGCGCGGCTGGTGGAGCCCGAGATTTCCATCTCGACGCCCAGCAAATCCAGCGTCGAGGGAATGATCGAGAGATCGGGCACGGCGGTCGCCATGGCGGCCTGCGTGATCGAGGCGCTTTCCACCAGCACGTCGTAGGAGGAGACGGCGCGATCGTCCCGATCGACGCCGAGCCCGGTGGAGGCATTGCCTTGCGGGTCGAGATCGATCAGCAGCGTGCGCTTGCCGATAGCGGCGAGCGCGGTCGCCAGATTGATCGCCGTCGTGGTCTTGCCGACGCCGCCCTTCTGGTTGGCGATGGTGATCACGCGCATGCGCGAAACAGGGAGCGTATCCATACCGTCTCGTTCCTGTAGGCCTGCTTTCGCAAGCCCAAAGCTAGGGGAGCGGCGCCGCCTTGCGGGCGGCGCATCCGACACCTCTTGAAGGGGCGAAGCTCAGGCTCCCGCCAGAGCCTCGAGCCGTCGGATTTCCAGCATCACCGAGCCATCCTCGATCTCTGAGCTATGCTTTACCATGTCGAAGCGCCAATGGGCAGAAGCCGCCGCGATTTCCTCATCATGGTTCCGCCCCTTGGGGAACCAGCACTTGGCATCTGGCTTCAAATGCGGGGCGACGAGGGCACAAAGTTCATCCAGCGAGGCGAGGGCGCGCGCGCTGACAGCCTCGGCCCCGCCAATGATCTCGCTGCAATCCTCGATCCGCTCGACATGAACTTCGGCGGGCAGGCTCAGTTCGCGGATGACGGTGCGCAGGAAAGCCGCCTTCTTGGCATTGCTCTCCACCAGATGCATTTCGGCCCCCTCGCGCCCGCAGAGCGTGATGGAGAGGACGAGGCCGGGAAAGCCCGCACCGGAGCCGAGATCGACCCAGCGCGTGGCGTTGCGGGCCAGATGCGACAACCAGAGCCCGTCTTCCAGATGCCGGGTCCAGATTTCGGGAATCGTGGAGGGCGAAATCAGATTGATGCGCGTTTGCCATGTGCGGAGAAGTTCAACATAGGCGTCGAGCTTTTCCACTGTTTCACGTGAAACACCGTGACGCGACAGAACGAGCGAGCGTTCCTCGGCGAGCTTCGCGTCGGTCGCCGCGCGGCCCATGCGCGGACGGGAAGCGGGACGGGCAACCGCCGTGCGGGCGAAGGGGCGGATGGAGCGTTCAGGCTGCTTGCGCACGGTCGAACTTTCTGAGGGCCACGAGAATGATGGCGAGAGCGGCGGGGGTCATACCGTCGATCCGTTCCGCTTCCGCAACGGTTGCCGGACGGCGCTCGCGCAGCTTGTGGCGAATTTCGTTGGAGAGACCCTTGAGCGTGTCGAAGTCGAGGTCGGCGGGGATGCTCCGCTCTTCCTCGCGCTTCAACCTGATCTGGTCGCGCCGCTGGCGCTCCAGATAGACGTCATAGGCCGCTTCGATCTCGATGCGCTCTCGCACCGTATCCTGGATGGATGCCAGCTCCGGCCAGACCGGGATCAGCATGTCGAGCGTCGTGTCGGTGTTGGACAGGAGCGTCCAGGCCGAGCGCGTGCGCCCGTCCTGATTGACGGCAAGGCCCTTGCGGGCCGCCTCGGCCGTGGTGATCGTGGCGCCTTCCAAAAGCCTGCGCGCTTCCCCCAGCGCCGCCTCGCTCTTGGAAAAGACCTCGGCGCGCCGGGCATCCACCAGACCCCATTCAAGGCCGAGCGGGGTCAGGCGGCGGTCGGCATTGTCGGCCCGCAGCGACAGGCGGAACTCGGCCCGGCTGGTGAACATGCGATAGGGCTCGGTGACGCCCGTGCGGGTGAGATCGTCCACCATGACGCCGAGATAGGCATCGCCCCGGCCGATCACGACCGGCTCCGCGCCGCTCGCGCGCCGCGCCGCGTTGAGCCCAGCCAGGAGCCCCTGCGCGCCCGCTTCCTCGTAGCCCGTCGTGCCGTTGATCTGACCGGCCAGAAACAGGCCGGGCGCCTTGGAAACTTCGAGCGAGCGCGTCAGCTCGCGCGGGTCCACATGGTCGTATTCGATGGCATAGCCGGCTTTCAGAATGCGGACCTGCTCCAGTCCCGGCAGAGAGCGCAGGAAGGCTTCCTGCACATCCTCCGGCAGCGAGGTGGAGAGCCCGTTCGGATAGACCGTGTCGTCGTCCAGCCCTTCGGGCTCCAGAAACACCTGATGGCCGTCGCGGTCCCCGAACTTGACGATCTTGTCTTCGATCGACGGACAATAGCGCGGGCCGACGCCTTCGATCTCGCCGCCATAGAGCGCGGAGCGATGGAGGTTCTCGCGGATGATGCGATGCGTCTCATCGGTCGTGCGGGTGATGCCGCAGTCGATCTGCGGATTGTCGATCCGCGTCGTCAGATAGGAAAAGGCGTAGGGCTCATCGTCGGGGCCCTGTTTGTCGAGGCTCGCCCAGTCGATCGTGCGCCCGTCGAGCCGCGCGGGCGTGCCCGTCTTCAAGCGGCCGAGCCGAAGCCCGAGCCGCGCCAGCGTGGCGGACAGACCGAGCGAGGGCTTTTCGCCGACGCGGCCCGCCGGAATCTTGACCGAGCCGATATGGATGAGCCCGTTCAGAAACGTGCCCGTGGTGATCACCACCGCGCCGCAGCGGATGCGCCGGCCATCTTCCAAGATCACCGCCTCGACGCGGTTGCCCGCGCCGAAGCTCAGGTCGAAGGCATCGCCCTCGACGATCTCCAGCCCGGCCTGCGCGCGGACCATCTCCTGTACGGCGGCCTTGTAGAGCTTGCGGTCGGCCTGCGTGCGCGGCCCGCGCACGGCTGGGCCCTTGCGCCGGTTGAGAAGGCGGAACTGGATGCCGCCGCGATCGGCCGCCTCGCCCATGATGCCGCCGAGCGCATCGATCTCGCGCACGAGATGGCCCTTACCGATGCCCCCGATGGCGGGGTTGCAGCTCATGGCGCCGACTGTGTCGAAGCTATGGGTCAGGAGAACCGTGCGCGCGCCGGCGCGAGCGGAGGCCGCGGCGGCCTCGACGCCTGCATGGCCACCGCCGATCACCACGACGTCGGCAGAAAACTCGCTCAAATTCTGGGTCATGGATTTGTTAAGCCCCGAGCCGGGTCCGCTGTCAACGGAGGGGACGTGACTTGCTGTCCACGCCTATCTTCGAAGTCGATACGGCTCTAGATTATACGCCAACGTATCAGACGGTTCGGCCCTGAAATGAGCGCGACGACTGCTATCAAGCCCTGGACACTCGCGGCTTTCTTCGAATGGCAGCAAGGTCTCGAAGATCGCTTCGAGCTTGTCGACGGATTCCCCCTGAAAATGATGACCGGCGCCTCGCGGCGGCACGATATGGTCGTTATGAACATCCTCGGGGAGTTGCGAAATCGTCTTCGCGGAAAGCCATGTGTCCCATTCACGGCCGATGGCGCGGTCGAAACCCGGCCGGGTCAGATTCGGCGGCCCGATGTCGGCGTCGATTGCGGGCCAACCGACCCGAACTCCTTCGTTGCCAGTGAACCGCGTATCGTGTTCGAGGTTCTTTTGCCATCGACCCGTGATTTCGATCGGCTTCGAAAGATCGAAGAGTACAAGACGATGCCCTTTCTCAGGCATATCGTCTTGATGGAGCAGGATCAGCCCGTCGCGATCCTTTGGTCACGTCTCACAGGCGCGGGTTGGGACGAGACGCGGATCGAAGGGCTGGACGGCGTGATCTCGCTCGCCGCTATTGGCGTCGAACTGCCACTCCACGAACTCTACGACCGCGTGTTGACCTGACGACGGCTTATGCCGGGCGCGGCGGGGCGCGCAGGCGGCTCATGGTGAAGGCGTCCACCAGCACGCCGTCGCGTAGGATCGACTGGCGCTCGCGCCCTTCGATCTCGAAGCCGCTCAGCTCATAGAGGCGGATGGCGCGGGCATTGTCGACATTCACCGAGAGTTCCAGCCGCGTCAGGCCCAGCCAATTGTCGGCGAGGTCCAGAATGGTTTCCATCAGCCGCCGCCCGATGCCGCGCCCCGTATGAGCGTCGTGGACGCCCATGCCGATCCCACCGACATGGGCTCGCCGTCCGGTCCAGCGCATGAGATGGATCGTGCCGACCAGTTCACCGTCCAAAAGCGCGACGAGAAGCGTCATGTTCGGCCCGCCTTCGAACAAACGCTTGCGCGCGCTTTCCTCGCTCTCGAAGGGAAGGCGCAGCGTGCCGTGCCGGTAGCCCGGCAGGTTCATGAGCGCGGTGAGGCCAGTGAGGTCTCGCGGTTCGGCGGCGCGGATCGTCAGGTCCATTCTCGCTGTCTGCTCCTTACTTCCCGATGCAGAATTCCGAAAAGATGAGGCCGAGAAGGTCTTCCACCCCGACGCGTCCCGTCAAGGCACCGAGCCGGTCGGACGTCTCTCTTAAGGTCTCGGCGGCAATCTCGGGTGGCAGCGCCGCGTCGTAAGCCGAGAGGCGCTCGGCGCATTGGCGCAGGAGATCGCGGTGGCGCGCGCGCGCCGGCAAAAGCGCGGCCGGATCGCCCGCCGCCTCGCGGGCGAAGGCGGCGATGCGGCGCGTCAGCTCGTCCAGTCCTTTGCCGGTGCGCGCAGAGAGCGAGAGATCAGAGTTAGCCGGCAAAGTCGAAGGAAGATCGGCTTTGGTCGCCACCCGTAACACCGGCGTGCTCCCGGCTTCGATCACCGTCTCCTCGGGCGCGGCGGGGTCGATCAGATGCAGCACGAGATCGGCCGCTTCGATGCGCGCGCGGGCGCGCGACACGCCGATCGCCTCGATCTCGTCTTCCGTTTCGCGCAGGCCCGCCGTGTCGGACAGGAGGATCGGCAGCCCTTCCATATCGAGCCTCGTCTCGATCACGTCCCGTGTCGTGCCGGGAATGGCGGAGACGATGGCGACCTCGCGCGCGGCGAGCGCGTTGAGAAGGCTGGACTTGCCGGCATTGGGTGCGCCGGCGATCGCGACGCGGAACCCATCGCGAAGGATTTCGGCCCGGTGCGCGCCGGCCAGATGCTCCTCGATCTCGGCTCTGAGGTTGGCCACCGCTTCGCTCGTGCCGGCGGACACGCTGTCATCGACATCGCCTTCGTCGGAGAAGTCGAACGAGGCTTCCAGAAGTGCGCGGATGCGCGAGAGCTGGCGCATCCAGCGCTCATAGAGCGCACGCGCCTCGCCGCCCGCCTGGGCCATGGCCTGGAGGCGCTGCCCTTCCGTTTCTGCCGCCAGAAGATCGGCCAGCCCCTCGGCTTCCGTCAGATCGATCCGCCCATGGGTGAAGGCGCGGCGGGTGAATTCGCCGGCTTGCGCCAAACGCAGGCCGGGCAGGGCAAGGAGCGCGCTGGTCAGCGCCGCGACCACGGCCCGCCCGCCATGGAGATGGAACTCGGCCAGATCCTCGCCGGTCGCACTGGCGGGACCGGGAAAGAACAGGACGAGCGCGCGGTCGATCTCCGTTCCGTCGCCCGCGCGCAGGCGGCGCAGGCTGGCGCGGCGCGGCTCGGGTAGGCCGCCCGCCAGCGCCCCCAGCGTGTCAGCGGCCGCAGGCCCGCTGACGCGGACCACGGCAATGCCCGCCGGCAGCGAGCCGGAGGAAAGAGCAAGGATCGTGTCGTCGGGCAAAGAAGCGGTCATGGCGTTCCCAGCAATGGTGGCGCTCGACCCTTCGCCGGGGCCCAGCGCGGGCCGCATCGACCCTTGTTTCGTTGGCACATTCGGCACGGGCCGCGTCAAGCGCCAAATCGGTTTGCGAGGCTCGGGCCGGCGGAAGGGTCGCGAGCGGGCGGCCATTTCCCGAACTCCGATAGATCAAGATATATCTTTTTCGCTTGCGTAAGCCGGGAACTGAATGTATCTAAAGATATATCTTAATCCACCGGAGAACCTAGAATGAGACAGGAATACGAAACACGCTGCCGTCACGGCCACCACCATGGCGGCGGGCTGGGGGCTTTGTTCGCCATGGGTCGCAACCCGTTCGGACGGGGCGGGGGTCGGGGCCACCGGCATGGTGGCCCTGGCGGCGGCACGGGAGATGGCGAGGGCGACGGGCGGATCGGCCGCTTTCTGCTGCAGGGCGATCTTCGCCTTCTCGTGCTGGCGCTGATCGAGAAGGAGCCGCGCCATGGCTACGAGATCATTCGCCATGTCGAGGAGATGACGCAGGGCTTCTACGCCCCGTCGCCCGGCATCGTCTATCCGACGCTCAGCTATCTCGAAGAAGCCGGCTATATCCTGGCGGAAAGCGAAGGCAACAAGAAGCGCTACGCCGTCACCGACGAGGGACGCGCCTATCTCGCCAGCCATCGCGAGGCCGCGGACGGCATTCTGGGTCGACTGACCGAGTTGGCCGAGCGCCTGAAGCAGCGGCGCGAGCACCATGCCTCACGCGGCGAGAAGCACGGGCCGGAGCTGCCCCGCAGCGTCGAGGCCGCGCTTCTGAACCTGCGCGAGGTCGCGGCCCGCGCGCTGGCGGCGGACGAAAAGCGCTCCAGCGAGATCACCCGGCTTCTTCTGCAAGTGGCCGACGATCTGGAGCGCGGATCAGGCGGCTTGGCCAACGTCTGAGACGGCGCCACTCTCGCGCCCCGCCGAGGAGGCGGGGAGGGCGAAGACGCTTTTCCACGATGATGTCTCAAGGCCGCCGGGTCCGCTCGGCGGCCCTTTGCGTTTATGGGTGCCCTCGTCGCACCGGGTCCGTGTGCCACTGAGAGCGTCTCGCAAAAGCTTGGCATAGCGAATGGTCGATGGTGTTGCGCTTGGGGGCGAGGAGCCAAACGCGGTCGATGCGAGGGCGCATCGTCGAGCCTTCGCGACGGTCCTTGCGGACGGCCGAGCCGCGTGGCTCACTCTAGGAACCCCGGCGAAAAGCTCCGGCGAGCGGACCCGGCGAGGTCTTGTGAGGCCTTCCCATGGATGCCACGCCCGATGCCTCGCTTGGAGCGGCTCGTCGGCAGATACTGGCCACGCGAGCGAAGGTCGGCGGCGATGGCACGACCTCTTGCCTGGCGGCTTCGGAGCGGCTTCAAAGGGCGCATCCAGCGGAGACGCCCCATGCCCGTCACGATCTATCACAACCCCGCCTGCGGCACCTCGCGCAATGTTCTCTCCATGATCCGGCAATCGGGCGAGACGCCGGAGGTGATCGAGTATCTGAAAACGCCGCCGTCGCGCGAGCGCCTAGTCGAACTCTTGGAGCTCATGGAGATCGGCCCCCGCGCCCTGCTACGCGAAAAGGGTACGCCCTTCGCCGAGCTGGGTCTCGGCGATCCCGCGCTGTCCGACGAGGCTTTGATCGACGCGATGCTGGCTCATCCCATCCTCATCAATCGCCCGATCGTGGTGACCGAAAAGGGCGCGAAGCTCTGCCGCCCGTCGGAAGAGGTGCTGGACTTGCTGGAGCATCCCTTGAGCGCCTTCACCAAGGAAGACGGGACTGTGGTGTCCCGTGCCTGACGCTCAGCCGCGCACACCGATGACGCGCGCGTCCGTTGCGGCCTTCAGATCGTTCGGCGTCGTCTCGAACACATGGAAGGGCGTGCCGGCGGCAGCCCAGATCGCGTCGAACTCCAGCAAGTCCTCGTCCATGAAGACAGGGAGCGGCGAGGTCGCGCCGAGCGGCGCGACGCCGCCGATGGCGAATCCTGTGTGCTCGCGCACGAAATCGGCGTCCGGCCGCTCCAAGGCCTCGCCGATCGCGCCGGCCACCGCCGTCTGATCGACCCGGTTGGCGCCCGACACGAGCAGGAGATAGGCCTGTCCCGTCACTGCGCCCCGGAACACCAGACTTTTGACGATCTGCCCGACCTCGGCCGAGACAGCCTTCGCCGCTTCCTCGGCGGTGCGGGCGATCACCTCGGTCTTCACCACCCGAAAGGGCAACGCCTTGGCGAGCGCAGCGATCTCAACCCGGCGCACGGCATCGGGCAGGTCGGCAAGGTCGGTCATGTCTGTCTCCCGCAAAGGCGTCGGCTTCTGCCATAAAGTCCGCGCCGGGCGGGCGGCAAGGCGGACGGGCCCATGAAAAAGGCCGCCGGCGCATCGCACCGGCGGCCTTTCGAGCCTTCACGTCCGAGAACGCCGACGCGCTCCCGGAAAGGCTTACGTGTTCATGGAGTCGAAGAAATCGGCATTGCTCTTCGTCTGCTTGAGCTTGTCGATGAGGAATTCCATCGCGTCCGTCGTGCCCATGGGCGAGAGGATGCGGCGCAGCACGAAGATCTTCTGCAGGTCCTGGCGCGGCACGAGGAGGTCTTCCTTGCGCGTGCCGGACTTGAGAATGTCCATGGCCGGGAAGATGCGCTTGTCCGCCACCTTGCGGTCCAGCACGATTTCCGAGTTGCCGGTGCCCTTGAACTCTTCGAAGATCACTTCGTCCATGCGCGAGCCGGTGTCGATCAGCGCGGTCGCGATGATGGTCAGCGAGCCGCCTTCCTCGATATTGCGCGCCGCGCCGAAGAAGCGCTTGGGCCGCTGGAGGGCGTTGGCATCCACACCGCCCGTCAGCACCTTGCCCGACGACGGAACCACCGTGTTGTAGGCGCGGCCCAGGCGGGTGATGGAGTCGAGAAGGATCACGACATCGCGCCCGTGCTCGACCAGACGCTTGGCCTTTTCGATCACCATTTCGGCGACCTGAACGTGGCGCGAGGCAGGCTCGTCGAAGGTCGAGGAGACGACCTCGCCCTTCACCGAGCGCTGCATGTCGGTCACTTCCTCCGGCCGCTCGTCGATGAGCAGCACGATGAGGTAGCACTCGGGATGGTTGGCCGTGATCGAATGGGCGATGTTCTGGAGAAGAACGGTCTTACCCGTGCGCGGCGGGGCGACGATCAGCGCGCGCTGGCCCTTGCCGAGCGGGGCGACGAGATCGATGACCCGGGCGGAGATGTCCTTCTTCGTCGGGTCGGGGTTTTCCATCTTGAACCGCTCGTTCGGATAGAGCGGGGTCAGATTGTCGAAATGGCTCTTGTGCTTGATCTTCTCGGGGTCGTCGAAATTGATCGTCGTGACCTTGAGAAGCGCGAAATAGCGCTCGCCGTCCTTCGGCCCCCGGATCGTCCCTTCCACCGTGTCGCCCGTCTTCAAGGAGAAGCGGCGCAGCTGCGAGGGAGAGATGTAGATGTCGTCGGGGCCGGGCAGGTAGTTCGCGTCGGGCGAGCGCAGGAAGCCGAAGCCGTCCTGCAGCACTTCCACCACGCCTTCGCCGATAATCTCGATCTCCTGCGCGGCGAGGCGCTTGAGAATGGCGAAGAGCAGTTCCTGCTTGCGCAGGGTGGACGCGCTTTCGACCTCGTTCTCCTCGGCGAAGGCGACGAGTTCGGCGGGCGTCTTGTCTTTCAGATCCTGGAGTTTGATCTCAGGCATGGGCGGGCTCCACCCCATCGGCCGGGCCTTGCAAGCCGTCTGCCATGGGGACAGTCATCAGGGGAGGATACTCGGGCCGGGATGATACGAATGCGTATGGTTCGGCGTCGAATGGGCGGGGCACAGCTATGCAGCCGCACCGCGCCGTAAGGCGGGATACGGCAAAGCTTATAGCCATTCCGTCGCAGCTTCGCAAGACGGCGCGCACGAGGCCAGGAACGAAACAGGCGGGCCTCCCCAAGAGAAGACCCGCCTGCTTTTCACTGATGCTGACGATCAGGAAACCGATTTAGAAGAACAGGAAGATCACGCCGGCCAGCGCGAAGCCGATGAGGCCGATCAGGGTTTCCAGCACCGTCCAGGTCTTGAACGTGGTCTTCACGTCCATCTCGAAGAAGCGGCCGACCAGCCAGAAGCCGGAATCGTTGACATGGCTGAGCACGACCGAGCCCGACGCCAGCGCCAGAACCGTGGCGCAAAGCTGCACCTCCGAATAGCCCGCCGCCGCCACCGCCGGCTGCACGAGGCCCGCCGCCGTGATGAGGGCCACCGTCGCCGAGCCCTGCGCCACGCGCAGCGCGGCGGCGATCACGAAGCCCGCGACGAAGATCGGCATGCCCAATCCGTCCAGTGTGGTGGCGAGCGCATCGCCGATGCCGCTGGCACGCAGGATGCCACCGAACATGCCGCCTGCGCCGGTGATCAGCGTGATGGCGCAGATCGGCCCCAGCGAAGAGTCCAGAATGCCTTCCACCATCTTGGCCGTGCGACCGCGCCGGATGCCGAGCACATAGCTCGCCACCAGAACCGCGATGAGCAACGCGACGGGCGTTGCGCCGAAGGCGCGGCCGATCTGATACCAGGTGGCGTTCGGATCGACCCAGCCCTGCGCGCGGGAGAAATCGAGGCCGGTGTTCACGAAGATGATGGCGAGCGGCAGGAGAAGGATGCCGATCACCGTGGAGGGCTTGGGCGGGTTCGGGTCCTGCTCCACCTGCTTGCCGCCCGACAGGATGTCGGGCACGGGCAGGACGATGCGCTTGCCGATGAACGAACCGAAGATCTGGCCGCCGATCAGCCAGGCCGGAATGGCGACGAGAATGCCGAGCAGGATCAGAAGCCCGACATCGGCCTTCAGAAGCTCGGAGGCCGCGACCGGGCCGGGATGGGGCGGCACGAAGACATGCATGGCCGAGAAGGCCGCCGCCACGGGGATGCCGTAGAGGAGGAGCCCGCCGCCGAGCCGGCGCGCGACCGTGAAGACGATGGGCAGCATCACCACGAGCCCGGCGTCGAAGAAGATCGGAAAGCCGAACAGCAGCGAGGCGAAGCCGAGAGCGAAGGGCGCGCGCTTTTCGCCGAAGCGATGGATCAGCGCGTCCGCCAGCGACTGCGCGCCGCCCGAGACTTCCAGAAGCCGGCCCAGCATGGCGCCGAAGCCGATCAAGAGCGCGACGCCGCCGAGCGTCTGCCCGAAGGCTTCGGTGAGCACCGGCACGATCTTGGCCGGTGGAATGCCGGCGACGAGGCCGGTCACGAGGCTGACCATGGTCAGCGCCAGAAAGGCATGAATGCGGAACTGGATGATGAGAAGCAGGAGAAGCAGAACCGCAACCGCCGCGATGACGAGAAGCGGCCCGGTCCCCCAGACATGGGCGAGCGCCGTGGAATTCATTTCTATGCACCTGTGGGGCGGGGAGGGGGCGCCGCCCCACGTGGGGCGGGCGCGGAGGATCGGCGCGTCAGAGCGCGCGCAGCATCTCGGGGCGCAGGAGTTCGAGCTGGCGCAGGGCCTCGCTCACCACGCCATCCGGGTCCTGCTCGACGGAAACCTTGATCCCGTCCTCGTCGCCGTCCAGCGGCTCGAAATCGGCATATTGGGAGGCAAGGAGGGACGGGGGCATGTAATGGCCCTTGCGCTCGGCCAGACGCGCGCCGATCACGCCCTGAGGCGCATCGAGTTCCACGAAGCGCACCCGCGCCTCGGCCCCGCGCAGAATGTCGCGATAGCGCCGCTTCAGCGCCGAGCAGGTGATGACGGTGCTTTCGCCCATCCCCGCCTCGTCCGAAATCCAGTCCCGGATCGAGGCGAGCCAGGGGGCGCGGTCCTCATCGTTCAGGGGGATGCCGGCGGACATCTTGTCGATATTGGCCTTCGGGTGGAACTCGTCCGCCTCGGCGAACTTCCAGCCCAGACGCTGCGACAGAAGCTTGGCCGTGGTGGTCTTGCCCGTCCCCGAAGGCCCCATCACGACGAGGCACAGGGCGGGTTTGGAAGCGTTCGAGGGCACGGGCTTTCTCCGGAGCACGAGATGAGAAGGCGGACATAGGATCGTCCGCTCCATCGGTGCTAAATCACTCCCGGGCCGAGAAAAGCAAGTTGAACGTGTGGCCGGATGCTGGCGCGCCGGGGTTTGGGACCTGGGCCGGGCACCCATGGCAAAGCGTTGTCGCATCGGATGGGGAAGCGCTTGCCCAGGCCGAGCCTCAGCTCAAGGCGCTGCGACGAAGCGTGTCGCGGCTGATCTCGTGACCAGCGTCCGCGGCCCGCCGCAAGGGCGGGCCGATGTCGATCCTTCGATCAGAAGGGCTTGACGATCACCAGAATGACGATGGCGATGAGGAGCAGCGTCGGCACCTCGTTCATGAGGCGCCAGTGGCGGCTGGTCTTGGTCATCTCGTCCCGCTCCAGCTTCTTGCGCGCGGCCGAGAAATAGCCGTGCAGCCCGCTCATCAGAACCACCAGCGTGAGTTTGGCGTGCAGCCAGCCGCCCTGGAAGTGATAGATCTCGATCGCCAGCCAGAGGCCGGAAACCCAGGTGACCACCATGGCGGGGTTGACGATGGCGCGCATCAGGCGGCGCTCCATCACCTTGAAGGTCTCGGCTTGGGGGCTGCCGACGCCCGCCTCGGTGTGGTAGACGAACAGGCGCGGCAGGTAGAACATGCCGACCATCCACGAGATGACGGCGACCACGTGCAGGGCCTTGACCCAGAGCATGGCGTCCACCGGCACGAGTGCGAAGAGCAGCGCGGCCAGAACGGCCCCCACCCCCAGCGATACGAGAACCGAGCGATCTTTCGCAGGCGCGGCTGTGGCCATGATGCGTCTCCCTTCGCCAGCCGAAGCGGGATCGCCTCGGCATCGGACCATGGGGATCGAAGCCTGACGGATCGGATGCGCCGTCCTGAGCTCCTAGCCGATCCCAAGTCCGGCTTTCGAACGGCTCTAATCGAGAACCACGCCGCGCGGCAAGGCGACCGCCCGCGATCCAAAACCGCAGGCCCGCTCGCAAGAGCGGTCCTCGGCTTCCCTCACCAACATCGGAGACTATCCATGAATCCCCATGACGCTTTCATCGTGCTGACCGGCGGCCCCGGCGGCGGCAAGACGAGCTTGATCGAAGCCTTGACCCAAGAGGGCTTCCGCACCGCGCCTGAGAGTGGCCGGGCGGTGATCCGGCAGGAACTGGCGCGCGGCGGCTCGGCTCTCCCTTGGGACGACCGCGCGGCCTATGCGAAGGCCATGGCGGCGCGGGACAAAGCCGCCTATGAGGCCGCGCGCGGGGTAGGCGGCGTCACGATCTTCGACCGGGGCCTGCCGGACGTGCTCGGCTATCTCGCGCTCTGCGGCCTGCCCGTGCCGGATGATCTCGCCCGAGCCGCGCGTCGCCTGCGCTACACGAGCCCGGTCTTTCTCGCGCCCTTCTGGCCGGAGATCTATGCCGGCGACGCCGAGCGGCGGCAGGACGCAGCGGAGGCCGCCGAGACCGCCCGAGTCATGCGCTGGACTTACCAAGGGCTCGGCTACGAGGTCACGGACCTGCCGCTCGCGCCGGTGCCTAAGCGCGTGCGTTTCCTGCGGGAGCGGATGAGGCTCTAGGAAGCCCGCTGACGCACGAGGCGCATCAGATGCTCCACATGGGTGATCGGAGCGTCCGGCGTGATCCCATGGCCCAGATTGAAGACGAGAGGGCCATCGCCCAGTTGATCGAGGATGGCGTTGACGCCCTCCTCCAGCGCCCGGCCGCCGGCAATCAGCCGCAGCGGGTCGAGATTGCCCTGCACGGCGCCGCCCTTTTGAAGCCGGCGCGCCTGTTCGAAGGGCACGCCCCAGTCGAGGCCGAGCGCATCGACGCCGGTCTTCTCGCGGTAGGTGTCGAGGAAGGCGCCGGCCCCCTTGGGAAAGCCGATGATCCGGGCCCCCGGCACCATGGCGCGCAGGCGCTGCACGAGATGGCGCACCGGCGCGATGGCGAAGCGCTCGAAGCTCGCCTCGTCCAGAACGCCCGACCAGCTGTCGAAAATCTGCACGCAGTCCGCCCCGGCCTGAAGCTGGCGGGCGAGATAGTCGGCGCTCATTTCGGCCAGCAGCATGAGAAGCTCGTCCATGGCTTCGGGGTGCTCGTAGCCGAAGAGGCGCGCGGGGGCCTGCGTCGGCGTGCCATGGCCGGCGATCATATAGGTCGCGACCGTCCAGGGCGCCCCGCAAAAGCCGATCAGCGCCGTCTCGTCGGGCAGCGCGGCGCGAATGCGCGCCACCGTCGCGATCACCGGGGCGAGATGCGTGTCGGCATGGCTGGGGTCGAGGCTCGCGATCTCATGGGGCGCGATCGGGTCCATCATCGGTCCCTCTCCCTGCACGAAGCGCACATTGCGCTTTAGCGCGTCGGGGATCACCAGAATGTCGGAGAAGAGAATCGAGGCGTCGAAGCCGAAGCGCCGGATCGGCTGAAGCGTCACCTCCGTGGCGAGTTCGGGATTGTAGCAGAGATCGAGAAAGCTTCCCGCCTTCGCCCGGACCTCGCGATATTCCGGAAGATAGCGACCCGCCTGCCTCATGAGCCAGACCGGGGGAGGGAAGACGGTCTCGCCGGCGAGGACGCGCAGAAGCTTTCGCTGTTCCATGAGGAGCTTTCCAGAAGGCTCGTCGCGAAGGCCGTCGAGCCTTGGCGCTGTGGGGTCGTGGTTCAGCCCCGGACATGGCGGGGAACGGGCGCTTCGTCCAGCCCCGCCCGAAGGGCAGGGGCTTCCTCGCTTCGCTTTTTCCGATGCGAAAGGCGGGCGGGATCGCAGATCCCCAGCCCGCTCTTCCAACAAAGAAAGTCTTATAGAAAAGGATTCTGATTCTATGAGTCGGTGGATACTGGTAATTCACAGAGCCCCGCAAACGGCGCGGTTTTGCGCTGCGGCCCAGGCGTTTGCGCAGGGTCGGATTCCCTCAAGGATTCCAACGCTTGGAGGTGGCGGGCCGGAAGTTTCCCCCCGTTTTTCACAAGCCCTGCTCCACAAGGCGTCAGCGGCCTTCCTCTGTGGATGAAACAGGGGTTTTCCCGACCCCCTCTGTGAGCTCGTTTCGCTTACCCAAGCTTGTCCCCGGTTGCTCACAGGGGGGCAAGAATCCCGGTCATATCGGGCCCGTGACCTTGCTCCGAAAGCCGATCGGAGTCCGTCTCGTCATGATGAACGATTCTTAACCACAATGGCTCCCCGGCGCGTCATCTCCGCGTCACGGTGACGGGGCGATGACGGAGCCATTGAAACGGCTCTTGTTCTCGGGCGTGTTCCGACTTTAGGAAGCGTCCAGATTTGAATGGGAAACGAGCCGCATGGGCAAGCCGATCGTCCTGGCCTCGGGCAGCGTGCACCGACGCGAGCTTCTGCAAAATGCCGGGATCGACTTTGCCGTCGATCCCTCGACGCTGGACGAGCGCGCGCTGGAAGCGCCGCTGACCGAAAGCGGCGCCACGCCCGAGGACGTCGCTCTGATCCTCGCCGAGGCCAAGGCGGCCGATGTCTCGGAGCGCCATCCCGGCGCGCTGGTGATCGGCGCGGACCAGACCCTGTCGCTCGGCGACGAACGCTTCCACAAGCCCGCCGATATGGAAGGCGCGCGCCGCGCGCTCCTGAAACTGTCCGGGCGCACCCATGTCCTGTCGAGCGCGGTGGCGCTGGTGCGGGACGGCGAAACGCTCTGGCGTCATGTCGATCAGGCGCGCATCACGCTGCGCGATCTCTCGCCCGCCTTCATCGGCCGCTATCTGGCCGAGGTCGGCGATGCCGCCCTCTCCAGCGTCGGCTCCTATCAGGTGGAGCGCCAGGGCATTCAGCTGATGGAGCGCATCGAGGGCGATTTCTTCACGATCATCGGCCTGCCTGTCCTGCCTCTCGTCGCCGAGCTGCGCCGCCGGGGGCTGGTCGATGGCTGAACCCAAAGCCTTCGTCACGGGCTGGCCGATTCATCATTCGCGCTCGCCGCTGATCCATGGCACATGGCTGCGCGATCTGGGGCTTGGCGGCTCCTATGAGCGCATCGCGGTGGAGCCCGCCGCCTTTCCGGCCTTCCTCGCTAACCTCAGCGAAGCCGGCTTCATCGGCGGCAATGTCACCATCCCGCACAAGGAAGCCGCCTTTGTGGGCGTGGCCCGCCGCGACGGTGCGGCCGAGGCGATCGGCGCGGTCAACACGGTCTGGTTCGAGGGGGGCCAGCTCGTCGGCGGCAACACGGACGCCTACGGATTTGCCGCCAATCTGGACGAGCGCCTGCCCGGCTGGCGGGACGCCGAGGAGGCGCTGGTGCTCGGCGCGGGCGGCGCGGCGCGCGCCGTGGTTCATGCGCTGGCCGAGGCCGGCATCGGGCGCATTCGCATCGTCAACCGCACGCCCGAGCGAGCCGAGGCGCTGGCGGGCAGCTTCGCGCGGCCCGGCCTGGAGGTCGAAGGCGCTGGAGCCGAGCGCGAGGCGGCGTGGCTGGCGGGCGCCGATCTTGTGGTCAACACGCGGCCTTGGGGCGCGTGCGAAGCCGAGCCGGACCTCTCGGCTCTTGCACAAGCCGCGCTGGTGACCGACATTGTCTATGTGCCGCTCGAAACCCCGATCCTCAGGGCGGCGCGGCAGCGCGGGCATCGGACAGCCGATGGCCTTGGCATGCTGCTGCATCAGGCGGTACCGGGGTTCGAGCGGTGGTTCGGCCGGCGGCCGAGCGTGTCGGAAGAACTGCGTCAGGCGCTTCTCGCCGATATCGAGGCCGCACGCTGAACCGGGCATGGCCCGACGCCGGATTTTCGTAACGATGCGGGCGCGTTTTCGCCCCGCTTCGACGCCTTCGAAAGCCTGCGTCCATCTTTGGGGGCGATGCTCACGAGTTCCAGCGCGTTGGGGAGGGTCCACATTATGGACAATCGTAGTACCGCCTTTGCCGACCAGGGCGACATCTCCGACATCGAGACCGAAATCTCGGATGCGGAAGCGGCCATCGAGAGCCTGTTCGAAGCCTATGCGGCCGGGTTCGACGATTTCGACGCCGAGGCGATCCTCGCCTGTTTCCAGTTTCCGGTGACGATCTGGCAGTCCGGTCGCGGCAATGTCTTCAACGACGAGGAAGAGCTGGCCGAGAATGTCGATGCGCTGCTCGCCGTGTTCGAGCGCGAGGAAATCGTTCAGTCGCGCTTCGACATCGTCGAAGCGGCCGGCGACGACGGCGCGGCCTTCGCGGTTCTCGACTGGCGGCAGGAGCGCGACGACGGCGAGGCGGCGCTGGAGTTCCGCTGCCGCTACGCTTTGGTGCGCGACGAGACCGGCGCGGCTTGGCGGATCGCGCTCGCCGTGACGGAGTGATGTCAGCTTGATCCTCCTTGGGCTGACCGGCTCCATCGGCATGGGCAAGAGCACGACGGCGGCGATGTTCGCCGCGCGTGGTTGCCCCGTTCATTCCGCCGACGAGACGGTGCATCGCCTCTATGCCGGACGCGCCGCGCCGCTGGTGGAGGCGCGCTTTCCCGGCACCGCGCCCGCAGGCACGGTGGACCGTATCCGTTTGTCGTCGGCCGTTCTGAACGACGCAACCGCGCTGCGCGATCTGGAGGCCATCGTTCACCCCTTGGTGCGCGAGGAAGAAGCGCGCTTCGTGGAGGAGGCGCGGGCATCGGGCGCATCCGTCGCTGTCCTCGACATCCCCCTCCTGTTCGAAACGGGCGGCGAGGCGCGGGTGGACCGGGTCGTGGTTGTGAGCGCCCCGGCCGAGATTCAGCGCGCGCGGGTCCTGGCGCGGCCCGGCATGAGCGAGGCGCGCTTCGAGGCGATCCTCGCCAAGCAGATGCCGGACGCCGAGAAGCGCCGACGCGCCGATTTTTTGATCGACACCGGAAAGGGCATGGCCGAAGCCGAAGCCGAGGTGGAGGCGATCCTCGCCCGGCTGCGCGAGACGGCCAAAGACCCCCTTGCGCCGGCGCGCCGATCGGCCGAGATGAAGAGGCAGGACAGGGGGTCGGAACCTCTCTGACCATCTGGCCGGGGCGGCCCGGCGGGTCTTGTCCGCCCCGCTTCCGGCCAGCCCTGTCGATGCCGCCGGCATCGACTGCGTTTGCTCCCCTGCGGACCCAAAAGATCCCTCGCCGGCCCCTTCGTCGGCGCGTTGCCAGATAGCCTTCAAGGAACATCCATGCGCGAGATCGTCTTCGACACGGAAACCACCGGCCTCGACTTCGAGCAGGACCGCGTCATCGAAATCGGCGGCATCGAACTCTGGAACCACATCCCGACGGGCCGTGAGTTTCACAAGTTCATTCGCCCGGACGCTCGCAAGGTCGATCCCGCCGCTTTCGACATTCACGGCATCTCCGACGATTTTCTGAAGGACAAGCCGGTCTTTGCCGAGATCGTGGACGAGTTCGCCGAATTCTTCGAAGGCGCTGCGCTGATCGCGCATAACGCGGCCTTCGACATTCGCTTCCTCAATGCCGAACTGGCCCGTGTCGGCCGCCCCGCCATTCCGCCCGGCCTCGTGATCGACACGCTGCCCATGGCGCGGCGCAAGTTTCCGATGGCGCCCGCGACGCTGGATGCGCTTTGCTCGCGCTTTTCCATCGACACGACCAAGCGCGACAAGCACGGCGCGCTGGTCGACTCCGAGCTTCTGGCGCAGGTCTATATCGAGCTGATCGGCGGCCGGCAGTCGGCGCTGCGGCTCGACATGGACAATGACGGGCTGAACGACCGCGGCGTGGAGATTGTCCACTGTGCCGCCAAGCGCCCGGTGCCCTTGCCGCCGCGCCTGTCGGCGGCCGAAGACGAGGCCCATCGCCGCTTCATCGCCTCGCTCGGCGAGGGCTCGGCGTGGACCGCGCATCTGCCGCCCGTCGTGGAGGGCTGAGGCGAGAGGGCTCGAGGCGCGGTTTCTAGAGTTCGTCCGCTTCCACGCGGTTTCGCCCCGCCAGCTTGGCGCCGTAGAGAAGCGCGTCGGCGCAGGACAGAAGGCTCTGCGCCGAGATGCTGCGGCCACCGATCGCGCTGACGACGCCGAGACTCGCCGTGACGACGCCCGCTTCCGGCGACAGGTCGTGGGGAATGGCGAGCGCGGCGATGGCCGTTCGGATCGCCTCGGCGGTGTCGCGGGCCTCCTCCGGCGGCGTGCACGGCAGGATGCAGACGAATTCCTCGCCACCATAGCGCGCCGCCAGATCGACCGGCTTTCGCATCGCGGCGTCGATCGCCTGGGCGACCTGGCGTAGGCAGTCGTCCCCCGCGATATGGCCGTGATAATCGTTGAAGGCCTTGAAGTGATCGACGTCGAGCAGGATCAGCGAAAGCGGCTCGCCCGACTGCGCGTGGCGCTGAACCTCCTTCGCCAGGACCATATCGAAATGGCGGCGATTGGAAATCTCGGTCAGCCCGTCCGTGATGCTGAGCCGGTAGATTTCCTGGTGCAGGGCTTCCATCCGCGCTTCGGTCATCTTGCGCTCGGAAATGTCGCGCACGATGGCGCAATTATACTCCCGGCCGCCGAAGCGGACATAATGCGCCGTGATCTCGATCGGAACGGCCTGGCCCGACTTGTTGGTGTTGGTGCTCTCGATCTTGATGACGCCGACCCGCTTCAGCTCCTCCCAATGGCGATACCAATAGGCCTCGTCCACATCGGGATCGACATCGCAGACCCGCAGCTGCGAGAACTCTTCCGCGCTATAGCCGAGAAGCCGTGTCGCCGCCTCGTTGACGAAGACGTAGCGCCCATCGGGATCGGCCCAGATCACCATGTCGGCCAAGGCATTGATCGAATAAAGCGCGAGCGCCGAGCGTTCGGCCGAGGCGTCCAGGCGGGCGGCCCCGTCGTCAGCCAAGCCGGTGCGATCGCCTTGACGATCGGGGGACTCCATCATCACAACGTTCAGACGGGACAATCGAGCCTCTCCGCCCATGGGTTAGATTGATCTTCACTAGGTGGCTACGCAAGGGAAGGGAAGCGGAATCCCGACTTTTTCGATACGTGAAACGTGTATGAAAAAGGCGCCGCCGGTGGTGTCACCGGGGCGCCTTTCCAATCGGGTCAAACGATGGCGATCAGACCGTCTGGACCTGCGAGCGGGCGCGCTCTTCGGCCATGCGCTGCGTGAAGAGCGCGGCGAAATCGATCGGGTCGATCATCAGCGGCGGGAAGCCGGCATTGCGCGTGACATCGGCGATGATCTGGCGCGCGAAGGGGAAGAGAAGACGCGGGCACTCGATGAAGAGAACCGGCAGCATGTGCTCCTGCGGGAAGCCAGCCAGACGGAACACGCCGCCATACTGAAGTTCCACGTGAAACAATGTCTCGGCGCCTTCGCCGGCTTGGGCGTTCAGCGTGAGCTTGACGTCATACTCGTTGTCGCCGTCCTGCACGGGGACCGCGCCGACATTGACGCCGATATTGATGCCGGGGGCGCGGGGCTGCGCGCGCAGGACGCCGGGCGCCTGCGGGCTCTCGAAGGACAGGTCCTTGATGTACTGCGCCAGGATGTTGAGGCTCGGGGCCTCCTGCTGCGGCTCGGCGCCGTTGACGCCGTTCTGATGGGTCTCGGACATGAGGTCCTCGCGGAGTTGACTGGAGAAGAAACGCCGTTGACTCCGGCGCAGCGGATGGGGGCTGCGCTACCACGGCGCCGGGTGCGAAAACAAGAAGGGGCGGTGATCCGCCCCTTTCCGCTTCGTTTCGAACAGCGGGAGCCGGGTCCGCTCAGTGCAGCGTCGGCTTGTCGTCGGGCTTGCCGTCCGGTCCGTTGGGGCGGCGGAAGGGCTCGTCGCGCTCCAGCTGAATCCAGGGGCTGGAGCCGTCGGCGCGGCGCGCGAACTCGCCGTCCGTCAGATCCACCACATGCGGGCGCACCGGCGGGCGGGCGCCATAGCCCGGCGCGGTGGTGACGGTGATGCGACGGCGCAGGGCACGCCAGACGAGATCGCGCACCGGCGGCAGGAACAGCGCGAGGCCCACGATGTCGGACAGGAAGCCGGGGATGATCAAAAGGATGCCGGCCAGCGTGATCATCGCGCCATGCACGATCTCGCGCTCGGGCAAGCGCCCCGCTCGCGCCTCGGCCTGCGCGGCGCGCAGCGTCGAAAGCGTCTGACGCTTCAGAAGGCCAGCGCCCACCACCACGGACAGGATCACCAGAAGTAGGGTCCAGCCGATGCCGATATGGCTGCCGACCCAGATGAAGGTGCCGATCTCCAGAAGCGGCAAGGCCAGTAGGATGACCGGAACAAGGATCAGCGGCATGGCGGGTCGAACTCTCCTCCTCGAAAAGCGGGTGTCGTTTGCCGGGATCATTCCCGAACTTCGGCGGCCCGCTGGACAGGAGAACACATAAGACGCGTTTTCGTGAATTTGAATGCACGGCCCGGTGTCTCTATATGCTGAGTCGATCAAGTCTTCTTGCAGGGTAGATCCGGCTTCATGGGTTTCGGGACGATCTTTTTCATCGTGGTGGCGGCCGTGGTGCTGTATCAGCTCCGCAGCGTGCTCGGCCGTCGTACGGGCCATGAGCGCCCGCCCTACGACCCGTACTCCCGCACCAACGACAATGCCGTGGGGCGGCCTGAGGGCAATGTCGTGACGCTTCCCTCGCGCCGCGTCCCGGCCGAAGAGCCGGCCAATCGCTACGAGGCGATCGACAAGGCTGCGCCGATCGGCACGCCGGCCAATGAAGGTCTGCGCCGGATTCAGGACGCCGATTCCACGTTCGACATCGAGCAGTTCCTCAACGGCGCGCGCACGGCCTATGAAATGGTCGTGACGGGCTTTGCCGATGGCGACCGCAAGCTTCTCAAGAACCTCCTCTCGCCGGAGGTCTACCAGGGCTTCGAAACCTCGATCAACGAGCGCGAGGCGAAGGGCGAGCGGGTCCAGTCCTCGTTCGTGGGCATCGACAATGCCAGCGTCGTCGCGGCCGAGCTGAAGGGCCGCGAGGCCTTCGTGACGCTGCGCATCGTCTCCCAGCTCATCTCCGCCACGCTCGGCCCCAAGGGCGAAGTGGTGGATGGCGACCCCGAGACGGTGGCCGAAGTGCGCGATGTCTGGACCTTCGCCCGCGACACGCGCTCGCGCGATCCGAACTGGAAGCTGGTGGAAACCGAATCCGAGGAGTAGACCCCTCGGCAGTTCAAGGTTTCGACGCCATGTCTCCTCCCGATCTGCCGCCCTGGCGGCTCCTATCCTTCGAGGCGATGCCCGACTGGCCGGCTGTCGATCCGACGCCGGCCTTTCTGGCGTTTTCACGCTCCGCTCCCGCGCTTCTCTCCGCAGAGGCCGGCGCGCGGGGGGAGCCGTTTCGTGCGGCGGCCGAGGCGGCCTTGCGAGATCCCGCCCGTACCCCGGACGAGGCCCGGCGCTTCTTCGAGCGCTTCTTCCGCCCGGCGCGCTCTACGGACGATGCGCCGGGTTTCCTGACCGGCTATTACGAGCCCGAGCTTCCCGCCTCGCGCATGCGCTCGCCGGCCTTTCCCGTTCCGCTTTACCGCGCGCCGCCCGATCTCGTGCGCTTGCCCCCATCCGAGCCGCTGCCCGAGGGACTGGACGACGCGCAGGGCTTCGCGCGGCTGGATGCGTCCGGCCGCCTGGTGCCCTATCCCGACCGCGCGGCGATCGAGGATGGCTGGCTGTCGGCGCAGGGGCTGGAACTCGTCTGGCTGGCCGACCCCGTGGACGCCTTCTTCGTTCATGTGCAGGGCTCGGCCCGGCTGCGGTTGGAGGACGGCTCCACCCTGCGCGTCGGCTACAGCGCCAAGAACGGGCACCGCTTCACGGCGATCGGCCGCGTGCTGGTGGCTGAGGGCGAATTGCCGCTGGAAGAGGCCGATATGGCCGGCATCCGCCGCTGGCTCGCCGCGCACCCGGAGCGCGCGCCGGCCCTGATGCGCCGCAATCGGTCGTTCATCTTCTTTCGCGAGATCGAGGGCGCGGACCCCGAGGCCGGGCCGATCGGAGGGCAGGGCGTGTCGCTGACTCCCATGGCCTCGCTCGCGGTGGATGCCGGGTTCACCGCCTATGGCACGCCGATCCTGGTGGGTGCGCCCGAGCTGATCGTGGAAGGCGTGCCCTTTCGTCGGCTCGTCATCGCGCAGGACACGGGCTCGGCCATCATCGGCGCGGGGCGCGGCGATCTCTTCACGGGCTCGGGCGAGACGGCGGGTACGCTCGCCGGGATGATCCGCCATCCCGCGCGCTGGACCGTCCTCTTGCCTCTGGCGATGGGCGAAGCGCCATGAAGAAGCGCCGCTCCCGCTCCCTGTCGCAGGAGGAGGCCCGGCTCTGGGTCTCCATCGCGCGCACCGCGACGCCGCTCAAAGGCAAGGGCCTGCCCGACCTGCCGGAGGAGGACATTGCGCCACCTCCCCCTCCGCCGCCCGTGCATCCTAAGCCACCCACCACCAAAACCCGCGTGCGCGCCGATATGGATCTGCCGCAGGCCTGGAGCGCGCCGCCCAGTGCCGCATCCGGCCCCGCGCCCTCGGCTCCCTCGCGCCTGCCACCACTGCATCCGATCGAGCGGCCCGTCCGGCGCAAGATCGGCAAGGGCCGCATCGCGCTGGACGATCGCATCGACCTGCATGGGCAGACCGAGGCGACGGCCCATGGCATTCTCCTGTTCTTTCTTCGGCAGGCGCAGGTCAGGGGGCTGCGGCATGTGCTCGTCATCACCGGGCGCGGCGCGTCCTTCGGCTCCACCGGCACCTTGAAGCGCGCCATGCCGCACTGGTTCGCGACGGGCGAATTCCGCTCGCTCGTGGCCGGCTACGAGCCCGCCGAGCGTGGCCATGGCGGCGAGGGGGCCTTCTATGTCCGGGTGCGCCGGAAATGACCCCCTTTGGCGAAAAGCTGCGGGAGCTGCGCCGCGAGCGCGGCATCACGCAGGGCCAGATGGCGGCGGCGCTGAACGTCTCCTCCGCCTATCTCTCGGCGCTGGAACATGGCCGGCGCGGTCGCCCGAGCTGGGATCTGCTCCAGCGCATCATCGGCTATCTCAACGTCATCTGGGACGATGCGGAGGAGCTTCAGCGCCTCGCCGCCCTGTCGCATCCCAAGGTGACGGTGGAAACGGGCGGGCTCAGCCCTGAGGCGACGACGCTCGCCAACCGGCTGGCCGAGACGATCGGCACGCTCGCACCCGAAGATATTTCCGCGCTTCTGGCGCATCTGGAAGAAGCCGCCGCGCGCGCAGAAATCTTGCGCCGGGCGCGGCGCCAGCGCCGTTGAGAGCCTGATCGGCAAGCCGTGGTGATGTGTGCGGCGGGCTCTCTGCGCTGTCGGCCTCGCCTGACCGAGGCGCGCAATTTCGAGTTGCTCAGCGATGCTGGGGGGAAGCCACGCACTCCCCGCAAACCCGATCCGGGTCGGACGACCTGTCGCAGCCTATCACGATCTCGCGATGCAACCGGGTTCGAGAGGCTCCGTTAGCTCCCTCATGATGTTCGAGGCCGCGCCGACCCGTGGCGGCCGGACTTCCGTCGGGACAATTCCATGCGCAATCTTCTTGGCCCATCCAGCCTTCGCGCGCGCCTGCGCCTTGCACCGGCGCTCGTCACCCTTGCTCTCGCGCTGGCCGGCCCGGCTGCGGCGCAAGGCTCGGGCGGGGAGGGGCAAAGCGGAAAGGGCGAGGCCGAGAAAGCGTCCGGCGTCGAGTTGCCGCTGATCGGCCGGGTCGAACTGCCCGGCTTCATGGCCGGCTGGTTCGGCGGCGAGGAGAAGAAGCAGAAGGGCGGCGGGCAGGCCGAGCACGAGGGCGGTGACCAGAAGGGCGAGCCGCCCGCCGTGATCGTCCAGCGCGTCGAAACGCGTGCCGTGGGCGACACGTTCGAGTTCATCGGCACGATTCAGCCGATCGAGAAGGTGGCCGTGCGCGCCCGCGTCGAGGGCTATATCCAGGATGTCGCCTTCAATGGCGGACAGCAGGTGAAGCGCGGCGATCTCCTGTTTCAGATCGAGCCCGCGCAATACGAGGCGGCCGTGCGCGCGGCCGAGGCGCAGCTTTCCGGCGCGCAAGCGACGCGCAATCAGGCCCAGCGCAATTTCGACCGGCAGAACGAACTGGCGCGTTCGGGTGTCACCGCCCGCGCCACGCTGGAAGACGCGACCGCCAATCTGGAAAACGCCGAAGCCCAGCTGCTTCAGGCGCAGGCTTCGCTGACGCAGGCCCAGCTGAATCTGTCCTACACGCGCATCGAGGCCGCGATCGACGGCGAAATGTCCGCGCCGCTCATCACGCGCGGCAATTACGTCTCCGCGACCAGCGGCGATCTCGCGGCTCTCACCCAGATGAACCCGATCTGGGGCGTCTTCCCGATCGGCGAGGATCAGCTCGTCACTTGGCAGCGCGTCGGGCCGCAGCAGGCCGATGAAACGCCTGTGGCGAGCGCCCGGCCCAATGGGCAAGCGAGTGGCGAGGACCAAGGCGACGCGGCAGCGGGCGGGGAGGACATGGTCGCCTCGTCCGAAATGACCTCCTCCACGGGCGGCGAGGGCGCAGCGCCCATCGCCACGGCCGCCGGCACGGGCGCGGCCGGTGCGCCGCCTTTGCCGGACGGCGCGCAAACGGTGAGTGCCACCGCCAATGCGTCCGACCGGGCGGTCGCGACGGACTACCGCCTTCAGCTTCGCCTGCCGAACGGCGCGCTCTACGAGCCGCCCGGCCGCTTCGATTTCGTCGGCAACAGTGTCAACCAGACGACGGGAACGGTGGAAGCGCGCATCCGCTTTCCCAATCAGGGCAAGTTCCTGCTGGCCAACCAGAACGTGACGCTGGTGGCGAGCGAGCGCAACCCGCCGACGCTGCCCGTCGTGCCGCAGGCCGCGATCCAGTTCTCGCGAGAGGGACGCGCGGTGCTCGTCGTGACGCCGGACAATGGCGTCGAGCGCCGCCCGATCGAGGTCGGCCGCACGATCGACAATATGAGCGCCGTGACCAAAGGCCTGAACGGCGGCGAGACGCTGATCCTGCGCGGCTCGGCCAAGGTCAAGGAAGGTACCAAGGTGCGCCCCGTGACGCAGGAACAGGCCGAGGCCGAAGCGCAGGCCCGCCGCCAGACGCGCCAGCCGTCCGAGGGCGGCCAAGGCACGGAAGGCGAGGGCGCGGGAGGCGAGGGCGCTGCGGCGCGTGGCAGCGGGACCGAGGGCGGTGCGTCGTCGGGCTCGTCCGCATCGGGCTCGTCCGCCCGATGATTTCCGATCTCTTCATCCGCCGTCCGCGCCTTGCCGGCGTCATCTCCATCGTCGTGGTTCTGGCGGGTCTCCTGGCGATCCTTGTCCTGCCCGTTTCGCAATATCCCGAGATCACGCCGCCGACGGTGAGCGTGTCCGCCAACTATCCCGGCGCGGATTCCACCGTGCTGGCGCAGGCCGTGGGCGATCCATTGGAGCGCGCCATCAACGGCGTCGAGGACATGATCTACATGTCTTCGACCTCGACGGATTCGGGCACCTATTCGCTCTCCATCACCTTCGCCATCGGCACCGACCCCGACATCGCGCAGGTCAACGTGTCGAACCGCGTGCAGCTCGCCACCGCACAGCTTCCCGAAGCGGTGACGCGCCAGGGCGTCACGGTGCGCTCGCGCTCGCCCAACTTCCTGATGGCGGTGGCCTTCTTCTCCGAAGGCGGGCAGATTTCGACCATCGATATCGGCGCCTATCTTTCGTCCGACGTGGTGACCTCGCTTCAGCGCGTCGAGGGCGTCGGCGACGCCAATGTGCTGGGCAATGCCGATTATTCCATGCGTGTCTGGACCGATCCGGCCCGCATGGCCGCGCTTTCCATCGCCCCGTCCGACATCACGTCGGCGATCGCAGCCGAGAACCTGCCGGCCTCCACCGGTCAGATCGGCGGCGCGCCCGCGCCGGACGGTCAGGCCCTCGTCTATACGATCACCTCGCAAGGCCAGCTGAACACGGCTGAGCAGTTCGAGAACATCGTGGTGCGCGCCGAGCCCTCCGGGGCCATTATCAGGCTGAAGGATGTGGCGCGGGTCGAGCTTGGCTCGGAGAGCTACGCGGTCAACACCTATGTCCGCGACAATCCGGGCAAGACGATCCAGATCAACCAGGCGCCCGGCGCCAACGCGCTCCAGACCGTCACCGCCATCCGCGCCGAGCTGGACCGGCTCCAGACCTCGTTCCCGCAAGGGCTGCAATACGAGATCATCTACGATTCCACGCAATTCGTGGATGCGACGATTCATGAGATCGTGCTGACGCTCGCCATCACCGCCGTGATCATCGTGGTGGTGGTCTTCGTCTTCCTGCAGGACTGGCGCTCGACGCTCATTCCCGCGCTCGCGATCCCCGTGTCGCTGATCGGCACCTTCGCCGTGCTCTTGGCGATCGGCTTCACGATCAATGTCATCACGCTTCTGGCGCTGATCCTTGCCATCGGCCTCGTGGTGGACGACGCCATTCTGGTGGTCGAAAACGTCCAGCGCGTCATGACCGAGCGGAAGATCGACCGCGTGGAGGCGACGCGCCTCGCCATGCGCGAGATCACCGGGCCGATCGTTTCCACGACGCTGGTCCTGCTCGCCGTGTTCCTGCCGACCACCTTCCTGCCCGGCCTGTCCGGCCAGCTCTATCGCCAGTTCGGCATCGCGCTGTCGGTCTCGATGGTGCTGTCCTCCATCGTGGCGCTGACGCTGACGCCGGCCCTCACCGCTGCCATGCTGCGCCCGCCCAGCGCCGCCTGGGGTCCGCTGCGCTGGTTCAATGTCGGTCTCGACAAGACGCGCAATGCCTATGCGCGCTCGGTCGGCTTTCTGGTGCGCCGCGTGCTTCTGGCGCTCGGCGTGCTCGCGCTCGGCTTTGCCATCGCCTTCGTCTCCTTCGTCAACCTGCCCTCGACGCTCCTGCCGGACGAGGATCAAGGCGCGATCCTGTTCGACGTGTCGCTGCCCGATGGCGCTTCGCTTCAGCGCACGACCGAGGCCATGCTGGAGATCGGGGACATTCTTTCCCAGACGGAGGGCGTGAACGCCTATGTGCTGAATGCCGGCTATTCGCTGCTCCAGTCCTCGCAGCGCTCATCCGGCGGTCTCGGCATCGTTACGCTCAAGCCTTGGGGCGAGCGGCGCGATCTCTTCGCCATTCTGGCTGAACTCAATGGGCGCTTCGCCGCCATTCCCGGTGTGCAGGTGGCGGCCTTCCCGCCGCCGCCGATCCCCGGCCTCGGCTCGGTCGGCGGCTTCACCTTCGAGCTTCTGGCACAGCAGGGGCAGGACCCCGCCGAGGTGGCCCAAGTCGCCAATGCCTTTGTGGCGGCGGCCAACGAGCGGCCCGAGATCGAAACGGCCCGCACGACGTTCTCGGCCGACGTGCCGCGCCTCTACATGAAAATCGACCGCGACCGCGCGCAAACGCTCGGCCTCAGCGTCTCCGACATCTACAACACGGTCGGCGGCGCCATGGGCGAGACCTATGTGAACCAGTTCATCTATCAGGGGCAGATCTTCCAGGTGCGCCTCCAGGCCGAAGCCGACGCGCGCACCAAGACGGCCGATATCGGCCAGCTCTATGCAAAGAATTCCGGTGGCGAGATGGTGCCGCTGCGCTCGCTCGTCTCGGTGGACACGACCTTCGGCCCCTATTCCGTGCCGCGCTTCAACCTCTTCACCGCCCCGCAGATCACCGGCCAGCCGGCAGCGGGCTACTCCTCGGGCGCGGCGCTCACCGCCCTCGAAGAGGTGGCGCGCGAGACCCTGCCGGCGGGCTACAGCTATCAGTTCTCAGGCACGTCCTATCAAGAGCGGCAGGCGGGCTCGGTCACCTATCTCGCCTTCGGTTTGGCCTTCGTTTTCGCCTATCTCTTCCTGGTGGCGCAGTATGAAAGCTGGCTCCAGCCGCTCACCGTCATGCTCTCCATCGCCATCGCGGCGGCGGGTGCGGCGGGGGCGCTGGCCCTGTTCGGCCAGACCTCCAACATCTATTCGCAGATCGGCATGGTGATGCTGATCGGCCTGGCCGCCAAGAACGCCATTCTGATCGTGGAGTTCGCCAAGGAGCGGCGCGAGCTGGACGGGATGGAAATCACGGAAGCCGCGATCACCGGCGCGCGCCAGCGCTTCCGCGCGGTTCTGATGACGGCGCTCGCCTTCATCCTCGGCCTCGTGCCGCTGGTGACGGCGAGCGGCGCGGGCGCGGCCTCGCGCAACGCGATCGGCATCGCCTCGATCGGCGGCATGTTGGCCGCGACCATGATCGGCATCTTCATCGTGCCGGCCCTCTTCGCCCTGTTCGAGCGGCTGGGCGAAGGGCGGGGCGGCAAGTTCTGGGGCCGTGAGAAGAACCGCGCCAAGGAGCGGCGTGATCCGAACGAGCGCCTGCCCTGGCATTTCGGGGCGCGCGGCAAGGACAAGGAAAAGGCTACGAGCGAAGGCGGCACGGCGGTTCCGGCCGAATGACGGAGCGACTGCCGAGGCCGCACACCCCGATGCCCGCCATCCCACTCCTGCCCCTTCCACGTCTGCCGGGTTCGCGCCCGGCGCGCACGCTCGAAACGCGGCGGCTTCTGGACGACATCACGCCGCTCGCCCCCGGCCGCGGCCGACCCGCGCCTCGCCATGGGCCGGATCGCCCCGCACCCGACCGGCCGCAGAGCATCGCCGTGGTCGGCAATGCGCCGGAGGCGGGGCGGATCGGTGCGGCGGTGGACCGGGCGGACTGGGTGATCCGCTTCAACAATGCACAGGGCTTCGGCGCGGCGACGGGGCGCCGGCTCACCCATCTCGTTCTCATGAATTTCGGCGGGCAGACGCGCGAGTGGCTGGAGGATGTGAGCTTCCGCCGCCGCGCCGCGATCCGCCACGCGCAAGGCTTCCTTCTGCCGATCGACCCCGGCGTGGACGAGCGACGCCGCCCGACTCCCTTGCCCGAGAAGCGGGCGGGAGGCGAGCATGACTGGACGCCCGAACTCTGCGCGCGGCTGAGCCCGCGCGGCGCGCCGGTCTGGATCTTCAACGATCCGCTGTTCTTCGCTGCCCGCGCCGCATTGAGCCGCGAGGGCGGGCGCGAGGATGGGGTGCCGAGTTCGGGCTTCCTGGCGCTCTACTGGCTGCTGAGTCGCCTGCGGCGCGTGAGGCGGATCGTCGATGTCTATGGCTTCGGCTTCGCCGGTTGGGAGGGGCATGACTGGGCGGCCGAGCGTCGCTGGGTAGAGCGGCGCGAGCGGGAAGGCCGGCTGCGCCTGCATCCGCTGCGGTCGGCCTGACTACTGCGGGAAGATGGCGCGCAGGTCGTCCAGCTTCTCGTTCACGAGCCAGCCGTAATAGTTTTCCTCAGGCATCCGCGCGGGCTGGCCGCTCGCCTGCCGCCGGATATTCTCCGCCTTCAGCCGTCGCGCGCGGGTGATCGGGTCGCCGACATTGTAGAGCGTCGCGGTGATTCCAGGGTTCTTGGAAATGTCGAAGCCGGCGATCTCGCGATACTTGTCGATCGAGGAGCGGATCACCGCCGCCATGTAGTGAAGAGATTTGTCGGGGTCCATGATCGCGGCATAGACCTCGCCCGCCCGGTTCATCTCGATGTCGGGATAGCCGGAGACGCGATGCACGATATCGGACACGGCCAGCGCCGTCATCGGGTTGATCTGGCCGAGGCCGAAGGTCTGTCCGGCATAATAGGGCTGGAAGAAGACCGCGCCGAAGCGATTGTCGGGGTAGGAGCGCCCGTCCACTGTCTTGCCCCGGAAGCTCTGCTCGAAGACCTGCTCACGACAGCTCCACAGCGCCTCGTCGCCCTTGGCGCGCTGGCAGCGGTTGAACTCGGGCCGCGCCACGAAGCTCTCCACCGACTCCCCCTTGTAGGAGAAGTCGATGCCGGAGTTCAGATAAGACATGGCCTTGACGTAATAGGTCTGAATCCGGTCCAGCGCGTCCACATTGAACGTGTGCTCGCCGACCAACGCGCCCGCGATATGGATCGGGTCGATCCCATAGAGTTTCGCTGCCGAGCGAATCTTGTTCTGTAGGTCGCGATTGGTCGCCAGAAGGTCGTGGATCTTCTGATATTTGGACGTGAAATTGCCGCCCGTCGCGGCCGTGCGCGTATAGGAGAAGCTCGGAATGGCGGGCTGCGTGGCGTTGCGATTGCCCGGCGGAACGGTGACGACGGACTGCGCCTGAGCGGGGTGAGCCAGCAGGAAGCCCGCCAGAAGCGCGGCGAGTAAACGGGACATGGATCGACCTTCGATCGGACGGGCCTGCCTATCCGCATGGTTTGCGGCGAGCGTGAGGCGACCGGGCTGTCTTAGATCAAGAGCCTGCCGGTCGAAACATTACCCAGCTCTTTTAACGACGAGCGTGTCACACGTGAAACACTCAGGCATAGCGCGTCGGCACGGCCGTCAGCGATTTGACCGTTTCCATGGAGATGAAGGCCGACATGTCGGCCAGGCTCACCTTGGCGACGAGGCGCTTGTAGATCGTATCGTAATGCTCGACATTGGGCAGCACGATCTTCAGGATGTAATCGACGCTGCCGGTCAGCCGATGCACCTCGACGATCTCCGGGATTGCGCCGACGGCGGCGTGAAACTCCTCCAGCCAGCCTTTCTCATGCCGCGCCGTCTTCACCAGAACGAAGATCGTCGTCGGCAGGTTGATGCGTTTGCGATCCACCAGCGCCACGCGGCGCGCGATGTAGCCTTCGTCCTTCAAGCGCTGGATGCGGCGCGAACAGGCCGAGGGCGACAGGGCGAGACGCTCGGCCAGATCAGCCACCGAACGGTCGGCATCGTCCTGAAGCAGGGTGAGGAGTTGGTGATCTCGATCGTCCAGCATGGGGCAGGGATGCACGAAGCCGAAGCCTTGCGCAAGAGAAGCGCGCCATTCGGTCATAACGCGCGTTGAATGTGCGGGAATTCGCGTCGATCTCGGAAAGATCGCATCCCGCTTTCGCGGCGGGGGCGTCATCCTGTGTGGCAGGGATCGCACCACCAGACGGGGACGGACATATGAAGCGCATCGGGCTGATCGGCGGCATGAGCTGGGAATCCACCGCCACCTATTATCGCCTCCTGAACGAGGCGGTGCGCGCGGCGCGCTCGCCACTCGCCTCGGCCGACGTGCTGCTCCATTCGCTCGATTTCTCGGCCGTGGTCGCGCTGCAGAAGACGGGGCGCTGGGATCTGGCGGCCGAGATGCTGGCCGACAGCGCGCGCCGCCTGGAGCGCGCGGGTGCGGACTGCGTCCTTATCTGCACCAACACGATGCATCTCGTCTCGGCCGAGGTGCAGGTCGCCGTTTCCATTCCGCTGATCGATATCATCCGTGAGACGGGCGAGACGCTGAAGCAGGCCGGCCATTCGCGCCCGCTGCTTCTGGCCACGCGCTACACGATGGAACACGGCTTCTATGCCGACCGGATGGAAGCGGCTGTCGGCTTTCGCCCGATCGTGCCGAATGCCGAAGATCGCACGCTGGTGCACCGCGTCATCTTCGAAGAACTGTGCGCCGGTCATGTCGACCCCAGCTCGGCCCGTGCCTTCGAGGCCGTGGTGGAGCGCGGACGCGCGGCGGGCGCCGACAGCGTGATCCTCGGCTGCACCGAGATAGGGCTTCTGGTGCGCCCCGACGCGCTCGCCCTGCCGGGCTTCTGCTCCACCGAAATCCACGCGGCAGCGGCGGTGCGCTTCGCCCTCGGCGAAGGTCAGGAAACCGTCATAGAGACGGAGAATGCCAAGCTTCGCGAACGCGTTGCAGCATAGGCTGAAGCGTCACTGACGGCGCGGGGGTCTGTGGCCGCAAGGCCCCGCTTCCTCGCCATCGGCTGACGGGACGGTTCGGCCGATGCCTCGGTCGAACATCTGCCGCATTCGCCTTGGATTGCCCGCCCATGTGCCGCCTACTCGCCTATGCCGGGACGCCGCTGTTTCTGGAAGAT
This sequence comes from Aureimonas ureilytica, assembly GCF_001475935.1. Classification (GTDB taxonomy): domain Bacteria; phylum Pseudomonadota; class Alphaproteobacteria; order Rhizobiales; family Rhizobiaceae; genus Aureimonas; species Aureimonas ureilytica_A. The sequence continues at coordinate 59,482 of NZ_LDQA01000069.1, forward strand.
CTCCTGATCCGCCCGGAAGGCTCCCTCGTGTCGCAATCCATGGCCGCGCGCGAGGCGCGCACCGTGGTGAACGGAGATGGCTGCGGCCTTGGCTGGTATGGCGAGCGGGCCGAGCCCGGCCTGTATCGCGGTATTCTGCCGGCTTGGTCGGACGCCAATCTCACCTCGCTCTGCCGGCAGATCCGCTCCGGCTTGTTTCTGGCCCATGTTCGGGCGGCGACCAGCGGCGGCGTCTCCACCAGCAATTGCCACCCTTTCGCCCATGGCCAGCAGCTCTTCATGCACAATGGCCAGATCGGCGGCTATGCGGGCTTGCGCCGGCGCGTCGAAGGCATGATTTCCGACGCGCTCTATCCCTCGCGCAAGGGCACCTGCGACTCCGAGGCGATCTTTCTGGCCGCCCTCAGCCGTGGGCTGGAGAGCGATCCCGTCGCGGCGTTTCGCGATACGCTGAGCGAGATCGAGGCAATGCGCGGCGCGGTGTCGGACGAGCCGGTGCGCTTTGCCGCCGTGCATTCGGACGGCGAGCGGCTCTTCGCCTTTCGCTGGGCGAGCGACGACAAGCCGCCTTCGCTCTATGCCCGCAGCGAGGGGGCGAGTCTTCTCGTCGCCTCCGAGCCCTGCGGGCGGGACGCGGCGGGCTGGCGCGCCATTCCGCCCGGCAGCGTGCTGGAAGCGGACCGGACGGGACGCATGTTCCTGCGTCCCTTCAATGTCGATGCCCCCCATCAAGGCGCGATCCGGGCCGCCTGAGCGGCTTGGGTTAGACCCGGTCGACCGACCCGAAGGGACTGTTCCCGGTTCCTAGGCCTCAGGCCAGCGCGCGGTTGCGCGTCTCGACCCTGATCCGCGTCACCGCAACGGCGGCCAGAACCAGAAGCGCGGCATAAAGGCCGAGCGCGCCGGCAAAGCTTGCCGCCATGATCGGGGCGAGCAGCGAGGGCGCGACGAGGCCGCCGAGCCGCGCCATGGCCCCGGCGCTACCCATGCCGGTGGCGCGCAGTTCGGTCGGGTAAAGCTCGGGCGTGATCACATAGAGCGCGCCCCACGTGCCAAGCAGCGCGAAGCTCAGGATCAGCGTCGCGCTCGCCACCAGCGCATCGCTGAGGCCGAGCCCGTAGAGCCCGCAGCCGACGGCGCTCAGAAGCAGGAAGCCGATCAGCGTCGGCTTGCGGCCCCATCGCTCCACGCCAAAGGCCGCCAGCGCATAGCCGGGGATCTGGGCGAGCGCGACCAGCACCAGAAACCAATGTCCGCGCACAAAGCCGAAGCCTTGTCCCGCGAGCTGAACGGGCAGCCAGACGAAGACGCCGTAATAGCTCATCGAGACGAGGAACCAGACGGCGAGAACCGGCAGGGTGACGCCGCGCAGCGCCGCCGAAAAGATTGAGCCGCCCTGGCGGGGCGTGGGCAGGGTCAGCGTGCCGGCGGGAAGCGTGGTGCCGTTGGCGCTGGCAACGCTGTCCAGAATGGCGCGCGCCTCCGCCTCCCGCCCCTTTCGCAGAAGATACATGGGCGATTCCGGCACCCAGAAGCGGATGAAGAGCCCGATGATGGCTGGCGCGCCGGTGATGAAGAACAGAACGCGCCAGGGCTCGGCCGCGCCGCTCGACTGCACGGCGAGGGCGGCGAGCGCCACCAGCACGGTGCCCGGCGCCCAGGCCCCTTCCAGCATGACCAGCCAGCGCCCGCGCTTCTGGGGCGGCAGGAACTCCGCCATCATCGCATAGTCCACCGGCAGCGTGCCGCCGACGCCGAGGCCGGTGAGGAAGCGCAGGGCCAGGAGCCAGGTGAAATCGGGCGCGAAGGCCGAGGCGATGCCGAATAGGGCGTCGATCAGGATGGTGAGGATCAGGACGCGCCGCCGCCCGATCCGATCCGCCAGCCGCCCAAAGACGAAGGCCCCGACGAGCATTCCCAGAAAGAACAGCGTGCCGGTTTGCAGCGCTTGCGGCACGGTGAGGCCGAAGCTCGCCGCGATCGAAGCGGCGGTGAAGCCGATCGCCAGAACCTGCATGGCATCGGCGGCCCAGACGAGGCCGAAGGTCAGAAGCAGCTTGCGTTGGAAGCGGCCGGTGCCGGCAGCCTCCAGGGCGGTTTCGAAGGGCAGGGCTCGGGACATGGGCTGGAACCAAGGCAGAGGCGCAAGGAGCGCGGGACGGGGCGCTGATTTGGTTCTCCCTTCGCGGCTGCGTCAAGAGACCGCAGTGCGGGAAGAGCAGCGTGTCCCTGTTGGTCGAACGTGTGTCTAAGGTCGGGAGGCGGGCTCGATGGAGTGTTCAGCCCACCACGCGCCCAGCGAGTATCGTCGTGATTTCGGGCGGTTAGGCTCGGTGCGCACCCGGTCCGAGGTTTGCCTGATATGGGTCGCCATTCTCGTCACAACCGGAAACGCGGCGGGCGATGATCCGTCCTTCAAACACAAAAAAAGCCGCGCCCTTTCGGACGCGGCCCATGAAAGAGAAGAACAAACGCCGTCAGAGAATGAAGCGCGACAGGTCGACATTGCCTGCAATGCCGTCGAGCGCCTTGCGCACATAGTCGGCATCGACGCGGAAGGTCTCGCCGCCCTTGTCGGGCGCCTCGAAGGAGATGTCGTCCAGCACGCGCTCCATCACCGTCTGAAGACGCCGTGCGCCGATATTCTCGACCGAGCCGTTCAGCGAAACGGCGAGATCGGCGATCGCGTCGATCGCGTCGTCGGTGATGTCGAGCGTCACGTTCTCGGTCTTCATCAGCGCCACATACTGCTTGATGAGTGAGGCTTCGGTCTCCGTCAGGATGCGGCGGAAATCGTCCTTGGTCAGCGCGCGCAACTCGACGCGGATCGGCAGGCGGCCTTGAAGCTCGGGCAGGAGGTCCGAGGGCTTGGCGACATGGAAGGCGCCGGACGCGATGAAAAGGATATGATCGGTCTTCACCGGCCCGTGCTTGGTGGCGACCGTCGTGCCTTCCACCAGCGGCAGAAGATCGCGCTGCACGCCCTCGCGGCTGACGCCTGCGCCGCCGCCCATGCCGTCCTTGTTGGCGATCTTGTCGATCTCGTCCAGGAAGACGATGCCGTTGTTCTCGACCGCCGCGATGGCGTCGGCAACCAAGGCCTCGTTGTCGAGCAGCTTGTCGGATTCCTCCGAGATCAGAAGCTCGTAGCTCTCCTTGACGGTGGTACGGCGCGTCTTGGTGCGCCCGCCCATCGCCTTGCCGAACATTTCGGAGAGGTTGAGGACGCCGATATTGGCGCCGGGCATTCCGGGAATGTCCATGCCGCCCATCGGGTTGGACGTGTCGGCCACCTCGATTTCGATTTCCTTATCGTCCAGCTCGCCGGCGCGCAGGCGCTTGCGGAAGCTGTCGCGCGTGGCGGGCGAGGCGGTCTTGCCGACGAGCGCGTCGAGCACGCGGTCCTCGGCCCCGGCATGGGCCTTGGCGCGCACCTCGGCCCGCTTCTTCTCGCGCACGAGGCCGATGCCGATCTCCACGAGATCGCGCACGATCTGCTCGACATCGCGGCCGACATAGCCGACCTCGGTGAACTTCGTCGCCTCGACCTTGAGGAAGGGCGCGCCGGCGAGCTTCGCCAGACGGCGCGAAATCTCCGTCTTGCCGACGCCGGTGGGTCCGATCATCAGAATGTTCTTGGGGCTGACCTCCTCGCGCAGCGAACCCGTCAGCTGCTGCCGGCGCCAGCGATTGCGCAGTGCCACGGCCACCGCGCGCTTGGCCTCGCGCTGCCCGATAATGTGGCGATCCAGCTCGGAAACGATCTCGCGGGGGGAAAAGTCGGTCATGCTTTCAGGGTCTCGTACTGGTCGCCGGAAGGGTCATGGCGGAAGGAAACAGTGCTGCAGATGGGGAGCGCAAGGAGCCTGTGCCAGAGGGCTCCGCGCGGCAAGGCTGACAGCTGACCGCCGTGCCCATCTGACGCGCCAAGACCGGGCAGCATCCTCGGCGGAACCCGAGGTCGCTGCCATCCTTGCCCGGCCAATAAAAGAAAACCGGCAGACCCAGCGCTTGTGCGCGGCGCGATCAGGTCTTTCGACAGGGCACGATCAAGGGGTCGCCAAGCTCGAATCGGCGCGTATCCGCCCACGGATTCAACCTCTGCTCGTTTTACAGGCGAGCGGATAAAATGAATAGAACGCAATCGATGCGAGTTATCGTATCCCCAAGCTTGGCAAACTTTTCCAACTTCCGAAGCGGAAGATGAGTTTTTTCCGTGACAAATTCCGGCCTATGTTATTTTCCCGGCTCTGGGGGCTGTTCCAACCAATGGTTGTTTGTCATTTAAATTTAATTAACCAAACTGTATGTGCCTGCCCAATTTTATGACCCCTCGGGGGTCGAATGGTGGCGAATTTGCGGTTAGATGAATTTGAGAGCCGGTGCGCGCGGCCTCGTCGCCCGGCTTACGCGGTAGTCTGCGGAAGGAATGGCCATGGTTTGTAACTCCTCGTTCTCTCGCCTGTTGATGGTGGACGCGCTGGCGTAATGAAGGATGGGTTCAGCTTGATGCTCGAAGGAGCACCGCGACCATGGACGTTGGAGGGATTGGCGAGCAGTCTTGAAACCATCGCCGTCCAGCATGGATTTACGACGTTCGCTCTCCTTTCGATCCCCTCGTCCGACGATGCGGGGGCGGAGATGCGACTTGTCCTTTCGAATTGGAGCGAGGAGTTCCGGCGCGGCTTCGAGCGCAATGGCCTCAACCGTTTCACGCCCGTTCTGCGGGCGCTGAAGGGCGGCGTGCTGCCGCTCGTCTGGGACGCCGAAACGCTCTACGGCTATGACCCCGCTGACCCCGACATGCTGCCCCAGGCGCGCTTTCTGGGCGCGACGGGCATGTTGTCGGGCGTCTACTGCCCGGTGCATGGGCTGACGGGCTTCAATGGCGTTCTCTGCTTCTTCGGCGCCGGTCCGCCCATCTCGGAAGAGGTGGCCGACGCGCTGCATCTCGTGGCTTTCAGCGCCTTCGGAATGCTGAGCTGCATCCGCTTCGAAGAGAACCGGCGCAACAATCCGCTGACAGGGCGCGAGCGCGACTGCCTCAAGCTCGCCATGCTCGGCAAGACCTCGTCCGAGATCGGCACCATCCTGAAACTGTCGGAACACACGATCTCGCAATATCTGACCTCCGCGACGCGCAAGCTCGACGCCTCCAACCGCACCCATGCGGTCGCGTTGGCCGCGCAGCTCGGCTATCTTTCGTAAGTCAGCCGCCGCGCTCCCTCTCTTGAGCCGCTCGGGCTTTCCGGGTGGCGGAGCGGCGGCTCGGCGCCTATGTCCTTTGGGATGATAGAAGGCAGACCGACGATGGAGCTTCAGCCGGGCGTGCGCTTCTGGCCGGGCTTCTTCGGGCGCGCGGCGCAGGAAGAACTGGTAGAGACCATCCGCGCCGTCGTCGCCGAGGCCCCGCTGTATCGCCCGGCCATGCCCCGCACAGGAAAACCCTTCTCGGTGCGCATGACCAATTGCGGGTCGCTCGGCTGGGTGTCGGATCGCGCGGGCTATCGCTACCAGCGGGACCATCCCGAAACCGGCGCGCTCTGGCCCGCCATCCCACCCGTGCTTCTCCAGCTTTGGGACGAGGTGTCCGCCTCGCCCGCGCCGCCGGAAGCTTGTCTGGTGAACTTCTACGACGGATCCGCCAAGCTCGGTCTGCATCAGGACAAGGACGAGGCGGACCTTGCCGCGCCCGTCGTCTCCGTTTCGCTGGGCGACGAGGCGCTGTTTCGCTTGGGTGGGCTGGAGCGCAGCGACCCGACGCGCTCGTTTCGCTTGAAGTCCGGCGATGTGCTGGTGCTGGGCGGCGCGAGCCGCCTCGCGTTTCACGGGGTGGACCGCATCTATCCCGACACCTCCACCTTGCTGCCCAGGGGCGGGCGCATCAATCTCACGCTTCGGCGGGTTCGGCCTGCCTGATAGAGGTATCTCCCCGCCAGAGCGAGGCGACGGGCTCGGTCGCGAGATCGGGCTTGGCGTCCCCGATGAAGATCAGCACTGGGCCGGGATGGGGATTATCCGGGTCGTAGAAGTCGAGAAGAGCGGGATGGCGATGCTGGAAAAAGTCCGGCTTGATGCCACGCTGGCGCAGGAGATGGTCGATGACCACCTGATCGCCATGCACGGCGTTGGGCACCGGGCCGCAGGAGCCCGGCTTCATCCAGCGCTCGGGGTCCGCTCGGAAGGCGTCGTGGACGAAGCCGAGCTGATCGCCCTCCCAGCGCAGAAGCGCGCTCGACAGGCGCGTCTTGTGGAAGTGATCCTCCATGGCGCAGAGGCCGGGTTCGCTGAGCGCCGAGGCGTCGCCCGAAAATACCGTGTCGAGGTCGCAGAGAAGCGCCGTGCCCTCGACCAAGCCTGGGCGCAGCGCCTCCATCTTGGACCACCAGATCGGCCATGTCTCGCGCAGAGGCACACGCTCGACGCCTTCGATGGCAAACTCCATGTCGGTGAGGCAGAGGCAGCGCGTGAAGCCCGGCGCGTGACGCCGCGCGCCCGCCCAGAGCCGCTCCACCCAAAGCGGTGTGTAGCGCCCGCCGCCGCGCAGCACCGTGACGAGGGTCGCCATCAGTGCCCGCCCGCGGTCGTCTGAACCCGGTTTCTGCTCTGCATCTCAAGCCCCATCCGCCATCGCGAGAAGGGCTGACATAGGGCAGGGGGCGGCCGCTTTCGTCTGCGACAAAGCGGCCTTGGGCTTTCACGAAAAAGGCCGGCGCATCGGCCGGCCTTCCGCTCGTGTCTCGAAGGTTCTGGCAGAACCTCAGCCGGCCTTGGGCAGCGGCAGGAACTGGTAGGCCCAGGTTTCGGTCAGGATCGTGTCGCCCTGGCGCAGGAAGAGGCGCAGTTCCACCGGCTCCGTGCCCTCGGCCGCGACGTCGAAGGTCACGCGCCAGGCGGTGCCGACCTTCACCGAATAGGCGTCCACATTGCTGATCGTGCCGCGCGAGGCGGTGACGACGGGCTTCACGTCCTTGTCGAAGCGGCCGAGCTTGGCCACCAGTCCGCCGTCGAAATCGACGACGATCTTGGTGACGCCGGCGGGGCGGGCTTGACCCGCGACACCGCCGCGCCCCAGGCGCGTGGAGACGACCACGCCGACATCGCCGGGGAAGGGCTGCTTGTTGGCCCAGTAGAGATCGTAGTCGAGGCTGATCGCATCGCCCTTCTTCACGGGCTTGGCCGAGAGCCAGTAGGCGGCGATATTGTCGTGGATCTCGTCGTCGGTCGGGATTTCCACGAGCTGCACGGCGCCCGGACCCCAGTCGCCCTTGGGCTGAACCCAGACGCTGGCACGGCGCTCGTAGAACACGCCGTCATCCTCGTAGTTTTTGAAGTCGCGGTCGCGCTGGAGAAGGCCGAAGCCCTTGGGCGAGTCCGAGGTGAAGGTCGAGGTCATGACGTTGTTGGGGTTGTTGAGCGGACGCCAGATGCGCTCGCCCGTGCCCGTCCAGAGCGCCAGACCATCGGAATCGTGGACTTCCGGCCGCCAGTCGATGCGGCGCTGCTTGTCGGTCTCGGAATACCAGTACATCGAGGTCAGCGCCGCGATGCCGAAACGGGCGATGTCGTCGCGCGCAAAATAGCGGGCCTGGATGTCCATGACGATCGGCCCGCCCTTCTTAACGTCCATGCGCAGGACGCCCGCCACGCGCGGCGAGTTCAGAAGGCAGGTGATGACGAGCTGCCCATCCTTCGAGGGCTCCAGGAAGAAGTCGGTGAAGCGCGGGAATTCCTCGGGCGTCGGCATGGCGACATCGATGGCGAGCGCGCGCGCCGACATGCCGAACTGATTGTCCTCGCCGGACGTGCGGAAATAGGCCGCTCCGAGGAAAGCCAGCCAATCGGCCTCCGAGCCCGGCTCCAGCACGCGGAAGCCGGCGAAGCCGATATCATCGGGCAATTCCTTGGCCGGGCTGTCGTCGGGGATCTGGAACAGATTGGGGTCGTAGCGCAGCGTGCGCGCCTCGCCGTTCTCCACCACATGGATGCCCACCGGCAGCTTGAAATAGCGCCCGAGGAAGAAGAAGCGGATCGGCGCCTTGCCGTTGTTCAGCTCCAGCGTGTCTTCCGACTTGAACTTAATGCGCCAGTGCTGATCGAAGTCGATGCGCTCCAGAATATCGGCCGCGCGGGGTACTTCGGGCACATAGGGCTCGGCGGCCATCTGGCGCGCGCGCTCCACCAGGCGGTCGAACGAGAAGGGCTGGGGCGCGTCGAAGGTCAGCCCCTTCTCCTGCGCCAAGGCCAGCTTGGTCTGGCCCGCAAGGCCCAGCGCGGCAAGGCCCATCATCAGGTCACGGCGGGTGAGGTCGATCGTCATGCGCGGTCAGATCCCTTTCGAAGTCGGGCGGCAGTAGGAGCCATCATGCGGTCCTGTCAACTGGACGCCAAGCCTTTCCGCTCTGCAACAGCGAGGCGGCGGGGATATGGCGGGGCTGGCATGGCCGGCGGAGCGAGACCCCGGTGCGGCAGCGAACGCCCTTTTTCGTGCAACCGCCCTGCCGTCGTCGGCGTCTTCCTTCCGAAGACATCAGCGGACCAGACGCCATGACCCCGTTCGAAGTGAGTTGGACGCCCGAACTGTTCGAGCGCGTTCGCGCGCGTGTCGCAGCCTACGAGTTCGCCCCCGCGCCGGAGGGCGAAGGCTGGAGCATGGGCTGCGATCCCGCTTTCCTGCGCTTGGTCCAGCGGCATTGGTTGGAGGATTACGAGCGCGAGGCGGCGCTGGCGCGGCTCAACCGCTTCCCGCAAGTCCGGGTCGAAGTGGAGGGCGTCGGGCTGCATGTCGTCCATATCGTGGGCGAGGCCGAGGGGCGGCGGCCGCTCCTGATGAGCCATGGCTGGCCGGGCTCCTTTCGCGAGTTCTGGCGCGTCGCCGAGCCGCTCGCCTATCCCTCGCGCTTCGGCGGCCGGGCGGAGGACGCGTTCGATCTCGTGATCCCCAGCCTGCCGAATTTCGGTTTTTCCGACCATCCGGCCGAGACCGTGGATCAGGCGCGGACAGCCGATCTCTTCGACGCCCTGATGCGCGATGTCCTGGGATACAGGACATACCGCGCCCATGGAGGCGACTGGGGCGCGTTGGTCACCTCGCTTTTGGCGCTGCGCCATCCCGGCTCGCTGGAGGGCATCCATCTTACCATGATGTTTCCCCATCCCGGCGCCGAGCCCGAGAGTGAAGAGGATCGCGCGTGGAAGCGGCGGATGGCCGAGATCGAGGCGGAGATGGGGGCCTATCGCCATCTTCAGGGCTCGCGGCCGCAGAGCCTGTCATGGCTCGTCGGCAACGATCCGATGCGTCAGGCGAGCTGGATCATCGAGCGCTACCATGACTGGTCGGATCGTCGCTCGCGCCCGTTCGAGGCGATCTTCACGCTGGACGAACTGGTCGACACGGCGATGATCTATCACACGACCGGGGCGTTCCATTCCTCCATCCGCTACTACAGCGCGGCGGCCAAGGCCGGTTTCCGCCAGTTGAAGCCGGGGCAGAGGGTGGAGGTGCCGACCGCCTTTGCCTGTTTCCCCGACCCGCTCCACCCCTGGCCCTCGCGCGCCTTCGTGGAAAAGGGCTTTGCCGTGTCGCGCTGGAGCGAGATGCCGGAGGGTGGCCATTTCAGCGCGCTGGAAGCGCCGGACCATCTGGTGGCGGATTTGCGCGCGTGGGCGCGCGGGTAGGGCGCTTCGAATGGCCGAGCGCCCGATCGGTCGCCCGTCAGAGCGTCGGCTGCGCTTCAAGCCAGCGGGCCAGCCTGGAATCGTGATCGTCGGTCGGCGTCTCGGTCTCTACACTACCCGGTTGATGCGCCTCCGGCGTGCGAAAGCGAAGGCCGTAAAGCTCCATGGAGCGCCAGACCACCTCCGCCTCCTGAACCTCGCCCGTGCGATCCACGCGGAAGGCGATCTCGCGGCCGGGCAGAGCGCCGTCTGCGACGCGAATCTGCGCGCCCGTCGCGGACACATTGCGCACTTGAACGGGAATGATCGCATGGGTCAGACCTGCGGTCACCGATCCATGAAGGCACACACGGCGCCGCTTGGCCTGTCTCTTTTCCAGCATGTCCGCTCCTTCGGTTTCATGGAAGAGGGCGTGTTCCACAACCCTTAAATGAAACATGAGCCGGCACCGGGCAAGCTTAACAAATGTTTAGGGTTAACGACGTTAACCTGCGTTAAGGGCGGCGGACAGGGGGCCCATTCTGCGAGCCGTCAGATGTTGCGCAGCGCCACTTCCTCGACCAGATGATCGCCGCCCTTGCGCAGGATCAGGTCGGCGCGCGGGCGCGTCGGTAGGATGTTCTCGAACAGGTTGCGCTGGTTGATCGTGGTCCAGAGCCGGTTGGCCACCTCCAGTGCTTCCTCGTCCGTAATCTTGGAATAGCGGTGGAAGAAGGAGGCTTCCTCCCGGAAGGCCGTTTCGCGCAGGCGCATGAAGCGCGCGACATACCAGCGGTGCAGGTCGTCAATATCGGCGTCGATATAGATCGAATAGTCGAAGAAGTCCGACACGAAGGGGATGAACTTGCCGTCCTTGGGCATGTCGCGGACCTGCAGCACGTTCAGCCCCTCGAAGATGAGGATATCCGGCTGGTCCACCGTCACTTCCTCGCCGGGCACGACGTCATAGACGAAATGTGAATAAACGGGCGCCGAGACATGGCGCGCGCCAGCCTTGATATCGGAGAGAAAGCGCAGGATCGCGCCGACATCGTAGCTCTCGGGAAAGCCCTTGCGCTGCATCAGCCCTTCGGCTTCCAGCACGGCGTTCGGGAACAGGAACCCGTCGGTCGTCACCAGATCGACCTTGGGCGTGCCCGGCCAGCGGGCGAGCAACTCCTTCAGAATACGCGCCGTCGTGCTCTTGCCGGCCGCGACCGAGCCGGCGATGCCGATGACGAAGGGCGTCTTGGTCTGGTCGGAGCCGCGCAGGAAGCGCCGCCGCTGGCGAAACAGCGTCTGCGAAGATTCCACATGCGCGTAGAGCAGGCGCGACATGGCGAGATAGATGCGCTCGACCTCTTCGAGATCGATCCGGTCGCCCATGGAGCGCAGCCGTCGCACCTCGTCCGCGCTCAGCGTCAGCGCCTCCCGGCCGCGAAAGGTCGCCCATTCGGCCGCGGTGAAGAAGCGATAGGGCGACGAGGCGGGGTTGGGCAAGCGGCTGTCCATCGTGCTCAGCTCGCCCCCTGCGGACGCGAGGCTTTTTCCTGAAGACCCGTCTGGGCCGTGCGGCGCTGAAGCTCGTCCATCACGGCCGACAGCGGCAGGCCGCGCAGATGCAGAACGACGAGGAGGTGATAGAGAAGGTCAGCCGCCTCACCGGTCAGCGCCGCGTCGCTTTCGGTCAGCGCCGCGATCACGGTTTCGACGCCTTCTTCGCCGAGCTTCTGCGCGGCCTTCGAGAGGCCGCGCGCGGCGAGTTTGGCGGTGTAAGAGGTCGGGTCGTCCGACCGGGCACGGGCGGCGACGATGGTTTCGAGATCGGCCAGCGTGAACATCGTCATCTCAACTATCGTCATCTCAGTTCGGGCGAAGAGTTCGAACCGCTGGCGGATCGCGGGGGCGGTCCGCCGGGCGGGGTCAGTGAGTGCGGGGCGCGGCGGGGTGCGCGTCGAGGCGCGTGGGAATGCCGGCTTTGGCCATATGCTGCTTGGCTTCAGCGATCGTATAGGTGCCGAAGCGGAAAATCGAGGCCGCTAGAACCGCCGCCGCGCCGCCCTGCAGGCAACCGGCGGAGAGATGCACGAGGGAGACGACGCCGACAGAGGCGATCACCAGAACGGCCAAGGAGTGCCAAAAGAA
>NZ_LDQA01000007.1 GCF_001475935.1 Aureimonas ureilytica
TGCTGTGTATGACGTGGTTATGTGATGCAGTGTGCTGTACTGTGATTTTTGTGTATAAGGGTGAGTCACACACAGAAGTGTAAACAGGGTAATTCGTCGGTAGCGTCAAGTGTTGATAAGAGACAGGGGGGGGGGCTGTGCGGGTAGCGCCATCAATCTTCATGGTCCAAGCCTGCCGAGGCCTCGGCCCGGACGCTTCGCAAGGCTCCGCCTCCTCTTTCCAGTCGCGGGGGAGACAGGCGGATTTGCCTTTCTCGCCAATTCCCGACCTGCTATCGCCCAAGCCGGGACTGTCTTGGACCAAGGACAGGTCTTGTATCCGCTCACCCAAGCGAGACCGGAGAAACGCTTGTCCGATCGAGAGGCGGCGTTGGGCGATCTGGCACGGCGGGCGATGTCGCCCGATCCTTCGGATGCGCCATGCAGGACATGTTCACATTCCACCGCGCCGTCCTGTTCGATGCGGGAGCGCGAGACCTGACATGAGTGGCCTGACCCAGCGGCTTCTGCCGGCCTTCCCCGTTCTGTTCGTGCTGCTCTGGTCCACCGGCTTCGTGGGCGCGCGATACGCCATGCCCCATGCCGAACCCTTCACCTTTCTGGCGCTGCGCTTCGCGCTGGCCATTCTGCTGCTGCTGCCGGTGGCGCTTTATCTCCTGCGCAGGCGGGGCGTTCCCCTGCGTCCTCTCGGCCATGCCGCCTTTGCCGGCAGCCTCATCCATGGCGTCTATCTCGGCGGCGTGTTCTTTGCCGTGCGCCACGGACTTCCGGCCGGCATTACGGCGCTCGTCGCCGGGCTCCAGCCCTTCTTCACCGCGCTGATCGCCCGCGCGTCCCTGGGCGAGCGTCTGACGCGCCGCCATCAGACGGGGCTCGCCATCGGCCTTGTCGGCGTGTTCCTCGTCGTCGCCCCCAAGCTGGGAACGGGCGCGGCCTTCGGGCCTGCGACGCTCGTTCCCGCGCTGATCGGCGTCGTCGCCATCGCGCTCGGCACGGTCTGGCAGAAGCGGTTCGTCACCGGACTGGACCTGCGCGTCGGGGCCTGCGCGCAATATGTCGGCGCGCTCGTGCCGGTGGCGCTCGCCGCGTTCCTGTTCGAGACGATGCGGGTGGACTGGACGCTGGAACTCGTGCTTTCGCTCGCCTGGCTCACGCTCGCCCTGTCGATCGGCGCGGTCATGCTGCTGCTCGTCCTGATTCGCAACGGCTCGGTCTCGAGCGTCGCCTCGCTGTTCTATCTCGTGCCCTCGGTGACGGCCCTCATGGCGTTCGTCCTGTTCGGGGAGCGGCTGACAGCGGTTCAACTTCTGGGAATGCTCGTGGCGGCTGCCGGCGTGTGGCTCGCGACACGAACCTCCGCGCGGCGGCGGGAATAGGGGGGACGCGAGGTCGCGCCCTTTGGCGCTCGCGCCCGCCCGTCGCAGCGCTTATATCTGCGACACGCTCCTCCGCCCGGCAAAGGCCGCCCCATGTCCAGTGTCCTGTCCTTCGTCGCTCTTGCTTTCATGGTCGCCGTCGCCGTGGTTCTGCTCATGGGGCTTCGCAACATGATGGTGGGCGGGCCGGGCAACACGTCGCAGAAGCTGATGCGAATGCGCGTCATGCTGCAGGCCATCGCCGTCGCGGTGATCGTGGCGGTGATTTACTTCGCGCGTTAGCGCTCATTGCCGAGCCTTTCGGCCCCCTTGCCCTAGTTTGCGTCTTTCGCGACAAACGGCGGCGGACGACGGGGAACGGGCGGTCATGGTACGGCTGAACAAGATCTATACGCGCACGGGCGACGACGGCACCACCGGGCTCGGCAATGGCGAGCGACGCTCCAAGGCGGATGCGCGGGTCGAGAGCTACGGCACGGTGGACGAACTCAACGCCGTGCTCGGGCTGGCCCGGTTGCACGCGACGGGTGAGGTGGACGCGCTTCTGGCGCGCATTCAGAACGACCTCTTCGATCTCGGCGCCGATCTGGCGACCCCCGAAACCGGCGAGCCCCTGCCGTTTCAGCGCTTGTCGATCATCCAGCCCCAAGTGGATGCGCTGGAGCGCGAGATCGACCGGCTGAACGTCGAACTGGAGCCGCTGCGCTCCTTCGTGCTGCCGGCCGGCACGCCGCTTGCGGCCCATCTCCATCTCGCGCGCACCGTGGCGCGCCGCGCCGAACGGCTGATGGTGGCACTGGGCGAGGTCGGCGGCGAGCGCGTCTCTTCGGCCGCGATTCGCTATGTGAACCGCCTGTCGGACCTTCTCTTCGTCATGGCGCGCCATGCCAACGACAAGGGCCGGGGCGACGTTCTCTGGGTGCCGGGCGCGAACCGCTGACGTTTGGGCCGTCATTCGAAAATTTTGACGTGAACGTAAAAGTCATCTAGTTTGGTTCGCGGGCGCGACTTCGACTTGAAGCGACGGTCGGTGCTTCATAAGAAAGAGCCAGGAAACACGGATCGTCCGACTCAGGGGGCTGCTCCAGGGCCGGCTGCGAGGAAAGAACGGCATGAAGATTCTTGTCTGCGTGAAGCGTGTGGTGGACTACAACGTGAAGATCCGCGTGAAGGCGGACGGCACGGGTGTCGAGCTCGCCAACGTCAAGATGAGCATGAACCCGTTCGACGAGATCGCCGTGGAAGAAGCGGTTCGCCTGAAGGAGAAGGGCGGAGCGGCCGAGATCGTCGCCGTTTCGATCGGCCCCGCGCAGGCGGCCGACACGATCCGCACCGCGCTCGCCATGGGCGCCGACCGGGGCATCCTGGTGAAGGCCGAGGGCACGGTCGAGCCGCTGGCGGTGGCCAAGATTCTCAAGGGTGTGGTCGAGGCGGAACAGCCCGATCTCGTGATCCTCGGCAAGCAGGCGATCGACGACGACTGCAACCAGACGGGCCAGATGCTCGCCGGCCTGCTCGGCTGGGGCCAGGGCACCTTCGCCTCCAAGCTCGAGATCGCGGACGGTCAGGCCAGCGTGACGCGTGAGGTCGATGGCGGCTTGCAGACCGTCGGGCTGACTTTGCCCGCGATCGTCACCACCGATCTTCGTCTCAACGAGCCGCGCTATGCGAGCTTGCCCAACATCATGAAGGCCAAGAAGAAGCCGCTGGAGGAAAAGAGCGCCGCCGATTTCGGCGTCGACACCACGCCCCGGCTGGAAGTCCTTAAGACTGCCGAGCCCAAGGGGCGTCAGGCCGGCGTCAAGCTCGGCTCGGTGGACGAGCTGGTTTCCGCTCTCAAGGGCGCCGGGCTGGTCTGATCCGACCCGCTTCCGCCGCTGCTTCTTTTGGATTTCGAGGTTCGTTCCATGACCACGCTTCTGATCGCCGAACACGACAACGCGCATCTTTCGGGCGAGACCGCCAAGGCGCTGACGGCCGCAAGCCAACTCGGCGCTGACGTCCATCTCCTCGTAGCCGGTGAGGGCTGCGCGCCGGTGGCCGATGCCGCCGCCAAGCTCTCGGGCGTCGCCAAGGTGCTTCTGGCCGATGCCGCGCTCTATGGCCATGCGCTGGCCGAGCCGCTGGCCGCGCTGATCGTGCAACTGGCCCCCGCCTACGGCGCGATCGTCGCCCCGGCGACGGCTTCCGCCAAGAACGTTCTGCCCCGCGCCGCCGCGCTTCTCGACGTGATGCAGGTGTCGGATGTGATCGCGGTGCATGGCGCGGACACGTTCGAGCGTCCGATCTATGCCGGCAACGCGGTGGAGACGGTGCGCTCGAAGGATGCCGTCAAGCTTCTGACCATTCGCACCAGCGCCTTCGCGGCGGCGGGCGAGGGGGGCTCGGCCGCTATCGAAAACGTTTCAGGGGCGAGCGATCCGGCCGTGTCGCGCTTCGTCGGCCAGGAGGTCGCCCATTCCGAGCGGCCCGAACTGTCGGGCGCCAAGATCGTGGTGTCGGGCGGCCGCGCGCTGGGCTCCAAGGAGAAGTTCGAGGAGGTCATGCTGCCGCTGGCCGACAAGCTCGGCGCGGCCGTGGGCGCCAGCCGCGCGGCGGTGGACGCCGGCTATGCCCCGAACGACTGGCAGGTCGGCCAGACCGGGAAGGTCGTGGCGCCCGATCTTTATGTCGCGGCCGGAATCTCGGGCGCGATCCAGCATCTCGCCGGCATGAAGGATTCCAAGGTCATCGTCGCCATCAACAAGGATGAGGACGCGCCGATCTTCCAGGTCGCGGATTATGGGCTGGTCGGCGATATTTTCACGCTCGTGCCGGAACTGACCGGCAAGCTCTGATCCTCTCACCGAAAGGTCGCTGCCATGAGCGAAGTGCGAACCGTCGGCGTCATCGGCGCGGGTCAGATGGGAACGGGGATCGCGCAGGTCTGCGCGCTCGCCGGGTTCGACGTCGTGCTTTACGATGTCAGCTTCGAGCAGGCGCGCCAGGGCGTCGCCAAGGTGCAGGCGGGGCTGGACCGGCAAGTGGCGGGCGAGAAGATCGCCGCCACCGAGCGCGACGAAGCGCTGGCCCGGCTGAAGGCCGCCGATGGCGTCAACGATCTCGCCCCCTGCGATCTCGTGATCGAGGCGGCGACCGAGAAGGAAGAGATCAAGCGGCGCATCTTCGCGCAGGTCTGCCCGGTGCTGCGGCCGGACGCGATTCTGGCCTCCAACACCTCCTCCATCTCGATCACGCGGCTGGCGGCCGGCACCGACCGGCCCGAGCGCTTCCTCGGCATTCATTTCATGAATCCCGTGCCGGTGATGAAGCTGGTGGAACTCGTGCGCGGCATCGCCACCGATGATGCGGTGTTCGAGGCGTCCAAGGCCGTCGTGCAGAAGCTCGACAAGACGATCATCGTGTCGGAGGATTTTCCCGGCTTCATCGTCAATCGCATCCTGATCCCGATGATCAACGAGGCGATCTACACGCTGCACGAGGGCATCGGCTCGGTGGAATCGATCGACGCCTCCATGCGGCTCGGCGCCAACCATCCGATGGGCCCGTTCCAGCTCGCCGACTTCATCGGCCTGGATACCTGCCTGTCGATCATGCAGGTGCTGCACGACGGGCTGGCCGATTCCAAATATCGCCCTTGCCCGCTTCTGGTGAAATATGTCGAGGCCGGCTGGCTCGGCCGTAAGACCAAGCGCGGCTTCTACGACTATCGCGGCGAGACGCCGGTGCCGACACGCTAGCGCCTATGGATCGACAAGAGCGAGGTTGAAAGCGCGGAGCGAAACCACGCGCGCTTCGCTCCGCAGGTCCGGTCCACTCTTGCCGCCAGTCACTCCTGCGCTCCGGCTCTAAGGCCGCCTCAACCTTCCCGATTCTTCATCCAAGGTGACGATGAGGGAAACTCCGCACAACCCCGAAATACGACTCAGCGATGCGCTCCGATGGCGATGCGCCGTGTGCCAATCCTGCCGACCGTGCCTGCCGCGTCGGGGCCGGTGAGTCCGAGATAGTCTGTGTTGAAGGTCTCACCATAGCGGGCGGCTCCCGATGTCGTCCCGGCAAAACGCTTGGCCAGCGAAGTCAGCCAGAGCGACATCCCCTCGTCGGAGGCGATGGTCGCGACATTCGGTCCGATATTGGCGATGGCCGCACCCTGATCGGCGCCGGCAATGAAGGCTTTCATGGATCCGTTGGGAAGCCACATTTCGCTGTAGATCGATGCGTAGATGTTCGTGGCGGCCGAATCCGGGATCTTCACTTTCTCGACGCTGCCGGGGATCTGCGCGGCCGCTTCCGCCTTCGCGAAATCCTGGGTAACGGATACTGCCGTCTGTCCAACCTGTTTGCGGGCATCGCTCGCCTGATGGAATGGATTGACAAGAAAGCCGCAATCCGTCGCGCCACGACACCACAGGAAATCCCGCATCTGCGCAATACGATTGCGGGTCGGGCTGTTGCGGAAGAAGCCGTAGCAGGCCGCGAAAACGAGATCGTTATAGATCGCGGGCACGGTCTGCGTTCTCCCCGCTTTGGCCCATTCGCGCCACTTGGGGCCCTTCGCGAGGGCTTCCAGAATGAAGGCGCGACGAACGATCTTATTCTCCGGGTTGAAGAAGGACTTTTCGAATTCGAGACGGGTCATCGGCATGGCGATGTTCTCCTGACGGAACTCGCTGAGCGCTAACAGCCGCGTCGTTGTTGCGACAATATCCCGACTGCCGATGGAAGGGCAAAAGGCGGTTTTCGAGACGCACGGACAAGAAATACCCTCGAACTCCAGCCGCGCGGACAGTCCCGCATGTCGGAGCCCCGCCCCGCCAGAGCACATCCGTCGAACATAGGTTCGCCTGATGTGCTCTGGCACTTTCTTCTCGCATTGCCCGCGAGCGAAAGCCGATCCGGCTTTCGCTGGAAATGTTCTAGCTCCCGCTTCCCGCGCCCTTCAACACATCCACCAGCGCCAGCGCATCCGGGCTCGACCAATGCGCCGGGCCGTTGATCGCGGCCTGCGCGCAGCCTTCGGCATCGACCAGCAGCGTCACCGGCAGGCCCACTGCCGCGCTCGCCTTCTTCAACTCGTTGAAGACGCCCATCGTCTCGTCGCGGAAGAAGGGCAGGGCGGTGAGCTTGGTTTCTTCGTAGAAGCCCTTGGGCTTGGCGACGTCGCCCATGTCGATATTGATCGGCACCACGGCGAAGCTCTCGTCGCCCGCCGTCTTCTCCAGCTCGTCCAGCGCCGGCATCTCGGCCCGGCAGGGCGCGCACCAGGTCGCCCAGAGATTGACGAGCAGCGACTGACCCTTCATCGCGCCAAGACTCGTGGCTTGGCCGTTCGCGTCCTTGAAGGCGAGATGGGAAACGTCGATGGGCTGGTCGAGCAGCGCGACCGCCGCGACCTCGCCATGCGCCGCCTTGTCCAGCGACTGACGCAAACCGTCCTTGAGCGGGCAGGTGCCCGCCACGCTTGCGTTGCCAGAGCGCGTTTCCATCACGTATACGCCGAGCGCACCGGCAAGAACGCCGGCCAGGAGAGCAAGGCCGACGATCCCTTTCGTTCCACGCTTCGGCGTCCGGGGCGGCTGGGATGGGAGGTCCGACATCGGCAGAAGGGCCTTTTCGTGAGCGGCAAGACAAGCAACGAAATGTGGGGCGGACGCTTCGCTTCGGGCCCCAGCGCGATCATGGAAGCGATCAACGCCTCCATTTCCTTCGACAAGCGGCTTTACCGCGAAGACATCGCCGGGTCGATTGCCCATTCGGCCATGCTCGCCGCCCAAGGCATCATTTCTCAAGGAGACGCGGCGGAAATCAGGCGCGGCCTCGAACAGATCCACGACGAAATCGACGAGGGCCGCTTCGAGTTCTCGGTCGCGCACGAGGACATTCACATGAATGTCGAGGCGCGTCTCTCCGCGCTGATCGGCCCCGCCGCCGGGCGCCTGCACACCGCGCGCTCGCGCAACGATCAGGTCGCCGTCGATTTCCGACTCTTCGTGAAGAACGCGGCCGGCGATCTCGACCGCGCGCTGCGTCTTCTGATCGAAGCGCTGGTGGACCGGGCCGAGGAACATGCCGCAACCGTGATGCCGGGCTTCACACATCTCCAGGCCGCCCAGCCCGTGACCTTCGGCCATCATTGCCTCGCCTATGTCGAGATGGCCGCGCGCGACCGGGGCCGAGTGCAGGACGCGATCCGGCGCATGGACGAATCGCCGCTGGGCGCCGCCGCGCTCGCCGGCACCGGCTTCCCGATCGACCGGCACCGGACAGCCGAGGCGCTGGGCTTCCGTGAGCCGACGCGCAATTCGCTGGATTCGGTCTCCGACCGCGACTTCGCGCTGGAATTCCTGGCCGCCGCCTCGATCACGGCGACGCATCTGTCGCGTCTGGCCGAAGAAATCGTGATCTGGTCGACGCCGCAATTCGACTTCGTGCGCCTGTCCGACGCCTTCTCCACCGGCTCCTCCATCATGCCGCAGAAGAAGAACCCGGACGCGGCCGAGCTGGTGCGCGCCAAGACGGGCCGCATCAACGGCTCGCTCGTGGCGTTGCTCACCATCATGAAGGGCCTGCCGCTTTCCTATTCCAAGGACATGCAGGAAGATAAGGAACAGGTCTTCGACGCGATCGACAATCTGGCCCTAGCGCTCGCCGCCGTCACCGGCATGGTCAGCGATCTCCAGGTGAACGCCGAGAAGATGCGCGCCGCCGCCGGGGCCGGCTTCTCGACCGCGACCGATCTCGCCGACTGGCTGGTGCGCGAGCTCGGCCTGCCCTTCCGCGAGGCCCATCACGTGACAGGCCGCGCCGTCGCCATGGCCGAGGAACGGCGCGTGGCGCTGGAAGCCCTGCCGTTGGAGGATCTGCGCCAGCTCGACGGGCGCATCACCAATGCGATCTATTCGGTTCTCTCGGTGGACGCCTCCGTCGCCAGCCGCACGAGCTTCGGCGGCACCGCGCCGGACAACGTGCGCGCGCAGGTGCGCCATTGGCGCGAGCGCCTATCCGCCGAGGGGTGATTTCCCGGCGGGGACAGTCTATGCATCAAGGGCGGCCGGCGCGTTCCGGCCCCCATCTCCGGCAGAACGGACGGACGGCATGAACAGACGCTGCATCACTCTGGCGCTCGGGCTCGCATTGGCCGGGACTTTGGCCGGCTGCGGCGTGA
Organism: Aureimonas ureilytica; assembly: GCF_001475935.1. Classification (GTDB taxonomy): domain Bacteria; phylum Pseudomonadota; class Alphaproteobacteria; order Rhizobiales; family Rhizobiaceae; genus Aureimonas; species Aureimonas ureilytica_A. The sequence goes on from NZ_LDQA01000007.1 coordinate 8,545, forward strand.
AATCCGTGCCCGTCGCCAAACGCGCGGACGGTCAGGTCTCGCGGGCCGTGGTGGCTGCGCCCGACGGCACCGCCCGCCTGCCCAAGGCGACGCCGCTCGCCTCCACGCTTTCGGTCGTGCCGACCGAAGTGACCCGCAATCCCGGCGCGGACAAGAAACCCTTCTTTCTCGACGGCCTGCTTAACTAGTCCCCCCTTCGTCTCCCCGCGCCCGGCCATTTCCATGAACCATTTCGAATATCGTGACGGAATCCTCCATGGCGAGGGGGTCGATGTCAGGCAGATTGCGGCCGAGATCGGTACGCCCTTCTACTGCTATTCCACCGCCACGCTGGAGCGCCATTACCGCGTTTTTGCGGAAGCCTTCGCCGATATCGACGCGACCGTCTGCTACGCGATGAAGGCCAATTCGAACCAGGCCGTGTTGAAGACGCTGGCCCGACTCGGCGCGGGCGCGGATGTCGTCTCGGGCGGCGAGTTGAAGCGCGCGCTCCTGGCGGGCATTCCCCCCGAGAAGATCATGTTTTCGGGCGTCGGCAAGACGGCCGAGGAAATCGACGCCGGGCTCAACGCCGGCATCTTCTGCTTCAACATCGAATCCGAACCCGAGCTTCGCGCCATTTCCGAGCGCGCCGTGGCGCTGGGGCGCACCGCCCATGTCTCCTTCCGCATCAACCCGGATGTGGACGCGCGCACCCACGCCAAGATCTCGACGGGCAAGAAGTCCGACAAGTTCGGCATCGCCTTCGAGCGGGCGGAAGCGGTCTATGATCTGGCCGCCTCGCTGCCGGGCATCGCGGTATCGGGCATCGACATGCATATCGGCTCGCAGATCACGGAACTGGAGCCCTTCGATCTCGCCTTCGCCAAGCTCGCCGAACTCGTCGGCCGCCTGCGCGCCAAGGGCCATTCCATCACCCATATCGATCTCGGCGGCGGCCTCGGCGTGCCCTATCGCGCGTCCAACGAGCCCCCTCCCGGCCCGCCGGCCTATGCCGAGACGGTGAAGAAGCATGTGCGCGCGCTGGGTGCCAAGGTCATCTTCGAGCCGGGCCGGTTGATCGCGGCCAATGCCGGGATTCTCGTCTCTGAAGTCGTCTATGTGAAAGAAGAGGCGGGGCGCACCTTCGTGATCGTGGACGCCGCGATGAACGATCTGATCCGCCCGACGCTCTATGAGGCCTGGCACGAGATCCGCCCGGTCGTGGAGCCGGACGGCCAGTCCGACTATGTGACGGTCGATGTCGTCGGCCCGGTCTGCGAGAGCGGCGACTTCATGGCCAAGGAGCGCTCGCTGCCGGCTCTGAAGCCGGGCGATCTCGTCGCCATCGCCTCGGCCGGCGCTTACGGCGCGGTTCAGTCCGGCACCTACAACACGCGCGCGCTGGTGCCCGAAGTGCTGGTGAAGGACGACCGCTATGCCGTGATCCGGCCGCGCATGAGCGTGGACGAGATCATCGCGCTCGACCGCGTGCCGGACTGGCTCTGACGGATCGCGGTGGGCCGGGCGGCGCTTACGCGTGCCGCCCTGTCGCCCTTTGCCGAACGCGTCTGCATTGGTTGCGGCGCGTGGCCGCGCCGGGCCGCTTGCCCGTTCACGCCTTCGCGACGGCCTCGTCTTCGCCATAGAAACTGTTAGGTTATCTCGGACGAGCGGCTGATGGGCCGGGCGATCCGCATTCCGTTCCGGCGTTGCCCGAAGCCTATGGGTTTCGCGTGGGAGACGGGACCGAGGCCCGCCCGCCTGTCCTTGCCTTCTTCAAGCCATCGGCCCTGTGCTGGCGGCCCCCTTTGCCTGAAAGCGGCGCGATGGTTGAGCCTGTTTCTCCTTCCCCGACCGCCGCCCGTGGCCCGTTCCGGGCGCGCGCCAGCGCCGTCGCCTCGCTGCTTCTGGAGCGCGCATGGCCGGTTCTGATGGGGCTCGCCGCGCTGGTCGCGGGCTTTCTGACGCTCTCCTGGTTCGGCCTGTTTGCCGCCGCGCCCTTCTGGCTGCGGATCGCGCTGCTCGTCGCCTTTGTCGCAGGACTGGGTGCCATCCTCTGGCGCGCGCGCACGCTGCGCTGGCCGAGCCGGGCCGAGGTGATCCGGCGGATCGAGGCCGAGAGCCAGCTTCTCCACCAGCCCTTGCAGGTGCAGGCCGACCGGGCAGCCGGCGACGATCCGTTCGCACTGGCGCTCTGGCGCGAGCACCAGCGCCGCATGGCCGCGCGCCTGTCGCAGCTGCGCGGCGGGCATCCGCGCACGCGCACCTATCTCCTCGACCCGCTGGGCCTGCGCGCGCTGCTGGCGGCTCTTCTCGTCACGGCATTCGCCTATTCCTTCGGCCCCGGCGGCGGGCGGGTGAGCGACGCTTTGGAAGGCGGCGAGGTGCCTCTTCTGGCGGCGGCCCGCGTCGATGCCTGGGCAACGCCGCCCGGCTATACCGGGCGCGCCCCGATCTTCCTGTCGGGCGACAGCGCAGGCAGCGCGGTCGATGTGCCGGAAGGCACGATCCTCTCGCTGCGTCTGTCGGATGGGGAGGGCACCAAGGTCGTCTTCACACCGGAGGGTGGCGAGGCCGTGGCGCTGGCGCCGGTCACGCCCGAGGCGGCGGCCGGCCAAACCGAGGCGGCCACGACTTCGGGCGCCGCGCAATATGAGCTGCCGCTGGATGCCAATGGCTCGGTGCGCGTCGAGACGACCTTGCGCACGCTGCGGGACTGGCGCTTCGCGGTGCTGCCGGACAACCCGCCGACGGTGCGCTTCGACGGCGAGCCCAAGCGCGGGCGCGGCAACAATCTCGACATCGCCTTCATCGTGTCCGACGATTACGGTGCGAGCGCCGGCAAGGCGCTTCTGCAGGTGCGTGAGCCCGTCGCTCCCGGCGCGCGACCGCTGGTGCCGGTGCCCGACATCACGCTCGCCACGCCCCGCCGCACCAAGGGTGAGGCCAAGGGGCGCACGGCGATCGATCTCTCCGAAAGCCCCTATGCCGGGGCCAAGATGGCGATGACGCTTCAGGTGCGCGACGATGCGGGGCAGATCGGCGAGTCGCAGCCGGTGGAGGTGACGATCCCCGAGCGACGCTTCAACGATCCGTTGGCGCGCGCGGTGATCGAGCAGCGCCGAATTCTGGCGCTCGATGCCAACGCCGCAAGGCGCGTGGTGGATATGCTCGATGCGGTGACGCTGCGCGGCGATGAGTTCATTCCCAAGGCGACGGATTATCTGGCGCTGCGCGCCGCGCGCGAGCGCTTGGCACAAGCCAGGGACGATCGGTCGCTTCTGTCGGTCGTGGATTTCCTCTGGTCCATCGCGCTGGGGATCGAGGAGGGCGGTCTGTCCGTCGCCGAGCGCCAGCTGCGCGACGCGCAGGAGAATCTCGCCGAGGCGCTGCGCAACAATGCAAGCGAGGAGGAGATCGCCAAGCTCACGCAGGAACTGCGTCAGGCCATGCAGCAATATCTCCAGGCCATGGCCGAGGCGATGCGCAACATCCCGCCGCAGAACCAGAGCCAGATGGGCGAGATGCAGGAGATCCGCCCCCAAGACCTCGACCGGATGCTGGACCGGATCGAGAATCTGGCGCGCTCCGGCTCACGCGATGCCGCGCAGCAGCTTCTTTCCGAGCTGAACCAGATGATGCAGAGCCTTCAGGCCATGCGCCCCGGCCAGCAGGGCCAGCAGGCGCAGAACCCGATGCAGCAGCAGATGAACCAGCTCGGCGAGATGCTCCAGCGCCAGCAGCGCCTGATGGACCAGACCTTCGAAATGGGCCGTCAGGAGATGCGCCGCCAGATGGAGGCCGAGCGCGGCATGGGCGAAAACCAGCAGGGCCAGGAAGGGCAGCGCCCCAGCGGTGACGGTGGCCAAGCGCCGACGCAGGAGCAGCTTCAAGCCATGCGCGAGCGCCTCCAGCGCGAGCAGGGCCAGTTGCAGAAGGATCTTCAGGCGCTTCAGGACGCGATGAAGGGCCAGGGGATGCAGCCGAGCGAGGATTTCGGCAAAGCCGGGCAATCCATGGGCAAGGCCGAAGGCGCGATTGGCCAAGGCAATGGCGAGGAGGCCGTCGGCCAGCAGGGCGATGCCATGGCCGCGCTGCGGCGCGGCGCTCAGGACGCTATGCGCCAGATGCAGCAGGCCATGGGACAGGGCCAAGGTCAGGGTCAGCAGCCGGGCCAAGGTCAGCAGCCGGGGCAGGGGCAGTTGGGCCAGGGCACGGGGCCGGGCCGCCAGCGCTCGGGGCTCGACCCGCTCGGGCGCGAGCGCCAGACGCAGGGGCCGGATTTCGGCAGCGATGTCGGCGTGCCCGACGAGATCGACATCCAGCGCGCCCGCCAGATTCTCGACCAGATTCGCGACCGTCTGGGCCGCCAGCTCTCGCCGCAGGAAGAGAAGGATTATCTGGAACGGCTCCTGCGCACGCCTTGAGGGGCGTTGCGCTGGCGGGTGCCGTTCTGCCGAGACATACACCGGGCCGAATGAGTCGGCCCATGCGTTTCCTGCGTCTTCGAGCTGGAGCCAAAATCTCGCGAGGTCGCTTGGCCGGAGCGTCTCGCCGCTCGCCCTGTCGCGAATGCTGGACGCTGCCGCCGGCATCGGCCGCGCTCCGCTCCTCGTGATCGAACGAAAATCCGTCGACCATCCTCCGCGCGGTGGTTTCGCCCCCAACTCCGAGCGCTTCACGGCAGGCCGACCGCCTCTCGCCACCAGCCTCGCGCGGGTCTATGAGACGCTGCGTCAGGCAAGGAGGCCCGTCATGGCGGAATGGAATCCTTCACTCTACAGCCGTTTCGAGGACGAGCGCACGCGGCCCGCGCGCGACCTACTGGCCCGCTGCCGGCTGGATGCGCCCGAGGGCGGGCGGGGCCTTCGCATCGCCGATCTCGGCTGCGGCCCGGGCAACTCGACCGAACTCCTGTTCCAACGCTTTCCCGACGCCGAGATCACCGGCTTCGATACGTCGGAAGCCATGCTGGACACGGCGCGCTGGCGCTTGCCCAACTGCCGGTTCGAGCGGGCCGATATCGGCGCCTTCGAGCCGGCCGCGCCCTTCGATCTTCTCTATGCCAATGCCTCGCTGCAATGGGTGCTGGGGCATGACAGGCTGATCCCCCGCCTGTTCGCCCATGTCGCGCCGAGCGGACTTCTCGCCGCGCAAATCCCGGACAATCTCACTGAACCGGCGCAGATCGCCATGCGCGACATCGCGGCGGAGCCGGACTTTGCCGGGCTTCTTTCGGGCATGTCGGAGGCGCGGGAGGATGTCGCCGCGCGCAGCAGCTATTACGACTGGTTGATCCCGCAGGCGAGTGAGGTCGATGTCTGGACCACGATCTACGAGCATCCGATGGAGAGCGCGGCCGCGATCACCGACTGGTTCCGCTCGACGGGGCTGAAGCCCTTTATCGATCCGCTCGATGAAGACGCGCGAGCACGGTTTCTCCAGCGCTATACCGAAGAGATGGAGCGGCGCTACGAGGCGAGAGCCGACGGACAGCGGCTTCTGGCCTTTCCCCGCCTGTTCTTCGTGGCGCGGCGTCGGTGATCACGCATGAAAAAAGGGCCTCGCGGCCCTTTCGCATTTGCCTGTCCCTGACGCCACTCAGCCGTAGCGGCGCATCAGAAACATGTCTTCGTCGGCGCTGGGATCGCGCAGGGCGACGGCCACGCGCATCCGGATTTCGGCCAGCGTGAAGGGCTTGTCCACGACGCCGAGAATGATCTGGCAGAGATCCTCGGCCGCTTCGCGCTGCTCGGCATAGCCGGTCATCAGCAGGATCGGCAGGTCGGGGAAGGCCGAGCGCGCGGCATAGGCCAGCTCGATGCCGGTCATGCCCGGCATGCGGATGTCCGACAGGATGAGATCGAAACGCCCGTTTTCCTCGGCGAGGATATCGATGGCCATTTCGCCATCCTCGGCCATGACGATCTCATGTCCTTCCATGCGCAGAGCACGGGCCACGAGGAGTCGGACGCCTGCTTCATCTTCCGCGATGAGGATTCTTGCCATGATCCGTCAAACTCCCACACATCGGCCGGGGCCGCCCGGCTTTGGGCAAGACCGGCCCCTAGATCGGATTATCCGGCATCATCCTTGTGCGAAGCCTTACGAAGCGTGGTTAGAGAAGGGTAAAAACTTCAATCGGCGTGAGATCGACATCCGGCGAGATGATACGGATGGCGGAAGATCATGCGACAGTAGAAAGCTTATGTATCTGAAAGATGTGAATCCGAAATACCTGATATTGTCTGGCGCTTTCAGCATATCCTAACGGAAATCAGCGAGAGCATGAGGCTCGAACCGCGTCTCGACCAAGCTTAGGTGCCTCCGTGAGTCCAGCTCTCGTCTTGGACGTCCCCACTCTCTTCAAGCTCATGTTCCTGGTGGACATGGTGGTATGCCTCCTGCTAACGGCCTATCGCGCCGACGCTCACTATGCGGAGGCCATTCGTGGCTTTGTTCTGGGTCGCCTTCTGCACGGTTCCGCCTGCCTGCTCCTGGGGCTGGTTGGTCTTCTGCCTCCAGCCCTATCGCTGATCCTGCCGACGAGTATGGTGTTCCTGGGTTATAGCTTGGAAGGCGCCACGATCGCGCGCTTGCGGGGGCTCGGCCGGCTCCAAAGCGTGATACCCGTCTGCATCGCCCTTATCGGCATCGGCTTCGTCCATCTCGGGACTTGGAGCCAGCCCTATCTGATCGGGATCGCCAGCGGGTTCGTCAGCCTGATGTGCCTCTACACGAGCCTTGCGATTGTTCTACCTGCGCATCGCACGCGGCTGGTCTGGATGATGTTCGGGGTTTTCCTGCTGAACTGCGTGGCGTCGGCCGTCCGATCCTATTCCGGCTTTTTCGACGGCGTGTCTCTGAACGATCCGTCCGTTCCTCAAACGAGCGGACTTGTGGCCGCCTATATCTATTGCGTCGGCGGAGGGGTGGGCTTCCTGCTTTTCCTGAAGGAAGAGGCGGACCGCGCCTTGCTGCGCCAAGCGCAAAGCGATCCGTTGACTGGGCTTCTCAATCGCCGCGCGTTTTTCGAGGCGCTGGGTGAGGGCTTGGCGGCCTGCGAGCTGGGGCGGTCTCCGCTCTCGATTCTGTGCTTCGATCTCGATTATTTCAAGTCGGTCAACGACACCTACGGCCATCAGGCCGGCGACGAGGTCTTGTGCAAGGTCAGCGCCGTGGTCGCGGCCACTCTGACGGCGCACGGCTTCTCGACCCGGCCCGGACGCATTGGCGGAGAGGAGTTCGCGGCCTTCATGCCCTGTAATGCGGCCGGCGCGACTCAGATCGCCGAAGCGGTTCGGCTGGCTGTGATGGGCACCCGGTTTTCCGGCGTGCCGGGCCTCACCTGCACCGCGAGCATCGGCGTCGCGGAAGCGCTGCCGGTTGGGGATTCGCTTCAGTCGCTCGTGCGCCGCTGCGACCTCGCCCTCTATGAGGCCAAGGCGCGGGGGCGCAATCAGGTCGTCCTGTTGAACTCTCAGCTCACGACGCGGCCGACGAAGGGCAGTTCGCGGAACGTGTGGGCGACGTCCATCCCGTAGCCGACGACGAAGTGATCGGGGCAGTCGAATCCGACATAATCGGCTTCCAGCTCGATCACCCGGCGCATACGCTTGTCGAGAAGCACGGCGATTTCCGCGCCGGTCGCCCCGCGCGAGAGCATGAGGTCGCGCGCGAATTTCAGCGTGCGGCCCGATTCCAGAATATCGTCCACGATCAGCACCTTGCGGCCGGCGATCTGCCCGTCGAGATCGCGCACGATGCGTACGTCCCCGCCGACCGTCCCCGTGCCGTAGGAGGAGAGCTGGATGAACTCCATCTCTGGCGCCACATGATGGCGGTGCAGCGCGCGGATGAGATCGGCCGCGAAGATGAACGAGCCTTTGAGCACGGCTACGACGAGCAGGTTCTCGGGCTTGTGAGCCGCGATCTCGGCAGCCATGCGCTCGATCTCGCGGGCGATGTCCTCTTCGGAGAAGAGCGTTTCGATCGTCTTGCCGCGCACGCGGATCATGGATGTACCCTTCCTGCCAGCACGGACTGTTTCACCTGCGGCTTTGCCTGCGGCGACATAGGCGCGGGCGCGGCAAAGAGGAAGAGGAAGGCGAAAAGACAGATCATCAGCCGTGTCTCGACGCTCATGTCCTTCGCGACGCTGCGACGCGAGCCGAGGTCGCGCGAGCGGGGCAAGGGCGCGGCGTTGCTGTTGGCCGTTTCGAAATCGTCCCAGCGATAGGGTCCGGCTGGAGCCGGCTCCGGTTCGGCCGGCGGGGCGGCCGAAGAAATGCGTCTGGCCTGGAGATCGATGACGATGCTTCGGCTTTCGCGCCAAGGCGTCTGGTCGTAGGCGCGTGCGGCGGAGGAGGCGTGACGAGAGCGCAAGGGCCGCTCCTGAAGCTGGTACGATAAAGGCCGGCGAAGGCGCCGATTGGTCAGCGATCGGTAAGCTCGCATGGTTAATAAGACATAAAGACCTTGCGCCGAGGCTGACCTCGCCGGCCCGAATGGCGCCGGAAAGTTGCGCCAAACCGACAGGGCGTGAGACAAGGCCGCGACCCTGCCGGGGCGGGCGGGAATGCGAAAGGGCGGAACGGCTTGATCCGGTTCGAGAATGTGGGCCTGCGTTACGACATGGGGCCGGAGGTGCTGCGCGATCTCACCTTCGAGATCCGCGCGCGCTCGTTCCAGTTTCTGACCGGGCCTTCGGGCGCGGGCAAAACCAGCCTTCTGCGGATGCTCTTCCTGGCTCTGAGGCCGACGCGCGGCACGATCACCGTGCTCGGCCGCGACGCCGCGACATTGAAGCGCACCGATCTTCCCGCCATTCGCCGGCGGATCGGCGTGGTGTTTCAGGACTTCCGCCTGCTCGACCATATGACGACCTACGAGAATGTCGCGCTGCCGCTCCGCGTGCGCGGCAAGGACGAGGCGAGCTACCGGCAGGACGTGATCGACCTGATCCGCTGGGTGGGCCTGGGCGACCGGCTCGACGCGCCCCCGCTCGTTCTCTCGGGCGGCGAAAAGCAGCGCGCGGCGATCGCGCGCGCTCTGATCGACCAGCCCGATATTCTTCTGGCCGACGAGCCGACCGGCAATGTCGATCCGCCTTTGGCGCGCCGTCTTTTGCGGCTCTTCATGGAACTCAACCGGACCGGCACCGCGGTCGTCATCGCCACGCACGATCTGGCGCTGATGGAGCAGGTGGAAGCCCGGCGGCTGGTGCTGGGAGACGGGCGGCTCGACATCTATGATTGATCGCGTTCTCTCCCGCTTGCCGGCCCTCGCGCGCTCGGCCGGCGCGCGCGCCGCGCCCATCGTGCCGCCCGGCAATGTCGCGGGCCGCGCGCTTCTGACCGTCATCGCCATCATGACCTTTCTGGCCAGCCTCACGGTCGGGGCGGTGACGCTGGTGTCCGACACGGCCGCGCAATGGCAATCTCAGATCGCGCGCGAGGTCACGGTGCAGATCCGACCCGACGAGGGGCTGGACATGGGCGCCGCGCTCAGCCGCGTGCAGATGGTGGCGCTCTCGACCCATGGCATCCTGTCGGCCGAGGCGATGGACGACGCGGCCACCAGCCGGCTTCTGGAGCCTTGGCTCGGCGAAGGGCTGAAGCTCGACGATCTGCCCGTGCCCCGTCTCGTCATTATCGCCATCAACGAGGACGATCCGCCCGATTTCGCCGCGCTCGGCAAGGCGATCCGCGACGCCGTGCCCCAGGCCAGCCTCGACGATCACCGCGCCTGGGTGTCACGCCTCGTGTCCATGGCCCATGCCACCGTCTGGACCGGCATCGCCATTCTGGCGCTGGTGCTGGTGGCAACCGTGCTCACCGTCGTCTTCGCCACGCGCGGCGCCATGACGGGCAACCGGCACATCATCGAGGTGCTGCATTTCGTCGGCGCGCGGGGCTCCTTCATCGCGGCCGAGTTCCAGCGCCATTTCCTGAAGCTCGGCCTCATCGGCGCCTTGGCCGGCGGCGCGGTCGCGCTCTGCGCCTTCTACCTCTTCGGGCGCTGGACGGCGGCCAATCAGGCGACGCCCGAAGCCGACCAGATCAGCGCCCTGTTCGGCTCCTTTTCCATCGGCTGGACCGGCTATGGCGGCGTTCTCCTGCTGATCGTGCTGATCGGGGTGTTGACGGCGGTCACATCTCGCGTGACCGTGATCCGGCAATTGGCCGCCATCGACATGCTCTCGCCGGTGGAAGCGTGAACGAACAATCGAGAGCCGGCGTTATATGGGCATGACGGGCACGGAGGGTTTGAGGCGCGAGGTCGGGAGCACGGAAAGCCGGCGTCGAACGCGGCATACCGGGCGGCGTCTCTTCGTGGCCGTGTTCCTTCTGGGCTTTGCCGCCGCTTCCTATCTCGCCGGCGGTTTCGTGCGCTTCGCGCGGGACGTGGCGCTTCTGACGACGCCCCCCGAGGCCGCGCAGGCGGACGGGATCGTGGTGCTGACCGGCGGCGAGCAGCGGCTGCAACAGGGCATCGAGCTTCTGCGCAGCGGGGAGGGGCAGCGGCTTCTCGTCAGCGGCGTCAATCGCGGCACCAGCGCCAAGGCTCTGGCGCGCACCACGGGCACCGACAGCGCCTTGTTCGAATGCTGCGTCGATCTCGACTACGAGGCGCTGAACACGATCGGCAATGCCGAAATGGCGACCCGCTGGGCCCATCGGCACGGTTTCCGCCGCCTGCTGCTCGTGACCAGCGACTACCATATCCCGCGTTCGCTCCTGGAAATGGCCGATGTCCCGGACGCTCCCGAAGTGGTTCCCTATCCCGTCTCGCCCGATAAGCTCTGGCGGGCCGATGGCTGGCCGACGCGGCTGGGTCTCCGGCTTCTTGCGACCGAATATGCCAAGGTTCTGGCGGTGAAGGCGCGCGTCGCCTGGCACCATGTGGTGACCGCCGACGGCGAGCGGCGCGTGGCCGGGCATGTCGGCTCTCAGGCGTCCTTCAAATAATCCTCAAAGCCTCGTATGACAGCGGCGCGCGAGCCCTCGCGCGCAGCCCGGCCGGCCTTTTGCGATCCCGTTCATGACGCTTATTCGATCCATCCTGTTTCAGATCCTGTTCTACGCCAATCTGGCGGGGCAGATTCTCCTGTATCTGCCGATCTTCTTCATCGTGCCCGAGCGGGTCTGCTGGCGGCTGGTGAAGTTCTGGGCGCGCTCCAGTCTCTGGCTCCTGCGCCTCACGGCCGGCACGCGCTCGGTGATCACGGGGCAGGAGCATGTTCCCGCCGGCCCGGTGATCGTGGCGTCCAAGCACCAGTCCTTCTGGGAGGTGATCGCGCTTGTGCCTGAGTTCGAGAAGCCGACCTTCATCCTCAAGAAGGAGCTGATGAAGATTCCCGTCTTCGGCTGGTACGCCAAGCGCATGGGCATGATCCCCGTGGATCGCAAGCGGCGCGGCGCGGTGCTGCCGAGCCTTCTGGCCGAGGCGCGCAAAGCCATCGCGGACGGGCGGCAGATCATCATCTTTCCCGAAGGCACCCGCGCCGCGCCGGGCACCGCGCCGAACTATCGCCCCGGCATCCACTTCCTCTACGATGCGCTGGGCCTCAGCATCGTGCCGGTCGGCCTCAATTCCGGCCTCTTCTGGCCACGGCAGGCGGTGCGCCGTCAGCCCGGCACGATCCGCGCGGAGTTTCTGGAGCCGATCGGCCCGGGCCTGAAGCGAGACGCGTTGCTGAAGACCCTCGGAGGGCGGATCGAAGCCTCGTCCGACGCGCTGATGCGCCGGGCCATCGCCGAGCAGCCCGCCTTGCCGGTGAGCCCGCTTCTGGCCGCGCATCTGGCGCAGACGGTCTGAGCCAGCCCATCAAAGCCGGGCGACCACCTCGCCGAGCCAGCGGTCGGTGAGGCCGAGCCGACGGATTTCCTCATGGGCCGAGCGGACATAATCGACATTGGGGCCGGACTGGCCGTGCCCGCCCGCCACCAGCCGGGCCGCCGTGTCCACGTCCAGCCGCCCGGCATATTGCGTATGGCCGCGATCCACGATGTAGGCGAGGGCGCGCACGGGGCGCCCGTCCTCGAGGCGGATCGGCAGGGTCGTTTCCTTATAGACGCTGGTCGGCAGTTCGCGCTCGCGCAGATAGGCGATCACCTCCTCGCGCTTGGCTTCGGCAACGCGAAATCCCATGCCGATGCAGGAGCCGCCCCGGTCGAGCCCGAAGACGAGGCCCGGCCGCTCCGGCGTGCCGCGATGCACATGGGAGTAGATGCAGAGCGAGCGATGGAAGCCGCCGAGCCGGGCCTTCACCCGCTCCTCGAAGGCAAAGCCCGGCCGCCACATCAGCGAGCCATAGCCAAACACCCACAAATCGCCCATAGCGCTTGCCATTCCCTTGGCGGGCACGCCACACGCTTGCCCGGTTTGACGGATGCAGCCTCATCCCCGAGCCGAATCGGGTTGTGAAACCACGCGCGCCAGCCGGGCTCGAATCCGGCCACGACGCCTCTGGCGAGAAAAAGGACGAGACGATGGCAAGGTCAAGCATACCGGCGCAGGCTCCACGACGCTCGGCTGCCGGCCGCGTCTTCGGCTGGCTTCTCGCGCTGGTCATCCTTCTGGCTGCGATTGGCGCGGGCGGGTGGTACTGGCTGGCGGGCGAGCTCGACCGGCGCATCGCCTCGGCGCTGGATGCGGCAGCCGGCCAGGGCGCGGTGGTGCTGTGCGAAAACCGGCAGGTCTTCGGCTTTCCCTTCCGGCTGGGTCTCTCCTGCGACAGGATTTCGGTGGATGCGCAGCAGAACGGCGTGCGCCTCGCCACCGGCGCGCTGCGCACGGCCGCCCAGGTCTACGACCCCAGCCATATCGTCGCCGAACTCGACGGCCCCGCGCTGGTGGACACGCCCGATCTGCCCCCGCTCCATCTGAACTGGACGCTGGCCCAGGCCTCCAGCACGCTCTGGACGGAAGGGTTGGAGCGCTTCTCGCTGGTGATGGAAGCCCCGGTTCTCTCGACCCGCAACGGGCAGGAAGCCGGCGCGCCGATTGCCAGTTCGCAGCATCTCGAAGCCCATGCGCGGCAGAACGGCGCGGCGCTGGATCTCGCCTTCACCGACAAGGCGATCGCCGCCACGATCCCCGGCATCCCGCCGCTTCCCCCCTTCGATCTCTCGGCCGATCTCTCGCTGGACGGCGCGGCCGGCTGGCTGCGGTCGGGCGTTCCGGCCGCCAATGTCTCGGAAGCTTTGCGCGGGCAGGCGGGTACGATCCGCCTTCTCGAACTTTCGTTGCCGGGCGGCGGCGGGGCGCAATTGTCAGGCCCGTTCAGCGTGTCGCCGACGGGCGAACTCTCGGGCGATTTCCGCCTCGCGCTCGAAAATCCGCAGGCCATCGCCGGTCTGGTCGGTGTCCTCGTGCCCGGCACCGGCGGGCTCGCCACCACGATCGCCGGCGCGGTCGGCTTTGCCGGCCGGCAGGAGGGCGGAAAGACCGTGGTGGACGTTCAGGTGCGAAATGGCGAAGCGCGCCTCGGCTTCATCCCGCTCGGCCGCCTGCCGCGCATCTGAGACAGACGGTCGCCGGTTCGATGGTTCGTTCTATACGCTTTCGTATAGCTGAAACCTTCGCTCGACTCGGCCTGTTGGACGGACATCCCATCCTTTCGGAGATGTCTCTTGAACCGTTTGCTCTCGTCTTCGGCCCTGTCTCTCGCCGCCGTTCTCATCGCTTTCCCGGTGCTGGCGCAGCCAGCGCCCGCACCATCCAGCCAAGCCGCACCCTCGGGCCAAGAGCTGGCGGCGTCCGTCGCCGGGACCGAGGGCCAAGCCCTCGCGCCCAAGCTGCGGGAGATCGGCGCGGAGGGATCAAGCTCTCCCGCCACGCCGCCAGCCGTGCCGCAGGACTCATCGCCCTATCCCAACAATCAGGTGAGTTCGGCGCCCTACATCTCGCCCAATGGCGGCGAGGAGGGTCTGAAAGCCTCGGTGCGCGCGCTTCAGAACACGCTGACGGAACTGCAGGCCTTGCAACTCCAGACCAAGCAGGCGCACTGGAACGTGTCCGGTCCGTTCTTCTATCCCCTGCATGAGCAACTCGACGAGCAGCACACGGCCTGGGGCAAGATGGCCGATCTCGTCGCCGAGCGCCTGCTCGCCATCGGCGTCTCGTCGGACGGCCGCGCGACGACCATCGTCCAGACCTCTTCGCTGCCGGAGTTTCCGGGCGGCTTCATCGACGACGGCGAGGTCGTGCGCTGGTTCACCCTGGCCTACAAGCAGGTGGGCGAAGAGGTGCGCGGCGCGATCCGCGCGTCTGAGGAAAACGACCCGGAGACCTCCAACATCCTGCAGGAGGTGGAAGGGCAACTCGCCAAGTATCAGTGGATGATGCGCGCCTATGTGCAGACGACGCCGACCGACGCCAACAACGCGCAGCCGCTGAACACGGGGCGGTCGATCGATCTTCCCGCCAACCGCGAGCCGGTCCAGCTGAATGGCGCGAACACGGGCGACACGCGCTCCGATGGGGCACCCAAGGCCGCGCCGCCGCAGCCCGGAATGCCAAAGCCCGGAATGCCGAAGCCGAATACGCCGCCGGCACCGCGCCCCTGAACCGACCCGAGACAGGGCCGAGGCTTCGCAGCCTCGGCTCTCCATTCATTCGCCCGGCGCGGAGCCTTCGTTCCACGGGTCCTTGCGGGGCTTGAGGCGGCCGAAATTGGCCTCCTGCGTGTCCTGGCCCGCTTCCACGATGGAGCGGCGGATGGCGCGGGTGCGCGTGAAGAGGTCGAACAGCGTGTCCCCGTCCGCCCAGCGGATGGCCCGCTGGAGCGAGGCGAGGTCTTCCGAGAAGCGCGCCAGCATTTCCAGAACCGCCTCGCGATTGTTCAGGAAGATGTCGCGCCACATGGTCGGGTCGGAGGCGGCGATGCGCGTGAAGTCGCGAAAGCCCGAGGCCGAGAACTTGATGACCTCGGATTGCGTAACCGTCTCCAGATCGGCGGCGGTGCCGACGATATTGTAGGCGATGAGATGGGGCACATGGCTGACGATGGCGAGCACGAGGTCATGGTGCTCGGCCGTCATGGTCTCGACCATCGCGCCCGTCGCCTTCCAGAAGCGCACGAGGCGCTCGGTGGCGGCGGGGTCGGTGCCTTCGATCGGCGTCAGGATGGTCCAGCGGTTTTCGAACAGCTCCAGAAAGCCCGCGTCCGGGCCGGACTGCTCGGTGCCGGCGATCGGATGGCCCGGCACGAAATGAACGTGACCCGGCAGATGCGGCTGCATGGCCGAGACGACTGCTGCCTTGACCGAGCCGACATCCGATACGATCGCGCCGGGCTTCAGATGCGGGCCGATGGCCGCTGCCGCCGCGCCGCAGGAGCCGACCGGCAGGCACAGGATCACGAGATCGGCGCCGGCCACGGCCTCGGCCGGGTCGAGATGGTAGCTCGTGCCGAGCTTCAGCTCTTCGGCGCGCTTCAGCGTCTCGGGCCGGCGCGTGGCGATGGCGACCTCGCCGGCCAAGCCCCGGTCGCGGATATTGAGCGCGATGGAGGAGCCGATGAGGCCGATGCCGATCAGCGCGACCTTGTCGAAAAGCGGCGTGGTCATCGGCCCATGAACTCCTTCAGCGCGGCGAGAACGCCTTCGTTGGCCTCAGCCGAGCCGACCGTCATGCGTAGCGCATGGGGGAAGCCGTAGCCCGTGACGCGGCGCAGGATGAAACCGCGCTCGGTCAGGAAAGCGTCGGCCTCGGCCGCCGTGCGCCCGGAATCCTGCGGAAAGTGGACGAGCACGAAATTACCGACCGAGGGCGTCACGCGCAGGCCGAGCGCGGAGAGGCCCACGGTCAGTCGCTCCAGCCATTCATTGTTGTGCGCGACGGTCTTCTCGACATGGGCGCGGTCGCGAATGGCCGCCGCGCCGGCCGCGATGGCCATGGCGTTGAGGTTGAAGGGGCCGCGAATGCGGTCCAGCGCGTCCACGATGGCTTCGGGCGCGTACATCCAGCCGATGCGCAGGCTGGCGAGCCCGTGGATCTTCGAGAAGGTGCGCGTCATCACGACATTCTCGTTCTCGGAGACGAGTTCGAGGCCGGACGAATAGTCGTTGCGACGGACATATTCCGCATAGGCCGCGTCGAGCACGAGCAGCACATGCGCGGGCAGGGCGGCATGAAGGCGGCGCACTTCGTCCGCCGGCAGATAGGTGCCGGTCGGATTGTTCGGATTGGCGAGAAAGACGATCTTGGTGCGCGGGGTCACGCAGGCGAGGATCGCATCCACCTCCGCCCGCTCGTCCCGCTCCTTGGCGACGACCGGCACCGCACCCGCCGCGCGGATATAGATGTCGTAGACGAGAAAGCCGTGCTCGGTGTGAACGGCTTCGTCGCCGGGCGACAGGAAGCCTTGGGCGAGCAGGCCGAGCAACTCGTCCGAGCCGTTGCCGCAAAGGATGTTGGCGGGGTTCAGCCCATGCACCTCGCCGATCGCCTGACGCAGCGCGTTCGCCTGCCCGTCGGGGTAGAGTTCGAGATGGGTCGTCACTTCGGCGAGCGCCGCCTGTACGGCGGGCGAAGCGCCGAAAGGCGTCTCGTTGGAGGAAAGCTTGTGCAGCTTCACGCCTTCGGGGGCGCGGCTCTTGCCCGGCACATAGGCGTGGATATCCAGAACGCCGGGCTTGGGAACGGGACGCGCGCGCTGTTCGGACATGGGAAACGAGCCTGCAAGGTTGGCGAAAATCGTTGGGGGTCGCATAGACCCGCCACGCCGCCTTGTCGAGGACCGCAGCCGGCACGGGCCGAAACGTCAGGGCGCAGGGGAGGGCGCGCGCAAGATTGTTGCCTTCGCGCCCGGCAGTCGATAGCACAGGTCATGTCCATCATCGCCGATCCTGTCACCGGGGAAAACCTCGGCATTCGCGAGGCCCGCCAGCCCTCGTCCAAGGTCGCCTATTTCGGCGAAAACGAGCCGCTGCGCCTCGATGCCGGGCGCACGCTCTCTCCCTTTCACATCGCCTACGAGACCTATGGCGAGCTGAACGCCGACAAGTCCAACGCGATCTATGTCTGCCATGCGCTGACGGGCGACCAGTACGCCGCCAGCCCCAATCCTGTGACCGGCAAGCCCGGCTGGTGGTCCACGCTGATCGGGCCGGGCAAGCCGATCGACACGGATCGCTTCTTTGTGGTCTGCTCCAATGTCATCGGCTCCTGCATGGGCTCGACCGGTCCGGCCTCGGTCGATCTGTCCACCGGCCTGCCCTATGCGCTCGATCTGCCCGTTCTCACCATCCCAGACATGGTGCGCGCGCAGGCGATGCTGATGGATCGGCTCGGCATCGGCCAGCTCTTCGCCGTGATCGGCGGCTCGATGGGCGGGATGCAGTGCCTGCAATGGACGGTGGCTTATCCCGAGCGCGTCTTCGCGGCGCTGCCGATCGCCACCGGCGCGCGCCATTCCTCGCAGAACATCGCCTTTCATGAGGTCGGCCGGCAGGCCGTCATGGCCGATCCCGATTGGCGCGGCGGGCATTACCTTCAATACGGCACGCGCCCTCACAAGGGGCTCGCCGTCGCGCGCATGGCCGCGCATGTGACCTATCTCTCGGAAGCGGCGCTGCATCGCAAATTCGGCCGCAACCTTCAGGATCGCGAAAAGCTCGGCTTCGGCTTCGAGGCCGATTTCCAGATCGAGAGCTATCTGCGCCACCAAGGCATGACCTTCGTCGATCGCTTCGACGCCAATGCCTATCTCTATCTCACCCGCGCGATGGATTATTTCGACATCGCGGGCGAGCATGGGGGCAAGCTGGCCGAGGCTTTTCGAGGGGCCAAGACGCGCTTCTGCCTCGTCTCCTTCTCGTCCGACTGGCTGTTCCCGACCAGCGAAAGCCGCTCGATCGTTCATGCGCTGAACGCCAATGCCGCCTCCGTCTCCTTCGTGGAGATCGAGACCGACAAAGGCCACGACGCTTTTCTTCTCGACGAGCCGGAATTCACCGGCGCGGTGCAGGGCTTCGTCTCTTCCGCCGCCAAGGCCAGAGGCCTTCTGCCATGAGCGTGACCGCCGCCCCCGTTCCCGCCACGGCCGAGGTCGCGGACGCGCCCAGCCGGCGCGTCGATCTCGAACTCATCGCCGACCTCGTCGCGCGCGGCAGCCGCGTCCTCGACATCGGCTGCGGCGACGGCTCGCTGATGGAAATTCTCCAGAGCCGACGCGGCGTGGATGTGCGCGGCATCGAATTGTCGCAGCCCGGTGTCAACGAATGCGTGCGGCGGGGCCTGTCGGTGATCCAAGGCGATGCCGACCGCGATCTCGTCCATTATCCTGATGGCGCCTTCGACTACGCCATCCTGTCCCAGACCATCCAGGCGACCGACAATCCCAAGCTCGTCCTCTCCGAGCTTCTGCGGATCGGCCGGCGCGCGGTCGTCTCCTTCCCGAATTTCGGCCACTGGTCGGTGCGCTCGTCCCTGTTCTTCAAGGGGCGGATGCCGGTGACCAAGAGCCTGTCTTATTCCTGGTACGACACGCCCAACATCCATTTCTGCACGATCCGCGATTTCGTAGACCTCGCGCGCGAAGTGGGCGCCGAGGTCGAGACCGCCGTCGCGCTCAACGCGTCCGGCGAGCGCCTGGGCGTGCGGATGCCCTGGTGGCTGTGGAACCTGTTCGGCCAGCAGGCGGTGTTCGTCTTGAAGCGGTGAGGGAAGCCATCCTTCTCCATAAGGACGAGGCAGGGAAAGGCATCAGCCCGCGACGGTTTGATCGAGCGTGCCCGTGTCTCGTTCCTCTGCCAGCCGTGCCAGTCGGGCGAGGTGGAAATCGTTCATCCAGTCTTCATAGCCCAAGAGTTCTCCCTCGCGCCGCTCGGTCTCGACCGACCAAATCTGGTCGATGAACATCGCGTCGTGCAGAGCGATCAACTCGTCGATCCGCCACTCTTCGGCGGGTAGGGCAAAGTAGATGCAATGCATTCTCCACGGGAGCCGCGGTCTCGGGTCCAAGCAGCAGTCCCGCCGAACGAGACGGCCGGCTGCGACATGACGGTCGAACCGCCTGAGATAGCGAACCAGCACGGGGGAGAGGGCATCCAACGCGTCTCCGAAGAAGGCGGCGGGCTTGATGCCGGCCAGCATCAGGCCGAGTTCGCGGTTCGTATGCAGGAGATAAGGATACTGCGCCTGTATGTCGGAGAGCGTGCGCATGAAGAGCTTTCTCGTCTCGCAGGCCAGACGCAGAACTACCATTCCGGGGCCGCGCGGCCTTCTCTATAGGCCACGCATGTCGCCTCGATAACGCGAACCCCTTACAGCCCCACCATCTTCAAGCTCGCCTCGCCATAGCGCTCGCCGCTGACCTTGCCGGGGGCGAAGGTTTCGCTGAGTTCGGCGAGATCGTCGGCGGACAGCGTGACGTTCACCGAGTCGGTGTTCTCTTCCAGATACTTCATGCGCTTGGTGCCGGGGATGGGCACGATGTCCTCTCCCTGCGCCAGAACCCAGGCCAGCGCCACCTGCGAGGGGCGGGCGGCATGGCGCTCGGCAACGCCTTCGACCGTGCGCAGGAGCTGGCGGTTCTTCTCGATATTGCCTTCGGCAAAGCGCGGCGCGGTGCGGCGGTAGTCATCCTCGGGGATCGCCTCGCGCGTGGGGAAACGCCCCGTCAGGAAGCCGCGTCCGAGCGGGGAATAGGGCACGAAGCCTATGCCGAGTTCACGCAGGGTCGGCAGGATGTCCGCTTCCGGGTCGCGGCTCCAGAGGGAATATTCGGTCTGAAGCGCGGCGATGGGCCAGGTCGCATGGGCGCGGCGGATCGTCTGCGGCCCGGCTTCCGACAGGCCGAGAAAGCCGATCTTGCCCTCTTCCACCAGCCGGCTCATCTCGCCCACCGTGTCCTCGATCGGAACGTTCGGATCGACCCGGTGCTGGTAGTAGAGATCGATCCGCTCCACGCCGAGGCGCTGGAGGCTGGCGTCGCAGGCCTTGCGCACATAGTCCGGCCGGCCGTTGATGCCGAGCCGCTCGCCCGTTGGCGCGCGCATATGGCCGAACTTGGTGGCGAGGATGACGCTGTCTCGCCGGCCCTTCAGCGCGCGGCCGACCAACTCCTCATTATGGCCGACGCCATACATGTCCGCCGTGTCGATGAAGGTGACGCCGAGATCGAGCGCCCGGTGGATGACGTTGAGCGACTCGGCATCGTCGCCCTCGCCGTAGAATTCCGACATGCCCATGCAGCCGAGGCCGAGAGCGGAGACCGTGAGGTCGGGGCCGAGCTTGCGCTGTTCCATAAAAATGTCTCCGTGAGGGCTGGAAGGAAAACTCGTGTCAGCGGTGAAGGGCGGGCGCGCCATGCGGCAGGAGAACCGGGCGCAGGCGGCGCAGACGCTGCTTCTCGCGATGCGTGACGGGAATGCCGCGATACACAAGCTTCGTCGCCTCCAAGATGATGGCGCCGCAGAAGATCGGCCAGCCGCGCCGCCCCATCCGCTCCCAGAGCGGCGCGATGTTGAGAAGACCGGCGCGGCGAAAGGGCGGGAAGTGCAGCGCGTCGGAAAAGCCCGAGGGCGTGAACATGGTTTCGCGCAGGAGCTGCGTCGCCTGGGTCCGCGACCAGGGCCGGCCCGAGCCGAAAGGCGTGTGCTCGAAGCGGGTCCAGACGCCGCGCCGGCTCGGCAAAACCAGAACCAGCCGCCCGCCGGGCGCCAAGACCCGCCAGGCTTCGCCCAGCATCTCCGTCGGACTTTCGGCAAATTCCAGCGCATGGACCATGAGGATGCGGTCGATGCAGGCGTCACCCAGCGGCAGCTCGGCCGGATGGACGAGGGCGGTCAGCGAGGGCTGATGCACCGGCCAGTTCACCGCGCCTTGGGCGGCGGGCATGAAGGCGAGGCGGCGCTCCGAATCGGTGGCCAGCTTGTCGAGATAGGGAATGGCATAGCCGATGCCGACCAGCCGCTCCTGCGGGATCGGCTTCCAGATCGGACCTAAGGCCATCGCGACCGAGCGCACGGCGGCCTCGCCGAGGCGGGTGGCATAGAAGTCCCGCAATTCGGTGATGTCGGCGTTCAATCGCAGGCTCGCGGCTGTTGCACTTCGTGTCCGACCCTAACGCAATGCGCGCGCCTTCGCACCGCTGTTTTGTTGCTGGGCCGTGATGCCCTATCTCTGGCGGCATAAGAGCGCCTAACAAAACCTCGGGGGTCGGCTGGCCGGGTCTTTTTGCCAACCACTTTGTCGCGAATGCTCGCCGATGCCGCCGGCATCGACTGCGCTTCGCTCCGCGTGGATTGACAAAAATCCCTCGGCCAGCCTCCGCCCAGAGGTTTTGTTAGGCGCTCTAAGCCGCGAAACGAGGGAGAGCGCATTGGCCGCTTCGATCCGACAATTCACCTGCCGCCGGGACAATTTCGGCGTTCTCCTGCATGATCAGGACAGCGGCATCACGCTGTCGATCGACGCGCCGGAAGAAGGTCCGATCCTGCGCGCGCTCGAGCAGGAAGGCTGGTGTCTGACCCATATCCTGACGACGCATCACCATGACGACCATGTCAGCGCCAACGAGGCGCTGAAGGCACGGTTCGGCTGCGAGATCATCGGCCCGGCGAACGAGGCGGCGCGCATTCCGGGGCTCGACCGACCTGTGCGTGGGGGCGATCGCTTCGCGCTGGGGCGCATTCAGGTGGAGGTGATCGACACGCCCGGCCACACGGCGGGCGAGATTTCCTATTTCCTGCCGGGGGAAAAGGCGCTCTTTGCCGCGGACGCCCTGTTCTCGCTTGGTTGCGGCCGGCTTTTCGAGGGGACCCCCGCGCAGATGTGGGAGAGCCTCCAGCGCCTGCGCGCGCTGCCCGACGACACGATGCTCTATTGCGGCCATGAATACACCGCGACCAACGCCCGCTTTGCCGTGGATGTCGATCCCGGCAATCTCCTGTTGCAGGAGCGGGTGAAAGAGGTCGAGGCGCTGCGGGTCGAGCACCGCGCGACGCTACCCGTCGCGCTCGGGCGGGAGAAGAAGACCAACCCATTCCTGCGGGCGGACGATCCCGAGTTGGCCGCCGCCTTCGGCATGGAAGGGGCCGATCCCGTCGCGATCTTCGCGGCGCTGCGCGAGAAGAGGAACGGATATTGAGGGCGCGGGACGTCATCGCACGGCTGAAGCTCCAGCCCCATCCCGAAGGCGGCTGGTATCGCGAAACCTTCCGGGACGAGGCGGTGGACGGGGAGGGACGTTCGCGCTCCACCGCCATCCTCTATCTTCTGGACATCGGCGAAACCTCGGAATGGCATCGCGTCACGGATGCGGCCGAGACCTGGCACTGGCATGCCGGCGCGCCGCTGGCCTTGACGCTTTCGCCCAACGGGCATGACGCGTCCTCGCATCGGCTGGGGCCGAGCATCCTGATCGGGGAGATGCCGCAGCTGACCGTTCCCGCCGGCTGCTGGCAGACGGCGACGAGCCTCGGCGAATGGACGCTGGTGGGCTGCACCGTCGCCCCCGGCTTCCGTTTTGAGAGCTTCGAGATGGCCCCCAAGGACTGGCGCCCCATGCCGCGCCCGGCGCGGGGCGGGTAGCCGAGCCGGCCTCAACTCGTCACATGATATCGCGCGGCAGGCTTGTCGCGCGATGCGTTGGCGGACAGCCGCTGCTCGGCCGCGACATAGGCGTCCCAGTCCGTGATATCGGGCACGGACGGGATGCAGACCGGCTCGCCGAGTTCCAGCGCGCGCAGCGAGGCGGTGACGAGATCGTCCGCCGACATGACGCGCTCGGGCGGAAAGCGCGAAAGATCGTTGCCGGCGACGCGGTGGAAGTCCGTCGCGATGACGCCGGGCACCAGAAGCTGAACGCGAATGCCCGTGCCCTCGGCTTCGGCTTGGAGCGTGCGCGTGAAGCCCGTGACGAAATTCTTGGACGCGCCATAGGCCGAGTTGCCGGGCAGTTGCATGAACATGGTGCCCGACGAAATCTGGATGATCGTGCCTCGGTTTTCCACGCGCATCCGCGCCATGGCCGCGTCCGTCAGATGGGCGAGGGCGATGACATTGAGCCGGATCATCCGGTCGAAGGCGGCCAGATCCATCTCGCCGATCCGCCCGCGCGCGGCAAAGCCGGCATTGTTGACGAGCATGGCGACGAAGCTGCCTTGGCGCAGGCGCTCCGCCACGCGCGACAGGCCCTCGTCCAATTCGAGATCCGCCGGCAGCACCTCGACCGTCGTGCGATGCGTGGCTTCGATCTCGCTCTTCAACGCCTCCAGCGCCTCGCGCCGACGCGCGACCGCCAGGATGTCGTATCCCGTGGAGGCGAGATGCCGGACATAGGCCGTGCCGATGCCGGAAGAGGCTCCCGTGACGAGAGCGAGGGGGCGGGACGAAGCGGACATGGGCTGCCTTTCCTTTGGGGGCGTGCAGCCGTGGAACTAGGGGTTAAGCGCTGTTCGTCAGCCGGCCATCGCGCAGCCGGGAAAACATCGGCAGCGCGGCCAGAACCGCGCCGAGCGTGATGAGACAGGCGGCGAGCGCCAGCGCCCATGTCGCTTGCGCCTCTCCGAACAGGATGAGGACCAGCGTCGAGAGAAGCGGTGCGGCATAGCTCGCCGCCCCCAGAAGCTGGATATCGCCGCGCTTCACACCATAGTCCCAGACATAGAAGGCCGCGCCGACCGGCAGAAGGCCGAGAAGCACGACGGCGAGCCATTGGCCGCCGTCGGCCGGCCAGACGGTCGTCTCGAACATCCAATGCGCGGGCAGGGAGAGAAGCGCGGTCGCCGCGCAGAAGCCTGTCACGACATCGCTCGGCACATTACGAAAGCGGCGCGAGAGGAGCGAATAGCTCGACCATGTGAGGGCGCAAAGGCCGGCCAATGCATAGCCGACCCCATGCCCGCCCTCGAAGGACAGGCCATCGCCCTTGCCGGCGATGATGAGGCCCGCTCCGGACAGGCCAAGCAGTGCGCCGACCAGATGGAACCAGCGCAGCTTCTCGCCCGGCAACATGGCCGAGCCCAAGACGATCAGAAGCGGCCAGAGATAGGCGATGAGGCTGGCTTCCGCCGCTGGCGCGCTGCGCAAGGCCGCGAAATAGAGCGCATGATAGCCGAACAAGCCGATGACGCCGAGCGCCCAGACGGCGGGCGGCTGGCGGAACACCGAAAGCGGCACGCCGCGCAGTTTCAGCGCGGCGAGACCGACCAGCGTTCCCAACCCAAAACACATGGCATTGAGCTGGAGCGGCGGCACGGCACCGCTGCGCGCCGTCAGAAGCGCCAAAAGCGACCACATCAAAATGGCCGAAAATCCCAGCGCCGTCGCCATCTCGCCCCTCCGTCAAACCGCTTCCACGATAGCAAGGGACGCGCGACGGAGCCAAGCGAGTTGTATCCTCGCGCGCGAAGTCAGACGGACTCGCCTTTTCGAGCCGAGAAGCGAAGGGTTGGAAACAGCCTGCGAGCGTGCGCCCGTCACCTGGCCCGTTGGGGCGCTCGCATCGGCTGTTCCGAAACCTGCCGACGATATCTGGTGGGGTGGGCAGATCGGATTTTTCTGCCGGAGCCTTCGGCGCGTCGATGCTCGCTTATAAACGAGGACCCCCTTGCCGCTTTCCAGTCAAAGCGTCTGCTTCAGGCCCTCTGCCATTGGCAGCCGCATCCTTGCGCAGATCTTAGTCGCTGGCTTGCGATCATGGGCGGGGGGCTGCCGCATCACAGCCAGTCCGCACTCAAGTTCCTTGCTGGTCGATCGCTTGTATGACATTGGCGATCGGGTCTTTCAGTGGTGGAAAAAAAAGCTCCGCGCCGCCGCGAAAGAACGGCGCGGAGCCGCCGCGTCAATGCGCCAGCGCCTTTTCCAGCTCGGCCTTGCTCATCTTGGACCGGTTGGGAATATCGCGCTTGCGGGCTTCCGCATAAAGCTCGGCCTTGGTGTGCTCTTGGCCGCCCTTATGGCCATCACGATAAGCTGCGGTCTTCTTGGCGACGTCCTTGGGCTGGGCCGAATGCTGCTCGCCCTTCTTGGTGTCGGCGCGCTTCTTGTCGCTGGTCTTCTTGTATTCCTTGTCGGACAGCGCCTCGCGGGCCTTCTTGGGCAGATAGCGCTCGCCGGTTTCGGCACTCTTCTTGCCGGACTTCGTGCCCCAGTCCTCGTCCTGCCATTGCTGAAGGCTGTTGTCCTTGGACTTCTCGCCTTTGAAGCCGCCGCCTTCCTTCTCGTATTCGGCGGTCGCCATCTGTGCCTTGCGCGCGGACCACTGGCCCGGCTTGCCGCCCTTGGCGCCCTTCGTGACCTTGTCCTTCACCTTTTCCCAAAGCTTCGGATCGGTATGCTCTGCCGTGCTGGCCATTGGATGCTCCTGTGGTTGCATTTCCGTTGGCCGTCCAACGATCGAAACCGCACCGGGATGCGAGGCCACCCTGCGGCACGCCGCCGCGAGGGGGCTCGAATGAAAAGGCGGGCAAGCCCTTTCAGGCGATCAGAGCGCTGAAATCCGCGATCGAACGATTCTCGAGCACGCCATGCGTCAGGAAGTGCTGAAGCGGTTCGACGCCGGCCTGAGCGACATCGGCATTGTCGGCGAGATATTTCGTCGTGTTGAAGGCGGCGGACGGGTTACGCCCCTCATGCCAGCCATTGGCCGCGTAATGCGCCAGCGGGTCGATCTTGGCCGCGGCGACATCGCTGTTTTGCTTCAGGTAGAAGCGCGTATCGAACAGAATATTGGGGTTGCGCCCCTCGCGCCAACCATAGGCCGAATAGTGCTGGTGAGCATCCGCATGGGCGGCCGCCACGTCGGGATTGGCCATGAGATAATAGGTGGCGTCGAAATCGTCCGCATCGATATGTTGGCCGATGACCTTGTAGCTCTCGCGCCCCTCTGCCTGACCGGCCGTGAGAAAGTGCTGAAGCGGGTTGACGTGGGCCGCTGCGACGTCCGGGTTGAAATGGAGATAGAGGCGCGTATCGAAATTCAGCGAGGGGTCGCGCCCCTCCGCCGCTCCGCTCTGCGCATAGTGATCCAGCGGGTTCACGCCCGCCTTCGCGACATCGGGATTGGCGGAGAGATAGGCTTTCACATCGAAATAGGGATTGGGATTGCGGCCCTCGCGAAAACCGCTGGCGTTGAAATGCGCGAGGGGATCGACCCCCGCCGCATAAACGTCGCGCTGCGTAGCGGCGTAATAGAACGGATCGAAGAGCGGATGGCCGGGGTCGAGCTGAACCGACCCGTCGGAAAACTGGAAATGCTCGACATTGCGCACGACATCGCGAGCGCCCGCGCCGTTGCTCTCGAGCAGCAACACCGAACCGTCGATGCCGATCCGGTGGTCGTAGGAGGCAAGCGCATTCGCGAGGATCGTCGTGTCGTCGCCCGCGCCCCCATCCAGCGTGTCGTTTCCGCCGCCGCCGATCAGCGTGTCGTTGCCATCATTGCCGAAGAGTTGATTGTCGGCTGCGTTGCCTGTGATCCTGTCGTTGCCGGCACCTCCGATCGCGTTCTCGATCGTGACGCCGACTGCGATGGACACATTGCCGACAAGGCCGCCGACATCCGAGAAGGCCCCCGCATGAAGGTCGATCGTCTGGTTCTGCTGATACAGGGAAAAATCGAACGTATCGTTCCCGCCCCCATCCCATGCGCAGAAGATCAGCTTCGAGGTCGCATCCGCCGCCGACAGGAAGTCCCGCCCGGTATTGGAGTGGAAGCCGTAAATGTCGTTGCCCGTGCGCGTGGTGGAGTTGGCACCATACAACCGCTGGATCGCGGCGATGTCGTCCATCAAGGGCGCAGAGGCATCGGCTTCGCCAAACTGGCCACCTGTATGCGCTTCCGACCAATAGCTCATGATGGTGTATTGACGCGAGTCCTCGTAATACACGGCATCGGCCGCGTAGGTGAGGGGTGTGCTGTCGGTCGCATTATAGTCGCCGGGATGTTTGAGCCCCAGCGCATGGCCGATCTCATGCGCCAGAACCTGCCGGCCATAGCCGAGAAGCGTCGGGGCGGTGTTGTAGCTGTAGGTGGAATTGTACCAGCTGTCTCCAGCCACGTTCGATCGGCCCGACGGGTCAGGATAATAGGTGAAGCCGGCCGCTCCCGACATTCCCGACGCGTAATTCCCGAAGAGAATCTGCGCGTTGTCCTGGGCGCCGGCGCTTGTCGCCGCCCCGGGCGTCACCTGCTGGAAGGTGACATTCGCCACGTCGGCCCAGGATTGCAGGGCCAGTCGGGTTTGCCCGATTTGTTGATCATTGAAAGCGGAAAAGCCGCCCGTATCGACCGGCATTCTGGCGGGCGGGCTCGTGCGGAAATCATAGGTCACGACGGCCGACAGGCCCAAAGTGGCTTGGCCCGAACCGTTCCATGTCAGATCGCCTCGGCCGATCTGAGCCGCAGCCTGGGCGACGGTGAAGGAGGGTTTGTTGTTGTAGGTGCCGCTGCCGCGCGCATCGCTGTTCAAGGCTGATAGACCCTGTATCACCCCAGCGGCATCGTTCATGTGATGCAGGGGATTGCCGCAATAGATGCACATGGGACGGTTGGGCTTTCGATACGATCAGAAAGACAGGTAGTCTGCGAAAAACACGCGAGGCGTGTTGCGTCGACTCATCTGCTTCCGATTACCTAGAGATAATTTCCTAAATATCGCGTTTGGCGTGTGGCTTGGGCAACATTGAGGCCGTGTGGATCGAAGATTTGGGTTAAAGACCTTTGGATCAGTCTCGAGGTTCAGCCCAACCTGAAGCTTGTCTCCGCTTGGAATAGCACCTTACTCTCGACCTGACAGGTCGAGAATCGAGGGCAATCCATGCGGCGGCGTTTCATTCAGTGCGATGTGTTCTCTCCGCTGGCGGCGCAGGGCAATGGCTTGGCGGTGGTGCTCGACGGGGAGGGGCTGTCGGAGGAGGAGATGCGCCGCTTTGCGCGCTGGACGAATCTCGCCGAGACGACCTTTCTTCTGCCACCGTCCGACCCCGCGGCCGATTATCGCCTACGCATTTTCACCACGACGCGTGAGCTGCCCTTTGCGGGGCATCCGACGCTCGGCAGCTGCATGAGCTGGCTTCATGCGGGCGGCGTGCCCAAGGAGCCGGGCTTGGTGCGGCAGGAATGCGCGGTGGGCGTGGTGGAGATCGACGTGGCGGGCGAGCGCCCGGCCTTCGTCGCGCCGCCGACGCGCATCGAGCCGCTGGCCCCGGACCGGCTCGAATCGGCCGCCCGCGCGCTGCGGATCGACCCCGCCGATATTCTGCGCTCGGCGCTCCTTACCAACGGCCCCGTCTGGGAGTTCCTGGAACTGCGCGATGCGGACTGCGTCCTGCGCGCGGATGCGAGCGGGGCAAGCTTTCCCGAGGAACGGGCGATCGGTCTTCTGGGAACGTATCCGACGGGCTCCGAGGTCGATGCCGAGGTGCGGATGATCGACATCTGGCACGGCGTGAAGGAAGATCCGATCACCGGCTCGCTCAACGCGGCCATCGCCTGCTGGCTGAAGGCCGAGGGGCGGCTGACCCAACCCTATGTCGCCGCACAGGGGCGCTGCATCGCGCGCCAAGGCCGCGTTCACGTCGCCCCGCGTGGGCAGGACATTCTAATCGGCGGCGACGTGTCGATCCTGATCGAAGGCGTGCTCGATTTCTGAGAGCCCGTTTGGAAACTCGGCGGTGGAGGGGCAACGAAACGGGGGCGGAAAAGACCCGTCGCGCCGACCCGACCGAGTTTTCAAACAGGCTCTAAGGCTTGATTTTTCAGGGTTTGGCGAATCGGGTCGCCGTCAGCGTCAGCGGGCCGACCTGCGTGGGAATGCGGACATAGACCGGCGCGTAGATGCCGCTTTGGCCGATCGGCGCGAACCAAAGCTGGATCGTACGTCCTTGCAGGAACTTGATGCCGTTGGATGAGGTCCGATAGCCCGACACCGGGCGGATGCGCGCGTTGCAGGCGATGGCCTTGCCCGAATAACCGTCTGCTTGGAAATCCTGCTCGCCGTCGCCCGGCGACAGGACGAGGTCGAGCCGCGACCAGCCATCATAGAAGGGAACCGGCTGGCGGCAGATGGCGGCCGGGTCGCTGCCCGGCTTGATCATCAACCCGCCCAGGGGATCGACGACGTTGGCGAGCTGCGAGGGCGTCACGGGAATGAAGTCGGACGGGGGCGGGTTCTGCGCGGGGGGCGCGATGTCGGAGGAGACGGCGCGCCCGTTGCGATAGCGCACATCGGCGCGCCAGGATTTCTTGTCGCTCGTATATTGCAGCCGGTATCGCTCGGGCAAAAGCCGGTTGCCGGTGATGCGGCCCGACACGGAACTCGTGCCGCGCGTCGAGGACACGAGTTCGGCAAGCCCCGCCGAGGAAAGCTGGCCTTTGACCGAATAGCGCGTCGGCGAAAGGCGCGTCTCGAAGCTCGCGCGGCCGACCGGCAGGCCGATCAGGGAAATGCGATACTCGGTCTTCAGGGCGCTCTGAGCCTCAGCCGCCGGGGCGAAGCTCGTCAGGGCGAGGCCGAGAAGCGCGAGGCGTGCGAACATGCTGAAATCCTTGGCCGGAGTGCCGGAAGCAGAAGCCGCGCTCTCGGAAGAACGGTCGGAGCAGGGCGATAGACGTTTCCAAAGGATGGGATTCGAGGGGGATCGGGCGCAAGGGGGCCGGCACAGCTTTATGACGGCGGGTTGACGCAGAAGGCCGCGGAGACTATAGGAACCCACGATTTTCCGATCATGCCATGGGGTCGATGATCGCGCTGCCGTCCGGCGGCGGCGCGCCCCGCAAGGCCGTATCGATTTGTTTGAAAGGTGATCCCATGTCGCGCGCTTGCGAACTAACCGGCAAGGCCGTCCAGTCCGGTAACAATGTCAGCCACGCGAATAACAAGACGCGTCGCCGCTTCCTGCCGAACCTGTGCCAGGTCACGCTGATCTCCGACGCGCTCGGCCAGCGTTTCCGCCTGCGCGTCAGCGCCCATGCTCTGCGTTCGGTCGAGCATCGCGGTGGCCTCGACGCCTTCCTCGCGAAGGCCGCCGAGATCGAACTGTCGCCCCGCGCTCGCCTTCTGAAGCGCCAGATCGCCAAGAAGGTCGCCGGCGAGGCCCAGGCCGCCTGATCCTTCGATCCCTGAGGGACCGATTGGGAAGCGCTACCGCTCGCGGTGGCGCTTCTTGTTTTTGGGGGCGGTGTTTCGTCCCGACGCGCCGCCCCCGACTTGTCGGGGGCTCCCATCGACCGCTGGTGCCATACCCCAGCCTAAAAAAATGGAACGAGCCGTGACCTCTTCGCGCCGCTACGTGCTGCCGGTGATCGCCATGACGATCATCGTCCTCTTCTCCAACGTCTCCGTTCAGTTTCCCGTGCAGGGCGAGATCGGGCCTCTGAAGCTCGCCGACCTTCTGACCTGGGGCGCCTTCGTTTATCCCTTCGCCTTCATCGTGACCGATGTGAACAACCGGCTCTATGGTCCGTCCATGGCGCGCCGGGTCGTGTATCTCGGCTTCTGTCTGGCGGTTGTCAGCTCCGTCTTGTTCCCGCCGATTCTCTACCGGCTCGGCCTCGTGCCCTTCGAGACGGAAGCGGGGCGTCTCCTGCGCATCGCGCTCGCCAGCGGCACGGCCTTCCTGATGGCGCAACTCCTGGACATTCTCGTCTTCAATCGTCTGCGTCTCATGTCCTGGTGGAAGGCACCGCTCGCCAGCGGCATTCTCGGCACGGTGCTGGACACGCTCACCTTCTTCACCGTCGCCTTCGCGCCGCTCTTCGTCTTCCTCGGGCCGAATGATGCCTTCTCGCTGGAACACGCGCCGCTCTTCGGCCTGCTGCCGGTGGAGGCCCCGCGCTGGCTTTCCTGGGCGCTGGGGGATTTCGGCGTGAAGCTGACGATTGCGATCTTCGGCCTCGTGCCCTACCGCGTGGTGATCAACAGCGTGCTGCCCTACCGGGACACGCAGGCCGTCTCGGCCTGACGACATGCAGCCGGATGCCTCAGGGCGTCCGGCTCGCCTCTGTGGACGCATCGTTGCGCAGACGGAATTCCAGATAGAGATTGCGCTGGAAGAAGGAGCCGTTGTCGTCCGAGACCACGGCGAGGATCGTCTCGCCGCGCGCGTTGGTCCAGACGTCCAACCCCTCCATATTGTCGATCTCGTTGCCGAAATCGGCTTCCATGATAACAGGCCCGTCCACCATCGCGCCGGGTCGGATCGCGTTCGCATCGATGCGGCGAATGCGCATTCCGATCCGCCCGAAGCCCTCATAGCGCCGCTCCAAAAGCAGGAAATCGCCGTTGTCGAGGAAGGCGCCGTCGGTGGCCGACCAGACCTTGTCATGGCGCACGCTGAAGAGACCCTTGGCTCCAAGGCCCAGAATCGCCGCCAGCAGATTGCCTTCCGCGTCGATCGAGTTCTCCGCCACGATGATGGCAGCCCCCTTCAGAGGGGAGGAGGCGGGCGAGACGGCGATGGTTTCCAAGCCGCCATTCGAGCGAAGCTCGCGGCGAGAAATGGGCATGGCGACGGGGCCGCCGCGTCCCGGCGCGTCGGCGTCGAAGCGCTCAATCCGCGCATCCCGCTCGAAGGAGACGAGAGCGCGGCTCCCATCCAGCGCCAGCCCTTCCGCGTCGGCATCGCCCTTGCGCGCGGGCGGACGCCCCGATCGGTCGAGGATCGGTGCGATCTGCGCGCTGTCGATGCCGAGAGGCTTTCCGTCCGCATCGCGCCGGATTGCGCCGCGAAACCAATAGCCCGTGTCCGTCACGGCCAGGAAGCGCCGTCCACCATCGCGCAGCCGGATGGAGGAGACGCCTTCCAGCCGCCGGTCGCTCGAGCGGTAGCTGAAGCCGCCGATGTAGTCGAGCGCGCCGAAGCGCGTCTCGTCGGAGCCGATACGAAAGCGCGTGATCGGCTGGCTGGTGACGACGGTCTCGCTCGGCTCGGCCCCGGCGGGACCGAGCGTCAGAAGCGCCAGTAGAGCGCAGGCCGCGCGACGGCGAGCGCGGCTCAACGAGCGCCCGCAGCGCGTCGATGACGGCGCGAGGGCAGGGCACCTTCGTCTTCGAAGAGGGCGGCGAGCTGCTCTGTCATCGCGCCCGCCAGTTCCTCGGCGTCCGAGATGGTCACGGCGCGGCGATAATAGCGCGTCACGTCATGGCCGATGCCGATGGCCAGAAGCTCGACCGGGGAGCGCGTCTCGATCTCCTCGATCACGGCGCGCAGGTGCCGCTCCAGATAATTGCCGGGGTTCACCGAAAGCGTGGAATCATCCACCGGCGCGCCGTCCGAAATCATCATCAGGATGCGCCGCTGCTCGGAGCGCGCCAGCAGACGGTTATGCGCCCAGATCAGCGCCTCGCCGTCGATATTCTCCTTCAGGAGCCCTTCGCGCATCATCAGGCCGAGATTGCGCCGAGCCCGCCGCCAAGGCGCGTCTGCGCTTTTGTAGACGATGTGCCGGAGATCGTTGAGCCGGCCGGGGCGCTGGGGCTTGCCAGCCTTGAGCCAGGCTTCTCGCGATTGGCCGCCCTTCCAGGCGCGGGTCGTGAAGCCCAGCACCTCGACCTTGACGCCGCAACGCTCCAGCGTGCGCGCCAGAATGTCGGCGCAGGTCGCCGCCACGGTGATCGGCCGCCCGCGCATGGAGCCGGAATTGTCGATCAGGAGCGTGACGATCGTGTCGCGGAAATCCGTGTCGCGCTCCATCTTGAAAGAGAGCGGCTGAAGGGGGTCCGTCACGAGGCGCGTCAGACGCGCCGTGTCGAGATAGCCTTCTTCGAGGTCGAAATCCCAGGCGCGGTTCTGCTGCGCCATGAGGCGGCGCTGAAGCCGGTTGGCGAGCCGTCCGACCGCGCCTTGCAGCGAGGCGAGTTGCTTGTCGAGGAAGGAGCGCAGCCGGTCGAGCTCGGCTTCGTCGCACAGCTCTTCCGCGCCCACCGTCTCGTCGAAGCTCTCGTTGAAGACCTGATAATCCGTGTCGCCGAGATCGCGCGGCAGCGCTTGGTTCGGGCGTCGCGATTCGCCGGGCGTTTCCGAATCGACGTCCTCGTCCTCGGTCGGCTCGTCGCTGGTCTGCTCGGAGGTTTCGGCCTCGCTCGCATCCTCGCTTTCGGCCTCGCCCTCGGCTTCCTGCGGCTCCGCCTCGTCCTGGCCGGCTTCCTTCTCGGCGCCGCTGTCTTCTTGATCGCGCGTCTGGTTGTCGCCGGCCTCGTCCGGCGATTCCTCGTCGGAATCATCCGACTCGTCGGCGAGTTCCTCGGCCATCTCCATGGACACGAGCATGTCGCGCAGCGTGCGCGCGAAGAGGCGCTGATCCTCGATCGTGTCGCCCAACCGTTCGAATTGCGGGCCGGCCTTTTCCTCGATCCAGTCGCGCCAGACATCCACCAGAGCCCGCGCGCTTGGCGGAACGGGCCGCCCGGTCAGATGCTCGCGCACCATCAGGGCGATGGCGTCTTCCAGCGGCGCTTCCGTGCGGTCGGTGACATCAGTGAGGTTGGAGCGGAAATACTTGTCCTCCAGCATGGAGGCGAGATTGTCCGCGACGCCCGGCATGGCATTGGCGCCGATCGCCTCGCAGCGCGCCTGCTCCAGGGCGTCGAACACGGCGCGCGCGCCGCGCCCGTCGGGCGAGAGCGTGGCGTGGATGCGCGCGTCGTGCCGCGCCTTCCGCAGGGCCATGGCGTCCGACAGGCCACGTACGACGGCCACTTCGGTTTGGCCTGCGCGCTTGGGCAGCTCGGGCAGGCGCGCCCGATCTCCCGTCAGACCGGGGCGGTCATTGCCATAGGTGACTTCGAGCTGCGCATCGCCCGAAATCGCGCGCATACAGCCCGCGACCGCGCGGCGGAACGGCTCGCGGTCGGTGGTCTTGGGGCGCTGCCCCTTGGCAGAATTGTCTCCGGGGCGCGCCATGGTCTTAGTCGAGCACCAGGTTGGAGGCCGATTCCGGCAGGTCCTCGCCGAAGGCGCGCTGATAGAACTCGGCGACCAGCGGCCGCTCCAGATCGTCGCACTTGTTGAGGAAGGTCAGGCGGAAGGCGAAGCCGATATCGCCGAAGATCTCGGCGTTCTCGGCCCAGGTGATCACCGTGCGCGGGCTCATGACGGTGGACAGATCGCCGTTGCGGAAGGCCGAGCGCGTGAGATCGGCCACGCGCACCATCTTGGAGACCTGGGCGCGGCCCTTGTCGGTCTGGAAATGCTTGGCCTTCGCCAGAACGATGCCGACCTCGTTGTCATGCGGCAGGTAGTTCAGGACGGTGACGATCGACCAGCGGTCCATCTGCGCCTGATTGATCTGCTGCGTGCCGTGATAAAGGCCCGTCGTGTCGCCGAGGCCGACCGTGTTGGCGGTGGCGAACAGGCGGAAGGCGGGGTGCGGGCGAATGACGCGGGCCTGATCGAGCAGCGTCAGCCGGCCCGAAGATTCCAGAACGCGCTGGATCACGAACATCACGTCCGGGCGGCCGGCGTCGTATTCGTCGAACACGAGCGCGACATTGTTCTGATAGGCCCAGGGCAGGATGCCGTCGCGGAATTCCGTGACTTGCTTGCCCTCGCGAACCGTGATCGCGTCCTTGCCGACGAGATCGATGCGCGACACGTGGCTGTCGAGGTTGAGGCGCACGCAGGGCCAGTTCAGCCGTGCGGCGACCTGCTCGATATGGGTGGACTTGCCCGTGCCATGCGAGCCCGAAACCATGACGCGCCGGTTCTTGGCGAAGCCCGCCAGGATCGCCAGCGTCGTCTGCTTGTCGAACAGATAGTCCGGATCGATCTCGGGAACGTGCGGATCGGTCTTGCTATAGGCCGGCACCTTCAGGTCGCTATCGAAACCGAAGGTCTCGCGGACGGAGATCATGGCGTCGGGGAGGTTCGCCACTTCCAGTTCCGCTGCACTCATCATACCTCCAACGGCGCGAGAAAGGCCGCATCAGGGCCGTGCGCCACCAATCTTCGTCACTTGCGTTTCGGGACAAGCCCAGGCGGAGCGAAAGCGGACCGGACGATCCGATTCGTCCCGGATTAACAGAAGCCCGACTGCTTCAAAAGCTTGTAGGCTTGAATGACTTCGCGCAGGCGATCTTCCGAGCCGCGATCGCCGCCGTTGGAATCGGGGTGATACTGCTTCACCAGCGCCTTGTACTGGATGCGGATCGACTCGGCATCGGCGGTCTGAGGAACGCCCAGCGTGTCCAGCGCCTTCGACTCCAACGTGCGCGGCTTCTTGACGGGGGCGGGCTTGGCCGCTGCCGCGCCGCTCTCGAACAGGTTGAAGCGGTCGTGGATGCGCGCGTTGACGCGGCGCGGACGCCCGCTCGGAAGCGAGGAGGGCATGGCGGAGGCCGAGCGCGGGCCTGCCGAATTGTTGGTGCCCATCGGGGCGGTCGGGCGGTGGCCGGTCAGCGAGTCCTTCAAATATTTCTGGATGTCGTCGTCTCCGAGACCCGAGAAGTAATTGTAGGACTTGTTGTAGAGGCGCACATGGTCGACGCAGAAGTTCAGATACTGACCTTCATGGTCGCGCCCGCGCGGAGCCTTGTGGGTACCCGGCTGGTCGCAGCCTTCCCACATGCATTCGGGCGCACGCACCTTCTCCGCGGCCTTCTTGCCGGCGGGTTTGACGCGGATCTGGTCGAAGAGTTTGGAGTCGAGTGTCATCACGGCCGATTATGGGGCCCCGGAGGAGCGCGAACAAGAATTGACAGACGCGAAAACCCGTCCACAACAGGCTCCTTGTCCCCTATGGGAGCGGGCTTGTCGATCCGGGTGGTGGATCGCTTGTCCGTTTGAACAAATGTGAGGCGCGATCATGACCATTCAGGCCCGTATCGAAACGAAGCTGCGCGAGGCTTTCGGCCCGGAAACCCTGGCGGTCGTGAACGAAAGCCATCTCCATGCCGGCCACCACCATGGCGGCAGCGATCATCATGGCGGCTTCGACGGAACGGGCGAAACCCATTTTCGCGTGCGCATCGTGTCGCAGGCCTTTTCGGGCAAAAGCCGGGTGGAGCGGCATCGCGCGGTAAACGCGACGCTGGCCGAGGAGCTGGCCGGCGGCGTCCACGCGCTGGCGATCGAGGCGTCCGCGCCGGGCGAACCGACGCGCCCCTGAACCGGGCGGCTTTCCTTCGATGCGCACGCGGCTCCGCCGTCGCAACCGTCTTCGCCTCGCCACCGGCCTCCTGTTCGCCGCCAGCCTCAGCTTTCTGGCGGGCATGACGGATGTCGTCGGCTTTCTCCTGGCCGGCGATTTCGTGTCCTTCATGAGCGGCAATACGACGCGACTGGCCATCGCTTTGTCTTCGGGCGAGGGGGGCGCGATCCTGCGCCTCGGGCTCGTCATCGCGACCTTTGTGGTCGGCAACGCATTTGGCGTGTTGTTCATGCGCTGGACGCGGGGAAGCCAGCCGGGGCTTCTGGCGCTGGTCGGGCTGCTCGCGCTGGTGCCGCTGCTCTTCCGCGACCCGTCTCACGGCGTGCCGGCGCTGGTCTTCGCCATGGGCGCGCTCAACGCCGCGCTGGAGGAAGTCGACGGGCAGGCGCTCGGCGTCACCTATGTTTCCGGTGCCTTATCGCGCTTCGGCCGGGGGCTCGGGCGCTTTCTGCTCGGCCATCACACGAAGGGCTGGTGGACGCAGATCGTGCCCTGGACGGGAATGCTATCAGGCGCGCTTACAGGCGCTCTCGTCACGCAGCGCTCAGGGGGGGCGGCGATCCTGGTGGTGGCCGGCGTGGCTCTCGGTCTTGCGCTTGCCAGCCTCGTGGTTCCGCAAAGCTGGCGACGCATCTGGCTGGCCAAGCGGCCCTTCCGCCGCGAAACGCATGGCGGCGCTCCGCTTCGCTGACGATCGAGGCGCGGCTTTGCGCCGCGCGCCCGCTCAGGCCGCGAGTTCGCTTAAGCCGCGAGTTCGGCTTCCAGAAAGCGCGTGATCTCGGCCGGGTCCACATTGTTGGCGACGAAGGACTGGCCGATGCCGCGTGTCAGGATGAAGGTCAGCGCGCCGCGCACGACCTTCTTGTCCTGCGCGATCTTGCTCATCAGCGCGTCCAACGTGAACCCGGAGCCCGGAATCTCCTGAATGCGGGTCGGCAGGCCGGCCGCGCGCAGATGCGCCACGGCGCGCTCGGCATCCTGCCCCGGGCACAAGCCCTGACGAACGGAATAGCGATGGGCGAGCGCCATGCCGATCGACACGGCTTCGCCATGCACCAGTCGCTCGGCATCGTAGCGCGCCACCGATTCCAACGCGTGGCCGAACGTGTGGCCGAGATTGAGAAGCGCGCGGTTGCCGTCCTCCCGCTCGTCGCCCGCCACGACCTCGGCCTTGGCCTGGCAACTCGCGGCGATGGCCTCGGCGCGCTCCGGCCCGCCGGCAAAGATCGCGCCGCGCTTGGCTTCCAGCCAATGGAAAAAGTCCGGCCGGTCGATCAACCCGTATTTGACGACCTCGGCATAGCCGGCCGCGAATTCACGGGCCGAGAGGGTTTCCAGAACATCCGTGTCAGCCAGAACCAGCGCGGGCTGATGAAAGACGCCGACGAGATTCTTGCCGCGCGGCGAGTTGATGCCCGTCTTGCCGCCGACGGAGGAATCGACCTGCGCCAGAAGCGAGGTCGGCACCTGCACGAAGCGCATCCCGCGCCGCGCGACGCCCGCCGCAAAACCCGCGAGATCGCCGATCACGCCGCCGCCGAAGGCGAGCACCGCATCGCCCCGCTCCAGCCTTTCTTCCAGAATGCGGTCCACCACCGCTTCGAAATGGGGAAAGCTCTTGGTCGGCTCGCCTGAGGGCAGGCGCATGGTCGCGTGGCCGATGCCAGCCCGATCCAGCGAGGCGCGCAGCGCCGCGCCATGGAGATCGTCCACCCGCTCGTCCGCCACGATCAGGAGCCGGGCCTTGGGCAGGAGGGCCGCGATCTCGCGGCCCGCCTCGGCCAGAAGCCCGGAGCCGATCAGAATGTCATAGGAGCGCGGCCCCAGCTCGACGCGAACGGTGCGGCGCGAAGGGGTCTCGTCGGTCATGACGCGGCTTTCCGATGGCTGGAGCGGCCGGCGAGCGATTGCACGATCTCGCGTGCAATCGTGTCCCGCTTGGCGTTGCGCGAATGGATGTGGATGTCGGCCGTGCGGTAGATGGGATAGCGCGCGTCCATCAGGTTCTTCATCGTGGCGCGCGGATCGGCCGTTTTCAGGAGCGGGCGCGTCGGGCGCTTGGATACGCGCTCCATCAGCGTGTCGAGATCGGCCTTCAGCCAGATCGTGACCGAGCGCTCCTTCAGGATGCGCCGCGTTTCCTCGTTGATGAAGGCGCCGCCGCCGGTCGCGATCACATGCTGCGGGCCATCGATCAGCCGTGCCACGACGCGCGCTTCGAGCGCCCGGAACTCCGGCTCACCATAGGCGGCGAAGAGTTCGGCGACCGTCATGCGCGCCGCCTCTTCGATTTCCTGGTCGGTATCGACGAAAGGCAGATCGAGAAACGCGGCGAGGCGCTTGCCCACATGGGTCTTGCCCGCGCCCATCAGACCGACGAGCACGATCGAGCGACCGCGCAACCGGGCGACGGCATCATGCTTCAGAGGCTCGTGGTCGGCACCGGTCATGGAACGAAAGCTTCAAAAATGCTTGTAAAGCGATGGTCTGAGACCAGAAAACCCCCAAGCCGTCAAGCGAACCCGAGGGTTCGAAACAACAGGTGGCCGGATACGCAGGCACTGCCTTCGGGAAAAGACCTGTCGCTTCGCGCCGGGTGTCACTAGATTGCCCCACGGGGACGAGACGGAGCGCGCGCTCCGAAGGGAAAGCCACGCCTGTTCATGCCGACACTCACACGCCTTCTCATCGTTCTCGCTCTCCTGGCGGGCGCGGTCTTCGCGGTCATGTGGGCGCTCGTCACCTTCGTGCGCCCCGAGATCGTGCCGGTGACGATCGACGTGCCGATTCCCGCGCTTCAGGAACGACGGGTGCCGGTGGCCCCGCCCGCGCCGGCTTCGTCCGCTCCTGCCGTGGAGGGGCTGCGATGAGCGGTATGGACGGGGCGCGGATCGAGAGCTTTCTGGAAATGATGGCGGTGGAGCGCGGTGCGGCCGACAACACGCTCCAAGCCTATCGGCGCGATCTCGACCATGCGCGCGAATTTATGGCGGGCGAGCGGGTCGCCTTGTGCGCGGCATCAACCGAATCGATCCGCCGCTATATCGAGCATCTGGACGAGGAGGGCTTCGCGCCCTCCAGCCTGCAACGGCGCACCAGCGCGCTGCGCCAGTTCTTCAAGTTTCTCTATGCCGAAGCCATCCGGCCCGATGATCCGACTTCGCCGATCGAGGGTGCGCGCCGGGCGCGCAGCCTGCCGAAGATCCTCTCGGAGGCCGAGGTGGACGCGCTGATCGACCGGGCGGAGGCGGAGGCCGCCGCGCCCGATCTCTCCAGCCCGGCGTTGACGCGCGCGCTGCGGATGCATGCGTTGGTGGAGCTTCTCTACGCCACCGGCCTGCGCGTCTCGGAACTCGTCTCGCTGCCGCGCTCGGTTCTGCGTTCGCGCCAGCGGCTGATCGTGGTGCGCGGCAAGGGCAACAAGGAGCGCATGGTGCCGGTCGGCGAGCGCGCGCGGGACGCGCTTCAGCGCTTCGCCACCGCGCTCAAAGCCTCGCCCAGCGCCGAGCGGGACGGCTCTTATGAAAGCCCCTGGCTGTTTCCGGCCCTGTCGGAAAGCGGCCACCTGACGCGCCAGGGCTTCGCGCGGGATCTAAAGGCGCTGGCCGCTCGCGCGGGCATCTCGCCCGATCGCGTATCGCCCCACGTTTTGCGCCATGCCTTCGCCAGCCATCTCCTGCAGAATGGCGCGGACCTTCGCGCCGTGCAGGAACTGCTCGGCCATGCCGATATCGGCACGACGCAGATCTACACCCATGTTCTGGAAGAGCGGCTCCTGCGGCTCGTCACCGATCTTCATCCGCTCTCGGCCCTGGCGGCCGAGGAATAGGGTACGCCGCCCCATAGGTCTTGACACAAAGAGGTCGGATCGCCAGTTTGCCGGCCGACGCGAACACCCCCGGAGGGATGGCGGCGCCGTCCGGCCGATCGCCGGCGCTTCGACGAAACCAGGCCCGCGCGCCGCTGGCCCTGCCACGAGGACGGCTTCGGGCCGCTGCTGAATGCACAATTATCTCGACTTCGAAAAACCCGTCGCCGATCTCGACAGCCAGATCATCGAACTGAAGAAGATCGGCTCGGGCGAGGACAGTCTCGACGTTTCGGAGGACATTCAGCGGCTGGAAAAGCGCTCCTCCGATGCGCTGGTCGATCTCTATCGCAAGCTGACGCCCTGGCAGAAGACGCAGGTCGCCCGTCATCCGGACCGGCCCCATTGCGTGGACTATATCTCCCGCCTCATCACCGACTTCACGCCGCTGGCGGGCGATCGCTATTTCGCCGAGGACTTTGCGGTGATCGCCGGCTTCGGCCGCTTTCGGGGTCGCTCGGTCGCCGTGATCGGGCAGGAAAAGGGCTCCGACACCCAGACCCGTCTCAAGCACAATTTCGGCATGGCGCGGCCGGAGGGCTATCGAAAGGCCGTGCGCATCATGGATATGGCCGAGCGCTTCGGCATTCCCGTCCTGACGCTGGTGGATACGGCCGGCGCCTATCCCGGCATCGGCGCGGAAGAGCGCGGCCAGGCCGAGGCCATCGCCCGCTCGACGGAGACTTGCCTCAAGCTCGAAGTGCCTCTCGTCTCGCTCGTGATCGGCGAGGGCGGCTCGGGCGGGGCGATCGCCATCGCCGCCGCCAATCGCGTTCTGATGCTGGAGCACGCGATCTACAGCGTCATCTCGCCGGAAGCGGGCGCATCGATTCTCTGGCGCGACGCCGCGCGCGCCAAGGATGTCGCGCAGGCGATGAAGATCACCGCGCAGGACCTTAAGGGCTTCGGCGTCATCGACGAGATCGTGCCCGAGCCGCTGGGCGGCGCGCATCGCGACAAGGACGCCGCGATCGACATGGCGGCCGAGCGCGTGGAGGCCGCCTTGACCGAGCTGTCACAGCTTGACGGAGCGGCGCTGCGGCGCGATCGGCGCGAGAAGTTCCTCGCCATCGGCCGCGACCTCAAGGTCTGATCTCCCGTCTTGTTTGGTCGGCTCGCCAAGCTCCGCGAGCCGCCGGACGAGGTGTGACTGTTTTTCGAGTGCGTTTTCCTGTAGGGAAGGCGAGACGGATGGCTTGTTCCGGCCATCCGTCGCTTTGCCGTGCCATCGTCAAAGGCGGGGCGAAGGTCAGTTCGACACCGGGAATAACATGCATTTGTGATCGCGCGTTAAGGGATTGGAAACCGTCCCGGCTCGACAAGAGGTGATACGAGACGGCGTGGATCCATTCGGCGCTGCCTCGCTTCGGCGCTCCGGTGCCGATCCATGCATCGGTTTGCCGGCGAGCCGAAGAGGGACGAGGCCGGTCGAGGGGATGAGACGGAACATGTCCGCACGACGCCTTGCTGCTGCTGCTTTCCTGGCCGGCTCGCTTCTGGCGTTGTCGGGCTGCACGGGCGGTGCCGACTTCGGCGATCTGATGGGCGCGGACGCCCCGCTGCCGCCCAGCCTCGTCAAGCTCATCCGCACCAACCAGATGGGCGAGAACTCCGCCATCATGGTGCGGATCTATAAGGAAGAATCCGAACTCGAGGTCTGGAAGCAGAAGAGCGACGGCAGCTTCGCGCTGCTCAAGACCTACCCGATCTGCGCCTGGTCCGGCAAACTCGGCCCCAAGCGGAAAGAAGGCGACCGGCAGGCGCCCGAGGGCTTCTATTCCGTCACGCCCGGCCATCTGAACCCGAAGTCGAACTATCACCTCGCCTTCGACATGGGCTATCCCAACGCCTATGACCGCGCCAACGGCTCCACCGGCCAGAACCTGATGGTGCACGGCTCCTGCAATTCGTCCGGCTGCTACGCCATGGACAATTGGCAGATGGAAGAGCTTTACGCGTTGGCTCGCCACGCCTTTCAGGGCGGGCAGAAGGCGATCCAGTTTCAGGCGCTGCCCTTCCGCATGACGCCCAAGAACATGGCGCGGCATAAGAATTCCGAGCATTACGCCTTCTGGAAGATGCTGAAGGAAGGCACGGACCGCTTCGAGCTGACCAAGAAGCCGGTGGCGGTCGCCACCTGCGAGAAGCGCTATGTCTTCGACGCGACGCTGAGCGACGGCCGCGTGCTCGATCCCGACGGCACATGCCCGGCCGTCGCCGAGCCCGCCGAACTCGTCGCCAAGCGCAAGGCCGACGACGAGCTCGAACAGAAGATCGCCTCCACCATGGCGCCCGAAGAGTTCGCGACGACACCGAGCCTCGTCTACAAGACCGGCTCGCCGATCTCCGCCGAGGCCTACGCCGCCGAGCAGCATCGCCGCGAGGGCTACGACCGCGACGGCAAGCCGCTGAACGCCAAGACCTCGATGTTCAAGAACCTGTTGCAGAAGCGGGTGTTGAACACGAGCGACGCCTCGCGAGACCAGTAAGCCGCTCGCTTGGGTATCCGGTGGTTCGGGGCAAAATGGATTGTCGCGGGTTTGCTGGTGACCATGCCGGCTATGGCGCGAGACAAGGCCCCCAGCCAGCCTGAGCCGTTCCACTACACGGTCCGGTTCGGCGCGATGATCGGTAGTTTGGAGCCGATTGCCGGCGAAATGCTGTGCGTTTCGGATAAGGATTGCGAAATCCTTTTGTCGTTTTGGCCGAGGATCGAGCTTAGCCTGCGTCCCCCACATATACGAGGCGGAGAAGGGCAAGCATCTATAAGCTGCTGGCCTTTGAAATGCATGTTCGCCAATGAGCGGGGATACTCCACCTTCAGCATGGGTGTCGATCGCCTCACGATCTATGACGGCCGTCATCATCGGTCAGGCATTGAGGTCGATGCCGTATGGCGGCGACGTGAGACGATCGGTTCTGTCACGATCGTCGTGACGCGCTGACGGTGCAGCGTCTCATCACCTGCAGTCCAGCAAAAAGGCCGGCGTCTCCGCCGGCCTTTTTCCATTCTCGCTGCCTGGCCTCAGGCGATCTGCTCGTAGGCGCCGTGGCAGTGCTTGTACTTCTTGCCGGAGCCGCAGGGGCAGGGGGCGTTGCGGCTGATCGAGGTCCAGGTGCTCGGATCGTTCGGGGCGATCTGCAGCGGGGCCTCGGCGGCGGGCGTGAAGTCGGCCGTCAGGCGCTCGGCGCCGTGGCCGAACTCGTCCTCGCCCGTCAGCGGGTCGATATGATGGGCCTGCATCGGCGGCATATCGAGCGGGGCGGTTTCCTCGGGGCGCACGATCTCGACGCGCATGAGCTGCTGTGTCGTGCGTTCGCGCAGGTGCGTCAGCATCGACTGGAAAAGTTCGAAGGCTTCCGACTTGTACTCGTTCAGCGGGTCGCGCTGCGCATAGCCACGGAAGCCGACGGCCGAGCGCAGATGATCGAGATTGACGAGATGCTCGCGCCAGAGAGCGTCGATCGTCTGAAGCACGATCGAGCGCTCGATATAGCGCATGATGTCCGGGCCGAAGCGCTGCTCCTTCTCGGCGAAGGCCTTGTCGGAGGCTTCCAGAATGCGCGTGCGCACGTCCGCGTCGTCGATGCCTTCCTCTTCCGCCCAGGCGGCGATCGGCAGGTCGAGATTGAGGAACTCGCGGATTTCCTCGGTCAGCTCGGCGGTTTCCCACTGTTCGGGATAGGCGCGCTCGGGCATCCGCTTGGCGACGAGATCCTCGATCATCTCGTGGCGCATGTCGGTGACGGTCTCGTCTAGCGACTCGGCGTCCATCAGTTCGATGCGCTGCTCGAAAATGACCTTGCGCTGGTCATTCATCACGTCGTCGTATTTCAGAAGATTCTTGCGGATGTCGAAGTTGCGCGCTTCGACCTTCTTCTGCGCCTTTTCCAGCGCCTTGTTGATCCACGGGTGGACGATGGCCTCGTCTTCCTTGAGGCCGAGACGCGTCAGCATCGCGTCCATGCGCTCGGAGCCGAAGATGCGCATCAGGTCGTCCTGAAGCGACAGATAGAATTTCGACTGGCCGGGGTCGCCCTGACGGCCGGAACGGCCACGCAGCTGGTTGTCGATGCGGCGCGACTCGTGGCGCTCGGTGGCGAGCACGTAGAGGCCGCCGGCCGCCAGTGCTTCCTGCTTGAGGCGCTGAATGTCCTCGCGGATCGCGGCGATCGCGGCCTCGCGCTCGGGCCCTTCCGGCATCTCGG
This sequence comes from Aureimonas ureilytica, assembly GCF_001475935.1. GTDB lineage: Bacteria > Pseudomonadota > Alphaproteobacteria > Rhizobiales > Rhizobiaceae > Aureimonas > Aureimonas ureilytica_A. Next base: position 52,710 of record NZ_LDQA01000007.1, read on the forward strand.
CCAGCTCGTGCTCGATGCGCATGTCCAGATTGCCGCCGAGCTGAATGTCGGTGCCGCGACCGGCCATGTTGGTCGCGATCGTCACCGCGCCGGGAACGCCGGCCTGCGCGACGATATAGGCTTCCTGCTCGTGATAGCGCGCGTTGAGAACCTGGAAGTTCTTCAGCCCGTCCTGGCGCAGGCGCTCGGCCAGCATCTCGGACTTCTCGATCGAGGTCGTTCCCACCAGGATCGGCTGGCGGCGCTCGGCGGCCGCGCGGATTTCCTTGGCGATCGCGCGGAACTTCTCTTCGTTCGTGCGATAGACCTCGTCATCCTCGTCCAACCGCTTGACCGGCAGGTTGGTCGGAATTTCCAGAACGTCGAGATTGTAGATGTCCGCGAACTCGGCCGCTTCCGTCACCGCCGTGCCGGTCATCCCGGCGAGGCGCTTGTACATGCGGAAATAGTTCTGGAAGGTGATCGAGGCGAGCGTCTGGTTCTCGGGCTGGACCGTGACGCCTTCCTTGGCTTCCAACGCCTGATGCAGGCCTTCCGAGAAGCGGCGACCCGGCATCATGCGGCCGGTGAATTCGTCGATGATGACGATCTCGTCGCCCCGGACGATATAGTCCTTGTCGCGCTGGAAGAGCTTGTGGGCCTTCAGCGCGTTGTTCACGTGGTGAACGATGGTGACGTTCTCGATGTCGTAGAGCGAGTCGCCGACAAGATGGCCGGCCGCCTCTAGAAGGCGCTCCAGCTTCTCGGTGCCGTCTTCGGTGAAGGAGACCTGACGCTGCTTCTCGTCGACCTCGTAATCTTCGGCCGTCAGCTGGGGGATGAAGCTGTCGATCGTGCGGTAAAGATCGGAGCGGTCGTCCAGCGGGCCGGAGATGATGAGCGGCGTGCGCGCCTCGTCGATGAGGATCGAGTCCACCTCGTCGATGATCGCGAAATGATGCCCGCGCTGCACCATCTGCGAGCGCTCGTATTTCATGTTGTCGCGAAGATAGTCGAAGCCGAGTTCGTTGTTCGTCGCGTAGGTGATGTCGCAATTATAGGCGTCGCGGCGCTCGTCGTCCGACATGCCGTGCATGATGACGCCGACCGTAAGGCCCAGGAAATTATAGACCCGGCCCATCGTGGCGGCGTCGCGACGGGCGAGATAGTCGTTCACCGTGACGACGTGGACGCCCTTGCCTTCCAGCGCGGCGAGATAGACGGGCAGGGTGCCGACCAGCGTCTTGCCTTCACCCGTGCGCATCTCGGCGATCGATCCGCCGGCCAGCACCATGCCGCCGATCAGCTGCACGTCGAAGGGCCGCAGGCCGAGCGCGCGCTTGGCCGCCTCGCGAACGGTCGCGAAGGCCGGCACCAGAAGATCGTCGATCGTCTTGCCTTTGGCGATCTCGTCGCGGAACTGTTCCGTGCGGGCGCGCAGCTGATCGTCCGACAGGGCCGACAGTTCGGGCTCGAGCGCCGAGATGGCGCGTACCGTGGGGTCGAACTTGCGGACCCGGCGGCTGTTGGCCGACCCCAGAAGCTTGCGGGCAAGGCCAGCGAAACTCACCATCCGTAACGTCCTTCCAGGAAACTCTCTATCGGGCGCGGCGCGCCCGTCGTCCCATGCTTCAAGCCGAGATCGGCCCCGTCACCCGCACCATCACGGCGGCATGAAGGCAGCTGGACTTCTAAATTGTGCGAGAGATAAGAGGGGGCCTGATCGATGTCAACGCCGCGACCCTCGTGCCGCGCGGCCCTCAAAACACCGCAAAGCCGCTTCTTTGCGGTATGCAAGAGACCTGTGCCGTCTTGGGCGATTCGTCTTCGCCCCGGGCCGCTTTCCCTGAAAGGCTCCTTCGCCTCATGCTCGACCTGACCCGCCTCCGGCTCGCCGCCTCCAGCCTCGCCTTGATGACGGCCCTCGTCGCCGTTCCCGCGCTGGCGCAGGACACGCCCGCGCCGGCAGCGCCCGCCGCCGCAGCGCCCGCGCCCGCCAAGCCCCTGCCGCCCGAGACGGTGCTGGCCAAGGTCGGCTCGCAGGTGATCACCGAGGCCGATCTTCAGGCCGCTTCCGCCGATCTCGCCAGCCAGTTCGGCCAGCTGCCGCCCGAGCAGCAGCGCCTCGCCGTCCTTTCGGCATTGATCGACATCAAGGCGCTGGCCGAAAAGGCGGAAGCGGCCAAGCTGCAGGACCAGCCCGATGTCGCCCGTCGCATCGCCTTCCTGCGCGAGCGCGCGCTGCATAACGCCTATTTCGAGAAGGAAGGCGTGGCCGCCATCACCGATGCCGAGCTGAAGGCGCGCTACGACGCCGAGGTCGCGGCCATGAAGCCGGTGGAGGAAATCCACGCCAAGCATATCCTCGTTCCGACCAAGGAAGAGGCCGAGGCTGCGATCAAGGAACTCGACGCCGGCAAGGATTTCGACGCGGTCGCCGCTGAGAAGTCCACCGGCCCGACCGGCCCGCAGGGCGGCGATCTCGGCTTCTTCGGCCCCGGCCAGATGGTGCCGCCGTTTGAAGAGGCTGCCTTCAAGCTGGAGCCGGGCACCTACACCAAGGAGCCGGTGCAGACGCAGTTCGGCTGGCACGTGATCAAGGTCTTGGAAAAGCGCAAGCAGCAGCCGCCGGCCTTCGACCAGGTGAAGGATCAGGTGCGCCAGATCGTCATGCGCGAGAAGTATATCGCCATGGTGCAGGCCGCCCGCGAGGCCGAGAAGGTCACCTATGAGGACCCCGCCCTGAAGGCGCAGGTCGAGGCCATGGAAAAGGCCATGTCGGGCGCCGCTGCCGCCGACCCGGAAGAGGCCGCCGACGAGGCCGATCAGGCCACGCCCGACGCCGCCGCCAAGCCCGCCAACTAAGATTTCGGGGGCGCATATCGTGCGCTCCCGACAGCCCGTTGCAGACGCCCGCGATCCCTCGCGGGCGTTTTCGTTTCGCCAAGTGCGCCCGTTCGCTCGCCGGCCCTTGCGGCGCAGGGGCGCATCGGGCAGGAAGCGCGCGTTCGCCCCAACCTCCCAAGAGGGAACAGTCATGGCCACCGCCGTTTCGCCGCTTGCGCCCAGCACCTATCCCGACATGCCCGCGATCGAGGGCGTCGCCATTGCGACCGCCGAAGCGGGCATCAAGTATCGCAACCGAACCGACGTCTTGCTCATGCGCTTCGACGAGGGCACGAGCGTCGCCGGCGTGTTCACGACCTCCAAGTGCCCCTCGGCCCCGGTGGATCATTGCCGCCTCGCGCTGAAGGCCGGCACGGCGCGCGCGCTGGTGGTCAATTCCGGCAATGCCAATGCCTTTACCGGCAAGAAGGGCGTCGCCACCTGCGAGGCCACCGCCAAGGCCATGGCCGAGGCGCTGGGCTGCCAGCCCGAGGAAGTGTTTCTGGCCTCGACCGGCGTGATCGGCGAGCCGCTGGACGCGGGCAAGATCACCCAGCAGATTCCGGCGCTGATCGCGGGTGTCAGCGGCGCGCTGTGGCGCGAGGCCGCCAACGCCATCATGACCACGGATACCTATCCTAAGGTCGCGACCCGGACGGTCCAACTCGGCGACGCCCAGGTGACGCTGAACGGGATCGCCAAGGGCGCGGGCATGATCGCGCCCGATATGGCCACCATGCTCTCCTTCCTCGCGACCGACGCCAAGATCGCGCCCGCCGCGCTCCAGGCGCTGCTGGCGGAGGCCGTCGCTCCGAGCTTCAACTCGGTGACGGTGGATTCCGATACGTCCACCTCCGACACGCTGCTTCTCTTCGCCACGGGCAAGGCCGGTCATGCCGAGGTGAGCGAAGCCGCCGATCCGCGCCTTCAGCCCTTCCGCGAGGCGCTGAACGCCATGCTGCTCGACCTCGCGCGGCAGGTCGCGCGGGACGGCGAGGGCGCGCGCAAGGAGATTCAGGTCACGGTGTCGGGCGCGGTGAGTGACGCCTCCGCCAAGCGCATCGCGCTGTCTATCGCCAATTCGCCCCTGGTAAAGACGGCGGTGGCCGGCGAGGACGCCAATTGGGGCCGCGTCGTGATGGCGGTCGGCAAGGCGGGCGAGCCGGCCGAGCGCGACCGGCTCGCGATCTTCTTCGGCGATGTGCGCGTCGCCGTCGGAGGCGAGCGCGACCCGGCCTATAGCGAGGCCGAAGCTTCGGCCGAGATGAAGAAGGACGAGATCGCTATTCGCGTCGAGCTGGGTCTTGGGACCGGGCGCTGGACCGTTTATAGCTGCGATCTCACCAAGGACTATGTCGCGATCAATGGCGACTACCGGAGCTGACGCGCCGGTGAGTCTGGCCGTGGTCCGCCGCCTCGAGGCGGCGGGCTTTCGCGCCTGGCCGGCGACATCGACCTTTTTCGACGGCACATGGGCCGTGCGGCTGACGACGAGCTTTCCGGCCAAGCGCCTGAACTCGGTCAATCCGCTCGACCGGTCGGACGACAACCGGCTCGACGAGCGGATCGAGGCGGCGCGCCTGCGCTTTGCCGAAGTCGGCAGGCCTCTCCTGTTTCGCCAGTCGCCGCTGTGCTCGCCCAGGTTGGCGGCCTATCTCGACGAAGCAGGTTGGTCCCGCTTCGGTGAAAGCGTCGTCTATATGGCCGATCTCGCCGCGATCGATCTCGACCCCGGCGTCGATCGCATCCCGATCCATGACGGGCAACGCTATCTGGAAGCTTCGCTCATCGTGCATGAGCGCCCGGCGTCGCTGCGGCCGGGCCTAGAGGAGGTGCTGAACTCGATCCGCCCGCCCGCCGCCTTCTTCATCCGCGAGGATGAGGCAGGCGCGCCGCTCGCCGTCGCGCTTGCCATCACCGACAATGATCTCGCCGGCATTCTGGATGTGGCCGTGGTTCCCGCCGCGCGTCGGCGCGGCATGGCGCGCGATCTCGTCACCACCGCCCTGCGCCACACGATGCATCGCGGCGCGCGCACCGGCTGGTTGCAGGTCGAGGCCGACAACGAGGCCGGCCTTTCGCTGTACCACAAGCTCGGCTTTCGCGAGGCCTATCGCTATGTCTACCGCGCGCCGCCAGGCGTCGCGGTCTGACCCCTTTCCATTTCTTCGCCGGAGCCTCTCCTATGCCCACGCCTCGTCTTCTTCTCGTCGCGGCCTGCGCGCTGATCGATGCCGACAATCGCATTCTCCTGACCGAGCGGCCGGCGGGGAAGAGCCTTGCGGGCCTGTGGGAGTTCCCGGGCGGCAAGGTGGAAGCGGGGGAAACGCCCGAGGAAACCCTGATCCGCGAGTTGCGCGAGGAAATCGGCGTCGAGACCAAGGCCGATTGCCTCGCGCCGCTGACCTTCGCCAGCCACACCTATGAGGACTTCCACCTTCTGATGCCGCTCTATGTCTGCCGCCGCTTCGAGGGCATCGCGCGCGGTCTGGAGGGGCAACAGATCAAATGGGTTCGCGCGGCGGACCTGCGCGCCTATCCCATGCCGCCGGCGGATTTGCCGCTGATTCCGTTTCTGGTCGATCTTCTATGAGCCGCGACCAGATTCCGCTGCGTTAAGGATATGCCTTAAAACGGGCTTTACCACTTCTGGGCGAAATTGGGGCACGAAGTTCGGTCCCCTCGCGTCAGGAGGCTTGCATGTCGAAGTCCCGTTCCAAACGCCGTACGCGCCGCTCGGGAGCGGGTGCCGCACTGCTGCGCGCGATGCTTCTCGTCGGCCCGCTGGCCTTGGCGATCATGGTCGGCTTGTCGCCTCGGTTCGAGCGCAGCCTGAGCGGCGATGGCATCGACATGTCGATCACCGGTTCGGTCGCGCCGTCGAGCTTCAGCTTCGCCATGGGCGCGCCGTCCTCGCCTTCCTATCTGAATTCCTGCCTGCGTTTTCCCGATGGATCGCAGAGGGGCGCATGTTGAACGCCCTTTCCACCAGCCTGAGCCTCACCGTCAGGCGCGCTCTGACGGATCGCTCCGGCGCGACGGCGATCGAATATGCGCTTCTGGCCTCGCTGATCGCGGTGGCGGCCATCGGCGGGTTCCAGGCGGCGGGCGTGTCCGTCTCCGACATGATGTCCGGCGTTTCCACCAAGGTCAGCGCCGCACTGACGAACTGAGCCGGTCTGACGGGGGCTCAGGCGTCGGGCTTGGGCTTTAGGGCTTCGGCGAGGCTCATCTTCGCGCTGCCGGGCTTGAGTGGCTTCTGCTGGCTGTCATGCGGACGCCAGCCCGAGACATAGACGATGTCGAACGTCGCGCGCAGACGCCCGTCCGGGTCGGCGAAGCGCTCGGCGTAGATTTCGCCCGCGCGCAGAAACAGCCTGCGTGTGGCCGGGCGGCGCGAGCGCGCGTCCAGCATGTTGGTCATGCCCATGGCGCGCAGATCGCGCATGAGGTGGAAGATCGTGTCGTAGCGAACCGTCAGCCGGTCGAGATCGATCACCGGCAGCGCGAAGCCGGTGCGCTGAAGCAGCGAGCCGATGTCGCGCATGTCGGCGAAGGGCGCGACGCGCGGCGAGGCGCCGCCCGAAAGCTCGGCCTCAGCCGCCAGCAAGCTGGCCCGCAACTCGTTCAGCGTGTCCCCGCCCAGAAGGGCGGCGAGAAACAGCCCGTCCGGCTTGAGCGCGCGGCGCACCTGCACGAAGGCTCCCGGCGTGTCGTTGGTGAGATGCAGCGACAGGGCCGAGATCACGAGATCGACGCTCTCGTCCGCCAGCGGCAGCATCTCCTCGTCCGCCACGACGATCTCACTGCCATGCCCGAGCAGCTTCTCGTCGCGCTCGATGCGCAGAATGCGGTCCACCTGACCACCGGCGGCGAGCCGGCTCGCGAGCTGACCCGAATAGCCGGCGAGATCGACGCCCATCGCGAACCGGCGCTGCACCAGCGACAGACGATCCACCAGATCCTCGGCGACATTCTGAAGCAGGAAGTCCGCTCCGGGCTCGGCCTTGGCATGGGCACGCAGGCGGCGCTGGCCGAGAAGGGCGCGGTCGAACGGGGCAGGGGCTTCGGTCATGGCGGGCTCTCGAAAGGCAAGGTCTCGGCAGGCGAAAGGCGGGACGGTCTCCGGCAAGCGCCGCAGGATGGCGCGGCGGGTCTTGCGAGTGGCCGTCAGGCCTATATCGTGAAGTCTTGGCAAGAAGGCGAACGAAATTCGCGGCGCCCGCTTGCCCATGACAACGGGCGGGCCGCTCGCGGCCCGTGGACGGGGAGGGATGGAGCCGATGACGCCGATCTTGCGAGGTTGGACGCTGGTGTCGCGTTCGCTGACGCGCTTCCTCTATCCGCCCGTCTGCGCGGGCTGCGCCGTGGCGGTGGGCGAGGCGGCAGCCCTTTGCTCGTCCTGCTGGCGCAGCCTGCACTTCATCGAGAGGCCTTATTGCGAGGCACTGGGTCTGCCTTTCTCCTACGATCTCGGCAAGGGCTTCCTGTCGGCCGAGGCGATTGCCGATCCGCCCGTCTTCGCGCGCCTGCGCGCCGCCGTTCTTTACGAGGATCTGGCGGCCAAACTGGTTTCACGCCTCAAATATGGCGACCGGACGGACCTCGTGCCTTTGATGGCCGGGTGGATGCGCCGGGCAGGGGCCGAGCTTCTGGCAGACGCCGACCTCATCGTGCCCGTGCCGCTTCATCGTACGCGCCTGTTTCGCCGCCGGTTCAACCAGTCGGCCGAACTCGCGCGGCTCCTGTCGAGCGGGCAGCCGGCTTTCGCCCCAATGGCGCTGCGCCGCGTCAAGCGCACGCGCTCGCAAGTCGGGCTCGGGCCGACCGAGCGGCAGGCCAATGTGCGCGGCGCGTTCGAGGTGCCGGCCGCCCATCTGCCCGACATCAAGGGCAAGCGCGTGCTTCTGGTGGACGATGTCTTCACCACGGGCGCGACCGTCTCGGCGGCCGTGCGCGCGCTGAAGCGCGGCGGCGCGCGGGAGGTCGATGTGCTCGTCTTCGCAAGGGTTGCGGCCGGGCGCGGTTGACCGCATATGGGATGGCTGATCCGACCATCTCGCCTCGACTTGCCAAGGAGCCTTCATGCCCCCCGTCACGATCTACACACGGCAGCTCTGCGGCTATTGCTCGCGCGCCAAGCAGCTTCTCTCGTCCAAGGGCGTGAGCTTCGACGAGAAGGACGCGACCGTAAATCCCGCCTTCCGCCAGGAGATGATGGAGCGCGCGCCCGGCCGCTCGACCTTCCCGCAGATTTTCATCGGCGAGACGCATGTCGGCGGCTGCGACGATCTTTATGCGCTGGATCGGGCCGGCAAGCTCGATCCGCTTCTGGCCGCCTGAGAGGGCTTCGCGATGACCGTGTTCAAGGCCGCGCTCGTTCAGATGCGCTCCGGCGTCGATCCCGCGCGCAATGCCGAGGCGATGGAGCGCCTTGTGACCGAGGCCGTGGCAAAGGGCGCGCATTATGTGCAGACGCCCGAGATGACCGGCATTCTCTGCCGCGACCGCCAAGTCTTTCGCGAGCATCTGAAGCCGGCCGAGGCCGATCCGGTGGTGGCTGCCGCGCGGGCTCTTGCGCGCCGTCATCGCATCACGCTGCATCTCGGCTCGACGGCGGTGGAGGCGCCGGATGGCATGGCCGCCAACCGCGCCTTCCTGATCGGACCGGATGGCGAGACGATCGAGACCTATGACAAGATCCACATGTTCGACGTCGATCTCGACAAGGGCGAAAGCTGGCGTGAATCGGCGACCTATGTTCCCGGCGCGCGGGCGGGTCTGGCCGAGATCGCGGTGAATGGCGGTGCGGCCAAGCTCGGCTTTGCGGTCTGCTATGACATGCGCTTTCCCGAGCTTTTCCGCGCCGAGGCGCTGGCGGGCGCCGAAATCCTGACCGCCCCTGCCGCCTTCACGCGCCAGACGGGCGAGGCGCATTGGCACATTCTCCTGCGCGCGCGCGCCATCGAGAACAATTGCTTCATGCTGGCCGCCGCGCAGGGCGGGCTGCATGAGGATGGGCGCGAGACCTACGGGCATTCGATCGCGATCGACCCGTGGGGCCGGGTGCTCGCCGAGGTCGCGGGCGACGAGCCGGGTATCGCGCTCGCCGAAGTCGATACGGGCGAAGTCGCGGCCATTCGTGCCAAGGTTCCCAATCTGAAGAACCGCCGCCGTTTCGACGCGCCGGCCCCGCGCGGGGACTTCGCTCTCGCATGATCCATTATTCCCTGCGCTGCGAGCCGGCCGGGCACGGGTTCGACGGCTGGTTTCGATCCGGCGCCGATTTCGAAGCCCAGGCCGCGCGCGGGTTTCTGGAATGCCCCGTCTGCGGCGCGAAGGATGTGTCGAAGGCGCTGATGCGCCCGGCGGTGTCAACTTCGGAACGCGCCCTGTCGCGCCCGAGCGAGAGCGCTGCGGCGGGTGTGCCGAGTGAAGTCGCCGAAGCCATGGCGCGCTTGCAGGAGCTTGCCCGCGAGGTTCGCGCCAAGGCCGATTATGTCGGCAACGAGTTCGCCGAGGAGGCGCGCCGCATTCATTACGGCGAGGCCGAGGAACGCCAGATCTATGGCGAGGCCTCGGGCGGCGACGTGCGCGCGCTGATGGAGGAGGGGATCACCGCCATTCCCCTGCCGCCGCTGCCCGAAGACAAGAACTGAATTCAGACTTCGCCTCGCCGCGCGAGGCACGAGCGTCCCTGATCGCAACTCGGAAAGGATGGCCGTGGCCAAGACCAAGACCTGGGCGAAGGCCCCGTCGCCCTGCATCTCCGTCTGCAAGTTTCGCGACAATGGCCATTGCATCGGCTGCGGCATGACCAAGCCGGAAAAGAAGCGCTTCAAGAAGCTCGGCGGCAAGGCCGAGAAAAAGGGCTTCCTCACGCTGCTCGTGGCACGGCTGGAGGCGTCCGGCCGGCTCGGCTACTGGTCGCGCATGTATCGCCGCCGCTGCGACAAGAAGGATCGGCCGTGCCCGCTCGACAAGCTGGACGCCGCGCCGGGCACGGAAGCTCTCGACAAGCCGCGCGTGGCTGCCTAGCTGCACGCTATGTTGTTCGTTTGGGGCGGTGGTGATGAGCGTTTCTGAGGTCTGGGCCGATGCTCCGAGCCCCTGTGTCGATGTGTGCAAATACAAGCGCGCGGGGCGCTGCGTCGGCTGCATGATGACCAAGGCGGAGAAGGATTCCTTTCCGCGCTCGGGCAGCGCCGAGGCCAAGAAGGCTTTCTTCGACGGACTGATGGAGCGGCTGCGCTCCGAACACAAGAACCCCGCCTTTTGGGCCATCGCCTACAAGCGCAAATGCGAGCGCGAGGGTGTGCCCTGTCCGCTGGACGAGGAAGACGCGGAGACGGCCGGCTAAGGCCGGTTCGCTTGTGCCGGACGCGCTTAAGCGAACCGCATCAGCCTATCTTCGAAGCCACGGACAAGAAAGGCCCGCCGGATCGCTCCGGCGGGCCTTTCTTGTCTGCCTGACGAATGCCGAATTAAGCGGCGGTCGTCTTCAGGTGAGCGCGGAGCATCCACGCGAACTTGTCGTGCTTCTCGATGCGGCCGGTGGCCATGTCGTTGGTCGCCCAGTCACCATGCTGCTCGGCGACCTGCGCGAGGGCCGAAAGCGTGGACGAGAGGGTCTCCTGATCCTTCATGAGGACTTCGACCATGGTCTTGGCGTCGGTGCGGCCGTCATGCTCGGGAACGGCGGAGCGCTCGAGATAGAGCGAGTAGCGGCCTTCGGCATGGGCGTCGAACGCCTTGATGCGCTCGGCGAGAAGGTCCTGAGCCTCGAAGTGATCTTCGTAGATCTCCTGGAACAGCTCATGCAGGGCGCCGAAGCTCATGCCCGTCACGTTCCAGTGGAAGTTCTGCGCCTTCAGTGTCTCGATGGCGGTCTCGGCCAGAGCCTGCGTCAGGCCATTGACGATTTCTTCCTTGGCGGTCGGTTCGATCTTCGCGGCGACGAAACCCATGGGTCTCTCCTTTCGTGACGGTGGAGGTCGATGGTGATTCTGGGCAAGGCGGCCTGGCCACCTTGGAATGGTTCTAAACTAGCGAGTCCAAGATGCCGGCGCAACCTAGTTTTGAATCATTCTAAACTGTGAGGCGGAGTTTTCGCTCGGCGGGAAACGCGGCTGACCGGCGGGATTGCGATGCCCCGACGAGCGTAAGTTTAGGGAACTAACAGTCAGGATGACGACCAGCGGTCCAGCCGCGCGGCGGTCGATGACTCGGAGCGACAGGGTCGATCCGAGCGCCATGACGGGTCAGGCCGCCGCGTCGAGCGCGCGGACCATGCCGTGCGACAGGAAGCGCATCCAGCGCCGCGCCTGCGGACGCACGCGCCATGAAACGAGGGCGCCTGCGGCGGCGTCCTGCTCTGAGCGCCAGGCCGCGAGGAGGCGCAGCAGCCAGGATTCGTCGTCGCTGACCTGCGAAGCGCCGGGGCGATAGACCGTCATCTCGGAGGTGGCGTGATCGCACAGCGCCCGGAAGAAGACCGTGGCATAGCGGTCGAGCGAGGCGGTCGGTTGCCCCGCGAGAAGGTAGCAGGCGCGTTCCAGATCGGCCTTCGGGGCGAGCTGCGATCGCAGCGCCAGCCAGCGCAGCCGCTCCAGCTCCAGGCGCTGCGTGTCCGACAACTCGCGCGCTGCCGCGACGCGCTCGGCGGTCGGACAGCGGGGAAAAGCCAGAACCCGGTTCTCGTCGTGAGTCGGGGTGACGCGCATCGCCAGAACGGACATCAAATGCTCTGCCTCACTCGCAGCCAGCCGGGCTGCGAAACATGACTTTCGATGGAAGCATTCTCTAGCAGAGCTTGGCCGCCACCGAAAGGGGCATTTGGCGCAAGAAATACGGAGATCAGGACCGGCGCGCGAGCAGCATGTAGTTCACATCCAAGTCGCGCGAGCGGCGCCACTCGTCGGCCAGCGGATGGTACACGACGCCCGTCTCGTCGATGAAGGCGAGACCCTCGCCCTCGACGGGGCGGCGGATTTCCTCCGGGCGCACCAGCTTGGAATATTGATGCGTGCCCTTGGGCAGCCAGCCCAAGACGTATTCCGCGCCTACAATCGCGAAGGCCATGGCCTTCATCGTGCGGTTGATCGTGGCGACGAACAGGAGCCCACCGGGCTTCACCATGCGCGCGGCCGAGCGCAGAAAGAGATCGACATCGGAGACGTGTTCCACGACTTCGAGCGCCAACACCACGTCGAACCGCTCGCCGGCTTGATCCAGCGCCTCGGCCGTCTCGGCCCGGTAGTCGATCGAGAGCCCGCCCTGCGCGGCATGGAGCTTGGCCACCTCGATATTGGTCGCGGATGCGTCCGCGCCGAGCACCTCGGCGCCCAGCCGCGCCATAGGCTCGCAGATCAGCCCGCCGCCGCAGCCGATGTCGAGAATGCGCAAACCCTTGAAAGGCGTCAGCGAGGACAGCTCGCGGCCGAAATTCATCGAGATCTGCTCGCGCAGATAGGCCACGCGCACGGGGTTGAACTTGTGCAGCGGCTTGAACTTGCCGGTCGGGTTCCACCACTCGGCGGAAAGGCGCGAGAAACGCTCGACCTCGTCCGCGTCCACCGTCGTCTGCCGCGCCGCGTCCGTCATCTCATGTCTCCGCTCGCCGTCCCTGTGTGAAGGGGCATGTTCCGCCGCGAGCACGATTGTCAAGCGCGACCGCTGCGCGCTCTGCTTGCGAAACGGCGGCGCTTCGGTTAACTCGGCCCGCCTGCCTTCGGCTTCTTCGCTTCATTCAAGGGAACACGCCGCCGGCCGGCGTTTCTTTATCTTGCGGGTGTCCGCCGCGCCGTTCGGGCGGCGACGGAGCCCCAAGCTGGCACGATGGTTTCATGGCGCGTCTCGTTCTCAAATTCGGCGGCACTTCCGTCGCCGACATCGCCCGGATCCGTAACGTGGCCCGCCATGTGAAACGCGAGGTCGACGCGGGTCATCAGGTGGCCGTGGTGGTTTCGGCCATGTCCGGCAAGACCAACGAACTGGTCGGCTGGTGCACCGAAGCCTCCTCCATGCACGACGCGCGCGAATACGACGCGGTCGTCGCCTCGGGCGAGCAGGTGACGGCCGGGCTTCTGGCGATCACTCTCCAGAACATGGGCATCAACGCCCGATCCTGGCAGGGCTGGCAGATCCCGATCCGCACCGATGGCGCGCATGCCTCGGCCCGTATCCAGGAGATCGACGGGTCCGAGATCGTGCGCCGCTTCGCCGAGGGCCAGGTGGCCGTGATCGCCGGTTTTCAGGGGCTGGCGCCCGACAATCGCATCGCGACGCTCGGCCGGGGCGGCTCGGACACCTCGGCGGTGGCCGTCGCCGCCGCGCTCAAGGCCGATCGCTGCGACATCTATACGGACGTGGACGGCGTCTACACGACCGATCCGCGCATCGAGCCCAAGGCCCGGCGCATGGCGCGCGTTTCCTTCGAGGAAATGCTCGAAATGGCCTCGCTCGGCGCCAAGGTGCTACAGGTGCGCTCGGTGGAGCTGGCCATGGTCCACAAGGTGCGTACCTTCGTGCGCTCCTCCTTCGAGGACCCGGACGCGCCGGGCATGGGCGACTTCCTGAACCCGCCCGGCACACTTATTTGCGACGAGGATGAAATCGTGGAACAGCAGGTCGTCACCGGCATCGCCTACGCCAAGGATGAGGCGCAGATCTCGCTGCGCCGGGTCGAGGACCAGCCAGGCGTCGCCGCCGCCATTTTCGGCCCGCTCGCGGACGCTGGCGTCAATGTCGATATGATCGTGCAGAACGTCTCTGAAGACGGCACGCGCACCGACATGACCTTCACCGTGCCGGCCGGCGACCTCGCCAAGGCCATGCAGGTGATCGAGGCCGCCAAGACCGAGATGCGCTTCGACGTGGTGCAGTCCGAGCGCGGCCTCACCAAGGTCTCGGTGATCGGCATCGGCATGCGCTCGCACACCGGCGTCGCGGCCACAGCCTTCAAGGCGCTGGCGGCGCGCGGCATCAATATCCGCGCCATCACGACTTCGGAGATCAAGATCTCCATTCTCATCGACGGCGAATATACCGAGCTGGCCGTGCGGAGCTTGCATTCCGTCTACGGTCTCGACAAAGCTTGATCCCGGCGGCGCCCGCGGCGGGCGCCTATCCCCTCGTCCCGCTCGGAGCGATTCGTTCGGGAAGGCCCATCGCTGACGGAAGACGCCTCTGATGCGAAGCGACTCCTCGGGACCGCGCATGTTGATGCGCCGGATCAGGGAACTCATGGCCGAGCCACTGGAACCCCAGGCTCGGCTCGATGAGATCGTGCGCCAGATCGCCGCCAATATGGTGGCGGAGGTCTGCTCGCTTTATGTCCTGCGAGCGGACGGTGTTCTGGAGCTTTACGCGACCGAGGGCCTGAATCCGGGCTCCGTGCATCTGGCGCAGCTGCGCCTAGGCGAAGGTCTGGTCGGCACGATCGCGGCGACGGCCCGCGCCCTGAACCTTCAGGACGCGCAGAAGCACCCGGCCTTCACCTATCTGCCCGAAACGGGGGAGGAGATTTTCCTTTCCTTCCTCGGTGTGCCGATCCTGCGCGCGGGGCGCACGCTCGGCGTGCTCGTGGTGCAGAACAAGGAAAAGCGCGTTTATCGCGACGAGGAAACCGAGGCGCTCGAAACGGTCGCCATGGTCGTCGCCGAGATGATCGCGGCCGGCAGCCTGGAAGGGCTGTCGCGGCCGGGCGTCGTGCTCGACCTTTCGCGCCCCGTTCACTTCACCGGCATCGCGCTGGCCGATGGTATTGGCCTTGGCCATGTCGTGCTGCACGAGCCGCGCGTCGTCGTCACCAATCTCTTCAACGAGGATGCCGAGGCCGAGGTCTCGCGCCTCGACCGCGCCGTGTCCAATCTGCGCATCTCCATCGAGGACATGCTGTCGCGCCGCGACATGGCGGCCGAGGGTGAGCATCGCGCCGTTCTCGAAGCCTATCGCATGTTCGCGCATGATCGGGGCTGGGTGCGCCGCCTCGAAGAAGCCGTGCGCAACGGCCTGACCGCCGAAGCCTCGGTCGAAAAAGTGCAGAACGACATGCGCGCGCGCATGATGCACATGACCGACCCTTACTTGCGCGAACGGCTGCACGATTTCGACGATCTCGCCAACCGCCTCTTGCGCGAGCTGATGGGCCGTTCGGGCGACATGTTCGCCGATGGCGCGTCGGGCGATGCGGTGATCGTCGCCCGCTCCATGGGCGCGGCCGAGCTTCTCGACTATCGCCGCGATCAGATTCGCGGCCTCGTGCTCGAAGAGGGCGCGCCGACGAGCCATGTCGTCATCGTCGCGCGCGCGCTCGGCATTCCCGTGGTCGGGCAGGCCAAGGGCGCCGTCTCCATGTCGGAGAAGGGCGATGCGATCATCGTCGATGGCGAGGAGGGCAGCGTCCATCTGCGCCCGCCCGTCGATATCGAGAATGTCTTCGCCGAGCGCGTGAAGTTCCGCGCCAAGCGGCAGGAGCGCTACCGCGCGCTTCGCGACGTCGCCGCCTGCACCAAGGACGGGCAGGACGTCGATCTGATGATGAACGCGGGTCTGCTCGTGGACCTGCCGCAGTTGGAAGCGGCGGGCGCGGCCGGCATCGGGCTGTTCCGCACCGAGCTTCAGTTCATGATCGCCTCGACCATGCCCAAGACCAGCGATCAGGAGCGGCTCTATTCGGCGGTGCTGGATGCGGCCGGCGGCAAGCCCGTGACCTTCCGCACGCTCGACATCGGCGGCGACAAGGTTCTGCCCTATCTCCACCAGTCGCCGGAAGAGAACCCGGCGCTCGGCTACCGCGCGCTGCGTCTGGCGCTCGACCGGCCGGGCCTGATGCGCACCCAGCTTCGCGCGCTTCTGAAGGCGGCGGGCGGGCGCGAGTTGCGCGTCATGTTCCCGATGGTGACGGACCTCAACGAGCTTCGGCAGGCGCGCGACCTGATCAGTCGCGAGTTCAAGCATCTGACGCGCTTCGGCCATGTCATGCCGCGCCGCTTGAAGCTCGGCGCCATGATCGAGGTGCCCTCGCTCCTGTTCCAGCTGGACGAGCTGATGCAGCTGGTGGACTTCGTGTCGATCGGCTCGAACGACCTGTTCCAGTTCTTCTCGGCAGTGGACCGGGGCAATGCGCAGATCGCCGGGCGCTTCGATGATCTCTCGACGCCCTTCATGCGAGCGCTGCGCGAAATCCTCGATGCGGCCAAGCGCAACTCCGTCTCGGCCACTCTCTGCGGCGAAATGGCGGGGCGTCCGATCTCGGCCATGGCGTTGATCGGGCTCGGCTTCCGCTCAATCTCCATGACATCGGCCTCGATCGGCCCGGTCAAGGCGATGCTGGTGGAACTCGACGCGGAAGCCTTGAACCGGCGGATCACCGCCCATCTGGCCGAGAAGCATCCGAAACAGACCTTCCGTCAGCTGCTCGAGGAATTCGCGGCCGCGAACTCCATCCCCTGCTGAACGGAAAATCGGACCGGCGTACTACGGGGCCTGACATCGGGTTCCTGTCGCGCAGGTCTCCCTAAAGGCAAAGAATGGCCATTCTTCCCGAAAACACCATGACGGAGATCCTGAGGCGGGCGGACCAGCTGCAGGCCGAAATGGCCTCCGGGCCCGATCATGAGACCTACAAGCGGCTCGCGACCGAATGGTCGGGGCTGGAAGATGTCGTGGCCGGTATCCGCACCTATCGCGCCGCCGAGCAGGAGCTGGCCGATCTGCGTGATATGCTGAGCGATCCCGCCTCCGACCGCGAGATGCGTGATCTCGCCGCGAGCGAGATCGGCGAGGTCGAGTCCCGGCTGGAAACGCTGTCGGCCGAGCTTCTGATTCTTCTCCTGCCCAAGGACGCGGCGGACGCCAAGGGCGCGATCCTCGAAATCCGCGCCGGCACGGGCGGCTCGGAGGCCGGGCTCTTCGCGGGCGATCTGTTCCGCATGTACCAGCGCTATGCCGATGGTCGCGGCTGGAAGGTCGAAGTGCTCGAAGCCTCGGACGGCGAGGCGGGCGGATACCGCGAAGTCGTGGCTTCCGTGAAGGGTGTCGGCGTGTTCTCGCGGCTGAAATTCGAGTCCGGCGTGCACCGCGTCCAGCGCGTGCCCGCCACCGAGTCGCAGGGGCGCATCCACACCTCGGCCGCGACGGTCGCGGTGCTGCCCGAGGCGGAGGAGGTCGATATCGACATTCGCGCCGAAGACATCCGCATCGACACGATGCGCTCGTCGGGCGCGGGCGGGCAGCACGTCAACACGACCGACTCGGCCGTGCGCATCACGCATCTGCCGACCGGCATCGTCGTGACCTCCTCGGAAAAGTCGCAGCATCAGAACCGCGCCCGCGCCATGCAGGTTCTGCGCGCGCGCTTGTTCGACATGGAGCGCTCGCGCCTGGATGCCGAGCGCTCGGCCGACCGCAAGGCGCAGATCGGCTCGGGCGACCGCTCCGAGCGCATTCGCACCTATAATTTCCCGCAAGGGCGCGTCACCGACCATCGCATCAACCTGACGCTCTACAAGCTCGACCGGGTGATCGAGGGTGAGATGGACGAGCTGGTGGACGCGCTCGTGGCCGACGATCAGGCGGCGCGGCTCGCCGCCATGGGCTCCTGACACCCGGCATGAGCGAGAGCAGTCTCGGCGCGCTTCATCGTGGCCTTCGGCAGGCCTTCCGGCAGGCCGGACTGGCAACGCCCGATCTCGACGCGCGGCTTCTCGTCTGCGACACGCTCGGCCTCGACAGCGCCGGGCTGATCCTGCGCGAGGGCGAAGCTGTGGACGCAGATGCGGCGGCACGGCTCGCCGAGCGCGCTGCGCGCCGGCTCGCGGGCGAGCCGGTGGGGCGTATTCTGGGGCGGCGGTTCTTCTACGACCACGAGTTCGAGCTTTCGCCCGAAACGCTGGAGCCTCGCCCCGACACGGAAATCCTGGTGGAACTGGCGGCGCGAGTCTTTCGTGCGCGCGGTGAGGATGAGTTCGTCTTTGCCGATATCGGCACGGGCACGGGCGCCATCGCTGTTTCGCTTCTGGCGCTGTTTCCGCAAAGCCGCTGCGTGGCGGTGGATCTCTCCGAGGGCGCGCTCGAAACGGCGCGGCGCAATGCGGAAGGGGCAGGCGTCGGCGCGCGCTTCTGGGCGCTGCGGGGCGATTATCTGGCGGCGCTCGCGCCCGGCTCGCTCACCGCGATCGTCAGCAATCCGCCTTATATTCCCTCCGCCGACATCGAGACGCTGGATGCGGGCGTGCGCGAGCACGACCCGATGCTGGCGCTGGATGGGGGCACGGACGGGTTGACGGCCTATCGCGCGCTCTGTGCGACGGCTGCGCCCAAGCTCAAACCGGGCGGCGATCTGCTCCTCGAAATCGGCATCGGGCAGGAGGGGGACGTGCGAGCGCTGGCGCGCCAAGCGGGCCTGAGCTGGCGCGAAACCCGCGCGGACCTGTCCGGCATTGCACGCGCCCTGTGGTTTTGCGGCGACGATGCGTTGGAAAAACAGGGGAAATCAGTAGGAAACTGACGTGAACTTGGAGGCGACACAAGCGAACCCCTTGTGAGATCGCGCGCGGATCACTACACAAGTTCCTGAAAGACGGAATGACCGAGGGGGACGTCCCCTCCGTTCGGACGGGAATTGCCCCCATCCGGGTTGCGGGACGCTCGAAGAAGCTCCGTCCCGTCCGTCAGCGCGGCGAAGGGGATCGCCGCAACGGACCGCACACTTCATCAGATGAGGAATGCCGGCCGAACCCACCCGTTCGCCCGGCAGACACTCCCTAGAAGACCCGAGCGAAGCCGCCGAGCGCGCTTTCGCGATATGGAGCCCAACCGGCTCGCAGAGCCGGATATCCAGATGACAGGATGGTCATGAGGCCAGGACAGCAGCAGCAGAACAAGCAGCGGATGCGCGGGCGCGGCGGTAGCGGCAACGGCGGACGCAAAGGCCCCAATCCTCTGTCCCGCTCCTTTGAGTCGAACGGTCCCGACGTCAAGATTCGCGGCACCGCCCAGCACATCGCCGACAAGTACACAACGCTGGCGCGCGACGCCGCTGCGTCCGGCGACCGGGTGATGGCTGAGAACTATCTCCAGCACGCCGAACATTACGGTCGGATCGTCGCCGCCGCGATGGGCGAGTTCAAGCCTTCGCAACCCGAGCGCGACTTCGACGAGTTCGAGGACGATCTGGAAGAGGGTGCCGGTGGCGAGATGCCGGCGGCGACCCCGCAGGGCGAGCGCCAGGGCGGCCAGGGCTTCAACGGCCATGGCGGCGAGCGCCAGAACCGCGACGGCCAGAACCGCGAACATCAGAACCGGGATTACCAGTCCCGCGATGGCCAGAACCGGGATGGCCAAAGCCGGGACGGCCAGAACCGCGACCATCGCGGCGAGCGGAACGACCGCGGCGAGCGCCGCGAATTCCGTGGCGAGCGCGGGGAGCGCGGCGACCGCCCGTACAACCGCGATCGCAACGACAATGGCTACCGCGACCGCCAGCAGCAGGGGCCTGCGGGCACCGGGCCGCAGCCCTACGCCGCGCCGGAAGGCGAGGAGAACCGCGCTGCGCCGCAGGGCGAGGGGCCGCGTTTCGAGGGCCAGCGCCGCGACAACCGGGACAATCGCGAAAACCGTCGCGATCGCGGCGACCGCCCGCGCTTCAACGAGCGGGGCGAGCGCAATGATCGCAGCGGCGAGCGCCGCTTCGAAGAGCGCTTCGGCCGGTTCGACGATCGCCGCCGCGACGACCAGCGCCCCGAGGGTGCCCCGGCGCAGGCCGGCGAAGCGCAGGCTTCGGGCGAGGCTCCGGCCGCGCCGCGTCCTGAGAGCGTCGAGACCCACAACGCGGCGCCCGCGCCCGCGCCGGTCGAGACGAATCCGGTGCCGGCTCCTGCTGCGACCGTCGCCCCTGCGGCTCCGGTGCCTGCGCCTGTGTCGCCCGCCGGCGAAGCCGCATCGGACGAGCCCAAGCGCCGTCCCCGCGCGCGCCGCGAGGCCGCGCCGAGCGAGGGTGAGGCCGCTGTGGCGCCCGCCAGCACGGAGGAGCCCAAGCGCCGTCCGCGCGCTGCCGCCGCTCCCGCTGTTTCACCCGAAGCTGCTGATGCTGATGCGGCCGCCAAGCGCAAGCCGGGCCGCCCGCGCAAGAAGAAGGGCGAAGGCGGCGAAGGTGAGGGCGGTGCGTCCGATCTGGAACTCGCCTCGCACGACTGACCGCACGTCTCTATCCGCATCGAAAGGCCCGGCTCATCCGCCGGGCCTTTTCGCGTTTTGGGTCCCTTCACAGCGCTGTGAAAAAAGATGGGAGGGAGGCCTCGGGCGGGGCCGATCCCCTCTTTGATCGGACTGAAACGCCACCATATGCTCTATCAGCGGCTGGCCGGATGGCAGCCGACTCCCAGGATACGGGCTCCATGCCGCCGAGCGGGTGGAGAGCTGATAAGGAGACGAAACGAATGGATATGGAACGCTATACCGAGCGGGTTCGCGGCTTTATGCAGGCCGCGCAGACCATGGCTCTCTCGCGTGACCATCAGCAGTTTTTGCCCGAGCACCTGTTGAAGGTGCTGGTGGACGACAACGAAGGTCTGGCCTCTGGCCTGATCGATCGCGCGGGCGGCCGGTCGAAGGATGTGCGCCTGGGCGTCGACGCGGCGCTGGATGCGCTGCCGCGCGTCTCGGGCGGCAACGGGCAGATCTATCTCGCCGCGCCGACCGCCAAGGTCTTCGCGACCGCCGAGGAGATCGCCAAGAAGGCCGGCGACAGTTTCGTCACGGTCGAGCGCCTGCTTCTTGCGCTGGCCATCGAGAAGAGCGCCAAGACGGCCGACATTCTGGCCAAGGCCGGCGTCAATCCGCAGGCGCTGAACGCCGCGATCAACGAGCTGCGCAAGGGCCGCACGGCCGACTCGGCCTCCGCCGAGCAGGGCTATGACGCGCTCAAGAAATATGCCCGCGATCTCACCAGGGATGCGCGCGAGGGCCGTCTCGACCCGGTGATCGGGCGCGACGACGAAATCCGCCGCACGATCCAGGTTCTATCCCGCCGCACCAAGAACAATCCGGTTCTGATCGGCGAGCCCGGCGTCGGCAAGACGGCCATCGCCGAAGGTCTGGCGCTGCGCCTCGTCAATGGCGACGTGCCCGAGAGCTTGCGCGACAAGCAGCTGATGGCGCTTGACATGGGCGCGCTGATCGCCGGCGCGAAATATCGCGGCGAGTTCGAGGAGCGTCTGAAGGCGGTTCTCTCCGAAGTGACGGCGGCGGAAGGGGGCATCATCCTCTTCATCGACGAGATGCACACGCTGGTCGGCGCGGGCAAGGCGGATGGCGCGATGGACGCGTCCAACCTCCTGAAGCCGGCCTTGGCGCGCGGTGAGCTGCACTGCGTCGGCGCCACCACGCTCGATGAATATCGCAAGCATGTCGAGAAGGACCCGGCGCTCGCCCGCCGCTTCCAGCCCGTCTTCGTGTCCGAGCCGACGGTGGAGGACACGATCTCGATCCTGCGCGGCCTCAAGGAAAAGTACGAGCAGCACCACAAGGTGCGCATCTCGGACTCGGCTCTGGTGGCCGCCGCGCAGCTCTCGAACCGCTACATTACCGACCGCTTCCTGCCGGACAAGGCGATCGACCTCGTGGACGAGGGCGCGGCGCGCCTGCGCATGGCCGTCGATTCCAAGCCGGAAGCGCTGGACGAAATCGACCGGCGCGTCGTGCAGCTCAAGATCGAGCGCGAGGCGCTGAAGAAAGAGCATGACGACGGCTCGCGCTCGCGGCTGGAGCGGCTCGAAGCGGAACTCGCCAATCTGGAAGAGGAGTCCGATCGGCTCACCACCTCCTGGCAGGCCGAGAAATCGAAGCTCGGGCTTGCGGCCGACCTCAAGAAGCGTCTGGACGAGGCGCGCAACGAACTCGCCATCGCGCAGCGCAAGGGCGAGTATCAGCGCGCCGGCGAACTCGCCTATGGCGAGATCCCGCAGCTGGAGCGCGAGCTGACGGAAGCGGAAGCGGCCGACGGCAAGGTTTCCATGGTCGAGGAAACCGTGACGGCCGACCATATCGGGCAGGTCGTCTCTCGCTGGACCGGCATTCCGGTGGACCGGATGATGCAGGGCGAGCGCGAGAAGCTTCTCTCCATGGAGGATTCGATCGCCAAGCGCGTCGTGGGGCAGGGCGAGGCCGTGCAGGCCGTGTCCAAGGCCGTGCGCCGGGCGCGCGCCGGCTTGCAGGACCCCAACCGCCCGATCGGCTCGTTCATGTTCCTCGGCCCCACGGGCGTCGGCAAGACGGAGCTGACCAAGGCGCTCGCCACGTTCCTCTTCGACGAGGACACGGCGATGGTGCGCATCGACATGTCGGAATTCATGGAGAAGCACTCCGTGGCCCGGCTGATCGGCGCGCCTCCGGGCTATGTCGGCTACGAGGAAGGCGGCGTTCTGACCGAGGCCGTCCGGCGGCGGCCCTATCAGGTGATCCTGTTCGACGAGATCGAAAAGGCGCACCCGGACGTCTTCAACATCCTGCTGCAGGTGCTGGACGACGGGCGTTTGACCGACGGGCAGGGCCGCACAGTGGACTTCCGCAACACTCTGATCGTCATGACATCGAACCTCGGCTCCGAATATCTCGTCGCCCTTCGCGACGATGAGGAGGTGGACGCCGTTCGGGGCCAGGTGATGGACGTGGTGCGCACGGCCTTCCGCCCGGAATTCCTGAACCGCGTGGACGAAATCGTCCTGTTCCACCGCCTGAAGCGGGCGGACATGGGCGCGATCGTGGACATCCAGATGAAGCGTCTGGAGAAGCTTCTGGAAGAGCGCAAGATCGTTCTCGAACTGGACGACAGCGCGCGCGACTGGCTGGCCGAGCGTGGCTATGACCCTGCCTATGGCGCGCGTCCTCTGAAGCGCGTCATCCAGCGCGAGGTGCAGGACCCGCTCGCCGAGCGCATCTTGATGGGGCAGGTGAAGGACGAGGACCGTGTGAAGATTTCGAGCGGCACCGACCGCCTGAACTTCTACGTCGTCGGCTCCAAATCGGCGGCTAGCGGCGATCTCGTCGCAGCTTGATCTGCGCCGTAATTTAAAAAAAAGGGGCGGCTCGGTGAGCCGCCCCTTTTGGTTTGGAATGTCGTGAACGTCAGTAGGATACGCCGTAATAATCGTCGATACGCTTGCCATAGGCGGGATCGACCCAATCCGGCGAGGTGTCGGAGGCGTAGCGGGGGGCGTTCTTCAACTGGTCGATCGTGATGCCGACCACATAGCCGCCCTGACGCTCGTCATATTTCAGAACGTCCCAAGGGATCGGATGGTAGTCCTCGCCAATGCCGAGGAACCCGCCGAAGGACATGATCGCGTATTTCACGCGCCCGTCCCGCTTGCCGATCACGACGTCATAGATATGACCGAGATTGTCGCCATCCGTGTTGTAGACGCGCGTTCCGTTGACGCGGCTCGCCTCAATGTTGTCGGCCCCGACCTGCAACTCGGAGATCGGTCCGGTTCCCATTGTCGAAGACATCTTGGCCACTCCCTGAATTGAACATTTTCTATCAACGCCCGGACGGGTCGCGTGTTCCCGTTGGCGGGGACGGGCGTTAGGTGAAGGGCCGACGGCATTCCCGCGAAAGGACCCAAGACATGAGAGTGGTGGAACTGGCCGACGGAACGAGCGTGCCGGCGCTCGGGCAAGGCACGTGGATGATGGGCGAGACGAGCGCGCGGATGAATGACGAGCTGGCCGCTCTGCGGCTCGGGCTCGATCTCGGCATGAATCTGATCGATACGGCCGAAATCTACGGCGACGGCGCGTCGGAGGAACTGGTCGGCGAAGCCATCGCCGGGCGGCGCGACGAGGTGTTTCTCGTGTCCAAGGTTGCGCCGAGCCATGCCTCGCGGCGCGGAACGATCGCGGCCTGCGAGGCGAGTCTGGAACGGCTCGGCACCGACCGGCTCGACCTCTATCTCCTGCATTGGCGTGGGCGTTTCCCGCTGGGCGAGACGGTCGCGGCGATGGAGGATCTCATCGACGCCGGCAAGATCCTGCGCTGGGGGGTATCGAATTTCGACGTGTCCGACATGGACGAGCTGATGGAGGTGGAGGGCGGAGACCGCTGCGCCGTCAATCAGATTCTTCTCAATCTCGACCATCGCGGCACGGAGTTCGACCTTCTGCCCTGGCTGGAAGAGCGGATCGTCGCGACCATGGCCTATTCTCCGATCGGGCAGGGCGGCTCGCTCCTGCGCCGGCCCGAACTTCTGGAAGTGGCCGACCGGCACGACAAGACCCCGGCCCAGATCGCGCTGGCCTTCACGCTGCGCCGCCCCGGCACGATTGCGATTCCGAAGGCCAGTTCGCTGGAGCATGTGCGCGAGAATGCCGAGGCCATTGACATCCGGCTCGACGCTGAGGACTGGGCGCTTCTGGACGAGGCGTTTCCGCCGCCCGAGCGCAAGATGCCGCTCGCGATCATCTGACCGGGTGACGAACGGAATAGAAAACGGCGTTCGAGACCGAATGTGATGGGACGGGTGATCACGAAGGGTTGACGCCGGTTTCATCCCGCGCGACGTGACGGGGCACTTGCGGAACGCGCGTTCCGC